>JACPWS010000014.1 GCA_016196925.1 Burkholderiales bacterium | reverse complement strand
CGGCGCTACGCGAGATTGGGAATTGAAGGACGAGGTCTGGCTGAATCCGGAACGGAATCAGTCAGAAGAATTAAGAAAAGCAGCATGACTTGACGCGACATCTTTGTTGACAACTACCGCTCATGAAGCCGACTCCAAACGCCACGCAACGACCAGCGATTAAAACGCTTGAACACGCTATTCCAATACCCGCGTTCCGCAGGCAGTGATCGCCATTGCCCGCCTACTCTTAAAATCGTCGATCGCCTTTAACTTCGCTGATATCCGCAACCATTCTTCATCGCTTACCCGCGTATAGTCTCGCTCTGTCTTTTTACTCATTTACGCAAAAAATGCCGGATTCTATCCGACTGTGCAAATGTCAACAGAGCCTAGGAATAATTTTGGTTACCAGTTAAATCTGAAGGGCACGAAAAAAACTTGGTTGTTTTTTTTGTGTAGTAGTAAAGTGGTTAAATTTTTAATTTTACAAGGAATGAAAAATGAAAAATGAACGTTTCGAAAGTACAAAAAAAGAAACTCAACGTATCCTGAATAGAACGCTCGCAGCTGAATTGACTCAAGAAGATATCGAGCAAGTTGCAGGCGGCATAATGGTACCAAACCCCACAAATGAAGCGGCGTGTGACAAAAGACTTGATATCTGGGTCTACTAGTCCGAATCAGATTCATCAAGGTATGCTGTATTAGACTGTATATCTTGCGAATAAATGAGTTGCGATTTAACCCGCAACTCATTTCTGTATAAATTTGAAGAATTTGCTCAATTAGTGAAAATGCTTAGATCGTTCTTGATTGTTAAATTTAGGAAATAATGATGATTCAATGGAAAAAGCCTGGAACCATTTTAGCGTTAGGAATGTTGGCTTCGTTTTTCTTTTTTGCACATGCGAGCGAGATAATCCAAAAAACGGATAATGAAGAACTCATTAAACTATACACACAAGGACTGGATGATAGAAAAGACTGGGATCCAACCACGTCGTTAAAAAAAATTGGCAATCGGGATGCAGAGCACATAGAGCGCGCCTTGCAATTGCTGACCGAAGGCAAAGTCAAAACAACTTACGATTTTTATAGAATGGCGATGCTATTCCAGCATGGCAGAACGACAGAAAATTATCGCAAGGCAAATGCATTTGCCTGGGTAGCGGCTACAATGAAACCCGGCGATGTAGATTTGATGTGGTTAACCGCTGCGACTTGGGACAGATGGTTGATGAGCCAGGGAAAACCGCAACAATATGGTACGCAATACTCCCCCGTCCCCGGCACAAATACATACGTTCTCAAGGATTTTGATGACAGCGTGATCAGCGATTCCGAACGTGAAAAGTGCGGCATTGAAAAAGCTGCTGATATACAGAGGTCATACAAGAGTGGGCCGATCTTCGAAAAGGAGAAATAGCAAAAGCATGGGGTCCAAAGCATGGGGTCAGGCCTTACATTTGACATCAAAGCATGGGGTCAGGCCTTACATTTGACATTAACCGATAACCATCCTACATTCAGCTTTACCTGAATAGGTGGGAGATAGTAATGGCAAGGCCTTTACGCATTGAATTTGCCGGTGCGCTGTACCATGTCACTGCTCGCGGCAACGCGCAAGCCAATATTTATGATGATGACGATGATCGCCGGCCCGTAGGGCGCAATGAGTCTCATCTATTGCGCCGCATGGAATGCATCGAGCTGCAACACCGTTTCTGAGAACGATGTCGGGTCTTGCATTAAGAAAAGCCGGGGTCGGTTGAAAAGCTGGGGCAACAGTGAAAGACGGGGTCGGTAATGCAAGATCCTCGTCGGGTCGATCAACTCAGTCGCCTGTGCCGTATCAGCACCTGCTCTTGCGACTGGAAGTGCGCCGCCAGCTTTTCCACCATGTACACCGAGCGGTGCTGGCCGCCGGTGCAGCCGATGGCGACGGTCAGATAGCTGCGGTTATCGTGTTTGAATGAAGGCAGCCACTTGCTGATGAAAGCGCGTATATCCAGATATAAATCCTGCACCAGCGCTTGCTGCTCCAGGTAATCGATCACGGCGGCGTCGCGTCCGCTCTGCGGGCGCAAGGCCAGGTCGTAGTACGGATTCGGCAGCATGCGCACATCGAACACGAAGTCGGCGTCCAGCGGCACGCCTATCTTGAAGGCAAACGATTCGAACGTCAGCGTCAAAGGCGTGTGCTTTATTTCTATCGTATCCTTGACCCAGGTGCGCAACTGGTTGGCGCTGAGATCGGAGGTGTCGATGACATGCGCCACCAGCTGTATGGCGGACAGGATTTCGCGCTCTTCCTGTATGCATTCGGTCAGGCTGAGGCGGTCGCCGTTGCCCGGCTGTTGTTGCCGGCGGTGCGACAAGGGATGGCTGCGGCGCGTCTCGGAAAAGCGCGCCACCAGCGATTCCGTGCTGGCGGTCAGGAACAGCACTTTGACTTCGTGTCCGGCAGCGCGTAAAGCCTGTATGGTGTCCGGCAGCCCGGTCAACTGATGCGCGCTGCGCGAATCGATCGCGATCGCCACCGACGTTATCTGCTCTTGCGCCAGCGTCGCCACCAGGGCCGGCAACAGGCTGGGCGGCAGATTGTCGACGCAATACAGGCCGGCGTCTTCGGCCACATTCAGCGCCACCGATTTGCCCGAGCCGGAGATGCCGGAGATCAGCAGGATATGCATGCTCAATCGCCGCTTTCCATCGCGCGCCGCTGTCTTTCCATGAACTCTTCGAGCGTGTTGATGCCGCGCAGTTGCAGGATGGTGTTGCGCACCGCGGCTTCCAGCAAGACCGCGATGTTGCGGCCGGCCGCCACCGGGATCACGACCTTTTTGATCGGCAAGCCGAGCACTTCTTCGGTTTGCGAATCAATAGGCAAGCGTTCGTAATTTTCTTCCAGCGTGCTGCGGCGAACCAGATGCACGATCAGCTTCAGGCGCATCTTGCGGCGCACGGCGGTTTCGCCGAAGATGGTCTTGATGTCGAGCAAGCCGAGGCCGCGCACTTCCAGCAAGTTTTGCAGCAATTCCGGGCAGCGGCCTTCTATCATGTTCGGCGCAATGCGGGCAAATTCGACCGCGTCGTCGGCCACCAGGCCGTGGCTGCGCGAAATCAATTCCAGTCCGAGCTCGCTCTTGCCGAGACCGGATTCGCCGGTAATCAGCACGCCCACTCCCAGCACATCCATGAACACGCCGTGCATGGTGATGCGCTGCGCGAGTTTTTTCGACAGGTAGACGCGCAGGTAATCGATGACTTGCGCCGACGGATACGGCGTGGAAAATAAAGGGATGTTGTGGTCGTCGCAGGTGGACAGAAATTCCGGCGGCGATTCCAGCCCTTGGGCGATGATCAGCGCCGGCGTGGTGCCGGCCACCAGTTCGCGGATCAGGTTGGCGCGCGAGGCATTCGACAGGCGGTGGTAGTAAGCGAGTTCCTGATGCCCGAGCACCTGTATCCGTCCGGGGTGGATCAGGTTCAGGTGGCCGACCTGGTCGGCGGAAGAGGCGGCGTCGCCGGTGATTTGCTTATCGGCGCCGGCGAATCCGGCAAACCAGCCCAACTGCATCGTGTCGCGATTGTCGTCGTAGATTTTTTGTACGGTGAGTTCAGTCAGTAGGGGCATGATGATAGTCGGTAGCAAACGATGGCAAGCGCTTAGCTGGCGGAGGGCAGATGCGGGCGCCAGCCGACGATTTTGTGATAAATGGCGGCTTCGCTGGTCTCGGTGTTGAGTTCATTGCGGAAACTTTCATTCGACAGCATTTCTGCAATTTCGGATAGGATTTCCAGATGCTGCTGGGTCACATTGTCCGGCATCAGCAAGAAAATCAAGAGGCTGACCGGCTGGCCGTCCGGCGATTCGAAAGGGATAGGCTCCGCCAGCCTGATTACGGCGGCGATCGGCGCTTTCAAGCCCTTGATGCGGCCGTGCGGAATGGCGACGCCATGGCCGAGACCGGTAGAGCCTAGGCGTTCGCGTGCAAATAAATTATCGGAAACGGTGGAGCGGGCAATGCTGCAATTATTTTCGAATAACAGGCCCGCCTGCTCGAATGCTCTTTTTTTGCTGGAAACTTCCAGGTTCAGTGATACGTTGGCGAGAGGCAGGATTTTTGCGATATTCGTCATGGTGCAAGATGGCTTACAGCGGAATGGTGCGGCGCACAAAATTAGCGTTTGACAAATTATAGGCTTCTTTTCTTGCGCATGCCTAAAACCAGAGTAAACCGCAGGGCTAACGCATCAAATGACCAATGGGCATAAGCCAAGAACCTCTGCGAGGTATTTGTCGTGAAGCGCTGCGTAGAGTCGTTTCTTTGGAATGCTGCGCTTCATTGAGGTTTCTTGGCGCAAGAGATTCATGGTGATTT
>JACPWS010000012.1 GCA_016196925.1 Burkholderiales bacterium | reverse complement strand
TCGGACAGTACCAGCACGACGTCAGCCAGTCGCAACTGGCGCGCTCGCTCGATGCCGTGGTCGAAGATTGCGTGAACGCGGTCGGCGTCGATGTGAACACGGCCTCCGCGCCTTTGCTGGCGCGGGTTTCAGGCCTGTCTTCCAGCGTGGCGCAAAGCATCGTGAATTTCCGCGACGCCAAGGGCATGTTCAGCTCGCGCGCCGACTTGCGCGCGGTGCCGCGCCTCGGCGACAAAACCTTCGAGCAAGCGGCCGGCTTCCTGCGCGTGATGAACGGCAGCAATCCGCTCGATGCTTCGGCGGTGCATCCGGAATCGTATCCGTTGGTGGAAAAAATTCTGGCCGATATCAAGCAAGATGTGAAAGGCGTGATCGGCGCAACCGGCGTACTGAAGGCGCTGAATCCGGCCAAATACGCCGACGAGAAATTCGGCGTGCCGACCATCAGCGACATCCTCAAGGAGTTGGAAAAACCGGGACGCGATCCGCGTCCGGAATTCACCACCGCCACCTTCAAGGAAGGCGTGGAAGAGCTGAAAGACTTGCGGCCCGACATGATTTTGGAAGGCGTGGTCACCAATGTGGCGGCGTTCGGCGCCTTTGTCGATATCGGCGTGCATCAGGATGGTCTGGTGCATATCTCGGCCTTGTCGAACACGTTCGTGAAAGACCCGCACACGGTAGTCAAGGCCGGGCAAGTGGTGAAAGTGAAAGTGCTGGAAGTCGACGTCAAGCGCCAGCGCATCGCCCTGACCATGCGTCTTTCCGACGCCGCGCCGCAGCCCGGCAGCCAGCCGGCACAAAAAGGCGACCGCAACGACGCCAAGCGACTCAATCAACACCAGCGCAGCCAGCCGGCAGCCCCGGCCGGCAATGCGATGGCGGCCGCGTTTGCCAAGTTGCGCGGCTGACAAGCCCGGCGCCGGCGCGGAATTTGCGTTTCCGCCGGCGTCCGGCTTGACCGGCATCAGCGACGCCGCAACAGGCTTTCCTCTATAATGACGGTATTCATTATCAAAGGAAATGCCATGAGCGACGTACAAAGCTGGATCAAGGAAACCGTTACCACTAACCCTGTCGTGTTGTTCATGAAAGGCACGGCGCAATTCCCGCAATGCGGCTTTTCCGGCCGTGCCGTGCAAGTGCTGAAAGCCTGCGGCGTGGAAAACCTGGTCACCGTGAATGTGCTGGACGACGCCGAAGTGCGCCAGGGCATCAAGGATTATTCGAACTGGCCTACCATCCCGCAGCTGTATATCAAGGGCGAATTCATAGGCGGTTCCGACATCATGAACGAGATGTTCGAAAACGGCGAATTGCAAGCCGCGCTGAAAGACTAAGCACGCGATGACGGCAGCCGCCCCCACCGTAAAGCGGCGGCTGATCGTCGCCATCACCGGCGCCACCGGCGTGGTGTATGGCGTGCGCCTGCTGCAAGCGCTGCGCGAGCTGCAGCAAGTCGAAAGCCATCTGCTGATTTCCGAGGCCGGCGTGCTGAACCTGCATCAGGAAATGGAACTGAAGCGCAAGGACGTCGAGGCGCTGGCCGACGTGGTGCACCATGTGCGCGATGTCGGCGCGACCATCGCCAGCGGCTCTTTCCAGTCCGACGGCATGATCGTCGCGCCCTGCTCGATGAAAACCCTGGCCGCCGTCGCGCACGGCTTGTCCGACAACCTGATCAGCCGCGCGGCCGACGTGGTGCTGAAAGAACGTCGCCGCCTGGTGCTGATGGTGCGCGAAACCCCGTTCAACCTGGCGCACTTGCGCAATATGACGGCCGTCACCGAGATGGGCGGCATCATCTTCCCTCCCCTCCCCGCGTTTTATCACCAGCCGCAATCGATCACTGAAATGGTCGATCATACGGTTGCCCGCGTACTCGACCTGTACGCGCTGCCGCAGCAGCTGGCGCCGCGCTGGCAGGGCTTGAAGCCATCCGACGCCGCCTGAACCGGCGCGCGTATTCCACCCTACCGTTCCCGCCCCGCTACGCCTACAATTAAGCATCGTTTCACGCTCGGGAAACGCGGGTGTAATCGGATTTCGTCATCCCCGCGCAAGCGGGATCCACTTAAGTGCTTAATTTACATGGATTCCCCCTTGCAGGGCGCGCTTGAGCATGCATGCTCAAGTCGTTGCGCGGGGATGACGCCGTTGGATTTTATCTGCGCTTCCCCTGTAGTCCTACTGTGTTCCCTTTTCCGGAAAGCACCAGGATGGCGGCGCTCACTCAAGACCAGATTGCCCAGCGACTGGAACAACTGACCGAACTGAGCGTCGCGCTCGGCAATACGCATAATATCCCGCTGCTGCTGGAACAGATCTTCCGCGCGGCAAAAGCGATGACGCACGCCGACGGCGGCACGCTGTACCGTCTCAGCCCGGACCGGCGCAGCCTGGCTTTTGATATCGCCCTGAACGACAGCCTGCACCTGTATCAGGGCGGGGTCAGCGGCCAGGCGGTGGCGCTACCCGAGATTCCCTTATTTCAGCCGGACGGCCAGCCCAATCTGCATGCGGTGGCCGCTTATGCCGCCAACTTGCGCAGCTCGGTCAACATCGCCGATGTGTATCAGACCGGACTGTTCAATTTCTCTGAAATGCGCAAGTTCGATAGCGCCCACCATTACCGTTGCCAGTCCTTGCTGACCGTGCCCATGCAAGACCATGAAGGCGAGCTGATCGGTGTGTTGCAATTGATTAATGCCACCGATGCCGCCAGCGGCGCGGTGCATGCATTTTCCGCCACCGACCAGCGTTTTATCGAAGCGCTGGCCTCGCAGGCGGCGATCGCCTTGAGCAAGCAGCAATTATTACTCCAGCTGCAACAGTTATTTGAAGCGCTGGTCAATATGATCAACATCGGCATCGACGAAAAATCGCCGAATACCGGCCACCATTGCCAGCAAGTGCCGCAACTGACCATGCTGCTGGCCGAAGCCGTGCACCGCACCTCGGCCGGGCCGCTGGCGGACTTCCGCATGACGGAACGCGACCGCGATGAACTGTGGATGGCCGGGCTGCTGCACGATTGCGGCAAGATCACCACGCCGGTGCATGTGATAGAGAAAGCGACCAAGCTGGAAACGATTTGCGACCGCATACAAACCGTCGACACCCGCTTCGAAGTCTTGAAACGCGATGCCGAGATCCGCCTGCTGCGCCGACACGCGCAACTCAACGAGACCGACGCGCAGCGACTCGCGCAGCAGCTACGGCAAGAGCTGGCGCAACTGGACGACGACCGCGCTTTTTTACGCGAGGCCAACATCGGCAGCGAACGCATGAGCGAGCAAGACCGGCAACGAGTGCTGGCTATCGCGCGCTATCGCTGGCTGGCGCCGGACGGCGTCGAGCGCGATTTTCTCGATACCGACGAAGTCGGCAACCTGAACATCCGCGCCGGCACCCTGAGCGAGGCCGAACGCAAGATCATCAACAACCATATCGTGGTCACGATACGCATGCTGGAAGCGCTACCCTGGCCGCGCCACCTGAAAAATGTGCCGGAATACGCCGGCGGCCACCATGAGCGCATGGATGGCAAAGGCTATCCGCGCGGTTTGTACGGCCACCAGATGTCGGTGCAGGCCAGGCTGATGGCGATCGCCGACATCTTCGAAGCGCTGACCGCCAAAGACAGACCCTACAAGCCAGGCAAGAGCCTGAGCGAATCGCTGGAAATCCTCGGCAAATTCAGCCTGAACGGTCACATTGACCCCGACCTGTTCGATATCTTTATCCGCGAAAAAGTCTATCTCGACTACGCGCGGCAGTATATGGACCCGGCCCAGATCGACGCCGTCGATGAAAGCCGGATTCCCGGCTACCGCCCCTGAGTCCGCATCATGCGCGCCCCGGCCAGATTCATGCAACTGTTCAGCGCCGCCTTCCTGCTGCTGGCGCTCACGGAAATGGGCTGGCTGCACAGTCTGCTGCCGCTGGAAAACCGGCTGTCCGATCTCATGGTCAGGCAGCACGCTAGCGGCTTAAGGCCCGATCCGGCCATCGTCTTGATCGAAATCGACGATGCCAGCCTGGCCAGGATGGAAGAGATCGCCGGCAGCTGGCCCTGGCCGCGCTCTGTGCACGGCGAATTGCTGACCGGCATCGCCAATCAGCAACCGCAGGCGGTGATCTTCGACCTGTCCTTTGTCGAAAGAGATGTCTACCGCCCCGAAAGCGACCGCCTGTTCAATCAGGCGCTGCAGGGCTTGCAATATGTGTATTTTCCGCTGATACGGCAAGCCGAGTTGCAAGACAGCGCGGGACCGGCGCTGGCCCAGATCGCCCCGCTGCTCGGCATACGCCCTAGCCCGCAGGCGCAGGCGGGCGCCCACGTGGCCTTGCTGCCGCCGCTGGCGCTAGAGCCGCGCTACTGGCGCAGCGGCACCATCAATTTCCTGAACGACAGCGACGGCGTGGGACGACGCTACGCGCTCTACACCGATACCTACGGCTGGCGCATCCCCTCGCTGCCGGCGCGGGTGGCGCGCGAACTCGGCTACGCCGTGCCGGAGCAGGCCGACTTGCTGCTGGCCTGGCGCGGCAAGGCCGGCGCTTTCAAGCGCATTGCCTATGCCGACCTGTATCTGGACCTCGATCGCAAACACCCGTTGCGCGACCGTCATGAATTGCGCGACAAGATCGTGATTATCGGCACCAACGCCTCGGCCCTGAACGATATGCGCGCGACACCGATGGACAGCCTGTATCCGGGCGCGGCTATCCTGGCCACGGCGCTCGATAACCTGAAAAACCAGCGCTATATGCTCAGCCTCTCGCCCTGGATACCGGCTTGCTTCGGCATCGTCGTGCTGCTGACGCTATACTTCCAGTTTACGCGGGAATACCATGCCTTGAAGCTAGGCAGCGGCCTGCTGACCATCAGCGGCATCGGCCTCGGCTTTAGCTATCTGGCGCAGACGCAGCGCATCTTGCTACCGCTGCTGACGCCGCTGCTGCTGGCCTGGCTGTATTACTTCGCTTGCGCGCTGCAGGAATACCTCGACGAGCGGCGCGCGCGCCAGCAAGCGGTGCAATTATTCGGCCGCTTCGTCAATCCGCATGTGGTGCAAGAGCTGATCGCCGGCGGTGGTCTCAGCCACGCCGGCGAAAGCCGCGACATCAGCGTACTGTTTTCCGACATCCGCGGCTTCACCACGCTGTCGGAAAACCGCACGCCACAGCAAGTGGTGGATTTACTGAACCGCTATTTCTCGCTACAGGTGGCGGTGATTTTCAAACATGGCGGCTGCCTCGACAAGTTCATCGGCGACTGCATCATGGCATTCTGGGGTGCGCCGCTGGACGATAACGAACATGCGCGGCACGCGATAGAAGCGGCGCTGGAAATGTCCGAGGTGTTGCAACAATTCCGGCAAGAAATCCAGCAAGAAGATTTCGACGTAGGCATAGGCATACATTCGGGCCCGGCCGTGGTCGGCCTGATAGGCTCGGAACAGCGGCGCGAATACACGGCCATCGGTGACACCGTGAATCTGGCCAGCCGCATCGAAGGTCTGACCAAGGGCATGGCGCGCATCCTGGTCTCGCGCGAAACCCGGAGCAGTTACCAGGAAGCCGGCGGCGACCAGCTTGACTTTCAGGCGGTCGGCTCCTATAAGGTGAAAGGCAGGGAGCAGGAAGTCGAATTATTTGTGCCAACCGTCGTGCCATCCGCGTCATCCACCGGGAGCCCCCCATGAAACGATACTTGGTCGCCTTCTGCGCACTGCTGTGCTGCAGCGCCTACGGCAAAGAGCAGGCGCTGACTGTGCGCCCTACCGAACTCAAGAACGAGCCGTATAGCGATGCCCAGACCCTGAAGACGCTGGCAGAACGCGCCAGGGTCGAGGTGCTGGGCCGGCAGGTCAGCTGGCTGCAAGTGCGCGCCGAGCAGATGACAGGCTGGGTCAAGCTGCTCAGCCTGCGCTTCGAATATAGCGGCTCACCCCAGAAGGCCGAATCGAATGCCTTGAAATCCCTGTTCAACCTGGTCATCCCCTCCCGCTCGCATGTCGCCCGCGACCGCGTTCAACTTCTTTTTGCTTGGATGCGCATTGCTGCTGGCCTGCAGCGGCTGCGCCAATGCACCGTCCTTAAGCATCAACAATATCGATGTCGGCCGCGTCATGCGCGGCGCCCAGAATGCCAGGGACGTGCTGGTCGACTTCAATCAGGAACAGGAAATCGCCATCGGCCAGAGCGTGACCAGCAATCTGCTCGGGGCCGCGCCTTTATTGCAGAACACCAGGGTGCAGCAATATGTGAATCAGGTCGGACGCTGGGTCGCGGCCCAGGGCGAACGCCCGACTCTGCCCTGGACCTTCGCGGTACTGGACGTGCCGGAAATCAACGCTTTCGCCGCCCCCGGCGGTTACATCGCGATCACGCGCGGCTTGCTGCAAAAGATGCAGAGCGAAGCCGAGCTGGCCGCCATACTCGCGCATGAAATCGCCCACGTCTTGCAAAGGCATCATTTGCAAGCGATCAGAAAAGCCGCCGGCGCCAATCTGGCCGGCGACCTGATCAGCCTCGGCCTGGAAAAAAAGCAAGGCGGCGACCCCATCCTGCTCAGGCTGGCCGCGACCGGCACCGAAATCTATGTACGCGGCGGACTCGATAAGGCCGACGAATTCGAAGCCGACCGCATGGCCGTGGTGCTGGCCGCCCGCGCCGGCTACGACCCTTACGGCATGCCGGCCATCCTGCAAACCCTGCAAGGCATGAACCCGGCCGACGCCGGCCTGTCACTGCTGTTCCGCACCCACCCCAGCCTGAACGAAAGACTGGCGGCGCTGGACGACGCGCTGCCGGCAAGCCTCGAACGCTTCGACCGGCAACCGGACCTGAGCCTGCGCTTCAGAGAGCAGCTGGGCGACTTGTATAAAAAATAGGCACGCAAAGAAAAATCCCACCGTTATCGCTAACGATGGGATTTTTTTTGGTGCCGGCTGCCGGAATCGAACTGGCCACCTGATGATTACAAGTCAACTGCTCTACCAAATGAGCTAAGCCGGCGAAACTTTTTTCAAGATTACCCGATTTCTCAGTCAATCTTGAAGAACAACATTGTAGACTACTTTATTATTTTTAGCGAGGGTCTTTCCGATTTTTTTTCCGATTTATTGACTCCGACGGCTACCGGCAATTCGCCCGAAGCTTCTGACTTGCTGCTGACTGCCGCCAAGCCCAGTGCCGGCTTGCCGCCCTCTTCTGCCACGGCCTGGGTCGGCACCGGCTCTTCTTCGGTCAAATTCACTTCAAACGCCATGCCCTGGGCATTTTCACTGGCATAGACGGCCAGCACATTGGCTACCGGCACGTAAATTTCGCGCGAGATGCCGCCGAAACGCGCCTTGAAAGCAACGGCATCGTTATCCATCTTCAAGCCGCTGGTGGCGCCGAAGCTGACGTTCAAGACGATTTCGCCGTTGCGCACAAACTCCATCGGGACCCTTACCGCGTGATTGACCTTGACCGCCATATACGGCGTGTAGCCATTGTCGGTGCACCATTCGTAGATGGCGCGCATGAAATAGGGTTTGGTGGAAATTTCTGACATGGTAAAACAATCAAGCGAAAAGATATTTTTAAGAATAGACGCGACATCCAAAAACAACAAGGCTGACGTATCAGCCTTGTTGCAGGTGCCGTCGAGCGTAAAACGCCTTGCGCTTATCGGCGCATGACTTTTTCAGATGGGGTCAGCGCTTCGATGTAAGCCGGACGCGAGAAGATGCGTTCGGCATATTTCATCAAAGGGGCAGCGGTCTTGGACAATTCTATGCCGTAGTGATCGAGGCGCCACAGCAAAGGAGCGACCGCCACATCCAGCATGGAGAACTCGTCGCCGAGCATGTATTTGTTTTTGATGAACAAAGGCGCCAGTTGCGTCAGCCTGTCGCGGATTTCGGCGCGGGCCTTGTCCAGCACTTTCGCGGAAGAAGTGTTCTTGTCGTTTTCCAGCGTATGCACGTGGACGAACAATTCTTTCTCGAAATTGAACAGCATCAGGCGGGCGCGGGCGCGTTGCAGCGGATCGGCCGGCATCAGTTGCGGATGCGGGAAGCGCTCGTCGATGTACTCGTTGATGATATTCGATTCATACAAAATCAATTCGCGCTCGACCAGAATCGGCACCTGGCCGTAAGGATTCATGATCGAGATGTCTTCCGGCTTGTTGAATAAATCGACATCGCGGATTTCGAAATCCATGCCTTTTTCAAACAACACCAGGCGGCAACGTTGGGAAAATGGGCAGGTTGTGCCAGAGTAGAGAACCATCATTTTTATAGTTCCTTAGAAACGATCAGGGCGAGGAGCCAGTTTTGCGCACCTCACCCAGGGATTACACGTCCGCTTACGACGGAGAAAAACGGACGATCTCAATATCCTGCGGCCGGCATCAGCAAGCTGAGCGGCCCAGGATGCATTACTTTACTTCTTTCCAGTACGACGCATTCAGGCGCCATGCCAGCGTGGCCAGGCCGGCCAGGAACATCACGACCCAGACGCCGAGGCGTTTGCGTGTACTCTGGGCCGGCTCGCCCATCCACTGCAGGTAAGCGACCAGATCGCCGACCGCATTGTCGTATTCCAGCGTGTTCAGGGTGCCGGCTGTGACTTTTTCGAAGCCGTCGAACTTGTGCACGACCTTGGATTCGTCGTGCGGGTCTTTTTCTTCGACGAACTTGGCGCTGCGTACGCCTTGCAATTCCCACAAGGCATGCGGCATGCCGACGGCTGGGAACACCATGTTGTTCCAACCGGTAGGGCGGGACTCGTCTTTGTAATAAGTACGCAGATAAGTGTAGATCCAGTCGGCGCCGGAACCCGCGCCGGAAGCCTTGGCGCGCGCGATCACCGACAGATCGGGCGGTACGGCGCCGAACCAGACTTTGGCGTCTTTCGCAGCCAGGCTAGTCTTCATCAGGTCGCCGACTTTTTCACCGGTGAACAACAGGTTGTTCTTGATCTGGTCTTCTGTCAGGCCGATGTCGCGCAAGCGGTTGTAGCGCATGGCGGACGCCGAATGGCAGTTCAGGCAGTAGTTGACGAACAGCTTGGCGCCATTCTGCAGGGCTGCCATGTCGGTGGAACGATCCGGCGCGTGATCCAGCGGAAACGTTGCCTCGTTAGCCAAGGCCAGGGCAGGAACCAACGCCAGTGCAGCGATCAGTTTTTTGAGTAATTTCATGCTTATTCTTCCTCGCTTAATTGGCTCAGTGCGCTACAAAAGTGACGCGTTTAGGCACAGGCTTGAATTTTCCCATTGCACTCCACCATGGCATCAGCAGGAAGAAGCTGAAATAGATGAGGGCGCAGACTTGCGACAGGCGCTCGCGGCCTGGCGACGGCGCTTGTATGCCGAGGTAACCGAGGGTCACGAAGGCGACGCCGAATACCAGGAACACGTATTTGTGCCAGTCCGGGCGATAGCGTATCGATTTGGCTTCGGACATGTCCAGCCAAGGCAGGAAAGCCAGGATCACGACCGAGCCGCCGAACAAGACCACACCCCAGAATTTCGCATCGAGCGCACCCGGCATCATGCCGGCGATCGCCACCAGGGCCACGACGGCAATCGCCATCTTGAGCTTGGCGTTCAGCTTGGAACCCATGTAGATCAGGGCGACATACGCGACGATACCGGCTTGCACCACGTACAGGAACTCCGAAGTGGTGGCGCGCAGGATAGAGTAGAAAGGCGTGAAATACCAGGTAGGAGCGATGTGCGGAGGCGTCTTCAGGGAATCGGCAGGAATGAAGTTGTTGTACTCCAGGAAGTAGCCGCCCATTTCAGGCGCAAAGAACACGATCGCGCTGAAAATAACCAGGAACACGGTCACGCCGAAGATGTCGTGGAAAGTGTAATAAGGATGGGAAGGGATGCCGTCCACAGGATGGCCGTCGGCGTCCAGGGTATCCTTGATTTCGATGCCGTCAGGGTTGTTGGAACCGACTTCGTGCAAGGCGATCAGATGCGCGACCACCAGGCCCAGCAGAACCAGCGGCACGGCGATCACGTGGAAAGAGAAGAAGCGGTTCAGGGTCGCGTCCGACACCACGTAGTCGCCGCGTATCCACAAGGACAGGTCGGGGCCGATGAAAGGAATCGCACCGAACAGGTTGACGATCACCTGCGCGCCCCAGTAAGACATCTGGCCCCAAGGCAGCAGGTAGCCCATGAAAGCTTCGGCCATCAGGCACAGGAAGATCGCGAAACCGAACAGCCAGACCAGTTCGCGCGGCTTGCGGTAAGAGCCGTACATGAAGGCGCGCGTCATGTGCAGGTAGACCACGATGAAGAAGGCCGAGGCACCGGTCGAGTGCATATAGCGCACCAGCCAGCCCCAGGGCACATCGCGCATGATGTATTCAACCGAAGCGAACGCCAGCGTAGCATCCGGCTTGTAATGCATGACCAGGAAAATACCGGTCACGATCTGGATCACCAGCACCAGCATCGCCAGCGAGCCGAAGATGTACCAGAAATTGAAATTCTTGGGAGCGTAATACTTGCCCCATTGATCGTTCCACAGCTTGGTCAGCGGGAAACGGGCATCGACCCAGTTCAGCGCTTTGTCGACGACAGGAGCGTCCGCCGGCAGTTTTTTCTCGACAAATGCCATGATTAAGCCTCGCCTTTCTCATCTTTACCGATGACGATTTTGGTATCCGACAAATACATGTGACGAGGCACATCCAGATTTTGTGGGGCCGGTTTGTTTTTAAATACGCGGCCGGCCAGGTCGAAAGTGGAGCCGTGGCAAGGGCAGAGGAAGCCGCCTTGCCAGTCGTCCGGCAGCGAAGGCTGGGCGCCGGCCTGGAACTTGGAACTGGGCGAGCAACCGAGGTGGGAGCAGATGCCGACCGTGATCAAGATCTCGCTATGCTCCTTGCGGGTACGGGTCTGGGCGTCGCAATACGATGGCAACTCCATGGTGTAAGGCTTGTTCGATTTCGGATCGGCCACCTTGTCTTCGGTCTTGGCCAGCGTCGCCATCATTTCCGGCGTGCGCTTCAGTATCCAGACCGGCTTGCCGCGCCATTCCACGGTCGTCATTTCACCCGGTTTTAAACTGGAAATATCCACTTCCACCGGCGCGCCCGCCGCCTTGGCGCGCTCGGATGGCTGGAAAGTGCTTACCAGCGCTCCTGTCGTTGCCAAGCCAGCCACACCACCCGCCGCGCACGTGGCGACGAGCAAACCGCGACGGCCGGAATCGACCTGCTTTTCGATACTCATACCAACCCCAATCTGTCAATAATCAAAACTTGTCGAAGCATAAACCCAGCTTCTAGCAACCTTAAATTATAAAGGACGCAGGTATGGTTTTAAAGCAAAAGATATCCGAAACGCCAAGTTGATCAGATTTTTCAACACGCTTTTGCGGTTTTTTTGAGATTTCCCTAGAAAACCGCTGTCATTCCCACAAGGGCGTACATCAAGAAACGAAAATTGAGCTACCTCAATGTTCCCCATGTTATTTTGCGCATTAAAATATTGTCACTTCAGGCAATGTCGTACCGTGATAAAAGGAGATTCGTATGAGTATGATGCAAGAATTTAAAGCGTTTGCCAGCAAGGGCAATGTGGTCGATCTGGCGGTCGGTGTGATTATCGGCGCCGCCTTCGGCAAGATCGTCGATTCCGTGGTCGGCGATATCGTGATGCCTATCGTCGGCCGCATCTTCGGCGGCCTCGATTTTTCGAATTACTACCTGCCGCTGAACGGCCAGGACGCCCATTTGACGCTGCTGGAAGCCAAAAAGCTCGGCGGCGTGCTGGCTTACGGCAACTTCCTTACCGTTTCCGTTAATTTCCTGATTTTGGCCTTCATTATTTTCCAGATGGTGCGTCTGTTTAACAAAATGAAAAAAGAAGAACCGGCAGCGCCCGCCACTCCCGCCGCGACGCCGGAAGACGTGTTGCTGTTGCGCGAAATCCGCGACGCCCTGAGAAAATAAAGCGGCGGCGGTCTCACACCGGATTATCGATATCGACGAAGTGATGCGCGATGCCGAACCGTTCAGCCAGATAATCGCCCAGCGCCTGTATGCCGTAACGTTCGGTCGCATGATGGCCGCAAGCCAGATAAGCCACCCCGGCTTCGCGCGCCAGGTGCACGGTGGGCTCGGAGATTTCCCCGCTCAGATAGACCGTGGCGCCGGCATCTACCGCTTGCTGCAGCAGGTTTTGCGCGGCGCCGCTGCACCAGGCGATCTTGCCGAGCTTTTGCGCAGGATCGCCGATCAGCAAGGGCTGGCGCCCCAGACGCTGCTCCAGTAGCGCCGCCAGTTGGCCCACGGTGGCGATGCCGGACTGCTCCAGGCATCCCAGCCAGCCCAGATCGTCGTCGCCGAAGCGCGCTTCCGGCAGCAAACCCAGATGTTTTGCCAGACTGGCGTTATTCCCCAGCTCCGCGTGGCTATCCAGCGGCAAATGGTAGGCGAACAGGGAAATATCGTGCTGCAGCAAGAGTTTCAGGCGGCGCTGTTTGGTCCCGATCACACGGGCATCCTCGCCGCGCCAGAAGTAACCGTGGTGCACCAGCACCGCATCGGCATCGAGCGCCACCGCCTGCTGCAGCAAGGCCAGGCTGGCGGTCACGCCGCTGACGATGCGTTTAATCTGCGCCCGCCCTTCCACCTGCAAGCCATTTGGGCAATAATCACGGTAGCGGCTGACTTGCAATTCTGCTTCCAAAAATTGCACCAGCTCATCCCTGTTGACTGAAGTTAAATTCATTTTCCTCTTTCTATGCGACGTCTTTGGCTTTTGTTCGCCCAGACCATCACGGTGGTCCTGGCACTCTGGTTTATTGTAACCACCCTGAAACCTGAATGGGCGGGTAAGTCTGGCCAGAGCCTGCGCCTGGCTTCCACCGTCATGCTGCAGGAAGCGCCGCTCAGTGGCGTGCCGGTGCAAAGTTCTTACCGCTCGGCGGCGCAACGCGCCATGCCTTCGGTAGTGAATATCTTTACCTCGAAAGAAGTCCGGCAAAGCCGGAACCCCTTACTGAACGACCCTTTCCTGAAGCGTTTTTTCGGCGACCAGCAAGGCCAGGCCGAGCGCCAGTCCAGCCTTGGCTCCGGCGTGATCGTCAGCGCCCAGGGCTATATCCTGACGAATAACCATGTAGTCGAAGCTGCCGATGAAATCGATGTGGCGCTGGCCGACGGCCGCAAGACTGTGGCAAAAGTGGTCGGCACCGATCCCGAAACCGACCTGGCCGTGATCAAGATCGATCTGCCGAATTTACCGGCGATCACACTGGGCCACTCGGATCAGGCCCAGGTCGGCGATATCGCGCTGGCGATAGGCAATCCGTTCGGCGTCGGCCAGACTGTGACCATGGGTATCATCTCGGCGGTAGGACGCAATCATCTGACCGACAATGCGTTTGAAAATTTTATCCAGACCGATGCGGCCGTCAATCCCGGCAATTCCGGCGGCGCCCTGGTCGATGTGAATGGCAATCTGCTCGGCATCAACACGGCCATCTATTCGCAAAACGGCGGCTCGGTCGGCATAGGCTTCGCAATTCCGGTCGCCACCGTGAAGTTGGTGATGGAATCCATCATCAATCATGGCCACGTAGTGCGCGGCTGGATAGGCGTCGAACCGCAAGACATCACGCCCGAGCTGGCCGAGAGCTTCGGCCTCAAGCAGAAAACCGGCGCCATCATCGCCGGCGTAATACGCGGCGGCCCAGCCGACCGGGCCGGCATGAAACCGGGCGATATCCTGCTGGCGATCGAGGGCAAGCCAGTCGGCGACACCACCGAAATGCTGAACCTGGTGGCGCAACTGAAACCGGGCAACAAGGCGAAAATCACCGTGCTGCGCAATGCCCAGCAACCGACGCTGGAAATCGTGATCGGCAAGCGGCCGGCCTTGCGGCGCGAAGAATAAGGCGGAGCTCACCATGCATTTTCCCGATCTGCAAGCCTTCCTGTCCGAACTGACGGAAAACAATCACCGCGCCTGGTTCGTCATGAACAAGCCGCGCTACGACATCTTGCGCGCCGAATTCCTGCAACTAGTGACCGAGCTGATCGCCGGCCTGGCTAAATCCGACCCCGCTATCGCGGGCTGCGAGCCGAAAAAAGCCTTGTTCCGCATCAACCGCGATGTGCGTTTCGCGCACGACAAGTCACCGTACAAGACCACGTTTTCCGCCTCCATCCTGCCTAGCGGACGCAAGAAGCCTAGCGAAGGCGGCGGCCCGGCTTATTATTTCCAGATCGACGCCAATGGCGTATTGTTTTTTGCCTGCGGCGAATACATGCCGCCCGCCGACCGGCTGCGCGCGATCCGTCAGCACATCGTGGCTGACCCGGATGGCTTCGGCAAAATGCTGAAGGACAAGAAACTGAAACAGGCGTTCGGCACGCTGCAGGAAGAAGGCAAGCTGAGCCGCCCACCGAAAGGCTTTGACGCTGAACTGCCGTATATAGAACAGATCAAGCTGAAGAATTTCATGGTGTGGAGCGAATGCCCGTTGCGGGGCATGGATGGCGCGCAAGTAAAAACCACCCTGCTGAGCGCCTGGCAAAGCGCCGGTCCGCTGGTGCGCTGGCTACGCAGCGTCTGATTACTCCGGCGCCTGCGTCACGCGCACAAACAGCGGGGCCAGCAGCAAGCCGAGTTCGTACAGCAGGCACATCGGCAGGGCCAGCGAGAATTGGCTGACGATATCCGGCGGCGTGACGATGGCGGCGATCACGAAGGCGCCCACGATCACATACGGACGTATCGCTTTCAGCTTGTCCAGCGGCACCAGGCCCATGCGCACCAGCACCACCACCACTACCGGCACTTCAAAAGTCACACCAAAAGCCAGGCACATAGCCATGATGAAATCGAGGTAGTTTTCTATGTCCGGCGCCACGTTGATGGAAGCCGGCGCGAATTCGTTGATGAACTTGAATACGCGGCCAAACACAAAGAAATAGCAAAATCCCACGCCTGCCATGAACAGCAGCGAGGATGAAATCACCAGCGGCGCGACCAGCTTCTTTTCATGGGTGTACAGACCGGGCGCGATAAAGGCCCAGGCCTGGTACAGCACCCAGGGCAAGGTCAGCACGAAGGCCAGCAACAACGTCACCTTCATCGGCACCATGAAAGGCGAGATCACGCCGGTGGCGATCATCTTGGAACCGGCCGGCAGCGAAGCCAGCATAGGTTGCGCCAAGAAATCGTAAATCGCGGAAGGGCCGGGCCAGATCATCAGGATCGCGGTCACGATGGCGATGCCTATGCTGGCGCGCACCAGGCGGTCGCGCAATTCGACCAGGTGGGAAATGAAACTTTCCTCAGGTGCTTGCTGGCTAGGATCGCTCATGCGGCATCCGCCGGAAATGAAAAACTTGGGGACATAGGAAACTAAAAAAAGCTGACAGGAGTACGCGCCTTGACGCGGTGGCGCGCCATGCGGGCCGAGCCGGAAATCACGTGGCTGCGCTGGCCATTGCGGCTCTTATACCAAGCCGGTACAGCCGAAGTGCGCGCCAGCTTCTTGCGACGGAAATCCTTGGCTTTCACGGCCAGCTGATCCGGCGTGGCCGGCGCCAGCAGAGAATTCTCTTGCCAGGCCGATTGCAGCTCGCTTTCGGTCTGCGCGATGGTCTCGGCTACCGATTGCTGGACATCTTGCGCGGCCGCCTGCACTTCCTGCTGCATCTTGCGCAATTCTTCCAGCTCGATCTCGCGGCTGACTTCGGATTTCACTTCATTGATATAGCGCTGGGCGCGACCGAACAGCGAACCCGCCATGCGGGCCACTTTCGGTAACTTTTCCGGGCCGATCACGACCAGGGCCACCACACCGATCAAGGCCAGCTTACTGATGCCTAGGTCTATCATCGCGCCAGCCTAAGGAACAAAAAACGCCAGCGTTTCACTGCTTGGATTTTTCTTTGGCTTCGACGTCTATCGTGCTTTTGTCAGCCACTTGCTGCGTTGCCGCCGGCTTGTCTTCTTCGCCCTTGACGCCGTCTTTGAAACCTTTGACGGCCTTGCCGAGATCAGAACCGATATTGCCGAGTTTCTTGGTGCCGAAGACCAACATGACGATCACCAGCACGATCAGCCAGTGCCAAATACTAAACGAACCCATACTTACTCCCGATGAGAGCCGCGCTCTCTAAAAATGAATACGATCAACGCTGCCCGTGCCAGGGCTTGGGGCCGCCGATCAGATGTATATGCAAATGATACACCTCTTGCCCGCCGTCCGGACCGGTGTTGATCAAGGTTTTGTAGCCGCCAGTCAGGCTGCCGTCGCTATGTCTGACCAGGCCGCAACCGAGTTCATGCGCCAGCTTGGGCACCAGCTCCAACATCTTGCCGAGCAAGGGAATATGTTCGACTTGCGTGGTCGACAAGGTATCGATATGCAATTTAGGGATAATCAGCACATGCACCGGCGCGGCCGGATGGATGTCCTTGAACGCCAGAAACTCTTCATCTTCGTACACGACACTGGACGGGATTTGCTTGCTGGCGATCTTGCAAAAAATACAGTTATCCACACTCACCTCATTCATTGTTGTTCACTGTTGTTCATTGCCATCGTTGCGGGCGGCTTTTTCTTCCAAACCGGACAGGCCTTCGCGCCGCGCCAGCTCGTCCAGCACTTGCTGCGGCGTCAGATCGTATTGCGCCAGCATGACCAGGCTATGAAACCACAGATCGGCGCATTCGTACAAGAGTTTGGAATGGTCGCCGGACACGCGCGCATCCTTGGCCGCCATCACGGTTTCGGTGGCTTCTTCGCCGATTTTCTTGAGTATCGCGTCGTCGCCCTTGGCGAACAGGCGCGCCACATAGGAAGTCGCCGGATCGCCGCCATTGGCCGGCTTGCGGCCTTCTATCACGGCGGCCAGGCGCTGCAGAGTCTGTTCTTGGCTCATTTGTAAATACTTTCCGGATCTTTTAAGACGGGCTCGACCGTTTGCCACTCGCCGTCGTTGACGCCGCCTTCGAATTTCTGAAAGAAACAGGAATGGCGGCCAGTATGACAGGCGATGTCTTCCAGCTGTTTGATCTTCAGCAAAACCACGTCTTCGTCGCAATCGAGGCGGATTTCCATGACCTTCTGGATATGGCCCGATTCTTCGCCCTTATGCCAGAGTTTCTTGCGCGAACGGCTCCAGTACACGGCTTCGCCGCATTCCACGGTCTTGCTGAGCGCTTCGCGGTTCATCCAGGCGAACATCAGCACATCGCCGCTCTCGGCATCCTGGGCGATCACCGGCACCAGGCCATGCTCATCCCATCTGACCTTGTTCAGCCATGCACTCATGCCAACCTCATCGCTATCTGTTGCGCCGCCATGAACAGCTTGGCTTCCTGCACGGTATGTTGTCCATAGTGAAAAATACTGGCCGCCAGCACGGCGTCGGCGCCGCCGAGTTTGATGCCGTCCGCCAAGTCTTGCAGGCTGCCGACGCCGCCCGAGGCGATCACCGGGATGCTGACCGCATCGGACACCGCGCGCGTCAGGCCGAGGTCGAAGCCGGAGCGGGTGCCGTCCTTGTCCATGCTGGTCAGCAGGATTTCGCCGGCGCCGAGCCTGGCCATGTGCTGCGCCCATTCCACCGCATCGAGGCCGGTGGCATTGCGGCCGCCGTGGGTGAACACTTCCCACTTGCCGGGCGCGACGCGTTTGGCGTCGATCGCCACCACGATGCATTGCGAACCGTATTTGTTGGCGGCATCGGCCACCAGTTGCGGATTGGTCACGGCCGAAGTATTGATGCCGACCTTATCGGCGCCGGCGTTCAGCAAGCGGCGCACATCGGCCACAGCCCGCACGCCGCCGCCTACCGTCAGCGGGATGAAGACTTGCGAAGCGACCGCTTCGATAATCGGCAAGATCAGGTCGCGTCCATCGGAGGAAGCGGTGATATCGAGGAAAGTCAGTTCGTCGGCGCCCTGCTGGTCGTAGCGGCGCGCGATCTCGACCGGATCGCCGGCGTCGCGCAATTCCTGGAAATTGACGCCCTTGACCACGCGACCGGCGGTCACGTCCAGGCAGGGGATGATGCGTTTCGCCAGGCTCATGCTTGCTCTTCTTCCAGATCGAAGCCGCCGTCGATCTCCAGACTCAGCTTGTCAGCACGTTCCTGCGCGGAAGCCAGATCCAACGTGCCTTCGTAAATCGATCGGCCGCAGATCACGCCTTCGATGCCTTCGTCCTGCACCGCGCACAGCGCTTCGACATCGGCCAGGTTGTGCACGCCGCCGGAAGCGATCACCGGGATGCTGACCGCCTGCGCCAGCTTGACGGTGGCGGCTATATTCACGCCACCCATCATGCCGTCGCGGCCGATGTCGGTGTAGATGATGGCTTCCACCCCATAGTCTTCGAATTTTTTTGCGAGATCGATCACTTCGTGGCCGGACAGCTTGCTCCAGCCGTCGGTCGCCACCTTGCCGTCCTTGGCGTCGATGCCGACGATGATCTGGCCCGGAAACGCGCTGCAGGCGTCGGCCAGGAAGCCGGGATTCTTGACTGCGGCGGTGCCGATGATGATGTAAGACAGGCCGCCGTCCAGATAGCGCTCTATGGTGTCCAGATCGCGGATGCCGCCGCCGAGCTGCACCGGGATTTCTTCGCTGTCGGTTTCTTCAGCGTACTCGCGCACCGCTTGCAGTATGGCTTTGACGGCCGCCTCGTTCTTCGGCTTGCCGGCAAAGGCGCCGTTCAGGTCGACCAGATGCAGGCGGCGTGCGCCTTGCTTCAGCCAGTGGCGCGCCGTTTCGGCGGGGTCTTCGGAAAACACGGTAGCCTGGTCCATATCGCCTTGTTTCAGGCGTACACAGTGACCGTCTTTCAGGTCGATAGCGGGGATGAGCAGCATGATGTGATCAACAAAAAAAGGTGCTTATAAACTAAAGAAACGCAAATTAACGCTAACGACGCCATTCCCGCGCAAGCGGGAATCCAGGTGAATCGAGAACTCAGATGGATCCCGGCTTGCGCGGGGATGACGAACTCCGAATTTTTCTGCGCCTCCCAGAGGAAAACTAAACAAATCGCCGGAATCAGGGATTCCAGTGTACAAAATTCTTATACAGTTGCAAGCCGGCGCTTGCACTCTTTTCCGGATGAAACTGGGTGGCAAAAATGTTATCGCGCGCCACGGCGCAGGCGAACGAGCTGCCGTAATCGGTGAGGCCAACGATATCGCCGGCCACCGCCGGCTGCGCGTAATAGCTGTGCACGAAATAAAAATAAGCACCATCGGCAATATCTTGCCACAAAGCATGAGATCGCGATTGCTGCACGCGGTTCCAGCCCATTTGCGGCACCTTGAAACGCGAGCCGTCGGCTTGCAACTGGCCGTCCAGCGCGAAACGCACTACTTTGCCCGGCAACAGCCCGAGGCCGGGCGTATCGCCTTCGGCGCTGAGGTCGAACAACATTTGCTCGCCGACACAGACGCCGAACAACGGCTTGCTGCGCGCCGCTTCCAGCACGGCTTCCTGCACGCCGGATTCGCGCAGGCTGCGCATGCAATCGGGCATCGCGCCCTGGCCGGGCAAGACGATGCGGTCGGCACTGCGGATGTCGGCCACTTCGCCGGAAATTTTCACGTCGGCTTCGGGCGCGACGGCGCGCAGCGCTTGCGCTACCGAGCGCAAGTTACCCATGCCGTAATCAACTACTACAATTTTGTTCATATGCATCTCGCCGGCCCGCGGCCGGCTTCATGGTTACAGACTGCCCTTGGTCGAAGGGATGGTGCCGGCGGCGCGCGCATCGAGCTCGGCCGCCATGCGCAGCGCGCGGCCGAAGGCCTTGAACACGGTTTCGCATTGGTGATGCGCGTTATTGCCGCGCAGATTATCGATATGCAGGCTGACCAGCGCGTGATTCACGAAACCCTGGAAAAATTCGCGGGTCAGATCGACGTCGAAGCTGCCTATGGTGGCGCGCGTGAACGGCACATGGAATTCCAGGCCGGGGCGACCGGAGCAATCGATCACCACGCGCGACAGCGCCTCGTCCAGCGGCACGTAGGCATGGCCGTAGCGGCGTATGCCCTTCTTGTCGCCGAGCGCCTGCGCGAACGCCTGGCCCAAGGTGATGCCGACATCTTCCACCGTGTGGTGGGCGTCGATATGCAAGTCGCCGGCCGCCTCGATCTCGAGGTCGATCAAGCCGTGACGCGCGATCTGGTCCAGCATGTGGTCGAGGAAAGGGACGCCGGTGTTCAGGCTTTGCTTGCCGCTGCCGTCCAGATTGATGGCGACGCGGATCTGCGTTTCGTTGGTGTTGCGGCTGACTGCCGCGCTGCGTGGGGCTGACATATTCATTTTGAGGACAGAGATGCTGCCAAGGCAGCAAGAAAGAGTGCATTTTCTTCCGAAGTACTGACCGTGATGCGCAGACAGTTTTCCAGTAGCTTATGCATTCTACCTACATTTTTGACTAAAATTTTTTGTTCCAGCAATTTCGCGAATACTTGTTCGGCATTTGCAACGCGTATCAACACAAAATTAGCTGCCGAGGGAAATACCTCTACACCAGGCAAGTCCGCCAAGGCGGCCATCAAGGCTGTGCGCTGGCTGCGCAATTCGGCCGCCTGCGCTTCCAGCACGTCCACATGCTGCAGCACGAATTCGGCTGCGGCCTGGCTCAGGACATTGATATTGTAAGGCGGGCGGACTTTTTCGAATTCCTGCATCAGCGCATTGTTGCCGGCCATGTAGCCGAGACGGATGCCGGCCAGCCCCAGCTTGGAGACGGTGCGCATCACCACCAGGTTGTCGAATTCGGCCAGGCGCGGCATGAAGCTGGTTTGCGCGAACGGCTGATAGGCCTCGTCCACCACCACCACGCCGCTGTCGCCGACCGCGCGCAAGATCTCTGCTATGTCGGCCGCATCGTAAAGGGCGCCGGTGGGATTGTTCGGATACGCCAGGTAAGTGATGGCCGGCTTGTGCTCGGCGATGGCGGCCAGCATGGCGGCCAGATCCAGAGTGAAATCGGCGCGCAAAGGCAGGCCGATAAATTCCAGTCCGGAGAATTGCGCCGAGATCGCATACATCACGAAAGTGGGCACGGGCGCCAGCACCTTGGCGCCCGCTTTGGCGCAGGCGGTGGAGATCATCGCGATCAATTCATCCGAACCGTTGCCGAGCACGATCTCGCGTCCGGCCGGCACGCCGAGTTTGTCTTGTATCGCCTGTTTCAAGGCGGTATACGAAGGCGCCGGATAGCGATTCAGCGCGACTCGCGCCAATCGTTGCGCCAGTTCTTGCTGCAAGTCGGGCGGCAGGGTGTAGGGATTTTCCATCGCATCGAGCTTCAGGTAAGCCTCGGCTTCCGGCACATGGTAAGCCGACAAATCCCGTATCTCGGGACGGATAATATTTTCTATCAAGGACATCATGCGACTCCCATTTTTTCTAAACTGGTGGCTTGCTGCGCCTCGGCGCTTTCCGGCGCGGCCGGCTGAACGCGGCTGTTCCGGCCGCGTTTCGCCGGTTTGATCGCGCTGATTTTCTCGCGTACCGGTTCGGTAGGCTGATTGCTGGCAGCGACCGGGGTGGACTCGGCCGACGACAGGCGCTGCCGTATGATCTCGCAATAGCCGGGGTTCAGTTCGAAGCCGACGAAATCGCGTCCGCGCCGTTTGGCGGCGACGGCGGTGGTGCCGCTGCCCATGAAGGGATCGAGCACCACGCCGCCGGGCGGGCAGGAAGCCAGCAACATGCGCTCGATAATTTCGAGCGGCTTTTGGGTCGGATGGTCGGCCCGCTCCCGGTGTTCTTTATGCAGGCGCGAAACGCTCCAGACGTCTTTCGGGTTATAGCCGAGTTCCAGCCATTTGGCGCCGACGAAAATCGAGCGCGAGCGCGCCTTCTTGGTGGCGGCATCGTAGGGAATGCGCACCGCATCGAGGTCGAAATAATAGCCCTTGGCTTTCGCAAAAAAACCTATTGTGTCGTGCACCGAGCTGAAATTGCGGGTGCCGCCGCCCATCGACGGCACCCGGCGGTCCCAGATGATTTCATTCAGCATGCTCATGCGCTGTTTCAGCATGACGAAGATTTCCGGCGCATAGCGCCAGGTTAAAAAGATATACAGCGAGCCGCTGCTCTTCAATTTCGGCAGCACCGCATCGATCCAGCTTGCGGTCCACGCCAGATAGTCGGCGGCGGCCTGCTTGTCGGAATCGTTGCCGTAATCCTTGCCGAGGCCGTAAGGCGGATCGGTCAGGATCAAATCGACGCTGGCGTCGGGGATGCGCGCCAGGCCGTCCAGGGCGTCTTCGCAAAATATCCGGTTACGCCACTCCATGCTCATTCCAACCGCAGTTCAGCGCTGCGCGCGTGCGCCTGCAAGCCTTCTCCATAAGCCAGCTCGGCGGCGATCTTGCCCAGCGTCTGCGCGCCCCGCTGGCTGACCTGTATCATCGACGAACGCTTCTGGAAATCGTAGACGCCGAGCGGCGAGGAGAAACGCGCGGTGCGCGAAGTCGGCAGCACGTGATTCGGTCCGGCGCAGTAATCGCCGAGCGCTTCGGACGAATAACGCCCGAGAAACATGGCGCCGGCATGGCGGATCTGGTCGGCCCACGGTTGCGGATTTTCGGCGGAAATTTCCAGATGCTCGGCCGCGATGCTGTTCGCGATCGCGCACGCTTCCTGCATGTCGGCCACCTGTATCAGCGCGCCGCGCTTCGCCAGCGAGGTGCGTATCACATCCTGGCGCGGCATGCCCGGCAGCAGTCTGGCGATGCTGGCCTGCACCGCATCGAGGTAAGCCGCATCGGGGCACAGCAAAATCGATTGCGCCAGCTCGTCGTGTTCGGCTTGCGAAAACAAATCCATCGCGACCCAGTCCGGATCGGTAGTGCCGTCGCAGATTATCAGAATCTCGGACGGCCCGGCGATCATGTCGATACCGACGATACCGAACACGCGCCGCTTGGCGGCCGCCACATAGGCGTTGCCCGGGCCGACGATCTTGTCGACTTGCGGTATCGTCGCCGTGCCGTAAGCGAGCGCAGCCACGGCTTGCGCGCCGCCTATGGTGAACACACGGTCGACGCCGGCGATGGCGGCGGCGGCCAGCACCAGCGGATTCTTCACGCCGTCCGGAGTCGGCACCACCATGACGATTTCCTGCACGCCGGCCACCCTGGCCGGGATCGCATTCATCAGCACCGACGACGGATAAGCGGCCTTGCCGCCGGGGACGTAAATCCCAACCCGGTCCAGCGGCGTGACTTTTTGTCCGAGCACAGTGCCGTCCGCTTCGGTATAGCTGAAGCCGGCCGAACCGCATTCGGCTTTTTGCCGCTCGTGATAGGCGCGCACGCGCTGCGCCGCTGCCTCCAGCGCGCTGCGCCGCGCGGGCGCCAGGCCGGCCAGCGCGGCTTGCATTTCGGCCTGCGACAGCTCGAGCGCGGCCACGTTGTCGGCCGGCAGGCGGTCGAAGCGCTGCGTATAGTCGAGCACGGCGGCGTCGCCGCGCGCCTTGACGTCGGCCAGGATGGCCGCCGCGGCCTGGTCGATGGCGGCGTCTTCGCTCGCTTCGAACGCCAGCAAGGCGCGCAGTTGTTGCGCAAAGCCGGCATCGCCGGAATGCAGTCGGGAAATCAGGTTTTTCATGCTGTTTTCTTCACTATTTTGTACCATGTTCGAGTTACGCCTTGCGTGGTAAAACTTCCGCAGAGCTTGAGAATACTGACACTCTTCAAATCGTCATTCCGGCATGCTTCAAGCCGGAATCCGTGCAAGGAGTCCTTGCACCGTTATTAGTTAACCACGAAAGTCGCTGGATCCCAGCTAAAGGCACGCTGGGATGACATTGCAAACAGAGTGCGTTGATTAGAACCGCGTCGGCTAAGGTTTGGCGCCTAACACCGTGCAATAACAACGTTTACCGCAAATAGAGCAATTTATTGGGGGAGTATGCGAAAAAATCGTTCTATCGTCAGCGATTTTAAAGCCGGATAAAAAATACTCCCCCCTAGTATTTTTAAGCTTCGGAAGCCGCTGCGGAAGCGCGCTCAAACGCTTCCAGTATCGGCTGCAGGCGCTCGCGCTTGAGTTTCAGCGCGGCCTGGTTGACCACCAGGCGCGAGGAAATTTCCATGATGTGCTCGACTTCCACCAGGTTGTTCGCGCGCAGCGTGCTGCCAGTACTGACCAGATCGACGATCGCATCCGACAGGCCGACCAGCGGCGCCAGCTCCATAGAGCCGTACAATTTGATCAAGTCGATATGCACGCCCTTGGCGGCGAAATGTTCGCGCGCGGTTTCGGTGTACTTGGTGGCGACCCGCAAGCGCGCGCCCTGGCGCACCGCATTGGTGTAGTCGAAACCGGCCGAAACCGCGACCGACATGCGACAACGCGCGATGTTCAGGTCGATGGGCTGGTACAGGCCGGCGCCGCCGTGTTCATGCAGCACATCCTTGCCGGCCACGCCGAAATCGGCCGCGCCGTATTGCACATAAGTCGGCACGTCGGAAGCGCGCACGATGATGACGCGCACGTCCGGGTCGTCGGTGGCCAGGATCAGCTTGCGCGATTTTTCCGGGTCTTCGGTGACGCGGATGCCGGCCGCTTCCAGCAAGGGCAGGGTTTCTTCGAAAATGCGGCCTTTGGACAGCGCCAGCGTCAATTGCTTGCTCGGTTGGGTAGACATTATTTGACTCGCTTGATCTGGGCGCCGACGGCGGACAGTTTGACTTCCATGCGATCGTAACCGCGATCGAGGTGATAGATGCGGTCGATCAGGGTTTCGCCTTGGGCCGCCATGCCGGCGATCACCAGCGAAGCCGAGGCGCGCAAGTCGGTCGCCATCACCGGCGCGCCGACCAGTTTTTCCACGCCGCTGAGAATGGCGGTGTGGCCGTCGATCTCGATATGGGCGCCGAGCCGGTTCATTTCCTGCACGTGCATGAAGCGGTTTTCGAAGATGGTTTCAGTCACGCGGCTATTGCCGCTCGCGATGCAGTTCAAGGCCATGAATTGCGCCTGCATGTCGGTAGGGAAGCCCGGATACTCGGTGGTGCGGAAGCTGACCGCCTTGGCGCGCCCGCTCATCTGGGCGCGTATCCAGTCCGGGCCGGAAGTCAGGATCACGCCGGCTTCGCGCAGCTTATCCAGCGCGACGTCGAGGATGTCGCTGCGGGTGTTTTTCAGCGTAAGGTCGCCGCCGGTGGCCGCTACCGCGCACAGGAAAGTCGCGGTCTCGATGCGGTCGGCGATCACGGCATGCGTGGCGCCGTGCAGGCGCGACACGCCCTGGATCACCAGGCGGTCGCTGCCTATGCCTTCGATTCTCGCGCCCATCGCTACCAGCAGATGCGCCAGGTCGGTGACTTCCGGTTCGCGCGCGGCGTTTTCCAGCACGGTCTCGCCTTCGGCCAGGGTGGCGGCCATCAGCAAATTCTCGGTGCCGGTCACCGTGATCATGTCGGTCACGATGCGCGTGCCCTTCAGACGCTTGGCGCTGGCGTGGATATAACCGGCCTCGATATGGATCTCGGCCCCCATCGCCTGCAAGCCCTTGATGTGCTGGTCGACCGGACGCGAACCGATCGCGCAACCGCCCGGCAGCGACACGCGCGCTTCGCCGAAACGCGCCAGCAAGGGGCCCAGCACCAGGATAGAAGCGCGCATGGTTTTCACCAGGTCGTAAGGCGCTTCCAGCTTGTCTATCGCGCCGCCGTTCAGCGTCACCACGCCGTTTTCCTGCGTGACTTTTAAACCCATCTGGCGCAACAGCTTCTGCATGGTGTTCACGTCTTGCAGCGACGGTACGTTGTGCAGCACCAGGTCGTCGGCCGTCAGCAGGCCGGCGCACAGGATAGGCAGGGCGGCGTTCTTGGCGCCGGAAATGACGATCTCGCCGTTCAGGCGCGCGCCGCCGGTAATCAGTAACTTATCCATTATGCTTGGTACTCTTCCGGAGTCAGGGTTTTCATCGAGAGCGCGTGGATTTCTTCGCGCATACGGTCGCCCAGCGCGGCGTACACCAGCTGATGGCGCTGGATCAGGCGCTTGCCGGCAAACGCCGGCGACACGATCAGGGCGCTGAAATGGCGGCCGTCGCCCTCCACTTCCAGGTGGGTGCAGTCCATACCGGCGGCAATGTAATCTTTGATTTGTTCAGGGGATGGGGACACGATAATCTCTCTCAAGCAAAATTAATGACGTAATTAGTGACGTAACTTATAGCCTTTTTTCAGCATCTGCACGGCCATGCCGGCCAGCAACAGGCAGAACACGGCAACGATGGCCAGACTGGCCACGGGATCGACATCCGAATGCCCGAAGAAGCCATAGCGGAAGCCGTCTATCAGGTAAAAAAACGGATTGAAGCGCGAAATGGTTTGCCAGTAAGCCGGCAGGGAATGAATAGAATAGAACACGCCGGACAAAAAAGTAGCGGGCATGATGAAGAAATTCTGGAAGGCCGCCAATTGATCGAATTTCTCGGCCCAGATCCCGGCGATCAGCCCCATGGTGCCGAGCATGGCCGCACCGAGCAAGGCGAACAGCAAGATCCAGCCCGGCGCCACAAAACTGAGATTGGCGAACCAGGCCGTTACCACGAACACCCCGAGACCGACCGCCAGGCCGCGCACGGTGGCCGCCAGTACATAGGCGCCGAACAAGTCCCAATGCGACAAGGGCGGCAGCAGCATGAACACCAGGTTGCCGGTGATCTTGGACTGGATCAGCGAGGAAGAGGCGTTGGCAAACGCGTTCTGCAACACGCTCATCATCACCAGGCCAGGCACCAGGAAGGCCGTGTACCTGACGCCGGGATAGACTTGCACATGGGCATCCAGCACATGGCCGAAGATCAGCAGGTACAACAAGGCCGTCATGATGGGCGCGGTGATGGTCTGGGTCGCGACTTTCCAGAAGCGCAAGACTTCCTTGTAAAACAGGGTATTGAAACCGGTCATGCGGCTCATTGGACGCCCTCCATGATTTGCAGGAAGACATCTTCCAGATCGGCTTGCAGCAATTGCAAGTCTTCGATCACGCAACCTGCCAGGCGCAAATCGGCCAGCATAGGTTCCAGGTGGGCATAATCGTTGATGCGCAAGGCAAATTGGCGCGGATCGACCGCCACTTCATGGCTGATCAGGCTAGTCTGCAGGCTGGCGGGCAGGCTGGTGTTGCCGGCCGCGCCCAGCGTCACGCGCAATTGCGAACCGGAAATGCGTCTGACCAGGGCCGCCGTGCTGTCGAGCGCCACCACCTGGCCGGCTTTCAGCATGGCGATGCGGTTGCACAGCGCCTGCGCCTCTTCCAGATAATGCGTGGTCAGCACCACGGTGTGGCCTTCGCGGTTCAGGCGCGCGATGAATTTCCACAGGGTCTGGCGCAATTCCACGTCGACGCCGGCGGTGGGTTCGTCCAGCACGATCACCGGCGGCTTGTGCACCAGCGCCTGCGCCACCAGCACGCGCCGCTTCATGCCGCCCGACAAGGCGCGCATATTGGTGTCGGCTTTATTCGTGAGATCGAGGTTTTCCATCACCTCGTCTATCCATTTATCGTTATTCTTCAGACCGAAATAACCGGATTGCATGCGCAGGGTTTCGCGCACCGTAAAAAAAGGGTCGAACACCAGTTCCTGCGGCACCACGCCCAGCTTGCGGCGCGCATTGCGGTAATCGCCGACCACATCATGGCCCTGCACCTTGACCGTCCCGGCATCGGCCCGGTTCAGGCCGGCGACGATGGAGATCAGGGTAGTCTTGCCGGCGCCATTGGGGCCGAGCAAGCCGAAAAATTCGCCTTCTTCTATGCTGAGCGACACGTCGTCCAGCGCCTTCAGCGACTGGTAGCGTTTGTGTACATTGCTAATTTGTATGGCGGCCATCGGGCGTGCTTGCACTTAAGTGCTTAGGATAGGGAGGGTTCGCCGCAGCGAAAACCTTTGATTATAGGGGATTTTCAAGTTTACAACGGAAGCGCTGCACGCAGCAGGGCGCGCAGGCGGTGGCGGGCATCAATGTCGCCCGGCGGCAGTCAGGGTAAATTGTTCGCTCAGGCCATACAGGGCTATCAGGCTCAGCAAGCCGGCCGGAACCGCATGGAATTGCAGGTTCAGTCCTTGCGCCTGCGCCCCGCGTTGCCAGGCCAGCATGGCGGCCACGGCGGAAGAATCGATACGTCCGAGGCCGGACAGATCGAAGTTCAGCTGGCCGCCGGCGATAGCCGCCAAGCCGGCCTGCACGGCGAGCCTGGCGTTGCGCTGGCTCAGTTCGCTCTCTGGCTTGTACATGCCGCGCCCTTTATTTGGAGGCCGATTTAACCGGACCCGCCGCCAGCTTCTTGTTTTTGTCGGCCAGGGTCTTGATCAGGCCGTCTATGCCGGATTTGCTGATCTCGGCGGCGAAACTGCCTTTATAGGTTTCCACCAGCCAGGCGCCGAGCACGTTGATGTCGTAGATTTTCCAGCCGGTCGCCAGCTTTTCCAGGCGGTAATTGAGCTGTATCGGTTCGCCGCGCGCCTGTATCACTTGCGAGCGCACTTCGACTTCAGTGTCGTCGGCCGCGGCGCGGAAAGGCTTGAATTCCAGACGCTGATCCTTGATCTGCGAAATCGCGCCGGAATAGGTAAACACCAGCAGGGTGCGGAATTCATTGGTCAGCTGTTTTTGCTGCTCGGGCGTGGCATCGCGCCAGTTCTTACCGGCCGCCAGCGAAGTCATGCGCGGAAAATCGATGTAAGGCAGGATCTTGTTTTCGACCAGATCGTAGACACGCTTCTGGCTGCCGGTCTGGATATCCTTGTCGGCTTTCGCGGTGTCGAGGATTTCCTGGCTCAGGCGCTTGATCAACTGGTCGGGCGCTTCGTCGGCCGCCAGGGTGGCGCCGCTGAAAGCGAGGGTGGCGAACAGACCTAAAAAGAAGTGAGTGAGCAATTTTTTCATGTTTATTGATTCCTGAATCGGAGCGGCACGGACAGCCCGCTACCGGTTAACCAGCCAGCCCCGATTGCGGTTGACTAGCCTTATATTTACTTACAATTTGAGGGAAGCTCAATCCTCATCGGGATGAATTTCACCGGCGCGCCTTTGCAGATAGGCGTCGCGGATGAACACGTATTTATCGAGCGCCGCCTCTTCTATCAAGGTGCCGGCATTCAACAGCGCGGCGCGCTTGTCCACCAGCCTGAGCGCCGTGCCGACGTTACGGCTGCTGACCGGGGTCTGGTAGGACCACAGGTCGCCTTTAAAATCGACCGGGGTAGCCAGGGTATCGCGCAGCGTCGAAGGGCCGAGAAACGGCAACACCACATAGGGACCGGATTTGACGCCCCAGGTTCCCAGAGTCTGGCCGAAATCTTCTTTATGCTTGGGCATGCCGGCGGCCGACCCGATATCGAGCAAGCCACCCAGGCCGAAGGTGGTATTGACGGCGACGCGCATGACATCGTTGACGCCGTCGGCGGCCTTGCCTTGCAACAGGTTATTCACGGCATTCCAGACATCGCCTATATTCCCGAAGAAATTGCCGATGCCGGTTTGCACGAAAGACGGCAAGATATCGCGATACACTTCGGCCACAGGCTTGAGTATCGCCTGATCGAGCGTGTCGTTAAAATTGAACATCACGCGGTTGAAACCTTCCAGCGGATCGCGCGGATTCTTGCCGATATTGGTCTTGGTGCCGATCGCATCGAGCGTCCGGTCGGCCTTGTCCCTGAGCTTGTTGGCGGTGACCGTGCTGCAGCCGCCCAGCAACAGGCTCGCCGCCAGCAAGACCAGCGCCGGCATCCCCGGCCATGCACTGCGCGTAATTGCTTGCGTCATTTTTGTTCTTCCTTGCCTTCCGCCGCCTTGCTGAACAGGAACTGGCTGATCAGGTTTTCCAGCACGACGGCCGATTGCGTCATCTTGATCTTGTCGCCGGCCACCAGGTTATTGGTGTCGCCGCCCGGCTCCAGGCCTATGTATTGCTCGCCCAGCAAACCAGCGGTCAGTATCTTGGCCGAGGTATCTTTAGGGAATTTATAGCGCGCCTCCATTTGCAGGGTCACGCTGGCCTGGAAAGTCTTGTCGTCGAACTTGATTTCGCCGACCCGCCCCACCACGACCCCGGCGCTCTTCACCGGCGCGCGCGGCTTCAGCCCGCCGATATTATCGAAACGGGTAACTACATCATAGGTCTTATCGAAAGACAGGGCGCTCATATTGCCGGCCTTCAGCGCTAAAAACAGCAAAGCGGCCGCGCCCAGCAAGACAAACAGACCGACCCAGATATCCAGAGTTTTACGGTGCATACATATTTCCTTACTAAATTTTTGCAGTACAGGACTGCAGAATTCATTAAGAAATCACGGATTAATTCAATTTTCGTCATCCCCGCGGGGATCCATCTAAGTATTTGATCAACATGGATTCCCGCTTTCGCGGGAATGGCGCGCTTGGATTGAACCCGCGTTTCCTTAGCTATTTATTAAACATCAAGGCGGTCAGGATAAAGTCGAACCACCAGACCGACAAAGAAGCGATCACGACCGTGCGCGTGGTGGCGCGCGACACGTCTTCCGGCGTAGGCTGGGCCTGGTAGCCCTGGTACAGCGCGGTAAACGTCACGGCGAGGCCGAACACCATGCTCTTGATGACCCCGTTCGCGATATCTTTCCAGATATCGACGCCGTCCTGCATCTGCGACCAGAACGCACCTTCGTCGACGCCGATCAGCTTGACCCCGACCAGATAGCCGCCGAGCACGCCGACCGCGGAAAACACGGCCGCCAGCGCCGGCATCGCAATCAGGCCAGCCAGGAAGCGCGGCGCCAGGATGCGCTGGATAGGGTTGACCGCCATCATTTCCATCGCGGTCAATTGCTCGCCGGCCTTCATCAAGCCGATCTCGGCCGTCAGCGAGGTGCCGGCGCGCCCGGCGAACAGCAAGGCCGTCACCACCGGTCCCAGTTCGCGCGTCAGCGAGAGCGCCACCAGCAGGCCGAGAGCCTGCTCCGAGCCGTATTTATTCAGCGTGTAATAGCCTTGCAAGCCAAGCACCATGCCGACGAACAAGCCGGACACCACGATGATGACCAGCGAATAATTGCCGATAAAGTGGATTTGCTCGGAAATCAGGCCGGGCCGGCGCATCGCGCCCGGCAACAGGCGCAGCAGGGTGAACAGCCAGCGCGTGGTGTAGCCTATGTTTTGCACCATTTCACGCAGAGTGCGGCCGATCAGGCGTAAAAAATTGGCCATCATGCGCGCACTCCCAGCCCCAGATCCTCGGCCAGGGAGCTGCCGGGGTAATGGAAGGGCACGGGACCGTCCGGTTCGGCATGCACGAATTGCCTGACGTAAGGATCGTCCGACACGCGCATTTCATCCGGCGTGCCCTGGGCCACGATCTTGCCGGCCGACATGAAATACACATAGTCGGCGATCATGAAACACTCGTGCACATCGTGCGACACCAGGATGGAAGTCGAACCGAGCGCATCGTTCAGCTTACGTATCAGGTTGGCCGTGACGCCCATGGAAATCGGGTCGAGGCCGGCAAACGGTTCGTCGTACATGATCAGTTCGGGGTCGAGCGCCACTGCGCGCGCCACCGCGACACGGCGCGCCATGCCGCCGGAAATCTCGGCCGGCTTCAGGTAGGCCGCATTGCGCAGGCCGACCGCATGCAGCTTCAGCAAGACCAGGTCGCGTATCATCGATTCCGGCAATTGCGTATGTTCGCGCAAGGGGAAAGCCACGTTCTCGAACACGGTCAGATCGGTAAACAAGGCGCCGAACTGGAATAACATGCCCATCTTGCGGCGCAACTGGTACAGACCGTCGGTGTCGAGCTTATGCACCACCTCGCCATCCACCGTGACCGCCCCTTGCTGGGGCCGGATCTGGCCGCCGATCAGGCGCAACACCGTGGTCTTGCCGCAGCCGGAACCGCCCATGACGGCAATCACTTTGCCGCGCGGAAAATCCATGCGCAGACCCGCCAGAATAGAGCGGTCTCCGTAGGCGAAATGCAGATCGCGAATTTCAACTAGATTAGTCACAGCAGCATTTAAATTGGCAAAGCCGAGATTGTAATCCAGAACGCGGATTCAGGCGCGTCCGCACGCATTTATCTAAAACACATCGCTAAATAGAATATTTACACAGACGCAAAATTCTTCGAACAAGATTTTATTTTTTAATGAAAAATGAAATTAAATTCCGTTTGCAGCGGAAAATTACGCCATAAATAAATGAATATTCAGTCAGTAATTTACAATGCGTTACCATTTGCACTACAAACACCGCCGGTACGCCGCGCTATCCAGACAAAACCGGCATGGCGGCCGCTATCGGAAATGCAATAATCCAGGCTCCCGCGCGAGGCGCACAGGATAGCGGGGAAGACCGGAGTTTGCCATGTTGTTTTTCATGACTGCGATCAAATTTCGTGCATAAACATGCGGAAATGCAGGCTAAGGCGGTAAAATCCGGCTCCTGCTTTGCCTGACCCAAACCCGGTTCTTTGAAAAACCCGCCGCAGTTTTCGCTCGCAAGTTCCTTAGGGAAACGCAGATTAAATCAAAAAGCGTCATTCCCGCGAAAGCGGGAATCCATGTAAATCAAAAACTTGGGTGTATCCCCGCTTTCGCGGGGATGAGGAAATCGGAATAAATCCGTGTCTCCTTAGGTTCTGTTCACCACAACATCGCCATCACAGCGCTGACATCGATATCTGTATTGGTGCTGCCCGGTATTTTTAACACAGCAAATCGCATGCGCCTTCCCTCACAACTTATCCTCTCGCTGCGCCGTAACGCTTACGGACGCCTGGCCCTGATCTTCCTTGCCTGCCTGCTGCCATTCAGCCTGGCGCGACTTGCACTGTATCTGGCTTACTTCGAGGATTTTAAGGCGCTCGGCACGGCGCAGGTCGCGCTGGCGTTTCTGGTCGGCCTGCGCTTCGATCTTTCCATCGTTGCTTTGTACACGCTGTTTCCGCTGACTTTGATGCTGCTCCCCTTCCGCTGGGCGCAGCACATAGGCTGGCAACGTCTGTGGGGCTGGGTCATTTATTGTGCGCTGCTGCTGCTGGTCTGCATGCTGCTGGCCGATACCCTCTATTTCGGCGAAGTGCGCCGCCATGTCGGATCGGAAATCACTACCGTCACGGCCGACATCGCCCCGCTGGCGCGGCTGGCATTGACGCAATACGCCGTGTTGCTGGCGCTGTCGGCCGCCGGCGCGGTGCTGGGCGCCAGGCTATGGCAGCGCCTGTTGCGCCCGGCGCCGGCCGCAGCGCAGCGCAAATCGGTCCGCCTGGGCGGCTTGGCGCTGGTGCTGTTGCTGTTGATCTCGGCCGGCCGCGGAGGCTGGTCGGGCAAGCCGCTCAGCGTGTCCGACGCCTTCTTCTCGAACACGGCGGCGCAGGCTTATCTCGCACTCAACGGTGCCTTTGCCGTGACGCACGCGATGCTCGATGGCGCGCCGCCTGTGCACGATTTCATGCCGCAGACGGAAGCCATCGCGCGCACCCAGAACGTGCTGGCCGGCAGCAAGCAAGCGTTCCAGGATCCGGCTTATCCGCTGTTCCAGCCGCATGCCTTCCGCGGCGCCGGCGCCAAGCCTAACGTCGTCGTCCTGGTGCTGGAAAGCTGGGGTGCGCAGCACATAGACGCCTTGCGGCGGCACCTGCAATTGCCGCCGCTAGGCGCGACGCCCAACTTCGATGCGCTGGCGAAACAGGGGCGCTTGTATACGCATTTTTACGCCAACGGCCAGCGCTCAATCCAGGGCGCCGAGTCGATACTCGCCAGCCTGCCCACGCCGCCCGGCATGCCTTTCCTCGGCGAAGGCATAGAGCAAAACCGCCAGAGCTTCCTCGGAGAACTCGCGCAGTCTCAGCATTACGCGACATTTTTTCTGCAAAGCGACTATCGCGGCTCGTTCCGCTTCAACGCCATCGCGGCGCGCGCCGGTTTTGCCACCTATAAAGGGGCGGAAGATATGCAAGAACTGCATGCGCGCCCCAAGCCGCCTTCCAACTGGGGAACCTGGGATCACAACACGCTGCAGGAAGCTCACCAGCTTTTTGCCCATGCGCAACAGCCGTTTCTCGGTTACATCTTCACCTCCACCACGCATGCGCCGTTTATGGTTCCGCAAGAGCGCTGGCGCAAATACCCTGAAATCAACACGCTCAACAAGTATCTCAATTCCCTGTATTACGCGGACTGGGCGATCGCCGAACTGATGGCGGCGGCGAAGAAAGCGGGCTACTACGACAACACGATCTTCGTGCTCACCGGCGACCACGCCAGCGGGCTGATGGAGCATGCAGAGATCATCCCCAACCTTTACCATATCCCGCTGCTCATCGTCGGACCGGGCGTCACGCCTGGCGTCGACGAGCGCATCGGCAGCCAGCTCGACATACTCCCGACCATCGCCGAGCTGGCCAACTGGTCGGTCGCTTATGCCGGGCTGGGACGCTCGCTGCTCGATACCGAGCGGGTCGGGCAGCGCGTCGCGCTGGGAGTCAGGGGGAATATCATCGACCTGATCTCCGCCCGCGGCTGGGTCTCGCACAACTTGACACGGCTGGTCGGCAGCGCGCCCGGCATGCGCGCCGCCGACGCGGCCGAGCTCGAACGCAGCCTGCTGGCGCAGTACCAGACTGTCCGCCGGCTGATGATGGAGAATCATATTCAACCCTAGGGAAACGCGGATTAATTCAAAAAGCGTCATTCCCGCAAAAGCGGGAATCCATGTAAATCAAACACTTAGCTATATCCCCGCTTTCGCGCGGATGAAGAAATCCGATTAAATCGGTGCTTTCCTAGCAGCCCGCCCTCGCCGCTACGGATACTCCCCCTTTTTTTGACAAAATCGCGCTATCGTCAGCGAATTCATTGGCCTCCACAGAATACTGAGGGGGAGTATATTTTGGCCGTTTTACCGGCGCACGCGCGGCGCCGCCGGCGCGCTATGCCAGGCGCGCCCCGCTTCCCACATAAAACCCCGAACCGACGAAAAATCACTACACTGAAACTCAGGAGCCGTGAAAAAATAAGTGTTACGTTTGGGCGGTTCTGGCCAGATGTGACAGTAACTTTTGAACGGCGACTCAGTACTCATGATGATGCACCGCCACCGAGGAGCTCGCCGATGAAAGCGCGCCGCCGTCAACTGTGTCGTAGCGCCGCCCCCCTGTTGTTTGCGCTGCTGTGCGCCAGCCCCTTGCATGCCGCGCCGACCGTCGTGCTGGCGGCCGGAGAGCGCCCGCCCTATCTCGGACCCGACTTGCCGCAGGGCGGCTATGCCGCGGAGCTGGCGACGGCCGCCTTCCAGCGCGAGGGTTATCGCGTCCGGCTCGAGTTTTACACCTGGGCGCGCGCCAGGTTGCAGGCGGAGCAAGGCAAGGCCGACGGCCTGCTGACCTCGGAAGCCACGGCGGCGGGCCTGGCGGATCCGGCTTTCGTGTATACCAGGCGTTTCCCCGGCGGCACCACCGGCTTGCTGAAGAAGAAATCGCTGGCGCTGAGCTATCCGGCGGAACAGCTCAGGCGGCCGGCGCTCTTATTCAAATCCCTGGCCCCGTATCGCATAGGCGCGGTGCGCGACGGCGTGTCCCTGCCGGCATTTGAAGCGGCGTCTTTTCTGCACAAGGAAATCGTCGCGGAAGACTTGAACAATCTCGATATGCTGGATCAGGATCGCGTCCAGTTAGCGCTGGTCGATAAGTTTTCCGCCGCCGATCTGATGGTAGGTCAACGCCCGCGCCTGATCGGGCAATTGGAATTCATGACGCCGCCGCTGGCGCATTCGGATTTTTACCTCGCCTTTTCGAAACGCGTCGGCAACCACCAGCAATTGCGCGACGCCTTCAATGCGGGCCTGGCCGAGCTGAGCCGTGACGGCACGCTGTAAAAGATCATGAGCAAATATGGCCCGCCCAACGCCGACCGCAACGGCTTCAATGAGAACCTGGCCTTGTTTTCGGACGGACATTGCGGCATCTGGATAGACGCCACGGTGGCGGCCGGCATGCTGTTCGACCCGAAACGTTCCAAAGTATCGGCCCAGCTCGGCTACGCGCCGGCGCCGGTGGCGGCGGCCGGAAAAAGCGGCGCCTGGCTGTGGAGCTGGGCCCTAGCCATCCCCAAATCCTCCCCCCACCAGAAAGAAGCCAGGCAATTCATTTTCTGGGCCACCTCCAGGGCTTATATCCAGAGCGTCGCGAATAATCGCGGCTGGATCGCGGTTCCGCCCGGCACGCGCAAATCGACGTATGCCAACGAGAATTACCTGAAGGCGGCCCCGTTTGCCGGCTTCGTAGCGAACGCGATAGAAAATGCAGACAGCGCGGATGCCGGCGCCGCGCCCACGCCGGATATAGGCATACAGTACGTGAGCATTCCAGAGTTTCAAGTGATCGCCGACCACGTCGGGCTGGAAATTGCCAAGGTGTTGCGCGGCGAACAGACGGTGGAAAAGGCCCTGAAGCGCTCGCAGAATTTCGCGACCGACAAAATGCTAAGGTCCGGCTATGCGCCTTAACCAGGCATGCCAGCCCTGTGCCGATCGTCCTTATTCACCAGCACAAATGAACGCAGCACTGTGCAAAGCTTAAAAGTCCGATTGGCGTTTCAACCATTGCCTTCCTCTGCTTGCTGGCCTAACCTGACCTCATGCCCCACTCAACTTTCTTACTGCAGCGATGCTGCGCGAGCATCGTGCTGGCAACGTTGACTGGTTTTACCAGCCCGGCCAGGGCTGCGCCGGAAACGGAGTGCGGCACCATACAGCTGGCCTATTATGAATTGGGCGCGCTGTTCTACCGCAGCGCGGACGGTAGTTATACCGGCATCGATAAGGATGTGGTGGAAGAGCTTGAGCGCCGCACGACTTGCCGCTTCCATACCGCAGTTGAATCGCGCGTCAGAATCTGGTCGCAACTCAGCACAGGCGCGCTGGATATGTCGGTCTCGGGGATAGCCACGCCCGAGCGCGAAAAATTTGCCCGCTTCATCCCCTATTTCACCACCCGCAACTATGTGTTGCTGCACAAAGATGTGCCGCCGGCGGCGCACAGCATGGAAGGCTTTCTGGCCGACCCCAGTCTGATGGTGGCGGTGGTGAAGAGTTTTCGGCACGGGCCCGCTTACGATGTCTGGCTGGATAAACTGCGCGCGCAAAAACGGGTCTATGAAGCGGCCGATTTTGACTCTGTGATGCGCCTGTTTATGGCCCGCAGGGTGCACGCGGTACTGGCGCTACCGATCACTTTTCAGCCGTTTCGCATGCGCGAACAGATGAACGAACTGACCCTGATCAAGGATTGGTCACCGCACGATAAAGTCGTGCATGGCCTGATCGTGTCGCGCAGCCGGGTCAGCCTAGCCAACTTCGAGCTGCTGGAAAAAACCATCAGCGCCATGCGCGAGGACGGCAGCCTGGAAAACATCTTCCAGCGCCACATCGGCGCCGAACTGGGGAAGCAAATGCGCTATGAGGAGCGCAAGCCTTAGGGGCTGGGAAGAAAATCCGACTATCCTTGTTTAGCCGGACTGCCCCCAATCCGCCGCCATCGCTCTCACTGTCGCGAGCAGCAATTGCTTGTTCGCGTCGCGCCGTTTTCCGCTGCGCCAGGCCATCATTGCATCCCAATAGCACGGGCTTAAAGCAGCGATCTGCAATTTGATCAGCCGGCCGGCGCTCAGGTCGCGCTCGATCGCGATTTCCGGGATGAAACTGAGAAAGCCGTGCTCCAGCACCAGCTCACGTGCAGCGCTGGCCGGCTCGACTAAATGCATGGTGCCGCTCACCGCAAGGAGCGGCCGCATCACCGCTGCAGGACGGCTCGCCCCTACTTCAGAGCGTAAAAATGCTCCTGGAAGCGCTTGCGGAAGCTCTGGTGACAAGCCAGGCAATTGCTCTGCACGTTGGCGTAGGCGGCGATGGCTGCCTTGCCGTCGCCCTTAGCGGCCGCGCTGCGCATTTCTTCGGCCGCCGTGTGGGTCTGATGGTCGTAGCCGCGGAAGCGCGCGGCGTCGCTGCCCAGAAAGCCGAGGATGCGTATCTTTTCCCCAAGCGTCGTAACCCGCAATAAGTAGGGCGTCAATTGCCGCAGGCATATTGCGCCGTATGAAATTATTCCATACGACAGACGGCGCAATAGATGAAGCCCATTGCGCCCTACCAAGTGAACTTTTCGGTCTTTATTCCGGCACCTATTTTCGTCTCGTATTTTTAAGCGTCTATCCATCCGCGCAGGTTTTCAGAAAAATCTGCAGCACTGATTTTTTTATGGGCGGAAAGGCCCCCGGCTCGCGCCGGGGCCTTTAGGTTAGAAGCTGAATCTAAATTAACGCGGCAACACCGACTCGCCCATCAGAAACGCGTCGACTTCGCGCGCGCACTGGCGGCCTTCGCGGATGGCCCACACCACCAGCGACTGGCCGCGCCGCATGTCGCCGGCGGCATAGACTTTCTTCACATTGGTTTTATAGCAGCCGGGGCCATCGGTCGTGGCGCGCGCGTTGCCGCGGGCATCCTTGTCCACGCCGAAAGCGTCCAGCACTTGCGCCACCGGCGAGACGAAGCCCATCGCCAGCAAGACCAGGTCGGCCTTCATTTCGAATTCGGAATCTGCCACTTCCTGCATCTTGCCGTCTTTCCATTCCACGCGGCAGGCGATCAGCTTGTCGACCTTGCCGCCCTTGCCTTCCAGGCGTTTGGTGGCGACCGCCCAGTCGCGTTCGCAGCCTTCTTCATGCGAAGACGAGGTGCGCAACTTGGTCGGCCAGTAAGGCCATACCAGGGGCTTGTTTTCCTGCCCGGGCGGCTGCGGCAGCAATTCGGCACCGCCGGCGATGATGACGGCGTCGAAATCTTTTTGCAATTGCTCAGGCGCATAGATAAAGCGCGTTTCATTTTGAAATTTTTGGATGTAATAGCTTGCCTCCTTTCTCCCTCGTTACCCATGAGCGCGTGGGCACAAATTCTTGCACATCCTATCTGGCTTACCCGGTTCACGTATTCGGAAATGTCAAACGTAAGGCCTGACTACTGGAGGCTGACGGGTGACCCCGTTCGCCTTAGGATGGCTTGAGCAAATTCGGCCGACTGCGGTGACTCGTCGATATGCGGGTCGAGAGTGGGCATGCTGGTCTGTGGAATCAGGTGGCAATTTTCTAAAATGACACCACGTCAAACATTTATATAAGCACTTATATAAATTGCGCTAATATAGCGACATGAAACAAGGACTCGGAACCCAATTGCGACACCTGATCGAACTGCTTGATGGCGCTGTCCAGCAAGCCTATGCGGACGCGGGCCTGGATTACCGGCCGCGCTACACGCCGGTGATGCGGATACTGGCGCAGCAGCAAAGCGCGACCATCGGCCAGCTGGCCGAACTGGCTGGCATCACGCAGCCGGCGGCGACGCAAACGGTGGCATTAATGAAGAAGGAAGGCTTGCTGCTGGTAGTTGCCGGTGGCGAGGATGGCAGGCAGCGCGTGGTGCGCCTGAGTCCTCAGGGCGAGGCACTGCTGCCCCACCTGCAGGCATGCTGGCAGGCTACCAGGCGCGCGGCCGACAGCCTCGATGCGGAACTGGAATTTCCCTTATCGGCGTGTCTGGCGCAGGCCATCGCGGTCCTTGGGCAGCGCTCCTTCGGCGAGCGCATCCGCGCCGCAAACAAAAAAGTGCGATCAACTCCCTGACGAAAGCGAATATGGAAAATACTCTGAGCATGGCAACAACCAAACCTGCCCTGGCGTCGCGCCTGATGGCACATCCCCTGGTCCGCATTGTGCTCGGCACTGTGCTGAGCTTTGCCGCAGTACCGCTGACCATGATCATCGCCTCCAGGCTAGTTGAGAAGCCGTACCGCATCCTATGGCCGCAGCTGCTGGCCGCCGTATTGGTGTGGTTCGGCTACCGCTTCTATGTACGTCGTATTGAAAAGCGCCAGCCGACCGAGCTGGCGACACCGGGCATGGCGCGTCAACTGGGTAGCGGCCTGCTGCTCGGTGGCGGGCTGGTGGCGCTCACCTTTGCCGTGTTGGCGGCGCTGGGCGCCTACCGGTTTGACGGCATCAACGCCCTGAGCATCATGCTGCTGCTACCGCTGGCCGAGCTGGTGCTGATCGGCATGGCCGAGGAGATGGTGTTCCGCGGCGTGATATTCGGCGTCACCGAACGTTCGCTGGGCAGCAAGTCCGCCATCGTGATTTCGGCGCTGGTGTTCAGCCTGGCCCACCTGCCGAATGACGGCGTCTCGGTGCTGGCGGTCGCCGCGATTGCCGCCTATGGCGTGCTGCAGGCCGCGCTCTACATGAAGACGCGCCGCCTGTGGGTCTGCATCGGCACCCACATTGCATGGAACTACAGCGTCAGCCAGGTGTTCTCATCGACCGTGTCGGGCCATGCCGCCACCGACGGCCTGCTGCGCGGCGAGCTGGTGGGCAATGCCCTGCTGACCGGCGGCGTATTCGGCGTGGAAGGCTCGCTGATTGCCCTGTTGCTGATTGCGGGCACCGCCGCGTTCTGGCTGCGCCGGGCCTTTGCCAGCCCGGCATAAGTCCTGGTCCGCAGGCGGTGCTTTGTGCCGCCTTTCTTCAGCGCGCTATGCGCTACCGCTGCCGGCGTGATCAATCTATCCATTGAGGTCAGAACATGAAACGAGCGTCGCTGATTGGCTGCTTATTATGGCAGTGTCTGTTACTGAATCCGGCATTCGGCGGCGAAGAGAGCGTACCCGGGGCGGCAAGCACCGTCTTCGAACCGGCCGACACCACCGTTGCGGCGGTGGTTGTCAGCAGCACCAAGGATCCGGATTGGAAGACCTACCGCGCCTTCACAGCCGGACTGGACATCTTCGACGGGCAGCGTCGCATGGCACCCGCCGCATCGCTACGCTTCGTGCTGTTGCCCAAAGCGGCCAATGCTACGCTCAAGGACATCATGCTGCGCATTGCCGGCGATGAAATGAGCATTCCCATTCCGATCGCGGAAGATGGTACGTTTACCGTGCCACGCAGCGAAGCCGCTAGCAAAGAGGATGCCGAGCTACTCCTCAATCGCAAACCGGGCGCCTTCCGCTGGCGCCCGGACGTCCGTACGCCAGGCGTGCCGCTCAATGCACGCCGTCTCGGCGACCTGCGGCTCGAGTGCGCAGTGCGCTGGGCGATCGAGCAATACGAGACGCCTTACGTGATTCGCAAACTATTCTATGCGGCGGGCCAACCTTGCCTGACACCGAGGATCAAGGTCGACTATATCGCACCGCGTCCGATCGCCGCGATGTATCTCACGATAAACGAGCGCCGCAGCCGGTTGCCGGAGAACCTGCTGGAGAATGGCGGCAAGGTCTATCTGGCACCGGTCCATGACAAGAGCTGGCCGGATGACGCGCTGCTGGAATTCGATTTCGCGCCGACGGATCAATATTGAATAAAATGGATGCTGCAGTGATCCGTTTCTGAATCACGGACAAGCCCGTACCCCGCAATAAGTAAGGCGGTAACCCACAATCTGTAGGGCGCAATGGGTTTCATCTATTGCGCCGCATGTCGTCTGTGAACAATTCCATGCGGTGCTATACGCCTGCGGCTATTGGCACCCTACTCGGACACGGGCGCGGGGTCTGTTGCAACATTTCTGTTGTTTAAAATTTCCGCCCGCGCCATTGCACTCTATCCAGATGCTGGCGACACTGCTTTCTTTTGATGAGAGCAAAAAAATCCCCGGATTGCGCCGGGGCTTTTTGGCTTGATACTCAATTCAAATTTAACGCGGCAACACCGACTCGCCCATCAGAAACGCGTCGACTTCGCGCGCGCACTGGCGGCCTTCGCGGATGGCCCACACTACCAGCGACTGGCCGCGCCGCATGTCGCCGGCCGCGTAGACTTTCTTCACATTGGTTTTATAGCAGCCGGGGCCATCGGTCGTGGCGCGCGCGTTGCCGCGTGCGTCTTTGTCCACGCCGAAAGCTTCCAGCACTTGCGCTACCGGCGAGACGAAGCCCATCGCCAGCAAGACCAGGTCGGCCTTCATTTCGAATTCTGAATCGGGCACTTCCTGCATCTTGCCGTCTTTCCATTCGACACGGCAGGCGATCAGCTTGTCGACCTTGCCGCCCTTGCCTTCCAGGCGCTTGGTGGCCACCGCCCAGTCGCGTTCGCAACCTTCTTCATGCGAAGACGAGGTGCGCAGCTTGGTCGGCCAGTAAGGCCAGACCAGCGGTTTGTTTTCTTGTTCGGGCGGCTGCGGCAGCAATTCGAATTGCGTGACCGATTTGGCGCCGTGCCGGTTCGAGGTGCCGACGCAATCGGAGCCGGTATCGCCGCCACCGATCACCACCACGTGTTTGCCGGTCGCCATGATCTGGTCTTTCACCTTGTCGCCGGCGTTGACCTTGTTTTGCGCCGGCAGGAATTCCATGGCGAAGTGCACGCCCTTCAACTCGCGCCCCGGCACCGGCAAATCGCGCGGCGTTTCGGCGCCGCCGGCGATGATGACGGCGTCGAAATCCTTTTGCAGCTGTTCCGGCGAAATCGTTTCTTTAGCCCAGTTGGTGATATTCGCCGGGAAATCCTTGCCGACCAGGACGCCGGTGCGGAAAGTCACGCCTTCAGCGCGCATCTGGTCGGCGCGCTTGTCGATATGCGATTTCTCCATCTTGAAATCGGGAATGCCATAGCGCAGCAAACCGCCGACCCGGTCATTCTTCTCGAATACGGTCACGTCGTGCCCGACGCGCGCCAGTTGCTGCGCCGCCGCCAGACCGGCAGGGCCGGAGCCGACCACCGCAACTTTCTTGCCGGTCTTGTGCGCGGCGATGTGCGGTACTACCCAGCCGTTTTCCCAGCCCTTGTCTATGATGAAGTGCTCGATGGATTTGATGCCTACCGGCTGATCGTTGATGCCCAGGGTGCAGGCGGCTTCGCACGGCGCTGGACAAATGCGGCCGGTGAACTCGGGGAAGTTGTTGGTGCTGTGCAGGGTTTCCAGCGCTTGCTGATAATTGCCGCGATACACCAGATCGTTCCAGTCCGGGATGATGTTATTCACCGGACAGCCGTTGTTGCAGAAAGGGATGCCGCAATCCATGCAGCGCGCGCCCTGCAGTGTGGCTTTTGCCTCGTCCAGCGCCAGCGTAAATTCCTTGTAATGCTTTTTGCGCGCGTGCGGCGCTTCGCTCGTTTCGTGCAAGCGCTGATATTCCATAAAACCTGTTACTTTTCCCATTTTAAAACCTCAATCTGGCTAGGCGCAGTGCGCGTATTTATATCTAAAAAAACTTGCACCGCAGAGGCGCAGAGGGCGCAGAGAACACCTTTTCCATCTCTGCGTCCTCTGTGCCTCTGCGGCTATGCTTTTAAAATCATGCTGCTTTTTCCAATCGCATTGCCGCCTGCTTTGCCGCATACATTTCGCCCAGCGCGCGCTTGTATTCGGTCGGGAAGACCTTGACGAATTTAGCGCGGCTGCGGGCCCAGTCGTCCAGCAGGTTGCGGGCGCGGGTGCTGCCGGTGTGCTTGAAGTGGCGCTCGATCAGACTGCGCAGGATCGCTTCGTCAGTCTCGCCTTCGCCACCGCGCAAACGGCTGTGCCAGAGCGATTTGTCAACGGTGACGGCCTGCACGTCGCCGGCCAGGACCGGCTCCAGGTTCACCATAGCCAGATTGCATTTGGCTTCAAATTCGCCATCCGGATCGTACACATAGGCGATGCCGCCCGACATGCCGGCCGCAAAGTTGCGCCCGGTGTTGCCGAGCACGATCACGGTGCCGCCTGTCATGTATTCGCAACCGTGGTCGCCGGTGCCTTCCACGATGGCCACCGCGCCCGAGTTGCGCACCGCGAAGCGTTCGCCGGCCACGCCGTTGATGAAGGCTTCGCCGGCAATCGCGCCGTACAAGACGGTGTTGCCGCAGATGATGTTGTCGACCGCCCAGCCGCGGAATTCGGTATTCGGGCGGATGATGATGCGGCCGCCCGACAGACCCTTGCCGACATAATCGTTGCCTTCGCCCACCAGATCGAGCGTCACGCCGTGCGCCAGGAAGGCGCCGGCCGATTGTCCGGCCGTACCCTGCAACTGGATGTGGATGGTGTCATCCGGCAGACCGGCATGGCCGTATTTCTTCGCGACTTCGCCCGACAGCATGGCGCCTACCGTGCGGTTCAGGTTCTTGATCGGTGAAATGAACGAAACTTTTTCGCCGGTATCGAGCGCGATTTTCGCTTGCGCGATCAGCTTGTTGTCGAGCGCTTTTTCCAGAGCATGATCTTGCACATCGACATGACGGATAGCAGCATTGGCGCCCAGTTCAGGCTGATAGAAAATCTTGCTGAAATCCAGACCCCTGGCTTTCCAGTGCGCCACCGCTTTCGACTTGTCGAGCAGGTCGACGCGGCCGATCAGCTCGTCGTAAGTGCGGATGCCGAGCTGGGCCATGATCTGGCGCACTTCTTCCGCTACGAAGAAGAAGTAATTCACCACGTATTCCGGCTTGCCGGAAAATTTCTTGCGCAATTCCGCGTCCTGGGTGGCGACGCCGACCGGGCAAGTGTTCAGATGGCATTTGCGCATCATGATGCAGCCTTCCACCACCAGCGGCGCGGTGGCGAAACCGACTTCATCCGCGCCCAGCATGGCGGCGATAGCGACGTCGCGCCCGGTCTTCATCTGGCCGTCGGCCTGCACCCGCACCCGGCCGCGCAAGCCGTTCAGCACCAGGGTCTGCTGGGTTTCGGACAGGCCGAGTTCCCACGGCGTGCCGGCGTGCTTGATCGAGGACAGCGGCGAAGCGCCGGTGCCGCCGTCGTGGCCGGCGATCACCACGTGATCGGCCTTGGCCTTGGAGACGCCGGCCGCGACCGTGCCGACCCCGACTTCGGACACCAGCTTGACCGAGATCGAGGCTTGCGGATTGACGTTTTTCAGATCGTGGATCAGCTGCGCCAGGTCTTCGATCGAATAGATATCGTGGTGCGGCGGCGGCGAAATCAAGCCTACGCCCGGCACCGAGAAACGCAGCTTGGCGATGTAGTCGGACACCTTATGGCCCGGCAACTGGCCGCCCTCGCCCGGCTTGGCGCCCTGCGCCATCTTGATCTGGATCTGGTCGGCCGACGTCAGGTATTCGGCGGTGACGCCGAAACGGCCGGACGCGACTTGCTTGATGCGCGAGCGCAGCGAATCGCCTTCCAGCAGCGGCACGTCGGCCGCTATTTGCTCGTGGCCGATGACCGAGGCCAGCGTGGCGCCGGCTTTGATCGGGATGCCTTTCAGTTCTTGCTGGTAGCGCGCAGGGTCTTCGCCGCCTTCGCCGGTGTTCGACTTGCCGCCGATGCGGTTCATCGCCACCGCCAGCGTGGCGTGCGCTTCGGTGCTGATGGAGCCTAGCGACATGGCGCCGGTGGCGAAGCGCTTGACGATTTCCTTGGCCGGCTCGACTTGCTCCAGAGGGATCGCCTTGCTCGGGTCGATCTTGAATTCGAACAAGCCGCGCAAGGTCATGTGGCGCCTGGACTGGTCGTTGATGAGCTGCGCATATTCCTTGTACGAGTTGTAGTTGTTGGCGCGCGTAGAATGTTGCAACTTGGCGATCGCATCCGGGGTCCACATGTGGTCTTCGCCGCGCACGCGGTAAGCGTATTCGCCGCCGGCGTCGAGCGCATTGGCCAGCAGCGGATCGTTGCCGAAGGCCAGCTTATGCAGGCGCAGCGCTTCTTCCGCGACCTCAAAGACACCGATGCCTTCCACGTTGGAAGCGGTGCCGCGGAAATACTTGTCGACCAGCGATTTGCTGAGACCGATCGCCTCGAAAATCTGCGCGCCGCAATACGACATGTAAGTCGAGATGCCCATCTTGGACATGACTTTCATCAAGCCCTTGCCGATCGCCTTGGTGTAGTTGTAAATCGCTTTGTCAGCCGACAAGTCGCCCGGCAAGTTCTTGGCCATATCGGCCAGGGTCTGCATCGCCAGATAAGGATGAACCGCCTCGGCGCCGTAGCCGGCCAGCAGGGCGAAATGGTGCGTCTCGCGTGCCGAGCCGGTTTCCACCACCAGGCCGGTGCTGGTGCGCAAACCCTTGCTGACCAGATGCTGGTGCACGGTCGAGGTCGCCAGCAAGGCCGGGATCGCGACATTCTCCGCATCCATTTTGCGGTCGGTGATAATCATGATGTTGTGGCCGGACTTGACCGCATCCACCACTTCGGCACAGATCGAGGCCAGACGCGCTTCTATGCCGTCCTTGCCCCAGGCCACCGGATAACAGATATCGAGTTCATACGACTTGAACTTGCCGCCGGTATTCGCGCTGATGTTGCGCAGTTTGGCGATGTCGGCAAAATCGAGCACCGGCTGCGCCACTTCCAGCCGCATAGGCGGGTTGATGTTGTTGGTGTCGAGCAGATTCGGTTTCGGGCCGATGAAAGACACCAGCGACATCACCATCGCTTCGCGTATCGGATCGATAGGCGGATTGGTGACTTGCGCAAACAACTGCTTGAAGTAGTTGTACAGCGGCTTGAGTTTGTTCGACATCACGGCCAGCGACGAGTCGTTACCCATCGAGCCTATCGCCTCTTCGCCGCCGGTCGCCATCGGCGTCAGCAGGAACTTGATGTCTTCCTGGGTGTAGCCGAACGCTTGCTGACGGTCCAGCAGGGTGCTGCTGGCCGGCGCGCTGTCCTGCTCGCCTTTCAACTCGCCCAGCTTGATGCGCACCGAGTTGATCCATTGCTTGTACGGCTTGGCGTTGGCGTAGGTGTCCTTGATTTCCTTGTCGTCGATGATGCGGCCGGCTTCCAGGTCGATCAGGAACATCTTGCCCGGCTGCAGACGCCATTTCTTGATGATCTTCGATTCCGGGATCGGCAACACGCCCGATTCGGATGCCATCACCACCAGGTCGTCGTCGGTCACGATGTAGCGCGCCGGACGCAAGCCGTTGCGATCGAGCGTGCCGCCGATCTGGCGGCCGTCGGTAAACGCCATGGCGGCCGGGCCGTCCCAGGGTTCCATCATGGCGGCGTGGTATTCGTAAAACGCGCGGCGGTTGTCGTCCATCATGGTGTGGTTTTCCCAGGCTTCCGGGATCATCATCATCATCGCTTGCGCAATCGGATAACCGGCCATCACCAGCAATTCCAGCGCATTGTCGAAGCTGGCGGTATCGGACTGGCCTTCAAAAATCAAGGGATACAGCTTGTGCAGATCGTCGCCGAGTACGGCCGATTTCATCACGCCTTCGCGCGCGCGCATCCAGTTGAAGTTGCCCTTGACGGTGTTGATCTCGCCGTTGTGCGCAATCATGCGATACGGGTGCGCCAGCGGCCATTCCGGGAAAGTATTGGTAGAGAAACGCTGATGCACCAGCGCCAGCGCGGAGACGCAACGCTGGTCCTGCAAATCCTGGTAATACACGCCGACCTGGTCCGCCAGCAGCAAGCCCTTGTAGACGATGGTGCGGGCCGACATGGACGGCACGAAGTATTCCTTGCCGTGGATTAGCTTGAGCGCCTCGATCGCATGCACGGCCGATTTGCGGATCACGTACAGCTTGCGCTCGAGCGCATCGGTCACCATGATGTCGGGGCCGCGGCCGATGAAGATCTGGCGGATTACCGGTTCTTTTTCGCGCACGGTGGGCGACATCGGCATTTCGGCGTCGACCGGCACATCGCGCCAGCCGAGCACCACCTGGCCTTCGGCGCGCACGGCGCGTTCGATTTCCTGCTGGCAAGCCAGACGCGAGGCATGCTCCTTAGGCAGGAAGATCATGCCGACGCCGTATTCGCCGGGCGGCGGCAAGGCCACGCCCTGCTTGGCCATCTCGTCGCGGTAGTACTGATCCGGGATCTGGAGCAGGATGCCGGCGCCGTCGCCCATCAGGGCATCGGCGCCGACCGCGCCCCGGTGGTCGAGATTTTTCAGGATCAGCAAACCCTGCTCGACGATCGCATGGGATTTGTGGCCCTTGATATGGGCGACAAAGCCGACGCCACAGGCGTCGTGTTCATTAGACGGGTCGTACAAACCTTGCGCTTGCATAGCTATCTCCGGGGCAAATTAAATGACTAAGGAAGAGAATAGTGCAGTGCAATAGAATCCGCAATCATAACAATTAGGGTCAGTGTCAATTTAAATAAAATAAACTATCACTTAAATTTAATTGGGGACATAGCAAATATCGGCCTATACATACGCACAGACGTTCCATCTGGCTGCGGAAGCGGCGGCACGGCCTCAGGCGTTTAAGCTGCCGTAAAATACTCCCCTCTGGTATATTTTCAAGGCCAATAAACACGCTGACGACAAGCTAAAAAACCTAAAATAAGGGGGGAGTATGTTGTTTGGCGGGTGAAAACGCTTGCAACTGCGCCGCTTCACCGGCTTGTTTCATGCTTGCCGGTGCGCCAGCGCTTGCTCAAACGCCCTGTTTGCGTGGCCGGCCGCGTTTGATCGGTTCGACGCGGCGCGCTGTCAATTTGCTCATCTCTGCCTTAAAAGCGTCGGAACCGAGCATCCAGCCTTTTAGCGTGGCCAGCGTCAATTCACGCATTTCCCTCTCCGGCAAGGACGCCTGCATCTGCTCGCGGTACACGGCTTCGCGCTGGAATGGCGTGTTGCCGAGCGCCCAGTACAAGGGATGATCGGTAATCAGGGGGTCGATCAGCATGCCTATATGGTGCCGATAGCTGGACCACGGATAATCGGCCGCATCGGCCACCTGCTCCGCGCGCAGCGGATTGCTTTCTATATAAATACTGCAAGGCACGAAGTAGCGCGCCGCCTCGATCACGGTGGCGCGATAACGCCCTTGCCATAGCGTGCCGCTGCGCTGATATTTGCGATTAAAATAAGGGACATAGTGACGCCCCAGCCACTGCATCATTTTCCCCAAACCACTCTCGTCGGCCGGCGTCAGCAACAGGTGCAGATGATCGGGCATCAACACATAGGCGTGAATCGCGACCTGAAATTGCCTCGCGGCTTCTTTCAGCCAGTCGAGAAACATGGCGTAATCTTGCGTGTCGCGGAAAATCGGCGTGCCGGCATTGCCGCGCTGAATCAGGTGGTGTTGCTGATGGGGGATAACGAGTCGGGCCAGTCTAGCCATGATGGTGCTGTAAAAAAGAAAATCCGGAAGGAAACCGGATTGTGCTTGCAGCGGCCAGGGAAGTCAAAAATAGGCAGGCCCGAAAAAAAACCACCGCCTCGGCGGCGATGGCGGCGCTTGCGCTATCAGGCGGCGATTAACTCGGGTGCGGCACTTTTCAGGCGAAACGCCTGCAGCGCCAGGGAAGCATCCGGCACATCCAGGACTTCCGGCGCCCCGCTCATCAATTCCGAAATACGGCTTTTCAAAGCCTTGGCCTGGGTCGCCAGATTAAAGTGCGCCGGTCTCAGCGTCTGCACGATACTCCAGCGCAGCACGGCGGCCCGGCCGCTGCCGTCCAGCAAAGACTTGTCGCGCAGCCATTGCTCAAACGAGCGGGTAGTCAGATCGCTCTCTATCCAGATCAGGTGATCGGAGCTAATTTTCTTGCTATCCGATGGGCGAACCAGTATTTCGTAAATCATTTTCAGACTCCAGTAAGGGAATCTTCGCTGCAAAAAAGTGGAAGGCAAAGATTCTTTACTACCGGAAACGTCTGGTTTCCGGTTTCAGTTGACATGAGGAGTTACAAACTGAAAAAAAAATTGATTGACTTTTCAATTTACCATCGAAACCTGATTTCACCATCAATCCGCGAACGGGGATGAGCTGCCGGGAGCCGGCCGGGCTAGCTTACCGGGGGCGATTCAATAAGTGCAGGCGCGCATGTCCGGCGCCGGTTCCAGCAGCGGCATCAGGCTGGGTGCCAGCAGCGTCAGCAACTGCACCGGCAAGGCGCTGGTAAAGTCGTAATTCTTTGCCTGCGGCCCGTGCACATACGCCGTCATGCTGCCGAAAAAGCGCTGGTCGATATTGAACACGAAGGTGGCGGAGCGGTTGACATAACGCGACTCGAGCAGGCGTCCGCCGGCGCCGAACACATCGAAACGCTGGTCGCCGGTGCCGGTCTTGCCGCCCACCGCGATATTGCTGCCGTCGCGCGCCGTGAAGGCGGCGCGCGCGCGCCTGGCGGTGCCTTGCGCCACCACCTCGCGCAAGGCGGCGGCCACCACCCGCGCCACTTCCGGCGCCAGCACCGGTTCGCCGGCCGTATGCCGGCCGTGGGCCAGCACGGTTTCATACGGCGTCGCGGCCGCGAAATGCAAAGTCGCTATGCGCTGGCTGGGCTTGCGTAAGCCGTCGCTGACGATGATGCCCATCAATTCCGCCAGGGCGGCGGGGCGGTCGGCCGAAGCGCCGAGCGCGCTGGCATAGGACGGCGTCATCGAAGCGAACGGATAACCCATGCGCTTCCACTGGCGATGGATTTCCAGGAAACCCTCCACTTCCAGCAAGCCGGCGATGCGCTTATCCTGCGCATGTTTTCTATGGGTCTTGAACAGCCACTCGTAGACTTGCTGGCGTTCCGCGGCGCTGGCGGCGACGATCTGCGTCAGGCCGGCGTCGGGATACCGGCGCAGGAAACCGACCAGCCACAGTTCCAGCGGATGGATGGTGGCCAGGTAAGCGCGGTCCGACAGCGACATATTTTGCGGCGCGTATTTCTCATACAATTCGGCGGCGCGCGCACTGCTGACTTCGTTTTGCGAATCGAGGTTAGCGTTCAGGAAAGCGGCGAACTCGGCCGGCGTGGCGTCCGGCGCTATCGTGCGGTGCATCGCCGCCAGCCGCGACGGCGTCGCATGCAGCAAACCCGACAACAGGATTTGCTGCGCTTCCCACGCATTCTTGCCCTGGTATTTGGCATAGAAACGCTGCAGGAATTCGCGCCCTTCGCGGTCGGCGAAGCGGCTCAGATAAGCGGCACGGCGCGGGTCGCCGCCATCCGCCAGCAGGCTGGCCGACGAGCCCGGGGTCTGGAACATGTAAAAATGCACGACATCGCGCATCAGCCGCACGAAGACCAGATTCACCGAATTGCGCAAGCCTTCGCGCACGCTGAGGATGCGGCCATTGTCTTCTTTCTTGAAATTCTCGAAATGGTGGATGCCGCCGCCGGTCATGAAGGCTTCCGCCGGGCTGGCCGAATAGCGGCGCTCCATCGCCGCCTCCAGCATGGCGGGCAAATCGCGCGCGCCGCCCTGCTGAAAATACCCGACCGCCCAACGCGACAGCTGGTCTTTGGGATCGAAGCTCAGCCTGGCCAGCGCGGCGCGGTCGAGCTCGCGATAGCGCTGGTGCAGCTGGGCGACGATATCCAGATAGGTGACCAGGGTGCGCAGCTTGGCGGTCGAGCCGAGGTCGAGCTTGGCGCCTTCGTTGATGTCCAGCGGCTGGTCGAAATTATCGGTTTGCACGCGCAGGTAATTCGCGTTTTCGCCCTTTTCCAGCAAGGTAAAGCTATACACCACCTGGGCTGGATCGCCCTTGCCGAGCAAGCCTTTGCCGATCAGCCCGGCGGCCTTAGCGGTTTCCGGATCGCGCAAGTTGCGCAGCACTTCCGTGACCGCGCCCTGGGTTTGCGCGTCGAGCGTGCTGGCCACGCTGAGGTCGAGCCGGTCCAGCTGGTACAGGCGCAGATCGCCCAGCAAACCGGCCAGATGGGTGCGCACGGTATTGCTGGCTTTGCGCTTGACGAAAGTATCGGCGGGCGCGGGCGGAAGGTCGAATTTTCCGCTCGCCTGCAAACGCAGTTGCAGGGCGGCGTCGCGCAGCGCGGGTGAAATCACGCCGGCCGCCGCCAGCAGACGCAGATGGCTATTGGTCAATTGCTCCAGCTCGCGGGCGCCGCCGTTCAGGTAATGCGAGGGACTGCGCTGAGCGATCAGCAGACTGAGCGCCTGCTTATAGCCGAGCGCTGCGGCCGGCTGCTCCAGCTGGTCTTTCAGCAGCCGGTTGAGCTCGGCAAAGTCGCGCCCGTACCATACCCACATGCCATCGCCGATGCCGTTGACTTCGCCATAGACTGGCTTGGCCGACAAGGGCACAGAATTCAGGTAATCGAGCACGATCTGGCGCCGCGCCGCGCGGCTGTCTGCGCCGCCCTGATAGGCGCGCAGCGAGGCCGACACCATTTGCCGGAATTTATCCTGCATGGAATTGGTGCGTCCCTCGCGCGAGTGGCGGTACTTCTCCATCTGGGTCGCCAGCGTGCTGCCGCCGGGCGAGCGCCGGGCGCCGGCGATGCCGGCGAGCGCCTTGTCCAGCACGGCCTTGCTGAGCCGGTCCCACTCCACGGCCGGATTGCGCTGCGGTGCGCCGGGGTCGAGCAGCTCGCGGTTTTCTATGTAGAGCAGGCTGTTGACCAGGATCGGCGGCGCGTCTTCAAAACCGGCATACAGGCGCCCGGGAAACCGGGCCGCCACCAGCGGCTGCCGGCGGCAATCGAAAATGGTCAGGCCGGCGTCGGTCTTTTCGCGGTAAGTGGCGAAATAGCCGCGTCCGGCCATTTCCTCCATCTTGGGCGAGATGCGCGCCTGCGCGGTGATCGCGTAGTCTTTTGCCTGCAAGCGCGACAGGAAAGCGGGCAAAGCGCTATAACCGAGCCGCTCGTCGTAAGGACCGGCGCCGGGAAAGCGGATCGCCGGGCTGGGACCGGGTTCCAGCCTATACGTCAGTTGTTGCGCTAGTCTGGAAAAGAAGCGCGCCTGCATGGCGAAACTATGCATTTCCCGCCACACCAGGCCGGCGCCGACGGCCACCGACAGCAAGATCAGCGCGAGAAAAATCCGCCCCAAGCGCAAGGGCCGGGCTGCGCGCGGCGCCGCCGGTGCGGCCGGCGCGGCGAGCGGCGCCTCGGTTTCGCTCGCGGCGCGGCGAGCGGCGGCGCGCTTGTTGTAGGCCACCTCAAGCATGCTGCGACGCCGGCGAATACGACGAATACTGGACATGATGGCTGAACCGTGTAGGCATACTTTTTATTACCAAGCTATGTCAATTTCGGTAGTAAAGCAAGAATGCCGGCGCTGGTCAACAGCGTGTATCGGGCGCGCATCTACGGCATAGGCAGCATTCGTTTTTTCTATCGTGGCGTGCGATAATGGCGCGGTGACGCCGGCGCTCACGGCGTCGTCGCCGGCACATGAAAAATCAGACGCAAGCCTTGCTCCTTGTCGCTTTCGAGCTTCAGACTGCCTTTCAACACGCCATAGATCAGGTTGTGGACAATGTACATGCCCAAGCCTGAGCCGCCCTGCGCCATCTGGGTAGTGTAAAACGGTTCGAACACCTTGCGATGCAAGCGCTTTTCTATCCCGTGACCGTTATCCTGGTAAATGATCTCTATCCAGTCAGTCTGAACGCTGGCGTCTATCGTGATGCGGGCATTTTCTTTTCCTGGAAAACCGTGCTTGATCGAATTCACGATCAGGTTATTGAAGATCTGTTCCAGATGGCCGGGGAAGCTATCCATCCTGATTCCCGGCGGCACCTTCAATTCCACCGTCACCCTGGCGTGACGCGTGAGCGTGCTCAGGGTGTTGAGTATGTCTTCCAGCGTGACGCGCAAATCGAACTGGCGGCGCCGGTGGCTGGTCTGATCGACCGCCACCCGCTTGAAGCTTTCTATCAACTCGCTGGCCAGACGCGCACTGCGGATGATGATGCTGTTGCCGTGCTGAATATCGGCCACGGCGCCAGACAGCATCAAGCGCGAAACTTTTTCCAGCCGCAGCGCCTTGGACAAGTCGGCGATCTTCTCGTCTATGGTAGTCGACATCAGGATCACGTTGCCGATAGGCGTATTCAGTTCATGCGCCACGCCGGCCACGATTTGCCCCAGCGAGGCCAGTTTTTCCGATTCGACGATCTGATCCATGGCCAGACGCAATTCATGCGTGCGCGCTTCTACCCTGACCTCCAGCTGTTCATTGAGTTCGCGCAGCTGCTCGGTGCGCTCCAGGATTTTATTCTCGAGGTCGCGCTCCAGATACCTGGCCAGGTCCAGTTCGGCTTGCTTGGCGGCGCTGATGTCCTGCATCACATACACGAAATATTTAGCTTCGCCCGACTCTTGCCGGAACAGCGACACCGTCAACCTGACCCAGACCATTTGCGCGTCATTACGCCGCAAACGCAACTCGGTCACATAGTGGCTGCGCCCGCCGGCCAGCAATTCCTCTCTGGCCAATGCGTCGCTGGCGGCGTCGTCCGCCGGCCATACCGAGTATAAGCCGGCGGCTTCCATTTCGCCGTATTCATAGCCGAGGATTTCACACAAGGTGTGGTTATAGCGCAGCCATTCGCCGGCGAAACCGATATGCGCCAAACCGACCGCGGCCTGCTCGAACAGGCTGCGGAATTCATGCTCGCTCGCGTGCAACTGGCCTATCTTCGACGCCACCGCAGCCACCATGCGGTTGAAATTGCGCGCCAGGCTCGCCACCTCATCGTGCCCGCGTTCCGGCAAGCGCTGTTCGTAATGGCCGTCGGCAATCGCGCGGCTGATCTCGACGAAGCGTCCCAGATTGCGGGTCAGCCAATAGCCGAGCGCGCTCAACAAGACGAAGGTGAGGCCGATTTCAGCGATCGCGATCAAGCTGCTTTGTTCGAACACCGTGCCTTTTGCTTGCGCGATGATCTTGGTGGACAGGCCGAAATTCAGGGTGCCGACGTGCTGGCCGGCCAGGCTGAGCGGTCTTTCCACATGCAACACCGCGCCCGCCAGCGCCTCGTTCAGGCTGCGGCTAGCGGCCGGCAAAAGCTTAGCATCTGCGACGCCGGCCTTGGCGACGATGCGCGCCGCCGTATTCCTGACCACCACGTACACCACGCCCTGATCGGTATTGCCGACGATTTCATTCAGGTTGTCTTGCATGGTGGCGTAGTCGCCCTGCACCAGATACGGCGCGGTCGCCACATTCAGCATGGTGACCGCCTGCTTGAGCGCGGCTTCGGTCGAGGCCAGCATCGCATTGTCTATCAGCCGGGTCGCATTGAACAATAAAAAACTCAGCATGATGGTCTCGACCAGAGTCGAGGCCAGCAATAATTTGAAACGCAGCGAATACGGATTGAAACGCATGCTATGGCCCTTGCGCCAGCCTCAGCTTCAGTCGCGGCAGATAAGCGTCCAGTTGCGCCATGGTGGCGGCATCGGCCGGAATGAATTCGCTATGGCTGCTCTGAAAAAACCTCAGCCCCGGTTCGCTATAGGGGAACTTATTCAATGCGCCCTGCAAGGCCGGCAGCGCCGTCGTTGCCAGGCGCGGATGCGCCAGGATAATCAGGCTCAGGGCGCTCTGGGTGCTGCCTATGATACGCAAATGGCTGGTGATGTCCCTGGGCATGCGTTCAAAGACGGAGCGCTGCGCCGCACCGGCGTCGCCCGCGCTGTTTTCGGTCGCCAGTATCGCATTATTGTCCGTGCTGTAATACAGCAAGCGCAAGTCGTGTTCCGGCTGCAAGCCGCGCTGGCGCAAAAAATCCTCGATCTGCATAGAGACGAAGGAAAGTTTATGCGGCAGGTGCAGGGTCTTGCCGCGCAACTCGTGCAGCGTCAGCGCCGGAGAGTTTTTCGGCACCAGCAGCAAAGCGTAGAAATCGGCGCGTATCGCCACCAGCGGCAAGTAGCCGTCGGCGGTTTGCGCCAGCCGCGCAAAATGCGGGGCGCTGATCACCAGGTCGAAATCGCCGGCATGGCTGCGCTCGAGAAAACGCGGCAAGTCGCTGGCGGTCAGGATTTCCACTTCTTGCTGCAACTCGCTCGCCAGGAATTCGCGCAAAGGCGCGAATTCGACCAGCAGCGTGCGCGGACTGAGATAGGGCAGCACGCCTATGCGCAATGCCTGTGCCTGGGCCGCGTGCATCCCCAGCGCCAACCATACGGCGACCAGCCAATATGCCATGTTTCCCCCGTTTCTTTCTGTGGCGCCGCATGCCGGGCGGCAAACACTAGGGAAGCGCGGATTTAACCGGATTTCGTCATCCCCGCGAAAGCGGGGATCCACCTAAGCGGTTGATTTACTTGGATTCCCCCTTGCAAGGCGCGCTTGAGCATGCATGCTCAAGTCGTTACGCAGGCGGGTAGCATGCTACCCGAATTCCCTGCTACACCTTGCGCGGGAATGACGCTTTTTGGATTAATCTGCGGCTCCTTAGTGTCAGCGCACGCGGCCTTCTTTCCACGCCTCCAATAATTTTTCGTAAGACACGGTCTGACCCGGCGGTTTTTCATTGGCCAGCCTGGCGCGCGGCGCATGCTCGGTGCCCAGCCATTGCCCGGGCTTCAGCCTAGGGCCCAGCTTGGGTGCGCAGCGCTGCATCTTGCCGGTGCGCGCGATGTCCGCCATGGCCTGATCCATCTGTTCCGCCAGATTATCCATCGCTTGTTGCGGCGTCTTTGCCCCGCTCACGGCCAGGCTGATGTTTTGCCACCACAGCGGCGCCAGCAGGGGATAATCCGGCACATTGATGCCGGTCGGCGTCCACGAGATACGCGCCGGACTACGGTAAAACTCGACCAGGCCGCCCAGGCGCGGCGCGGCCGCGGTCATGGCCGGCGAGTTGATGTCCGATTCGCGGATAGGCGTCAGGCCGACCAGGGTCTTCTTCAGCGAGGTACTCTTGGCCACCGTGAATTGGGCATACAGCCAGGCCGCCTTGCGGCGCTCCGGCGGCACCGTCTTCAGCATGGTCCAGGAACCAGCGTCCTGGTAACCGAGCTTGACGCCCTCTTGCCAGTAAGCGCCGTACGGCGAAGGCGCCATGCGCCATTTCGGCGTGCCGTCCTTGTTCACCACAGCCAGGCCCGGCTTGGACAGCGCGGCGGTAAACGCCGAGTACCAGAAAATCTGCTGGGCGATATGGCCCTGGCCGGGCACAGTCCCGGCATCGGTAAACGTCATATCCATCGCCTCGGGCGGCGCGTATTTTTTCAGCCATTCCAGGTATTTGTTAAGCGCATACACGCTGGCCGGACCGTTCAATTCGCCGCCGCGCGCCACCGTAGCGCCGACCGGCACGCAGCCCTCGACCCGTATGCCCCAGTCGTCGACCGGCTTGCCGTTCGGCAAACCGGGGTCGCCGGTGCCGGCCATGGACAGCCAGGCGTCGGAAAAGCGCCAGCCCAGCGAAGGATCTTTCTTGGCGTAATCCATGTGACCGTAGACGCGCACGCCGTCGATCTCGCGCACGTCGTTGCTGAAGAAATTTGCGATATCTTCATAGGCCGACCAGTTCAGCGGCACGCCGAGCTCGTAACCGTATTTCTCCTTGAATTTTGCCTTCAGCTCGGCGCGGCCGAACCAGTCGGCGCGGAACCAGTACAGATTCGCAAATTGCTGATCCGGCAACTGGTACAGCTTGCCGTCCGGGCCGGTGACGAAGCTGCGCCCGATGAAATCGTGCACATCCAGCGTAGCCAGGGTGACGTCGCGCCCCTCGCCCAGCATGAAATCCGACAAGGCGACCGTGACGCCGTAGCGGTAATGGGTGCCGATCGCATCCGAATCGTTGACATACAGGTCGTAACCGCTGGGCCGGCCGCTCGCCATCTCGGCCTGGATCTTGACCACCAGATCGCCCTCGGGAATGGTATCGTGCACCACCCTGATCCCGGTGATCTCGTAAAACGCCCGCGCCATCACCCTGGCTTCGTATTTGTGGGTGTCGATTTCTTCCGACACCACATGCACCGTCATGCCGCGGTAAGGCTTGGCCGCCTGTATAAACCAGCGCATTTCTTCCAATTGCTCTGCATAACTGAGCGTACTGGGATGGAATTCCCGTTTCAGCCAGCGTTCGGCGGCGGCCTGATCGGCCTGTACCGCCGGAGCCGCGCCAGCCAATAAGATGCCGACCAGCAAGCTGATATGGCGCACGGCGGCAACCCGGATATGCATGATGTTCCCCTGGGAAAACGATGTCGGTTTGTAGTACCCACTTACTTACCTTAGCACGCGGAACCGCTAGTTCCAATGCAATATTGCGAATTGCAAACAGCGGCTTTCGAAAATTTCCTTCAGCCTGTCGCCATAGAAAAAAAGGATGTTCACCGTTTCCCGATACGCTAGCCAAGATGACGCTCCCGCATTTTTACGGTTACTTTAACTTACACCTGAAACAACTACGGCACATCTGATTAGGCGGTTCGAACGTTTAGTGTATGCCTACCCTCGCGGCCAAACACTTATCCTGCACGGCAAGAGTCCGCGCCCCCAAGTTATTCGCGGCGGCTCCCCTAGCCTCCAATAACCCGGTCGGAATTGGCGTGGCAGCGATTGGCGACTGCATATAGAACGGTAGAGCGCCCCCGCCAGGAATGCTGGAATGAACAAGCAGCTTTACCGGCAGCGAGTCCGGAATAGGGCGGCGCCATAGATGAAGACGGGGACGAGCACGACTGGCACCATCACGGCGACGACTAAACAGCCGTGATGGCGCCGCATGACTAAACTATTTCGACACGAAACGTTGGAGGCATGATGAAAAAACTCTTTGCGATCTTAGCCCTCGCCGGTCTTGGCCTGACGGGATGCGGAGCAGGACGAGTGGACGCCTATGTAGTCGTCGACTCCGGACCTGCGCTCTTGCAGCCCAGCTACGAATTCCTGCGTCATCCCACGATCTCAGGACTGGAATACGTCAATAGCGTAACCGGTTCGGAATCGCACTTGACCACGGCCGCGGGCGGCTACGTCGGGTACACAGGCGGCGACATCGTGACCTTTGTGTTAGGCGACATTGTGCTATTTAACATACCGGGCGACCTGGCCCAGCCCTACTCTTCGCTCTATGAAGCCAGCCTGTATTCAACGTCCACGCTTCATAGTTCGACAGCAGTCGAAAATTTGATGGCATTTTTAATGGCTATCGACGATGACGGCGACTATATCAATGGCATTCAGATCGCTTACCCCGTAAGGGTGGCGGCGCAGGGACTGAGGGTGAATTTCAACCAGTCCGCTTACAATTTCCGCGCTGATCCTTCGGTGCAGTACGCGACCGCAGTCTTATCCGGCAATACCCTGTTCGGGACGCGCACCCTGCCGTCGCCGGCCGACGCGATACTCGCTTTGCAAGTCCCTTAACCCAGCGATCGTTCAGTGCTATTCAAGGCGACCTCTGACGATAATTGTTCATTTTCCAGCTCGCTGGAATGAACGAAAGCTGGAGTATCCATCGCCTTGATTAACACTACAGAAAAGCTGTAATGTTAATTAAATTCTGTAGACAACAAAAAACCCCGCCAGCCTCAACGGAGTGCCGGTTTTCGCGCCCGTCGACGACCGCGACAGCGCCTGCACATCACTCCTGGCAACATCAATTCCCGTGTGTCGACGTGTCCACGCGCAAAGGTCGATGTCCCAACAAAAATGATTTACAAAATACTCATTATTTCCTTTAAGATATGGAATATTTTTGAGGATAACTGATGCGATTGTTGCCCCCGGCTCACGAATACGCTACAGATGTGGGGCCAGAGCTGATCGGGTTCGTCGCATCCTGGCTGGTCACGTTGCAAGTCCGGGCCACCAACCCGTCAATCCTGCAGCATCGCCACGTTGGCAAGCGCCCCCTCCCTTACATTAATCCGGACACTCAGCAATGCTCCGATAAACCGTCCGGAACAATCCGATCTCGATAGAACACTATCGAATAACCAAGCCCGGCAAGCCGGCCCCATATCCACAAGGAGTAGTAATGAGTTTGAAAAGAATAGTACCGGCAATCATGCTGGCTTGCGCGATGTCGATGATGACCGGCTGCGCCGTGAACCGCACGTCCGCCAACTTGTCACCGGGCGCAGACCTGACGGCAATCAAAACCGCTTACGTTGTCAAGCATGACAAGGACAGTCACAATGTCAACGAAATCATCAAGGCCAAGCTGGAAAGCGAGGGCTACGTAGTCACCACCGGACCAGAACTGCCGACGCCTTACAAGGCGGATATGTCGGTCACCTATATCGACAAATGGATGTGGGACATCACCATGTACATGCTGGAGCTGACCATCAATTTCCGCGATCCCAAGAGCAATTTCCCCATGGCGACCGGCAATTCCCTACACACTTCGCTGACCCGAAAATCGCCCGAGGAAATGGTCGTTGAAGTGTTGACCAACATCCAGTCTGCGCCTAAGAAATAAATATCACACTACCACTTGAGAGAGACTATCAATGAAAATGACTTCCCTTTTCCGTAGCGCCTGTGCTCTGACCATCGTCGTGACGCTGGCGGCCCTGACTGGCTGCGCATCGCAATTGACCCAACGGGACATGACGCCGGCGCCGATGCAGTTGGCCAAGCACCACCCTCAATCGGTCAGCCTGACAGCGCTGCCTCCGCCGAGCGCCGACGCAGCAGCGACGGCCGCCACCATGACCGAACTGCGCGCCGCGCTGGCCGCCGCAATTAGCGAATCAAAGGCCTTTGCCAACGTTAAACCTGAAGGTGGCGAATATCAGCTGACTGTACAGATATTCAACGAGCAGCATCCATCTTTTGGCATCTCGTTCACGTCCAAGATCGAAATGGGCTGGACCTTGAAACGCGCCGACACTGGCACCGTGGTCTGGCAAGAAGCAATCAAGTCCGAGCACACGACAGGCGGGTCGGAAGCATTTGCGGGCGCCGAGCGTGTCAAAATGGCCATCGCCGGCGCGATCAGGAAGAACATCAGCTTAGGGCTGTCCCGCATCGATACGCTGTCGCTCTGACGGCACAGCGCATCGTCGTCGACGCGTTTCTTGGAAATCCTTGAGTAGATGGTTCGATTCCACCACGGCTCACCAAGAACACATTTCACAAAACGCCAACCATCACCGGTTGGCGTTTTGCTTCTGGGATTTGCGGTCTACAGAAATTGGTGAGAATCTATTTTTATGGCCTAAGCGGCACTTTGAGGGTTTTGAAGTGTGCCACATTGCTTTGCGCTCTTGGATTTTTCTCGTGAAGTATGCAAATACGTGGCGGTATCTGGCCGCCCCACAATAAATAAAACCCCGGTAGCGATTGGCTTACCGGGGTTTTATTTACAGAACTAACTTAGGGAAACGCAGATTAAATCAAAACGCGTCATTCCCGCGAAAGCGGGAATCCATGTAAATCAAGCACTTAGGTGGATCCCCGCTTCCGCGGGGATGACGAATTCCGGTTAAATCTGTGCTTCCTTCGGTATATCTCAGAACGGAATATCGTCATCCATATCCGAGAAATTCGGCGCCGGGCGTGAAGCCGGCGCTGGGCGTTGTGCCGGGGCGGCGCTGCGCTGTTGCGGGGCCGGTGCGCTGCCGTAGCCTTCGTCCATGGAAGAACCGCCGCCCATGCCCTGGCGGCTGCCCAGCATCTGCATGGTGTCGGCCTTGATGTCGGTCGCGTATTTTTCCACGCCGTCTTTGTCGGTGTACTTGCGGGTGCGCAGGCTGCCTTCTACATACACCTGACTGCCTTTTTTCAGGTACTGGCCGGCGATCTCGGCCAGTTTGCCGAAGAAGGTGATGCGGTGCCATTCGGTCTGTTCTTTTTTCTCGCCGGTGGCCTTGTCTTTCCAGCTATCGGTAGTCGCCACGGTAATGCTGGTCATGGCGTCACCACTGGGCATGTAACGTGTTTCCGGATCGCGTCCCAGATTGCCTACGATGATGACTTTATTTACGGATGCCATGGTTTTCTCCTGTTTTCCTGTTCATTCCTGATATTGATGTATAGGCATCAGCCCTGTGCGGGCTGTTTGCTGCCTGACCGGCGCGCTATGTCCGGCATGTTGGATGCGATTATAAGCCAGATAAGTGTCAGCCCGGCACACAGCGCAAAGATTGCCGATGCGCTGGCGTACTGGGTCAGATAGCCGCCGGTCGCGGCACCGCAGGCGATGCCCAGGGCTTGCAAAGTGTTGTAAACGCCGAGCGCCGCGCCTTTCGCCGCCGGCGGCGCGATTCTGGAAACCAGCGAAGGCTGGCTTGCTTCCAGGATATTAAATGCGATAAAAAAGGCGAACAGCAAGGCGATCAGCGCAAACGGATGCTGCAATAATTGCCAGAAGCCGAGTTGCACCAGGAATAGCAAGGCAATCGCGGCAACGAATACCGGTTTCATTTTTCCGTATTTTTCACCGACAAAAATGGCCGGCAGCATCGCGACGAAAGACACCAGCATCACCGGCAAGTAAATTTTCCAATGGCTGGCGACCGGGAAACCGGCGACCTGCACCAGGGTCGCCGGCACCACCACAAACATGGCCATCTGGGCGAAGTGCAGCACAAACACGCCCAGATTCAAACGCATCAGTTCGCGGTTTTTCAGCACGCTGGCGAGCGCTACCGGCGCCGCCGGGACCGCCGGCGCGTCCGGGGTGACCCACAACACCGTGGCGATCGCCGCCACGCCGAGCACGGCGGTCATCAGGAACATGCCCGACATGCCTATGCTTTCAAACAGCACGGGGGAAATCACCATCGCCAGCGCAAACGTGATGCCGATCGAGCCGCCCACCATGGCCATCGCCTTGGTGCGGTGCTCTTCGCGCGTAGAGTCGGCGATCAAGGCGGTGATCGCCGCCGAGATCGCGCCCAGTCCTTGTATCGCGCGGCCGATCAGCACGCCGATCAAATTGCCCGATTCCGCGCAGACCACGGCGCCGAGCACGAACAAGATCAAGCCCGCGATAATCACCGGCTTACGTCCGTAACGATCCGAGGCGATGCCGAACGGCAGCTGGCAGCATGCCTGCACCAGGCTGAACATCCCGAGCGTGATCCCGACCAGCAAGGCATTGTCGCCGCCGCTTAAGCTTTTTGCATAAATTGCAAATACCGGTGACAACATGAACAAGCCCAGCATGCGCAAGGCAAAGATGGCGGCCAGCGAAGCGCTGGCGCGGATTTCGTCACGGCTCATGCCCTGAGCTTCAGCAGCGGCCAGCGCTGCGACGTCGGAAGGGGTTGCAATAGTCATAATCGAACGGGTCTTGTATGCCAGTATCAGGCTAAGTAAGGACAAGCCTGCGGGAAATTTCAAAAACCCGTTATAGTAGCAGGTTGCTCGCCTCAGCCAGCCAAATTCAGCCACCAAGACCATGACTAAACGCTCCAAAGCAGCACCGAAACCCGCCGAAATCGATTTCGACGCCGGCCATCTCCCGCCGGAGCAAAAGCGCGAGCTGATACGGGTGCGCGGCGCGCGCACCCACAACCTGAAAAACATCAATCTCGATTTGCCGCGCAATAAGCTGGTGGTGATTACCGGCCTGTCCGGCTCGGGCAAGTCTTCGCTCGCGTTCGACACCCTGTATGCGGAAGGCCAGCGCCGTTACGTGGAATCGCTGTCGGCCTATGCGCGCCAGTTTTTGCAATTGATGGAGAAGCCCGATGTCGACTTGATCGAAGGCCTGTCGCCGGCGATCTCGATCGAGCAGAAAGCCACCTCGCATAACCCGCGCTCGACGGTCGGCACGGTCACCGAAATCCACGATTACCTGCGCCTGCTATATGCGCGCGTCGGCACCCCGTATTGCCCCGATCATCCGGAAAACCCGCTGGCGGCGCAATCGGTGTCGCAGATGGTGGATGCGGTGCTGGCCATGCCGGAAGACACCAAGCTGATGATACTGGCGCCGGTGGTGGCGAATCGCAAGGGCGAGCATGTCGACCTGTTCGAGCAGATGCAGGCGCAAGGCTTCGTGCGCTTCCGCGTGCAGAGCGGCACCCATCCGGCCAGGATTGTGGAAGTCGAGGATTTGCCTAAGCTGAAGAAAACCGAAAAACACACCATCGATGTGGTGGTGGACCGGGTCAAGGTCAAGGCCGAGATCAAACAACGCCTGGCGGAATCGTTCGAGACTTGCCTGCGCATCGCCAACGGGCGCGCGCTGGTGGTCGATATGGACAGCGGCCATGAGCAACTGTTCTCGAACAAATTCGCCTGCCCGGTGTGCGGCTATTCGCTGCAAGAGCTGGAGCCGCGCCTGTTCTCGTTCAACAATCCTATGGGCGCCTGCCCCGAATGCGACGGCCTCGGCCATATAGAATTCTTCGATCCGAAGCGCATCGTGGCTTTCCCGAATCTGTCGCTGGCGTCCGGCGCGGTCAAGGGCTGGGACCGCCGTAATCAATTCTATTTCCAGATGTTGTCGAATCTGGCCGCGTTTTACGACTTCGACCTGGACCTGCCTTTCGAGCAATTGCCGGAAGCGGCCCAGCAAGTGATCCTGTACGGCTCGGGCAAGCAGACTATCCCGTTCACCTATATCAACGAGAAGGGCCGCGCCGTCGTCAAGGAACATGCGTTCGAAGGCGTGGTCACCAACTTGCAGCGCCGTTATCGCGAGACCGATTCGATGGCGGTGAAAGAAGAACTGGCCAAGTTCATCAATGAAAAAGTCTGCCCGTCTTGCGAAGGCGCGCGCCTGCGGGTGGAAGCGCGCTACGTCAAGGTCGGCCACGGCAAGCAGGAAAAAGCGATTTACGAGATCAGCGCCCTGCCGCTGCGCGAAACCCTGCGTTTCTTTGAACACCTGAAGCTGACAGGCGCCAAGCGCGACATCGCGGACCGCATCATCAAGGAAATTTCTTCGCGCCTGACTTTCCTGAACAATGTCGGCCTCGATTACCTGTCGCTGGAGCGCAGCGCCGACACCCTGTCCGGCGGCGAAGCGCAGCGCATCCGCCTCGCTTCGCAAATCGGCTCCGGCCTGACCGGCGTGATGTATGTGCTGGACGAACCGTCTATCGGCCTGCACCAGCGCGACAACGACAGGCTGATAGACACGCTCAAGCATTTGCGCGACATCGGCAACAGCGTGCTGGTGGTGGAGCACGATGAAGACGCGATACGCTGCGCCGATTACGTGGTCGACATGGGCCTGGGCGCCGGCGTGCACGGCGGTGAAGTGATCGCCGAAGGCAGCCTGCAAGATATCCTCAGCAACAAGCGCTCGCTGACCGCGCAATACCTGTCCGGCGCGCTGAAGATCGCGGTGCCGGAACAGCGCACCCCGTACGCCAAGGACAAGCAGCTGGTGATCGCCGGCGCCGGCGGCAATAACTTGAAAAACGTCACGATGAAGCTGCCGGTAGGCTTGCTGACGTGCGTGACCGGCGTCTCCGGCTCGGGAAAATCGACGCTGGTCAACGACACCCTGTACCACGTGGCGGCGCGCCATCTGTACGGCTCGCAAACCGAACCGGCCGCCTTCGACCACGTCAGCGGCCTCGAGCATTTCGACAAGGTGATCGCGGTCGACCAGGCGCCGATAGGCCGCACCCCGCGCTCGAATCCGGCCACCTACACCGGCCTGTTCACCCCTATCCGCGACCTGTTCGCCACCGTGCCTACCGCCAAGGAACGCGGCTACAGCGCCGGCCGTTTCTCGTTCAACGTGAAAGGCGGACGCTGCGAAGCCTGCCAGGGCGACGGCGTGATCAAGGTCGAGATGCACTTCCTGCCCGATGTGTACGTGCCTTGCGACGTCTGCCACGGCAAGCGCTATAACCGCGAAACCCTGGAAGTCCAGTACAAGGGCAAGAACATCCACCAGGTGCTGGAAATGACGGTGGAAGACGCGCACGAATTCTTCAAGCCGGTGCCGCTGATCGCGCGCAAGCTGCACACCCTGCTCGACGTCGGGCTCGGCTATATCCGCCTGGGCCAGAGCGCCACCACGCTGTCCGGCGGCGAAGCGCAGCGCGTGAAACTGTCGCTGGAACTGTCCAAACGCGACACCGGCCGCACCCTGTACATCCTGGACGAACCGACCACCGGCCTGCATTTCCACGACATCGCGCTGCTGCTGAAAGTGATCCACCGCCTGCGCGACCAGGGCAATACCGTGGTCATCATCGAACATAATCTGGACGTGATCAAAACCGCCGACTGGCTGATCGACCTCGGCCCCGAAGGCGGCGCCGGCGGCGGCCGCATCATCGCGACCGGCACGCCGGAACAGGTGGCCGACAATCCTGACAGTGTGACCGGCAAGTATTTGCTGCCGTTGTTGCAGAAGTAGGGAGAGCGCTGTCCACGAAAAACACGAAAGGCCCGAAAAGAACTAAAACCTCCATTTTTTCATTCCCGCGCAGGGTGTTGCAGGGAATTCGAGCAGCATGCTGCTCGCCTGCGAAACGGCTTGAGCATGCATGCTCAAGCGCGCCCTGCAAGGGGGAATCCAGTGTCGTAACTACCAACAGTCACTGGATCCCCGCCTGCGCGGGGATGACGGCAATTTATTATTGATTCGTTTTTTTTCGTGCCTTTCGTGTTTTTCGTGGACAATCATTCACAACCAAACACCAACACCAGCATCCCATGACCATCCGCCTCATCGTCGGCCTCGGCAACCCTGGCCCGGAATACGAACAAACCCGGCACAACGCCGGCTTCTGGCTGCTCGACCAATTGCCGGTCAGCCTGCAGCGCGACAAAAACTTTAACGCCCTGGTCGGCAAGACCCGCATCGCCGACAGCGAAGTCTGGCTGCTGCAACCGCAGACCTTCATGAACCGTTCCGGCCAGGCTGTCGGCGCGCTTTGCCGCTTTTACAAGATCGCGCCCGAGCAAGTGCTGGTGGTGCACGACGAACTCGATCTGCCGCCCGGCGCCGCCAAGCTGAAGAAGGGCGGCTCGTCCGGCGGCCACAACGGCTTGAAAGACATCACGGCCGCGCTGGCCACTCAGGATTACTGGCGTTTAAGGTTAGGAATCGGCCATCCGCGCACGCTGAACCTGCAACATGCGGTGGCGGATTTTGTGCTGCACCGGCCGCGCAAGGAAGAACAGCCGCTGATCGACGAAGCGATCGCCGCCAGCCTGAAGATCCTGCCGCTGCTGGTGGAAGGCAAGTTCCCGGAAGCGATGATGCAATTGCATACGCCGAGATGAAGGCCCTGGAAATCCGCGCCGGCAAGACTGCGCTCGCGCATATCCGCGCGCATGGGCTGCAAGCGCAAGACATCGCCGTGCTTCCGGCTGCGGCCGGCGGCCCGAAGGGCTTGATCCTGCAGGCGCTCGATCAGTGGCTGTTCGGCGAGTGGCTGCCGGCTGCGCCCAGAGTACGCACGCTGATCGGGGCCTCGATAGGCGCCTGGCGCATGGCGGCGGCCAGCCATGCCGACCCGGCGGCGGCCTTCCGCCGTCTCGGCGATTTGTATTGCGCCCAGACCTATACGGCCAGGCCGGGTCCGCAGGAAGTGACGTCCATCATCAAGCAATTGTTGCAGGAATTTATAGGCGGGCACGAACAGGAAATCGCCCATCAGCCGCTGCACCGGTTGCAAGTGCTGGCGATGCGCGGGCGCGGCTGGCTGGCGGCGCCCGGGAGCAGACTGGGGACCAGGGCCGGCTTCGCCGCCGCCGGCCTGGCCAACCTCGCCTCGCGCGCGCGCCTGGCCCGCCACATGGACAGGATGGTGATCGGCGACTTGCGCGATCCGCTGTACTGGCTGAAAGCGAAGTTCGATAATTTCGATACCCATTTCTCGTCGCTGACGCCCGACAATCTCGCATCGGCCTTGCTGGCCTCCGGCACCCTGCCGCTGATCATGCAGCCGGTCACCCGGATCGCGCATGCGCCGAACGGCCAGTACTGGGACGGTGGCATGATCGACTACCACCTGGCGCTGCCCTACTCGCGCCTGACCGCCGGCGAGGAAGGCGCGCTGGTGCTGTATCCGCACTTCACCGACCACATCGTGCCGGGCTGGCTCGATAAGCCGCTGCCATGGCGGCGCGCCGGCCGCGGCGAAAATCGCGACTGGCTCGATAACGTGATCATGCTGTCACCCTCGGCGGACTTCGTGCGCAGCCTGCCGCGCAGCAAGCTGCCCGACCGCAAAGACTTTAGCCACTACGGCTTGCAACACGATCTGCGCGCGCGCAACTGGAAAATCGCGATCGCCGAAAGCGAGCGCCTGCGCGACGAATTCGCTGCCTTCGCGGACAACCCCGATCCGGCGCGCATCTTGCCGTTTTAAGGAATCACGGATTTATTCCGATTTCGTCATCCCCGCGAAAGCGGAGATACACCTGAGTGTTTGATGTACATGGATTCCCGCTTGCAGGGCGCGCTTGAGCATGCATGCTCAAGTCGTTGCGCGGGCGGGTAGCTTGCTACCCGAATTCCCCGCTACACCTTTCGCGGCCCACATGGCGCTCACCATGCTTAAATACTGGGATGGAGTATATTTTGAAAGCCAATGAATCCGCTGACGACAGGCCGATTTTATATAAAAACAGGGGGAGTATCTGTTTTTACCGGCTGTATTCAGATTTCGTGTTGATACCGTTACGTTAATGTTTAAAAAAGTTGGAGATGTCATTCCGGCACGCTTTAAGCCGGAATCCAGCGACTTTTGTTGCGTTGACTGCCTGTCTTGAGAGTGGCGATGTTACTTATGCGGACAAAGGTGCAAGGACTCCTTGCACCGATTCCGGCTAACACCATGCCGGAATGAGCTTAATAAGATCCGGGCTCTTCACAAAACCGCTCATCAACACGAAATCTGGTTACAGCCTTTTTACCGCTGCCCCCTCCCCCTGCGGTGCAGCCGGGCAAAGGCGGATAAGGTAAGATGCGGGTCCTTCACCGTTATTGTTGCTCCGCATGAAAACCCGCATCCGCACCGAAGCCGCCGCCCTCTGGCAAATCGCCTGGCCCGTCCTGATAGGCCAGCTGGCCACGGTGGGCATGGGGGTGGCCGACGTCGCCATGACCGGCCACCTGAGCGCCGGCGACCTGGCGGCGGTGGCGCTCGGCACTTCGCTGTGGGCGATCGTGCTGGTCACCGTGATGGGCGTCATGATGGCGATCAATGCGGTGGTCGCGCATGAAGTCGGCGCTGAAAATTTCTCCCGGGTGCCGCACATCATGCGCCAGTCGCTCTGGATGGCACTCGGCGTGGGCGTGCTGGCTTGCCTGTTGCTGAACCTGTCGACGCTGGTGTTCGCCTACCTGCAACTGGAGGCGGCAATCGAGCGCAAGGCGAGCCAGTTCGTGCATGTAATCAGCATGGGGATGCCGGCGTTCGCCCTGTACCGCGCGCTGTACGGCTACACCACCAGCCTGAACCAGACCAAGCCGGTGATGCTGATCGCGCTCGGCGGGCTGGGCTTCAATATCACCGTCAACTGGCTGCTGATCTACGGCCATGCCGGTTTCCCGCAACTCGGCGCGACCGGCTGCGCAGTCGCCAGCGGGGTCGGCCTGTGGCTGATGCTGGCCGCCATGCTGCTGTGGATACGGCGCGCGCCGGTCTACCGCCCGACCTATCCGTTTGCGCAGCGCGAGCGGCCGCATTGGCCGGAGATCCGCGCCATGCTGAAGATGGGGCTGCCGATAGGCGTCACGTATTTTGCCGAAGTCTCGGCGTTTTCCGCAGTCGGCTTGCTGGTCGCGCGTTTCGGCGTGGTGGCGGTGTCCGCCAACCAGATCGCGCTGAATTTTTCTTCGCTGGTGTTCATGCTGCCGATGAGCCTGGGCATAGCGCTGACCACCCGGGTCGGGCAAACCCTGGGCGAGGGCGATGCGCGCCGCGCGCACTTCGTGTCCTGGATAGGCGTAGCGCTGGCGCTGGGCTTTGCCGTGCTGTCGGCCGCCTTCATCATGGCGTTCCGGCACCAGATCGCGGCCGCCTACACCAGCGATCGCGAGGTGCAAGAGATGGCGGCCAAGCTGTTGCTGTTCGCCGCCGTGTTCCAGCTGTCGGATGCGGCCCAGGTCACCACCGCCTGCGCCATCCGCGGCTACAAGGTCACGCGCACCCCTATGCTGATCCATGTCATGGCGTTTTACGGCTTCGCCCTGCCGCTCGGTTTTGTGCTGGGACTGGCGCCGGACTGGCTGCCGTGGCGCCCGGCCCAGCCTATGGCCGCCAGCGGATTCTGGATCGGCCTGGTAATGGGGCTGACCGTGGCCGGTGTACTGCTGCTGGGATTTTTGCAGCGTTTATCCTCACATAGAATCAGAATGCACACGCTTTCCGGTAAAATAGCGGGTTAATCTCAACACTTCGGCACACATCATGAGTCTCCAATGCGGCATCGTCGGCCTGCCTAACGTCGGCAAATCCACCCTGTTCAATGCCCTGACTAAAGCAGGCATTCCGGCAGAAAATTACCCTTTTTGCACTATTGAACCGAATGTAGGCGTAGTCGAAGTGCCCGATCCGCGCCTGGCGCAACTGTCCGCCATCGTCAAGCCTGAACGCGTGCAGAACGCGATCGTGGAATTCGTCGACATCGCCGGCCTGGTGGCGGGCGCCTCCAAGGGCGAAGGCCTGGGCAACCAGTTCCTGGCCCACATCCGCGAAACCGACGCCATCGTCAACGTGGTGCGCTGCTTTGAAGACGACAACGTGATCCACGTGGCCGGCAAGATCAGCCCGCTGGACGACATCGAAGTGATACAGACCGAGCTGGCGCTGGCCGACATGGGCACGGTAGAAAAAGCCATCCACCGCGAAAACAAGAAAGCCCGTTCCGGCGACAAGGACGCCGCCAAGCTGGTCGCCCTGCTGGAACGCATCATGCCGGCCCTGAACGAAGCCCAGCCGGTGCGCGCACTGGGACTGGACGCCGAAGAAATGCTGCTGATCAAGCCGCTGTGCCTGATCACCGCCAAACCGGCCATGTATGTCGCCAATGTGGCCGACAACGGCTTCAGCAATAACCCGCTGCTGGACCAGCTGAGCGCTTACGCCGCCAGCCAGAACGCACCGATCGTCGCGATCTGCGCCGCCATCGAATCCGAAATCGCCGACCTGGACGAAGCCGATAAGGCCGAATTCCTGGCCGACATGGGCATGGAAGAACCCGGCCTGGATCGCCTGTTCCGCGCCGGCTACAAACTGCTCGGCCTGCAGACATACTTCACCGCCGGCGTCAAGGAAG
>JACPWS010000004.1 GCA_016196925.1 Burkholderiales bacterium | reverse complement strand
AGCGATAAAGGCTCGACCGCCGCCGTGTAAGCGCGGTAAATCGCCAGAATCTGGCGCGAGGCGGCGCGGTATTTTTCCATGGACGGCGGCAAGATCAGCAGCCCGGGACAGCGCCGCACGGCCTGCGCCATCGGCATCGCCGAGCGCACGCCGTAACGGCGCGCCTCGTAATTGCAAGTCGCCACCACGCCGCGCTGATCGGGCCGGCCGCCGACCGCCAGCGGCCGCCCGCGCAGGCGCGCGTCGTCGCGCATCTCTATGGCGGCGTAGAAGCAGTCGCAATCGCAATGGATGATTTTTTTCACGCGGGCTTCGTGGTGAGCGTAGAAACGGGTATTTAAGGTGCTTTAGGGAAGCACGGATTTAATCGGATTTCGTCATCCCCGCGAAAGCGGGGATCCACCTAATGTTTGATTTACATAGATTCCCCCTTGCAGGGCGCGCTTGAGCATGCATGCTCAAGTCGTTGCGCGGGCGGGTAGCATGCTACCCAAAGTCCCCGCTACACCTTGCGCGGGAATGACGCCTTTTGATTTAATCTACGTTTCTTTAGTCATTTTACTGTATATGCATACAGTTTTCATCCGATTTTCTATTGCGCGGCAAAATGACAAAGCGGCCGTTTTGCGTCACACTCTGGCCATCCCGCTCTTTCTTCCGGACATCATGAAAAAACTGTTTTCCCTGCTATGCGCGCTGGCATTCGGCTTGGCGCTGGCGCCGGCACTGGCCGGCCCGCTCCAGCCTTACGACGAAAGCGCCGATGCGCCGGCCGCGGTCAGTCAGGCGCTGGCCCAAGCACAAGCCCAGCATAAGAAGGCGTTGCTGATCTTCGGCGCCAACTGGTGCAAGGATTGCCTGGAACTCGATAAATCGCTGCACGGCCAGAGCGCGGCCCTGATCGCGGCCAGGTTTGTGCTGGTCAAGGTCGATGTCGGCCAGTTCGATAAAAACCTGGCGCTGGCGAACGCCTACGGCAACCCGATCAAGAAAGGCATACCGGCCGCCGTGCTGCTGCAGGCCGACAACACCGTGCTGTATGCGACCAGGGCCGGCGAATTGTCGAATGCGCGCCGCATGGGCGAGCAAGGCGTAGTCGACTTCTTCAAGCAGATCGTCAGCCGGCATCCCTGACTTGCTGTAGCCGGTACTCGCCCGGCGTCAGCGTAGTCCAGCGCTTGAACGCGCGCCGCAAGCTGCGGGCGTCCGAATAACCGAGTCGTTCGGCGATGTCGTCCAGGCTAAGGCCGGCCTGCAGCAAGCGTTTGGCGCGTTCTATGCGGACGTTGTCGGTGATCTGGAAATACGAAGTGCCTTCGCGCGCCAGCCAGCGGTGCAGCGAGCGCGGGCTGATCGCGAGCGCCGCCGCCATCTCGGCCACGTTGCGGAATTCACATTGCAAGTCCACCAGCTTACGCAACAGGCTGGGGCGGCCGAGGGCGCCGATGGCCGCCAGCTCGTCTTCGCAAGCGTGGCGCGCCATCGCGGCCCGCACGGCATCGGCCGCCGGCAGCGCCGTCGCCAGCAGCCGATCGGCGAACAGCAGGCGGCTGCTGTCGGCGCCCACGCTGACCGGACAGTTAAAAAAATCCTCCAGCAGCGAACGGCTGGCCTGGCGGTTGCCGCGCAACTCCACCCTGTCCAGCCGCAGGCGTGCGCCGTCCAGCTGGCGCGCGGCGTTGAAGGCGGTCGCCAGGTGATCGGCATCGAGAAAATCCTGCAGCTCGGGGTCGTCGAACAGGCTGTGCGCGACCAGCGCCGATTGCCGTGCGCCGCGCTCCAGCGTCAGTTGCAGCATGGAGCCGGCGATCAATTGATATTCGAGTCCGAAAGCCAGCGCCTGCGCCGTCGTCGCCTGGACCAGCAAGCCGCCCGCCATGCTACCCAGTTGCGGCAGCGCCTTGCGCGCGCCGGACAAGATTGCCAGATCGGCCCCGCCCTGGCGGCGCGCTTGCAACAGCCCTTCCCTGGCCTGGCTATAACTGATGCGCAGTCCGCCCGGCTGAGGCTGGGCGAAGGCCGGGAACATGTCTTGCACGCGCCAGTTGCGCTCGCGCGCGATCGCCAGCACACCGGAAAACGGATGGGCCGGGAATACCGTATCCCGTACCGATAACAGGCCGGCAGTCGTGGTCTTGGAGTTCAGCATTGAACGGCGGGCAACATGGCAGTAAATGTCCTTACTTTATACGAAGCTGCGTACTAGTATCGCTAGCAACGGCAAGAACGTAAAGATAATCTGATCTATGAAAAACAAAAAAACGATATCTACTCAACTTGCTACGAAAGCCCCTTCCCCCTGGCAGGGGGAAGGTTGGGATGGGGGTCGAATGGTCAAACTATCCATATAGTTGATCAACGACTTTACCCCCACCCTAGCCCTACCCCATAAAGGTGGAGGGAAAACACGGTGCAACTGCATGCACTTAGATAGCTAGCTTTACTGGCATCGGTTTCGTGCCTTTCGTGTTTTCCGTGGACAAAAAAGATTTACATAACGATAAAAGAGACATGATGGACAATATCAGCGATTACCTCGTGGTCGGCGGCGGTTCGGGCGGTTGCGCCGTGGCTAGCCGCCTGAGCGAAGACACTAACACCAGCGTCACCGTGCTGGAAGCCGGCGGCAAGGGCGACAGCTGGCTGGTAAAAACGCCGGCCGCGGTGGCGGCGATGCTGCCAACCACGATCAATAACTGGGCGTTCCAGACCGTGCCGCAGCCGGGCTTGAACGGCCGGCGCGGTTACCAGCCGCGCGGCAAGATGCTGGGCGGCTCGTCCGGCCTGAACGCCATGGTGTATATCCGCGGCCACCGCCAGGATTACGATCGCTGGGCCGCGCTCGGCAACCCCGGCTGGTCGTATGAGGAAGTGCTGCCTTACTTCATACGCTCGGAAAACAATCAGACTTTCGGCGCGCCGTATCACGGCCAGTCCGGCCCGCTGCGCGTCGGCGAATTGCGCAGCGATAACCCTTTCCAGCACGTGTATCTGGAAGCGGCGCGCCAGGCCGGCTTCCCGCTCAACAAGGATTTCAACGGCGCCGAGCAGGAAGGCATAGGCATTTACCAGGTCACCCAGCACCGGGGCGAACGCTGGAGCGCGGCGCGCGGCTATCTGCATCCGTTTATCGGCCAGCGCCCCAATCTGAAGGTGGAAACCGGCTGCCATGTGACGCGCATCCTGTTCGAAGGCAGGCGCGCGGTCGGGGTCGAGCTGTTGCAAAACGGCGTACGCCGCAGCCTGCGTGCGCGCAAGGAAGTTTTGCTGGCGGCCGGCGCGCTGCAAACCCCGCAACTGTTGCAGCTGTCCGGGGTCGGCGCAGGCGCCGACCTCCAGGCGCTGGGGATACCGGTGTTGCACGACTTGCCCGGGGTCGGCCGCAATTTGCAGGATCATCCCGATTTCGTGTTCAAGTACCGCTCCACCAGCCTCGATTTGCTCGGCGTCTCGGCCGCCGGCGGGCTGCGGCTGGCACGCGAATTCTGGCGCTATCAACACCGCCGCCGCGGCATCGTCAGCTCAAACGGCGCGGAAGGCGGCGGCTTCCTGAAGACCGATCCCGCTTTAAGTGCACCGGACATCCAGCTGCATTTCGTGGTGGCGATGATAGACGACCACGCGCGCAAGCTGCACTGGGGCCACGGCTATTCCTGTCACGTCTGCCTGCTGCGGCCGCAGAGCATAGGCGAAGTCACGCTGGCCAGCCCCGATCCGCTGGCCGCGCCGCTGATCAACCCGCGCTTCCTCGAACATCCCGACGACCTGGAAAACATGGTGAAAGCGTTCAAGCTGACCCGCAAGCTGATGGATACGCCGGCCATGCAAGCGATGCGCTACGCCGATTTCCAGACCGCCGACGTGCACAGCGACGACGAGATCCGCGCCGCGCTGCGCCGGCATTGCGACACCGTGTACCACCCGGTCGGCACTTGCAAGATGGGCGTGGATAGCATGGCGGTGGTCGACCCGGCGCTGCGCGTGCACGGCCTGGACGGCTTGCGCATCGTGGACGCCTCGATCATGCCGACCCTGATCGGCGGCAACACCAATGCACCGGGCATGATGATAGGCGAGAAGGCGGCCGACCTGATACGCGCCGCTAAATGAAAGGCAGCACCTGGCGGCTGAGCGCCACCGCCACGATGTAGGCGAACACCGCCAGCGCCGCCGCCAACGCGGCTGCCCGGCCGCGCGCCGTGCGGCCGCGTTTCAGCGCGACGGTGCCGAGCGCGATGTACAGCAGCAAAGCCAGCAGTTTGGCGCTCAGCCAGTCTTGCCGGAACGGGTACTGCCCGCTCCAGAGCGCCAGCGTCAGCGCGCTCGCCAGCAAGACCGTATCGACGATATGCGGCGCGATCTTCACCCAGCGCCGCTGCAGCAGCGCCGAAGCGCGCAACATCCAGATCCCGCGCAGCGCGAAAAAACTGCCGCTGAGCGCGGCGCAAGCGATATGCAGGTGTTTGACGGCGAGATAGCTGATCGACATGGCGGGACGCGAGAGTGAAGATGGGCGCCATACTACCCGATTTGTCCGCGCCGCCGGGCACAGCTTCCTTTACACTAGCGCTTGTTTTTTACGAACAAGAAAGCGCCGCATGAATTTCCTCACCCTGCAAGCCGCCGACGGCGCCAGCGCAACCATCTGCGATCAGGGCGCCCATGTCTGTTCCTGGATCCCGGCCGGCGGCCGCGAGCAGCTATTCCTGAGCCGGACTTCGGCCATGGCGGACGGGGTGGCGATACGCGGCGGGGTGCCGGTGATTTTTCCGCAATTTGCCGCGCTCGGCCGCTTGCCCAGGCACGGCTTCGCGCGCACGTCCGCATGGCGGCTGCTGCGCTCGGGTCGACGCGCAGACGGCACCGCGCAAGCGGTGTACCAACTGAAGGAAAATCGCGCCAGCCTGGTCGTCTGGCCGCAGGCGTTTTGCGCCGAACTGAGCGTGACGCTGCACGGTCAGCGCCTGGAGATCGCGCTGGAAGTGGAAAACAGCGGCGACGCCCGCTTCAGTTTCACTTGCGCGCTGCACAGCTATCTGGCCGTGGCCGACATCGCCGCCGCCAGCCTGCACGGCTTGCAGGGCTTGCGCTACCGCGACAGCGTCAGCGGGAACAGCGATGTGCTGGAAACGGCGGACGCCTTGCGCATAGATGGCGAAACCGACCGCATCTATAGCGGCGTGCCGGCCGTGCTGGAGTTGCGCCAGCCGCAGCAAAGCACCCGCATCGCCAGCAGCGGCTTCGCCGACGCCGTGGTGTGGAACCCCGGCCTGGACGGCGCGGTCAAACTGGCCGATCTCGAGGCTGGCGGCGAGCGGCGCATGCTGTGCGTGGAAGCCGCCGCCATCGTGCAGCCGGTACGGCTCGCAGCGGGCGAGCGCTGGCGCGGCAGCCAGACGCTGGACATAGTGCTGACGGATAATTGACAAGTCGTCATAATGCCAGAATAGTGACCTGCCTGAAATCATGGATATAGCCGCTGTTTTGTCGCATAAAATAGATACTCCCCCCATATTTTTCAAAATTATGCCTGTCGTCAGCGGAAACAAAGGGCTTAAAAATATACTACCCCTCAGTATATTCACGCCTTTCTGAATGTTTTTTAGCCATAAGGAAGCATATGCAAAAATCCCGTTCTTCTTTGCGCCTGTCGCTCACCCCCGCGCTGCGCGCGCTGGTGCTGGGCGGGGTGTTCATGTTCAGCGCGCCGCTGGCGCTGGCCGCGGCGCTGCCGCAAGGCGTGAGCCAGGCCGCCAGCGTCGAAGGGATCACCGAATACCGTCTGGCGAACGGCTTGCGCATCTTGCTGATGCCGGATGCCTCGAAACCGACGGTGACCGTCAACGTGACTTACCTGGTCGGCTCGCGCCACGAAAATTACGGCGAAACCGGCATGGCGCATTTGCTCGAACACCTGATGTTCAAAGGCACGCCGGGCCATCCCAAGATCACCGAGCAATTCAACCGGCGCGGCATGCGCATGAACGGCACCACCTCGCTCGACCGCACCAATTATTACGAACTATTCCAGGCCGGCGACGACAACCTGAAATGGGCGCTGGAAATGGAAGCCGACCGCATGGTGCATTCCAGCATCGCCAAGAAAGACCTGGACACCGAAATGACGGTGGTGCGCAACGAATTCGAAAGCGGCGAAAATTCGCCGGGCGCGGTGTTAATGAAGCGCCTGCAAAGCGTCGCTTTCGACTGGCATAACTACGGCCATTCCACCATAGGCAACCGCAGCGATATCGAAAACGTCAAGATAGAAAACCTGCAAGCGTTTTACCGCAGCTACTACCAGCCCGACAATGCGGTCTTGCTGGTGGCCGGCAAGTTCGAGCCAGACCAGGTGTTGCCGTGGATCGCCCATGCCTTCGGCAAGATCGCCAAGCCGGCGCGCGCCCTGCCCGCGTTCTGGACCAGCGAACCGACCCAGGACGGCGAGCGCAGCTTCGCGGTGCGCCGCAAGGGCGACTTGCAATTGCTCATGATCGCTTACAAGGCGCCGGCCGGCCTGCATCCCGACCGCGACGCGCTCAGCTTCGCCGGCAGCGTGCTGACCGAAGCGCCGCACGGCCGCCTGCACAAGCAATTGGTGGAAAGCGGCAAGCTGGTGCAAGTGTTTTCCAGCAGCCTCGGCTATGGCGCGCCGGGCTTGCAAATCATAGGCGCGGTCGTGAAGAAAGGCGAATCGCCGGAAGCCGCCAGAGACGCCTTGCTGGCCGGCATAGAAGATTTCAAAAACAATCCGCCGAGCGCGGAAGAAATGGAGCGCATCAAGCGCGAAGAAGCGAACGGCTTCGAAAAAATGCTGAACAACCACGAAAGCGTAGGCGTAGCCCTGTCCGAATACATCGCGATGGGCGACTGGCGCTATCTGTTCAAGGACCGCGACGATACTGCCAAAGTCACGGCGGAAGAAGTGCAGGCCGCCGCCCGCCGTTATCTGGTGCGCGACAACCGCACGGTAGGCATGTTCATCCCGGAAGACGCGCCGCAGCGCGCCGAGATCCCGGCCGCACCGGGCATGGCCGAAGTGATGAAAGACTTCCACCCTAAGGCGGCCGCGCTGACGGCCGAAGCCTTCGACCCGGCGCCAGCCAACCTCGACCGGCGCAGCCAGCTCGGCAGCATAGGCAAGCTAAAAGTCGCGCTGCTGCCCAAGCAAACCCGCGGCGAAACCGTGAACGTCGCGCTCGACTTGCATTGGGGCGACGAGGCCAGCCTCGCCGGCAAACAGCAGATCGCCGCGTTTGCGCGCGCCCTGCTGACGACCGGCACCGGCAAATACAGCCGCGCCCAGCTGGCCGATGAAATGTCCCGGCTGAAGATCAGCGGCGACGTGTATGCCTACCAGACCACCAAGGCCAATTTGCCGGCCGCGATCGCGCTGATGACGCATGTGCTGCGCGCAGCGAGCTTCCCGGACAGCGAATTCCGGCAAATGCAGGAAAAAGCCATCGTCGGCCTGGAAGCCGGGCGCAATGAACCGCGCACCGTGGCCAGCGTCGCGCTGGCCCTGCATTTCAACCCTTACCCTAAGGGCGATTTCCGCGCCGCCAGCACGCTCGACGAAAGCCTGGCCGCGATCCGCGCGCTCAGGCTCGAGGATATCCGCGCTTACCATGCGCAATTCTACGGCGCCTCCAACGGCGAATTGTCCATCGTCGGCGCCATGGACGTGGCCGCCGCCAGGCTAGCCATACAGCAAGCGTTTGCCGGCTGGGACAGCCAGGTTCCGTATGCGCGCCTGGTCAGCCGGATCAAGGACGTGCCGGCCGTGCGGCAGACTTTCGATACGCCGGACAAGGAAAACGGCTACTACGTCAGCCGCATGAACCTGCTGTTGAAGGAAGACGATGCCGATTTCCCGGCGCTGCGCATCGCCAACTATATCTTCGGTGGCGGCGCCGGCCTGAATTCGCGCCTGATGGAACGCATACGCCAGAAAGACGGTTTATCCTACGGCGGCGGCTCCAGCCTGGCCGCCGGCGAGCTCGATCCGGACGGCAGCTTTGCCATCAGCGCGATCGCCGCCCCGCAAAACCTGGCCAGGCTGGAAAGCGCGATCCGCGAAGAATTGCAACGCGCGCTGACCGGCGGTTTCACCGCCGCAGAACTGGCCAAGGCCAAATCCGGCCTGTTGCAGCAACGCGCACAGGGACGCACCAACGACGGCGGCGTGGCCGGCGGCTGGACCAGCAACCTCTACCTGAAGCGCAGCTGGGCCTGGTCGCAAGCGATGGACGACAAGATCGGCGCACTGACGCTGGACCAGGTCAACGCCGCCTTCCGCCGCTACATAGACCCGGCCAAGATGAGCGTATTCATCGCCGGCGATGAAGCGAAGGCAAAGGCGGCGGCTCCGGCGGCGAAATAAGCCGGACTGGGCACAACAAAAAAACCGCTGTCCGGCCTCGCCGGGCAGCGGTTTTTTTTATTAGCAAGCTTATTGATATTTCTTCTCGATAGCCGCCAGCGTGCCGTCTTTTTCCATTTCTTTCAGGATGCGGTTCAGGCGGTCTATGCGGTCTTGCGCCATGCCGGGATGGCAGGCGAGGTACATTTCCGATTGGTAAAAACGGAATAGCGGCACGATTTGCCCGCTTAAGCCTTGTTGCCGCAGTATTTCCTTGCCCATCAGGGCACCGGTGGCCCAGTAGTCGAAACGGCCGTATAACAATTTGCGCGGGTTGTCGGTGTCGACATTGGCCAGCTCGGTTTTATAGCCGCGCAGCGCCAGGAATTCGGCGATGGCGTCGTAGCGATAAGTTCCCATCACATACGGCCGCAACTGTTCCAGCGTGGCGGGGTGATGGCGCTCGCCGGCGCGGGCGAACACCACCCAGTCATTCTTGACCAGCGGCCCCACCCATTTGAACATCGCTTCCCGTTCCGGCGAACGGGTGGTGGAAAACACGCAGGTGTCCGGCACCTTGTTTCCCATCTGAAAGGCGCGCGACCAGGAATAAGACTTGATGCTGTAATCTTCGCCGGCGCGCCGCATCAGCTCGCGCAGCTTGTCGGCGGAACTGCCGCCGACGTCATCGTCTTCGGGATGGACGATATTGAAAGGCGGATAGTGTTCGGTCACCAGCGTCAGCGGCTGCGCATGCAGCGCGATCGCCGCGCCTGCGCCCAGCAGCGACAGCAGGGTTTTCATCATCGTACGCATAGCACTCCTGGTCGGTGTTGAGACGGGAATCGCGGCTAGACAGTGTAGTCCCGTCATTTTAAGCAAAGAATCAGCGAGGCACAAAGCGTATTAAAACTACCAACGCCAAAAGTGTAGCCGTGTAAATACGTGCAAATATTTACCATAAGCGCACAAAAATCGTACAAAAATCGCTTTAAAACGTACTTAAACTACATTACCATTTCCCTGCACGCCAGCTTTTGCCTGTACCTTCAGGCCCGGCGGCACCCGCCTATCGGGGCAAAGACCCTGAATCCACCACCTCAGCATCCCTACCAGACGGAGACAAAATGCGTATCAATAAACTATTAGCGGCACTGCTGCTGGCCGCTGCGGCCGCGCTCGCTGTCAATACTGGCGCCCACGCCGCCATCAACAGCATGAACCTCGGCGCCAGATACGACGCCAACAAAGCCAACATCAGTTTTCAGATTTACTCTTCGCGCGCCACCCGCATCGAGCTCAGCGTGTATGCGAGCGCCTACGGCAGCCAGGAAGTGGCGCGCTATGTGCTGAACAAGGGCGCGAATAATGTCTGGTCCACCAGCGTGGTGGTCAGCGCGCTGCAGGCGCTGGGCGTGACCGGGCCGGTGTATTACGGCTACCGCGCCTGGGGCCCGAACTGGCCGTACAACACGGGCTGGAGCAAAGGCAGCAGCGCCGGCTTCATCAGCGACGTGGACGCCGCCGGCAACCGCTTCAATCCGAATAAGCTGCTGATCGACCCGTATGCACTCGAGATCAGCCACGATCCGGTCAACGCGAGCTGGAGCGACGGCACCGTATACGCCAGCGGCGCGACTTATCGCGCCATCGACAGCGGCCCCAGGGCGCCGAAAGGCATAGTGCTGGCCGGCGATACGCAAAGCATAGGCACGAAACCGACGCGCGCCCAGAAGGACGACGTGGTGTATGAAGTGAATCTGCGCGGTCTGAGCATGAACGACGCCGGCACCCCGGCCGCCTATCGCGGCACTTATCAGGGCGCGGCGCTGAAAGCCGGCTATCTGGCCAGCCTGGGCGTGACGGCGGTCGAGTTTTTGCCGCTGCAGGAAACCCAGAACGACGCCAACGATGTGTCCGCCGCGGTGGAAGCGAGCGATAATTACTGGGGCTACATGACCCTGAACTTCTTCGCGCCCGATCGACGCTACGCTTACGACAAGAGCGCCGGCGGCCCGACGCGCGAATTCAAGTCCATGGTGAAAGCTTTCCACGACAAGGGAATCAAGGTCTTGGTGGACGTGGTGTACAACCACACCGGCGAAGGCGCGGCCTGGGGCAATACCGATGGCTTGACGGTGTACAACGTGTTTTCCTGGCGCGGGCTGGACAACCCGACTTATTACGAGCTGACCAGCGATTACCAGTACTCGTACGACAATACCGGGGTCGGCGGCAATTACAACACGCATAATCCGGTCGCGCAAAATCTGATCGTCGATTCGCTGGCGTATTGGAAAAACACGCTGGGGGTGGATGGTTTCCGCTTCGACGAGGCGCCGGTGCTCGGCAATAGCTGCGAAGTCGGCTGCTACAACTTCGACAAAATGGATAGCGCCAATGCGCTGAACCGCATCACGCGCGAATTACCGCCGCGCCCGGCGGCCGGCGGCAGCGGGGTGGACCTGATCGCCGAACCATGGGCCGCTTCCGGCACCAATAACAACAACTACCAGGTCGGCGGCTTCCCGTCCGGCTGGTCGGAATGGAACGGGGTGTTCCGCGACACCTTGCGCCGCTCGCAAAACGAACTGGGCGTAGTGGCGATCACCCCGGGCCAGCTGGCGATGCGCTTCTCCGGCTCGGCCGACCTGTATCAAAACAATGGCCGTCTGCCGTGGAATTCGGTGAACTTCATGGTGGCGCACGACGGCTTCACGCTGAAAGACCTGTATTCCTGCAACGGCAAGAATAACAATCAAGCTTACCCTTACGGCCCCTCCGACGGCGGCAACGACGACAACGACAGCTGGGACCAGAACAGCGTGGCGCAAGATCAGCGCAAGGCGGCGCGCAATGGCATGGCTTTCTTGCTGCTGAGCGCCGGCACCCCGATGCTGACCGGCGGCGACGAGACCCTGCGTACGCTCAATTGCAACAACAATCCGTATAACGTGGATACCGTGGGCAATTGGCTCAACTACAGCCTGAACGCCGAGCAGACCAACTTCAAGACTTTCACCCAACGCCTGATCGCGTTCCGCAAGGCGCACCCGGCGCTGCGTCCGGTCAATTTCTATTCCGGCGTCGATAACAACGGCAATGTGATGGAGCAATTGCGCTGGTTCAAGCCCGACGGCGGCGTGGCCGATGCGACTTACTTCAACGACGGCAACAACCACGCGCTGGCTTACCGTATCGACGGCAGCGAATTCGGCGACAGCGCCTCGGCCATTTATGTCGCGTATAACGGCTGGTCCGGCACGGTCAACTTTACGCTGCCCTGGCCGGGCAACGGCAAGAGCTGGTACCGCGTGATGGATACCGCTAACTGGAATGAGGGCGCGAATACCGTGGTGACGCCGGGTGCCGAAGCCCTGATCGGCGGCGAGAATAGCGTGTACGGCGTGAATGGGCGGGCTGTGTTGTTGCTGATCGCGAAGTAACAAGCTGCGCTGAGTTTTAGCCCCCTCTCCCGCGCGCGGGAGAGGGGGCTAGAGCGCCAGCCGATTATTGCAGCAGCGAGGTTTTACTCGACAACAGCTGGATAAACTGTGCCGCCGGCACCGGTTTGGACAGGTAGTAGCCTTGCATCATGTCGCAGGATTGCTCGCGCAAGAAGCATAGCTGGGCTTCGGTTTCCACGCCTTCCGCCACGACTTCCAGACGCAGGCTGTGCGCCAGCGCGATGATGCCGGTGACGATGGCGGCGTCGTCGACGTCGTCGCAGACATCGCGGATAAAGGAACGGTCGATTTTGATGATGTCGACCGGAAAGCGCTTCAGATAAGCGAGCGAGGAATAACCGGTGCCGAAATCGTCGATAGAGAGCCGGATGCCGAGGCTGCGCAGCCTGTGCAGCGCCTCCAGCGTGTCTTGCGCATGTTCCATCAGGGTGCTTTCGGTGATCTCCAGCTCCAGCAGTTGCGGCGGCAAGCCGCTGTCGGTCAGCGCTTTTTCGACGATGCTCGCGAAGTCTTTCTGCATCAATTGATGTACCGACAAATTGACCGCGACTTTGAGCGGCGGCAAGCCAGCCTGGCGCCAGGTCTGCAACTGCTCGCAAGCGCTACGCAACACCCATTCGCCGATAGAATTAATCAAGCCGGTCTCTTCCGCCAGCGGGATAAATTCCAGCGGCGAGACCAGGCCGCGGGTAGGATGATTCCAACGGATCAGGGCTTCCATGCCGACGATATTCCCGTTCGCCAGTCGCGCCTGCGCCTGGTAATAGACTTCCAGCTCGTTGCGCTCCAGCGCGTGGCGCAAATCGTTCTCCAGCCTGACGTGCTCGGAGATCAGATGCTCCATCGCCGCTTCGAAAAACTGGAAACCGGTCCTGGTTTTTTTGGCCCGGTACATCGCTGTATCGGCGTGCTTCAACAGGGTATTCACATCGGCGCCGTCGGTCGGATACAAGGAAATGCCGACGCTGGCGGTGACGAAGATGTCGTGACCGTTGATCGCGAACGGCGTCGCCAGCGTGCGGCAAATGTTTTTGACGACGACGGCGGCGCCGGCGGCGTCGACATTCGCCAGCACGAGAGTGAATTCATCGCCGCCGAGGCGGGCCACGCAATCGGTGCCGCGCACGCTGCGGCGCAAGCGCTGCGCCACCGACAACAGCAATTGGTCGCCGACATCGTGACCTAGCGTGTCGTTGACATACTTGAAGCGATCGAGATCGAGAAATAATACGGCGAGCGACTCGCCGGCCTTTCTGGCTTGCTCTATCGCCAGCCTCGGTTCGTCGACGAACAGGATGCGGTTCGGCAGCCCGGTCAGCACGTCGCTATACGCCAGATGGCGAATGCGCTTTTCGGCGCGGTTGGCGTCGATCACGCGGCGCACGCGCTGCGACAGCACGGCAAAGTGGATAGGTTTAGGAATGTAGTCGCTGGCGCCGGCGGCAAACGCGCGTTCCACCGACAGGTTGTCTTCCAGCGCGGTAATCATCAGCACCGGCATGCTCCTGCCATGCGGCAGCTCTTTCAGGTGGGCGCAGGCGGTGAAGCCATCCATCACCGGCATCATGGCGTCCATCAGGATGATGTCGGGCACGATGCGTTTCAGCAGCATCAGCGCTTGCGCGCCATTTTCCGCTTCTTCTATGCGGAAGCCTTCCAGCTGCAGGGTATAGCGCAAGGCGCTGCGTGTGCTTCTGTCGTCGTCGACCACCAGCACCAGCGTTTTTTCCGCGTCTGGCCCGGCCGCGCCGGCTTCGCTGCCATACGATAGCGCATTGATGTTTTCCGCCACAGCGTCGAAGGCCCGCCGCAGACACGCCAGCAGCGGACGTATTTCATCGATTTTCTGTTCCAGCGCCAGTTGCTCCACTTCTTTGGCGAGCCGGACCAGGACCGTGGCGCCGAGGTTGCCGCTGCTGCCTTTGATCGCATGCGCCATGGCGCGCGCGCTCTCGTTATCGCCCAGACTGACGGCGAGTTCCAATTTTTTCAGATAGGTCGGCGTGTCTTCCAGGAAGGGGCTGACAGCGCGCTGAATTTCCGAGCCGAGCAGCTCGCGCAGCTTATCGAACACGAGCAGATTCAGGGGCGCCTCTTCGGCGGCGGGATCCGCGCTGACTTCGCCGGCGGACGCCGGCCGCCACAGCCAGCGCTCGAGTTTCTGGCGCAATTCTATCAAGGTGATCGGTTTCGCCAGATAGTCGTCCATGCCGGCCGACAGGCATTTCTCGGCTTCGCCGCTCTGGACGTTGGCGGTCATCGCGATGATGGGCGTGCGCCGCCCCAGCGTTTCTTCAAAGTTGCGGATATGGGCGGTGGCTTCATAACCATCCATCTCCGGCATGTTGCAATCCATCAGTATCAGGTCGAACCTGCGGGCGCGCGCCGCCAGCATCGCTTCCCGGCCGTTGCCGACCAGCTCGCACAGGCAGCCGTTCATTTTCAGCATGCCCTCGGCGACCACTTGATTGGTGCGGTTGTCTTCCGCCACCAAGACCCGCCATTGCCGCTCGGGCGCGGGGCTGGCGGGCGCCGCCGATTCTGCGGACGGCGCGCGCGGCGGCTTGCCCGCGACCAGGGCGTTCATCGCATGCAGCAAGCGTTCTAGTTGCAGCGGTTTGCTCAATATAGCCTCGGCGGCGCTATCGGCAGAGCGCGGCGCGCCGTAGCGATCGAGCAGCAATACGCGCAAGGATGCCAGCGCGGCGTCATTGCGGATGCTGGTCGCCAGCTTGTGGCCGGGCTCGTCGGCCGCAGCGCTGTCCATGATAACGATGCCGTAAGGGTGATCGCTGTGCGCGGCGCGCTGCAGTTCGGGCCAGGCCAGTGCGCCGCTCGCCACGGCCTGGCAAGACATGCCGCGCTGCGTCAGATTTTCGTGCAGAAAGCGCCGCACGATGTCGCTGCTCTCGACCACCAACACGCGCCGCTCCAGGCAGGCAGGGTCCAGGCCGGCTCCGGCGGCGGCTGGATCGCGCGCGGTTTTGCCAACGATCGTGAACCAGAATTTTGTGCCTTGCCCTTCGATGCTGGCGACGCCGATCTGGCCTTTCATCAGCTCGACCAGTTGCCGGCAGATCGCCAGCCCGAGGCCGCTTCCGCCGTATTTGCGGGCGGTCGAACTATCGGCCTGGGTAAACGAGTCGAACACATGCTGCAGCGCCGTTTCGCTCATGCCTATGCCGCTGTCGGCCACTTCAAAACGCAAGGCTAAGCCGTCTTCACTATCGCCGGCCTCGCCGCCGGCGCGCGCGACGCAGACCGCCACTTCGCCGCTCTCGGTGAATTTAACGGCGTTGCCGATCAGGTTCAGCAACACCTGGCGCAAGCGCAAGGCGTCGCCGCGCAGGCGCTCCGGCACGTCCACGGCCAGCAGGTAGCCGAGTTCCAGGCCTTTTTGCTGGGCCGGCCTGGCCATTAACTCGATCACCTCTTCGATCAGCTTACGCAGATCGAATTCGGTTTCTTCCAGGGCCATCTTGCCCGCTTCCATCTTGGAAAAATCGAGGATATCGTTGATCAGCGCGATCAGCGCGCGCGACGAGTTCCACGCCACCTCCACGCATTCTTGCTGCTGCTGGTTCAGATGCATTTCTTTGAGTATGTCGAGCATCCCGACCACGCCATTCAGGGGCGTGCGCACTTCATGGCTGACCATGGCGGCAAACTGCGCTTTCAAGAGCGCCGCCCGCAAGGCCGCATCGCGCGATTGTTTTAATTCGACTTCGCGCTCTTCCAGCACGCTCATCATTTTATTGAAAGCGGTCGCCATGCTGACGACGTCGCGCGGGCCGGCCAAAGCGGCGCGCAGCTGCGCTTCGCCGGCTTCGGCGCGCCCCATCAAGCCTGACAAGGCATACAAAGGACGCATCATGTGTCCGACCAGCAATTGCATCAACCCCAGCAAGACGGCGGCAAAGGACAGCGTGATCATCAGATTGCCTATCAAGAGCGAGCTGGCCAGCTGCTTGGCCGAACCCTTGCCTATGCTGACGTGGACGTAGCCCAGCAATTGTTTCTGCTGCTGCTGAAGCTCGAACGGCGATGTTTCATTGCTCTGCCCGGCAAATACCGGCGCCCCGAACAACCATTCGGCGTCGTTTTCCTGTTCCAGCTTCGCTTTCGGGATGGCCACGGCGGCCGGATGCAAAGTTGCTGCGGGTAGCCCGGCAGCGGCACTCGCTTGCGCCAGCAAGACGCGGTGATTGCTATCGGCGATCTCGACCCTGAGCACATCGGGGAAGGCCAGGGTGGTAGCGACGCCCTCTATGGCGTTGTCGGCCGCATGGTAAAGCAGCGCCAGCGTGCTTTGCCGGGCGAAATTCTCGGCGATGCGCTGGCCCTGTTCCACGATGTAAGCGCGCATGCGGCGACTCGCTTCGCTGGAATTCATCAGCGACGAAAACACCGCCAGCCCGAGGATGGCGCCGGTGGAGATGACGGTCAGTTGACGGCGAAAGCCGGTGCGTTGCAGATAGTCACTAAGCATAAAATGACTTTCGTGAGTGGTTTAGTCTGGCGTCGGACGCAAACTAAGGAAACACCGGCTTAATCGGATTTCGTCATTCCCGCGAAAGCGGGGCGCCACCTGAGTGTCTGATTTACATGGATTCCCGCTTTCGCGGGAATGACGCCGTCGGATTTAAGCTGCGTTTCCCTTAAAACAAATCTGAAGCAGTTGAACGAAATCAACAAATGACTTTGCAATGTTTTAACTATAGATCAAGGGCTAGGGAAAACCAAATCGTAGCTGCGCTGTTGTTGTTCGTTAATCGTTAAGCCCAGGTGGCTGGCGGTACGCAGATTGAGCGCCATATGCACGTCGCGCAGCGGCGTGATGCCACGCCTGGGCGCGTCGCCGGCCAGCAAGCTCAGGGCGTAAGCCGCCAGACTGCGTCCCAGCTCGCTATTGTCGGGATACAGGGCAAACAATACGCCCTTCTTGACGTGACTCAGGCTGCTGGAGAACACCGGCACGCCGCGGTTCCAGGCTTCTTTCAAGATCAGCGGCAAGATGATCGTTTCATCGGCGGCGATGGCATCCTGGGGCAACCAGACCGCATCTTGCCGGCTGTCGGCCGAGGCGAAGCTGGTTTCATACAGCCGCGCGGCGCGCGCCAGATCGGGCGCCGGCAAGCTGAGCAATTCCAGGCCCTGCGCCTTAGCCGCTTCGCGGGCCAGCTTGATCAGCCATTCATTGCTCTGCGGTTGGTACACCACCGTCACGCGCCTGACGGCGGGCAACAAGTTTTTTAAACGCGCGAACAACAAGCTGGGATCGGGCGTCAGGCTGATGCCACTCAGATGCTGGCTATCGGCTTCCGGCAGCGAGAGTATCCCGCCGGCCACCACCGCGATCTCGCTGCCCAACCCGGCAGCGGCCTTGAGCCCCTGCCGCCCGAGCGCAATCACGACCTTGGTGCCGTTGCGTTTCAACTGGGCGTTCAGTTCGGCAATATCGGGATTCGCGCCTACCGGATAGCTACGCAGCCTGACTTTGGTTTTATCTTCTATACCTTCGATGATCTGCGCGAAAATCGCGCGAAACGGTTCGCCTATGTCAGGGTAAATGACGGCGATCGCCTCGGCCGTATGGCCATTCGTTCGTCCAGCCTGAGCGGCGCCATCGGCCAGCGCCTCGCCCGCGGCGCACAGCAAGGCCAGCAGCAAGCCGATGCCGAATCTACAGCGGTAAGCGAATCTGCCGACGCTGAACATGGTGCTTCCGGTTTCGTCATCCCCGCGCAAGCGAGGATCCACCTAATGTTTGATTTAATCGGCTTGTCACTATTCAGCCGCCTATGGAAAATGGAAAAAAACCTTAAACCTCTCACAGCAGGTACAGAGGACTCAGGTTTTCTCTGTATATCTCTGTGCCTCTGTGTCTCTGTGTTGAGAGGTTTTCATGCTTTCCATGCGCGCTGAATAGTTACCCGGCGTTTTCCTAAAGCTTGTACGACAGCTCAAGATAAAAAGCACGCCCGGGCAGCGGCAAGTCGAACGGAATATTGCCGGGAGCAAAAGTGGGTTCACGCGCATCCCGGTTAAACACATTGAGCACGCTGGCGCGCACATCCCAGTTTCCCAGCAGCCGTTCGCGTCTCAGCGTGACATCGGCCGTGCTGTAATCGGCCAAAGGCGGCCGCGTATCGCCGGGCTGGCGTTTGCGGCTGGCCACATAGTTGACGCTGGCGCCGGCCCGCCAGGCTGGCGCCAGCCGCCAATCGACCCGCCCGTACACGCGCCGTTGCGGCGCCAGGCCGGCGTCGAGGCCGGTGGCGCCGTCGGTGGAATGTTGCACCGAAAAATTCCCGCTCAGTTGCAGATTGCGCGTGGCGTTCCAGGTCGCTTCCAGTTCCAGGCCGCGCCCGGTCTGATCGCCCGCGTTCTGAAAAGTGCGGCCGGTGCTGGGATCGGCATTGGCTACCGGTTTAATGATGTCGCGCATGTGATAGTGGAACAGCGTCAGGTTGGTCTGCAGATTGGTGGCCGCTTGCCAGACGAACGAGAGTTCGTTGGTGGCTATGGTTTCCGGTTGTATCTTGGGATTGCCGAGATTGACCGGGTTATTCAGCGTGTATTGCTCGGTGAACGAAGGCGCACGGAAAGCGCGGCCATGCATGAGCTTGACGACCAGATTGTAGGCCGCGTCCCAGACTAAAGCCAGGCGCGGATTGGTGGTGCCGCCAAAATCGGAATAGTTGTCATGCCGCACGCCGGCGGTCAGCTTCCAATCCTGGGCCAGGCTCCATTCATCCTGTGCGAACAGATAAGATAAATGGCGTTTGTGCGGCTGCATATACACGGCGGCCGGATTGCCGCTGGCGTCGACCACCCCGGGCAACGGTAGCAATACCGGACCGACACCGGGCAGCACCACGAAGCTGAAGTTCTTGAATTCCTCGGTTTTATACAAATCGTATTGCCTGACGCCCAAGCCCATGCGGATTCTATGATCCTGAAACGCGGTATAGAAGGCCGATACGCTGGCGTGCGTCTGCCGTTCGGAATGCCCGGGATTGCCGATCACGCCGTTCGGATAGGCGCCGCCGAAAGCGCCGGCAGGAAACAAGCTAAAGGCGGGGTCGCCGACCTTTTCCTGTATATCGATATAGCCTAGCGTCGCCGCCAGATCCCAGTTCCTTAACCAATTGCTTTTCTGGTAAGTCAGGTCCAGATACAGTCTGGATTCGGGCAATCTGCCGCGCGGGTCCAGGCTCTCGGCGATGCCGGCGCCGGTGCCGATCTTGCGTTGCTGATAAGCAGCCCGCAGTCGCCAATCCTGATAAGCCAGATCGGCGCGCGCATCGAGCGCATCGCGTGCGGCGCTGATCGGCCCCGGCGCCAGCGACGCATGGGTGCCGAATAAGGGGTCCAGGATCGCCTGCAAATCTTTTTGTATGATGCCGTGCTGGCCGTCGGTGTGGCCGGCGCGCAGGTAAAACGCCGCTTGCAAGGGCCCCAGATCGCCGCCGTATTGCAGCCAGGCGTCACGGGTTTTAAAACTGCCGGCACGCCCACCGAATTCCGCGCCTTTGATATCGGCGGCGGTCTTGGTAATCACGTCTATCACCCCGGAATAGGCGTCGGCGCCATACAGGGACGAGCCTGGCCCGCGTATCACCTCTATCCGCGCCACATTTTCCAGCGGCAAGCCGCCCCAGGCGAAGCTGCGGTTACCGGCAAAGGCGTTAGTCACCGGCAGGCCGTTAATCAGCAGCAGCACCTGGGGATTGTAGTTGGTGTATATCCCGCGGAAGCTATAGATGGGGGTGTTCAGGAAGGGCGAAACCGACACATGCAAACCGGGCATGCTGGCCAAGGCCTGATCGAGGTCGGTGGCGCCCATGGCCAGGATGTCTTCGGCGGTAATCACCGAGGCGGCAGACGGCGCGCGCGAAATCGCTTGCTTGCCGCCGGTGGCGATACTGACCTCGGATTTACTGCCATACGACAACGCTAATTCCTCTTCTTCGCTTTGCTGAGCGTTGACGCCGCTCAGTGTGAAGAACAGGGCGATTCCCCAAAAAATACCAGCGTGAGATTTAATTTTCATGTTCGGCTCATTTCCTTAAAAAGGTTGGCGAAGCGTGAGATTTAAAGCTGATACGTGAGCGTGCTTTTTTATGCGGGAATGTCAGCTTAAGGCAAATCGAGAAAAAGCGTTTTTGTCCACGAAAAACACGAAAATCACGAAAAAAAACACTGATGTTGTCATTCCCGCGCAGGGTGTAGCAGAGGTTTCGGGTAGCCTGCTACCCGCCTGCGTAACGACTTGAGCCTGCAGGCTCAAGTGCGCCCTGCAAGGGGGGATCCAGGGGCTTTGGCTCAACTAGCACGACACTGGATTCCCGCCTGCGCGGGAATGACAAAGCGAAAGGTGTTGATTTTCCTTTCGTGCTTTTCGTGTATTTCGTGGACAGCGTTTTTTCAGACTTGCTTACCACTGACGCCGGGCTGGCCCCTCATAATGCACCTTTGTGCAGCGCATTGCAAATGTCGCACCTTCCGGCCGTTGCAGCGCTTCCAGATAGCAGGGCGGCATGCCGGCCATCAGGCAGGGCTGCACGAATAAGTGGCATTCCCGCACGGAAAACCCCATGTCTAGGGGAATCGCCGCCAGTACCGGCGCGTAGTTGATCGGCAAGTTACGGCCCAATTGCAGCAGCCCCTGTTCTATCGCAAACGCCAGTTTGAGACAGGGGCCCGGCGCCAGCCGTTCACGTTCCATCAAGGCGAGGATGGCCGCGATGCGCTCGTCCACCTTCAGCGTGGCGACCGGCCGGCCGTAGCCGCCGATATGCCGGTGTAGCTGCAATTCTTGCCGCAGCACCTGCTGCAGATCTTCTCCGGCATCGAGTTGGCGCCGGGCGCGCAGCAGAAAGTCGGCAATCGCGATCACCGGTTGCCAGCCGTAGATGCCCGCTTCCGACACCGCGAGCGCGGCCGCAATCGCCAGCGAGGCGGTGCTGCGCGCGCTGCCGGCCAGCGCGGCCACGCGGTTGTTCCACAAGCGCGCATCGGGATAGCTGGTGGTGCTCCAGAGCGCATGCAAGAGCTTCAGTTGCGGGGCAGAAAAGCGGCGGCCGGTAATGCCGAACGTGTACAGCTCTACCCAATCGATATCGTGCAAGTGCGCATGCAGATCGTGGCCGCGAAACACGGTCCGTTCGCCAGGGAAGCAAGCCCCCATGCTGGTGCGCAAGGGGCCTTCATAGTCTTGCAGGGTGTGCCGCGTATTCATCGCTTATCCTCGCATGCGACCGGGCCGGGATCGTCTTGCAGATCGAGCGCGAAAAACGGAAACTGCCGGAAGCCTTGCTGCTTTTGCTCCAGCGCGTGCGCCGCAGCGCCGGGCAGGCGCAGCAGCAGGGTCAGCATTTCGCCTTCATCCGCAGTAAAGCCGAGGTCGATCAGGGTGGCGGCGGCGACCCCGGTCAGCGCCAGCGGGCGCGCGGCCGCCGCTTCCAGCGCCGCCCTTTCCCGCGCCAGCCAGGCCAGACAGCCGGCAGGAAAAATTGGCAGTAGTTGTTCCAGGGTCTGGCGCACCGGCGCGGCGCAAAGTCTGGCGTAGGCGTCGAAACCGGGCGCATGTTCGGCCTCCGGCCAGATTTGCGCCCGCGTCGGCGCCGGCGGAGCACGTAAGCGCTCACACCATAGCGCCAGGTCGGGGCCGCGCTGATGCCAGGCTTCCATAAACAGCAACACTTCGCGCGCGCCGCCATACGAGCCGGCGCCCACGGCCAGCGCCGCCATCAGCACGGCCGCGGCGGGGGAGCCGGTCGTACCGGCGGCCATCGCCGCATGCACGGCGGGATCGCGCGGACCGGGGTTGGCCAGCGCGATCGCCAGCAACTCGAACGCCGCGAGGCTGGCCGGCGACGGCCGTTCTCCTTTCAACAGCAGGTAGAGATATTCGAGGTAGCCGGCCTTGCCCAGCACATCGCCGTAAACGTCATAGCCGCGGCAATAACAGGCTGCCGCCGTGAACGGATGGTCCGGTTCCGCCTGCTCTTCCCAGATGCTGCTATGGATCACTTCGCCAAAGTCGTCGCTCATGAACACCCCTAAGGCAAGCACACCAGACTGATGCCGCCGTCGACCACGATTTCCTCGCCGACCACATAGGAGGCGTCGTCCGAGGCGAGAAACAACGCGACTTTGGCCACCTCTTCCGGCGTGCCGAAACGCCCGATAGGCGAGCGGCCGGCGATCTCGCCTTTGACCGCCTGAAACACTTCCGGCGGCAGCGGCAGGCGTTGAAAGCCGCCGCTGTCTATCGGCCCCGGGTTGATCGCATTCACCCGTATCCCGCGCCCTATCAAGGCCAGGCTGAGCGACTGCACCATAGAGCGCAAGGCCGCCTTGCTGGCGCCGTACACGCTGAAATTGGCCGAGCCGCTACGATTGGTGATGGAGGTGGTGACGATAATCGAAGCCTTGCCGCTCAGCATAGGCAAGGCTTTTTGTATTGTAAAGAACGCGCCTTTAAAATTGACGCCCATAATTTCATCGAATTGCGCCTCGCTAACCAGCTCCGGCGGTGCGGGATGGGCCAGACCGGCGTTCAGAAACAGCACGTCGAGGCAGCCGAATCGGTCTTGCACCGCCGCCATCAGGGTCTCGATGTCGGCCATGCTGCCGGCTTCGCTGCGCAGCACCAGCGTGTCGTCGCCCAACAGTTCCTGGGCGGCGTTTAATCTGCCCTCATCTCTGCCGGTGACGGCCAGTCGCGCGCCTTCGGCACGAAATAACTGGGCGCTGGCCAGACCGATGCCGCTGGTGCCGCCCGTGATCAGTACGGTTTTTCCTTTCAGCCTGTCCATACGCACTCCCTATAAGTTATTTGCCAGCACCCGCATCCTGGCGTTAATCGGCGGCACTTCATCGACATCGACCAGTACGTCCAGTACAGTCGGCCCCTGACGCGCGCAGATGGCGGCGATATCGAGCTCGGCCAGATCTTGCGGCGAACGGATGGTATGGGCATTGGCGCCCAAGGCGCGCGCCAGCATGGCGAAATCGGTGGCGGGCATGGTGCAGCCTATCTGTTCGGCGCCGGCCAGACGCTGGCCATGTTTGACCATGCCCAGCGCTGAATCGTTGAGCACGACAAAGATCACGCACAGATTTTCAGCCACGGCCGCCGACACTTCCTGGCCATTCATCAGCATGCTGCCATCGCCGGTAATGCAGACCACCGGCAAGCCCGGCCGTCCCATCGCGGTGCCGATGGCGCCGCCTATGGCCCAGCCCATAGGCGCAAAATGCATCACCACGCGCAACCAGCCGCCATAGGCATTGCGCCGGCCCGGCACCCGCTTGCGCTCGCCGCCGCCTAGCCGTCGTTCGCCGAGGCGCCTGTCGGCCAGCGGGTGCAGGTAGTGGATGGCCCAGGTCGCGCTGTTGCCGGTATCGGCCAGAAAGCGCGTGGTCGGCGGAAACAGGCGCCCCAATTCGCGCATCAGCCTTTGCGGCTTGATCGGGGTGGCGTCGCTGCGATACTCATACGGCGCCGCCAGCGTCACCTGAGCGTCGGCATCGGCGCTGCCTTGCGCTTCGGGAGCGGCGCGCCGGCCCGCGAAGTCGGGCTTGCTTTGCTCTTGCTCGCGATGCATGCGTTCTATCAAGCGGTTGAAGATGGAACGGATGCAGCCGCGCACGTGAAATTTTGCCATCGGCGAGCGCGCCAGATGGTCTTCGGCTTCATCGATATGCACCAGCCTTTCATTGAGCAAGCTGCCGCTCCAGCCGCCGGTATTCCATTCGCCCATGCTGGCGCCGATGGCCAGGATCAGATCGACATCCTCGTCGCGCAGCAAAGCTTCGGCCGAAGCATGCCCGCCGAAACCGAAAACGCCGCGATACAGCGGGTGATGCGGACTGACCAGGCCTTTGCCATCGGGCGTAGTGACGAAGCGTATCCCGCTCAGCATAGCGAACTGGAGTATCGAAGCGATCGCCTCGCCGCACCAGCCGCCGATCAGCAACACCGTTTTTTTCGACTGCGACAACATCTCGCGCAGGGTTTCGAGCGCATCGTCATCGACCAGGGAAGAAGGCCGGAGCAAGGCCGACAGGTTGTAAGCCGGAAAGGCGTTGGGGCTAGGTTGACGAAATACGTCGAGCGGTATGCTCAAGTGTACCGGCCCATGCGGCGTGCGGGTGGCGCGCTGCAGGGCGGCAATCAGTTTCGCTTCGAATTGCTTAGGATGCGAGATCAGCGAGTTATAGCGCGTGCAATGCAGGAACATGCCGAGCGTGTTGATGCCGGTGCAGCTCGATTCTTGCAAAGGGTTTTTGCCGAACGAGGGCAGCGCCGGTTGCCCGGTGATGACCAACAGCGGAATTTTGTTTTCGTAGGCGCAAGCCACCCCGGTAATCAAGTTGATGGCGCCCGGACCGGAGGTCGCGCAACAGACGCCGAGCTTGCCGGTTTCGCGCGCATAGCCATCGGCCATGAAGGCGGCGCTGGCTTCGTGGCGCGTCAGCACATGGCGTATCCCCCCCCTGCGTTCGCTTCTGGCCAGGGCGTTGAACAGGGGCTCGATCGCCCCGCCCGGTATGCCGAATACATACTCGACGCCCAGTTGTTCCAGATACGTCAGCAACAAGTCGGCGACATCAGTGGACTGAGCGACTTGGGGTTTTGATGCGATTTCCGCGATTTCCGGATTCCGCTTGAGCAACGAGACCATTGCATTCATGGCGACACCTCTAGGGTTCGTTGAATAGCCGATCTCGTCTGGCATTTTTCTGGCGAAGCCTACAAGCTTCGTTGGCAGCCTGGAAATCGAATGTTGTCGTAGGGAATTGTAGGCAAGGATAGCCGGCACTTCCAGGTGAATTTTTGAACGCTGGCAATGTTGCCAATAGAGATGAGTGTGGCCGGGCTCAAGGAGGAGCGCGGGTGTATTTCGTGGACAAGTTTTCGAGAACTACGGCTCAACCCTGCCAGCTGCGCTGCAAGCCGGTGTCGGTGTGGATCCAGCCGCCGCTGGCCGAGGGGCGGTAATAAAAGCCGACCCCGCCCTGACGGAAGCTGCGTATCAGCTCGCCCAGCACTTCTTCATGCAATTGCGGAATGCGGATATCGGCCGCGCGGCCTTCCATGTGCAGCGATTTGCGCGCGGCCGGCACGCCTTGCTCGATCAGGCGTTGATTGGACTCGGCGGTGCGATAGCCGGACAAAATTTCCAGCGGCTTGCTCATGCCGAAACGCGCCACGTAAGCCTGGGTCGCCCACAGGGTTTCCAGCAGCTTGGGATCGATCGCCGCCGACTGCTTGCCATTCACGTCGCGCAGCAAATGGCACAGTTGCTGATAAGCCGAGTCCAGCACTTCGCCATCCTTCCAGTACAACAACTTGCTGCGCTCGCCGGTGGCGGGCCGCAGCAAGTCCAGCGTGCGCGGCTTGACCCAGAACTCGATATCGAGCGCCTGAGAATCGAACAGGTCGGGCGGCGGCGCGGGCTGGGCGGACGCCAGCGCCAGGCGCGGGCCGGCGCACAAGCCGGCGGCGCTCAACAACAAACTTTTCTTCAATAATTGGCGGCGGGTAGGCATGGTGGGTAGCGACTATCTCCGGTAAAAGGGCTGTATTCAGATTTCGTGTTGATGGGCGGTTTTGTGAACAGTCCAGATCTTATTAAGGTCATTCTGGCATGGTGTTAGCCGGAATCCGTGCAAGGAGTCCTTGCACCTTTGTTGGCTGAACATCGCTACTTTCAATATCTGCATGTCAACGCAACAAAAGTCGCTGGATTCCGGCTTAAAGCACGCCGGAATGACGTCTCCACTTTTTTAACATCAACGTAACGGCATCAACACGCAATCTGAATACAGCCTGCTATACGGCGCTGAAATCGGTGCATAAGGAGCTTCATACGACGTTAACGCCGTTGATGCCGCGCTTTTTGCATTCCGTCGCCAGGGGCAAAGAAATTTTATGCAATAAGCACTACACTAGCGTTTGTTTTTTTATTACTCAGATGAATAATATGATCAAACCACTAGGATGGATCACCTTGCTGGCATTGTTGCTGAGCGCTTGCGAAATCAGCGTCAACGGCGAGCACGTCAAAGGTAGCGGAAAAATCACGACCGAGCAACGCCAGATCGGCGAATTCGACGCGATCGAGAATAACAGTTTCTTCGATGTCGAGGTCGTCAGCGGCAAGGCCCCGGCGCTGGAAATCAGCGGCGACGATAATCTGGTGCCCGAAATCGAAACCGTGGTGGAAAATCGCACGCTGATCGTGCGCGCCAAGCGCAAGTCTTTCCGTTTCTCCTTCAGCCATCATCCGGGCACCGTCAAGGTCACCAGCGTCGCGCTGAACAAGCTCAGCAATAGCGGCAGCGGCGACGTCAGCGTGCATCAATATCAGGGCGGGCAATTGACGCTGAGGCTGACCGGCGCGGGCGACATCAGCGTCGGCGGCGCGGTCGGCGCACTCAAGGTATATGCCAGCGGCAGCGGCGATTTGCATCTGCAGCAATTGCAAATCGCGCAAGCCGAACTGGAATTGCGCGGCGCCGGCGAAGCGCAGCTGAACCAGCTCAGCCAGTCCATGGACGCCACCGTCAGCGGCAGCGGCGATTTAAAAGTCGACGACATCGAGTCCGGGCAAGTCAGGCTGACCATGCAGGGACCGGGCGAAGTCACTTTGCGCGGCACGATTAAAGCGCTGGAAGCCGATACTTCCGGTTCCGGCGACCTCGACGTCCAGGGTCTGAAAACCGAACTGGCCAAAGTCCGCATGAGCGGACCCGGCGAAGTGCGGCTGGCCGGCGAAACCGGCCAGCTGGCGCTGAACGTCAGCGGTTCCGGCGACTTCGATGGCGAGCGTCTGCAAATCGACGATGCGCAAATCAGCAATAGCGGCCCGGCCAATCTGTCCTTCAAGAGCATACGCCACGGCATGAAAGCCGAGCTGTCCGGCTCCGGCGATCTGGAAGCCGAATTGCAGGCGGCCGCCACGCTGGAGCTGAGCATGCAAGGCTCGGGCAACGCCACCCTGAACGGCAAAGCCAAGAGCCTGACGGCGAAGCTGAACGGTTCCGGCGATCTGCGTGCGAGCGACTTGCTGCTCGACAGCGCCAGCATCAAGGTCACCGGGCCGGGTGACGCCGAAGTCAATGTCAAGCAAGCCGGCAACCCGCGCGTGGTCAAAATCGACCGCAACGGGGTCGTGCATTGAAGTCGCAGCGCAACCACGGCCTGGATACGCTGCGCGCCGGCGCCATCGCGCTGGTGCTGATGTTCCACTACATGGCGTTCGTCAGCCACGAAGCGAGTTTCGGTGTCCTGAGCCAGATAGGCTGGATAGGCGTCGACCTGTTCTTCGTGCTGAGCGGCTACCTGATAGGCAACCAGATCATGGCGCCGCTGGCGGCTGGACAAAGTTTTTCGCTAAAGAATTTCTACCTGCGCCGCCTGCTGCGCACGCTGCCGAATTTCTATGTGGTGCTGGCGCTGTACTTCCTGTTCCCGCAGCTGCTGGGCGGCAAGCCGGTCACGCCGCTGTGGCAGTTTCTCACGTTCACGCAAAACCTCGGCTTGCGCCCCGGCGCGGCGTTTTCGCATGCCTGGTCGTTGTGCATAGAAGCCTGGTCGTTGTGCATAGAAGAACAGTTTTACCTGCTGCTGCCGGCGATCGCCTTGCTGCTGGCGGCTAGCTTTAAGACGGTGCGCGCCGGCTGGGCCTTGCTGGCGCTGGCGATGCTGGGTGCGATCGCGGCGCGTTTGTGGATGTGGCAAAAAGTCGGCATGGACGCTAACGACTACTACCAGCACATCTATTATTCCAGCCTGTGCCGTTTCGACGAATTGCTGCCCGGCGTGGCGCTGGCCATGCTGAAGAACTTTCATCCGCAGCAATGGCAAACCCTGCAAAAGCACGGCCAGAAAAGCTTGCTGGCCGGCCTGGCGCTGACCGGCTTCAGCGCTTATCTGTTTTTGGAAAAACTGTATGTAGCCGGCCAGGGTTTCAGCTGGCTGGTCACCAGCTCAGGCTACACCCTGCTCGCTTGCGGCTTCGCCTTGCTGACCCTGGCCGCGCTCAGCCCCGGCTCATGGCTGGCGCGCTGGCGCATCCCCGGCGCGGCGCAGCTCGCCCTGTGGTCGTAT
>JACPWS010000016.1 GCA_016196925.1 Burkholderiales bacterium | reverse complement strand
ATCCGCCAGATTCAGCTGGCGCTGCCGCAGATAATTCCTGGCCAGTTCGTGCCGGGTCTGGTCCAGCACTTGCTGAAAACCGGCCCCGGCCTCGTTCAGCTTTCTTTGCAGCGTGCGCTGGCTCAGACCTATGTCACGGGCGATCATCGCTAAGCGGACCTGGTCTTGCGCCAGGTTTTTAACGATGCTGGCGCGCACCAGCGCCACGATGCCGCCATCGGCTTCGGCGCGCAATTTCTCTTGCAGCAGTCGCTCCGCATGTTGTTGCAGCACCGGGTATAAACCGATGTCGGCATTTGGTACCGGCCAGCTCAGCAAGGCGGCGTCGAAACGAGCGCAATTGATTTTGGCGTTGAATGCCGGTAATTTGCCGAAAATACGGAGATGTTCGCTGCAATCGTTCGGTGCTACATGCATGAAGCGGACTTCGGCCGGCGGCAAGGCGGTGCCGGCCAGCCAGTTGCCGAACACGCGTATGCCGGCAAACACGCTTTCGGCCAGATGCCGGCTGGCGGCAGGGAAATTGCTGTGCCACTGGTATTCGGCGATTTCATGCTCGATCAAAAGCGCGGAACGCCCGAGATCGTGCGCCAGGCCTTCGTAGCGTAAGGTTTGCTGAAACGCTTGCCCGAAATCGCGGCAGCTGAGCAAGATCAGGCCGTAGACATTGTAAGTCCCCAGCTTCACCCTCGCTCCCACGTGCAAGCCGAAGTGAGTATCTGCGCTCAGGGCGGCGCCAGCGTCCAACAGCCGCACATATTCTGTCGCCGCCAGGGATTCCGGCACGGGCGATAAGGAATTCTCCGCCAGCCCGGCGCTCAGCGCGAGCGTGCGCAAGGCGATTCCGCGTTCCGCGACGATATCGAGCAGCGGCTGCAAATAGGCGCCGGTGACCCGCCCGCCGGAGCGGCTGGCGCTAACGGTAGCGTTTGGCATGATAGAGCAATTCAAATGTCATGTAATAGCAATACGGGATACAGTCCGGGGCTTAAGCTTAGCGTCTGAAATCGGTGTTGCCGTCGCCACAAACGGGGCGCGGCGTGCGCAAGTATAGCAATAGCAAGCCCGGGAATGAATAAAAGGAAAACGATATGAGACGCTGGAACGGCTGGGGTGACGATACGATAGAGTTCGCGCTGAACGGCGATGCGCTGGCTTTCTTGCAGCAAAGGATAGGTGCGGCGACGCCGTTCGCCGATGCCAGCCTGGAGCAGACTTGCCGCGGCGTGCCGCCCAGCCGGCTGGCGCCGCATGCCTTGATCGACACTCGCCCCGAGACGCGCATGCGCAACAGTCTCGGGCAAAGCTTGCCGGACTGGCTGAAAATGCGTTATGGAAAAATCGGCGCCTTTCCCGATGGCGTCGCCTTTCCGGAAAGCGGAGAACAGGTGCGCGCATTGCTCGATTACGCCAGCGCTTGCGGCGCCGCCGTGATTCCCTACGGCGGCGGCACCAGCGTGGTCGGCCATCTGACGGTGCCGGCCGGCGAGCAGCCGGTGCTGACGATCAATTTGTCGCGCCTGTCGCGCCTGATCAACCTCGACCGCGAAGCGCAACTGGCGACCTTCGGCGCCGGCGTTCTGGGGCCGGACCTGGAGGCGCAATTGCGCGCGCATGGCTATACGCTCGGGCATTTCCCGCAGTCGTTTGAATACTCTACGCTGGGCGGCTGGGTGGTGACGCGCTCATCGGGTCAGCAATCGCTGCGCTACGGCAGGATAGAGCAAATGTTCGCCGGTGGGCGGGTGGAAACGCCGGCCGGCCGGCTCGATATCCCGACTTTCCCGGCCTCGGCGGCCGGCACCGATATGCGCGAGATGCTGCTCGGCTCGGAAGGCAGGATCGGGATAGTGACGGAAGTCACGGTGCGCATCACGCCGCTGCCGCAGCACGAAGAATTTCATGCCGTGTTTTTCCCGGACTGGGATCAGGCCGAAGCGGCGGTGCGGACGATCGCGCAAGCCAAGCTGCCGCTGTCCATGCTGCGCCTGTCGAATCCCACCGAAACCCTGACCACGCTGACCCTGGCCGGGCATAAGAAATTGATAAGCCTGTTGCAGCGCTATCTGGGCTGGCGCGGTTGCAAGGATGAAAAGTGCCTGCTCTTGCTCGGCGCCAGCGGCCAGCCAGCGACCGTCGCCCATGCGCTGAAGAGTGCGCTGAAGCTGGCGCGTGGCCGGCATGGCGTCCATATCGGGCAGACCATGGGGCAGAAATGGAAGCAAAATCGCTTCCGCAACGTCTATCTGCGCAATGCGGCCTGGCAGCACGGCTATGCGATCGACACCGTGGAAACCGCGTGCGACTGGCCTAAGGTCAGGCGCATGATGCTGGCGCTGGAGCAGGCCGCCACCGATGCCATGGCGAGCGAAGGCGAGCGGGTGCACACTTACACCCATCTGTCGCACCTGTACGCGCAGGGCGCCAGCGTCTACACCACTTTCGTGTATCGCCTGAGCGGCAATTATGAACAGGATCATGCGCGCTGGCTGCGCATGAAGAGCGCCGTTTGCGAGGCGATCGTCGCCACTGGCGGCACCATCAGCCACCAGCATGGGGTAGGCAGCGATCACGCGCCGTATCTGGCGGCGGAAAAGGGCGCGCTCGGCGTCGGCGCGTTGCGGCACTTGTATCGCCATTTCGACCCGCACGGCATGATGAACCCCGGCAAGCTGCTGCCGGCCGAACAGGCGGGACAGTGATGGAAAGCGCACTGTGGAGCGGTGCCTGGCGTGAGCAAGCCGTGGCGCGGCTGGGGCAAGAGTGGGACATCGTCATCATCGGCGGCGGCATCACCGGCGCCGGCATCTTGCTGGAAGCGTCGCGGCGCGGGCTGAAAGCCTTGCTGGTGGAGCAGCGCGATTTCGCCTGGGGCACTTCCAGCCGCTCGTCCAAGCTGGTGCATGGCGGCCTGCGCTACGTCAGGGAAGGCAAGCTGCTGTTGACGCGCGATTCGGTGCAGGAACGCCAGAACCTGATGCGGGAAGCGGCCGGCCTGGTCGACGCCCAGAGTTTTGCCTTCGCCGATTATCGCGGACGCAAACCGGGGCGCTGGCTGTTTTCGCTCGGGTTGGTCATCTACGATTTGATGGCCGGCCAGCGCGCGCGCCATTACTATCCGGCCGACGAATTTCTCATGCTGGCACCGCATATAGGGCGCAACGGCTTGAACGGCGGCCTGTGCTATGCGGACGCCAAGACCGACGATGCGCGGCTGGTGTTGCGGGTCTTGCAGGAAGCGCAGAGCGCCGGCGGCGTCGCCATCAACTACATGGCGGCGCGTCGCTTGCTGCGTAAGGACGGCAAGGTCGGCGGCGTGGAGCTGGACGACGCCGTCGGCGGCGACCTGCACCGGATCAGCGCGAAAGTGGTCATCAGCGCGACCGGCGCCTGGGCCGACGGCTTGCGCGGGCAACAGGGCGCTGCGCCAAAATTGCGCCCCTTGCGCGGCAGCCATCTGGTGTTGCCGGCCTGGCGCCTGCCGGTGGCGCAGGCGATCAGCCTGATGCACCCCAGCGATGGCCGTCCGGTGTTCGTTTTTCCGTGGGAAGGAGCGACCCTGGTCGGCACCACCGATGTCGATCATGCTGCCGACCTGCGTCAAGAAGCGAGCATCACCGCCGAAGAAGTCGACTACCTGATGGCGGCGCTGGCTTACCAGTTTCCGCAGGCGCAGCTGACGCCGGACGACATCCTCGCCACTTACGCCGGCGTGCGGCCGGTGATCGACACTGGTCAGAGCGATCCGTCCAAGGAAGGGCGCGATCACGCGGTCTGGCTGGAGCACGGCTTGCTGACGGTGACCGGCGGAAAATTAACCACCTTCCGCCTGATCGCGCTCGATGCCTTGAAACACGTCGCCCCTTTGTTGCCGCACTGGCGCGACAAATTGCAACGTATGCCTATCTTCGGCCCGGCTCCGGCCTTGCCGGCGGACGTCGCGCTGACGACGCAGCAAAGGCAGCGCCTGCAAGGGCGTTACGGGCGCCATGCCTGCGCCTTGCTGGCGGCGGCGCAGCCGGGCGAGCTGGAAACGATAGCCGGCAGCGAGACGCTATGGGTAGAATTGCGCTGGGCCGCGCGCAGCGAAGCGGTGCTGCATCTGGAAGACTTACTGTTGCGCCGCACCCGGCTCGGCTTGCTGTTGCGCGGCGGCGGCGCAGCTATCCTGCCGCGCCTGCGCGCGATTTGTCAGCCGGAATTGGGCTGGAGCGATGCGCGCTGGGAGAGCGAACAAGCGGCCTATCTGCGCCTGTGGCAGCAGCATTACAGCCTGCCGCCAGACGTGCAGAGCAAGCGCTAGCGCCGGCTACGGAAAATACAACTATAAAAATCTGAGGTACGCATGTCCAAGCAATACATCCTGTCGATCGACAACGGCACGCAAAGCGTGCGCGCTCTGCTGTTCGATTTGCACGGCAATATCGTCGCCAAGGCGCAGGTGCATCTGGAAGCGTATTTCTCAGATCATCCCGGCTGGGCCGAACACGATCCCGAAGATTACTGGCAAGCCGTGTGCACCGCTTGCCGGCGCTTGTGGGCGCAGAGCGGCATCGCTCCGGCCGCCGTGCACGGGGTCGCGGTCACCACCCAGCGCGGCACCATGATCAACCTCGACCGGCACGGCAAGCCGCTGCGTCCGGCCATCACCTGGCTCGATCAGCGCCGCACCGACCAGGTGCCGCCCATCCATCCGCTGTGGCGCATGGCGTTCAAACTGGCCGGCGTGGAAAGCACCATCAATTATTTCCGCGGCGAAGCCGAAGCCAACTGGATCAAGGCGCATCAGCCCGGGATCTGGGCGCAGACCGATAAATACCTGATGCTGTCGGGCTATCTTAACTACCGCATGTGCGGCAGCTTCATCGATTCCATCGGTTCGCAAGTCGGCTATCTGCCTTTCGATTACAAGCGCCTGCAATGGGCCGGCAAGAACGACTGGAAATGGCAGGCGCTGGCGATCAGGCCGGAATCCTTGCCGGAACTGGTGCCGCCCGGTACCGTCATCGGCCAGATCAGCGCCGCCGCGGCGGCCGACACCGGCATCCTGCCCGGCACGCCTTTGCTGGCGGCCGCGGCCGACAAGGCGTGCGAAGTGATAGGCGCCGGCTGCCAGCAGCCGCACATCGGCTGCCTCAGCTACGGCACCACCGCCACCATCAACACCACCAGCAGCAAATACCTGGAAGTCACCTCGTTTATCCCGCCTTACCCGGCCGCGATCCCGGGCGCATACAGCACCGAAGTGCAGATTTTCCGCGGCTACTGGATGGTCAACTGGTTCAAGGAGCAATTCGGCCATCACGAACAAGCGCAAGCCTCGCAGCAAGGCGTCGCCGCCGAAGAATTATTTGACGAACTGGTGAACGCCGTGCCGCCCGGCTCCATGGGCTTGATGCTGCAACCGTACTGGACGCCCGGCATCAAAGTGCCGGGCGCGGAAGCCAAGGGCGCCATCATCGGTTTCGGCGACGTGCATACGCGCGCCCACATGTACCGCGCCATCCTCGAAGGCTTGGCGTATGCGCTGCGCGAAGGCAAAGAGCGCATAGAGAAGCGCAGCGGCGTGGCGATCACCGAATTGCGCGTGTCCGGCGGCGGCTCGCAAAGCGACGCCGCGATGCAACTGACGGCCGACATCTTCGGCTTGCCGACCGCAAGGCCGCATATCTACGAGACGTCCGGCCTCGGCGCGGCGATCGACGCGGCGGTCGGGCTCGGTTTATACCCCGATTTTTCCAGCGCGATCCAGTCCATGACACGCATCGGCCAGACCTTCGAACCGATCGCGCAAAACCGGCAAATCTATGAGGCGCTGTATCAGCGCGTGTATCAGAAAATGTACCGGCGCCTGCAACCGCTGTACCGCGACATCCAGCAAATCACTGGCTACCCGCGCCTGCACTGAGGCGTGCCGGAATCGCGTTGCGGCGCGGCGGCCAGCCCGCTATCGCGCTCGCGACCCGCTTCCGAGGTTTAAATATACTCCCATCCAGTATATTTAAACCCCCTTTTATATTCGCTGACGGTAGGCTTGTTTTGTAACATACTCCCTATTTTTCTAGGTAAACGGCGGGTCCGACAGTTCGTTCAGCAGCGCACGCATACGCTGCCAGTGCGAGCCTTGCCAGAACACGCGCTGGCAGGCGTCGCACAGGCTGAAAACCTCGTAATAGGCGCGCACCCGCGGCGGAATCCGATCCAGCACCTCTGCCTTGGCGACCGCATGCAAAGGCGCATTGCAATGCAGGCACAGCGTGAACGGCCGCGCGCTGCGCGCCAGATCCAGGCGCTCGTAAAGTTCGCGCAATTGCTGCGCCGGCTTGATCGTGTGCAGATAGCAGCCGTGCGTGATGTTGCGGCGCTTGAGCAACTCGCGATCGCGGCTCAGCACGATGCGTTGCTGGCGCTCGGCGATGGCGGCGATCTCGCCGTCGTTGAAATTGTTATCGTACAGCGTGTCGAAGCCCGCCATGCGCAACAGCCGGGCCAGACCGCCCAGATGCGCATCGGCCACGAAGCGCAACACGCGCAAGGGCTGAGTGCGCACCCGCAGCAGGGGGCTGACGTCGAACGCCTCGAACATGGGATAGACCGCCACCCGGTCGCCGTCTTGCAGCAGGTAAGCGAAATCGACCGATACGCCGTTCACCAGCAGCAGCTCGACTTCAGTATGCGGCACGCCGAGCGCCTCTATCATGTGCTTGACCGTCGCCGCCTGCGCGCATGGGCAATCGAACGCCACCCCGCGCCGCCCGGGGGGCAGGAAGTCGTTCAATTCTTCGTAGAAGCGGAAGTTTGCGGTGAGCATGACGTCGGCATGACAAGCGGCCAAGTATTCATCATAGTGCTTCCGTAGGGCTGCACTGCATTGCGGCCTAGCATGCACGCGCTGGCGAGGGCGCCGAAAAGCAAAAAGGCCCTCCGAAGAGAGCCTTATCAATGCTGTTGGTGCCGAGAGCCGGAATCGAACCGGCACGCCTTGCGGCGCGGGATTTTGAGTCCCGTGCGTCTACCTATTCCGCCATCTCGGCAACGCAGAACGAGATTATGACAGGCTTGCCTGAAATTTGCAATACCGTGGTTCGTTCGTCATCGGCGATGCTGCAAATTGCCGGGATTTCGCTCAGATACTGGCGGCCTGGCTCTCGATTTTTCTTTGTATCCGTTTCAGATAGCAATACAAACCGGCCGCGGCCAGGGCGAGGCTGGTGCTGTTGGCCATCCAGAAGCCGGCCGCGCCGCGCAATGCGGGCGGGCTGATCTGGAACGGGTCGAGGCCGAGCAGGTAACCGCCGCCCAGGCCCACGCCCCACAGCGCGACGGCGTACAGGATGGTCGGCACGACGGCGATTTTGTAGGCGCGCAGGATGAAGGCGACGCATACCTGGATCGCATCGAACAATTGGTAAACCGCGATGAACAGGAATAGCGGCAGGGCGGCGGCGATGATGGCCGGCTGGTCGGTGTAGGCGTGCAGAATCCGGGTGCGCGCCAACCAGATCGCCAGCCCCAGCGGGACGGCGAGCATGGCGGCCAGCAGAATGCCGGCATTGCCGGTGCGGCGGGCGGCCTGTAATTGGCCGGCGCCTATCGCTTGCGCCACCAGGGTGCCGGTGGCGCTGGCAATCGCCAGCGGCAGCATGTACAGGATGGTGCCGAAGTTGGCGGTCAGTTGATGGCCGGACACCGCGATTTCGCCGAGGCGGGCGATGAACAGTGCCATGAAGGCGTAGCCGGTGACTTCGATCAGGTAGCTGAGTCCCATCGGGATGCCGAGTCGGAGCAGGCTGCGCAAAGCCGGCCACTGTGGCCTGACCCAGCCGCTGCCGAACAGGCAGAACAGTTCGTAATGCTTCACATGGCGCAGGATCAGCCAGCCGCTGAGCGCCATCAGCCAGGCGCTGACGGCGGTGGCCGCGGCGCAACCGGGGCCGCCCATGGCCGGGATACCGAGACCGCCGAAAATGAACAGGGTGTTCAGCGGTATTTTCAGCGCAAGTGCGGCCAGCTGTATCAGCATGACCATCTTGGGGCGGCCGAGCGCATTATTCAGCGCGCCGTAAATCCGGAACGCCAATGTGGCCGGCAGGGCCAGTGCCAGGATTTGCAGGTACAGCGCGGCTTTTTGATTCAGCAGCGGTGAGGCTTGCGCAATCGCGAGCAAGCCTTGCGGAAAAGTCAGGATCAGGCAACCTGTGCCGGCCAGAAAAAATCCCAGCCAGATGCCTTGTTTCAGTTCTGCGCCTATCTGCCGGTATTGGCGGGCGCCGAACAATTGCGCTATCGCCGGCGAAATCGCCTGCAGCACGCCGTTCAGGCCGACAAAAATGCTGACGTAAATCGAGATACCTATCGCCAGTGCCGCCAGGTCGGTGGCTGAAAAACGCGCGGTCATGGCGGTGTCGATCACGCCGTTGCCGACCACGGCCAGCTGGCCGATCAGCATAGGCCAGGCCAGCGCCGCGATGCGCTGCAGGCTGGCCGGCAGGGTGGGCAGAGCGCAGGGCATTACTGCTTGCGGCGATACAGGGTGAACAATTCATCCTGGTCGGCGGCCCGGCGGCCGTTCCAGACCGTTTTCCATTGCTCGGCCTGATACAGCAGGGGGATCAGCGATTCGCCCGGCACCGTGCGGTTGCCCTGCACCAGCAACAGCGAACAATCGTGGTCGGAAAAACCGGCAAAGCGTATCCCGCCGAAATAAGCGAAGGTGGCGCGTTGCGACGGGCCTATGTGGGCTTCCACGCAGTCATACGACGGCGGCAATTGCTGCGCCAGCTCTTGCGCCACCGCTGCATAACTGATGCGGTGATTGATCCAGGGCAGCCACAGGCTCAGCAGCAATAGCCAGCACAGGATCACGCCGCCGCTGGACAGCACCACCGCGCGCCACAGCACGGCCGGCTGGCGCGAGATGCGCCAGTAGACCAGGCGGAACCAGGCGATGCTGGCCGCCAGCGCGATCAGAAACACCAGGGGCTGGAAACTCGGCTGGAAGCCGGGCGCCAGCGCCAGCACTTTGGCGGCCAGGCGGGGCGGCCAGCCGGTCTGTCCGGCGATCCAGGCCAGCCAGATAAAGCTGGCCACGCCGGTCAGCACCATCACCGCGAACCAGTCGACCGCATTGATGGCGCTGCGCTTCATGGTCGGCAAGCCGAACGCCGCCAGTATCGCCAGCGGCGGCAAGATGGGGAGCAAGATGCTCTCTTCGGAATGATGGTTCAGCAGGGCCAGCAAGATAAAGCAGGCGACGAAGGCGGCCGGCAGGGAAATGTGCAAGGCCCTTTCTTGTTTGCGCCAGGCGTAGATGGCCCAGCCGGCAAACGGCCAGGCCGGCCAGGTAAACCAGATGCCGTACCGGAAGAAATAAGCGATGCTGTCCAGGTTGGGCAGGCTGAGCTGGCGGTAATTCCACAGCATCCAGGCCGGATAGGGCGAGCTGTCGAAAGGGCGGAGCGCGGAAATCGCGATCAGCCAGACGCTGGTGACGGCGAACGCCAGCGGCAAGGCCGGCAGTATCAGTTTCAACAGATGTCTTTGCTGGCGATACAGGCACAGCGCAATCAGGCTAAGCCACAGCGCCAGCGGCAATACCCAGCCGCGTGTCAGCACCAGCAAGCCCAGGGCGAGACCGAGCTTGAGCGCGGCGCGTTTGCTGGCCTGGTCGAACAGGCGGACGCATAAGTACAGCGAGTAGGCGATCAGCGAGATTTGCAGGGTTTCGGCGCTGGTTTCATGGCTGCGCACCAGCAAGCCGAGGCAAGCCAGATAGATCAGCAAGGCGCCGTCGGCCAGGGTGCGGCCGAAATCGCGCGGCGCCGGTTCGCCGCCGAAGGCCAGCTTCAGCGGTTGCGCCTCGCTGCGGCGGCCGAGCAGGTAAGTGGCGTACCAGACCGAGACCGCGCCGAGCAAAAAAAACAGTGCGGTAGCGCAGCGCGCCGCCAGGGGATCGCCGACGATGCCGCCCAGCAGCTTGATGCAGAGCGCGCCCAGCCAGAATGCCAGCGGCCCTTCTTCCGGCATCGGCAAGCCGACGATATGCGGCCATAGCCAATCTGCCAGACCGCCGTGCGCCATGGTCCACATGATGCCGAAACTGGCGGCGTCGTCGCCTTTCCACGGATCGCGGGCTATCAGGCCGGGCAGGATGTAGAGCAGGCACAGGACGAAGATGACCCAGCGCGGGAGCGCGGTCGTGGCGGCGGCAGGAAGTCGGACTGGCTTCATATCTCGGTGCGGGGCGGAAAAGGATGCTTATTTTAGGGGAGGCTGCAGTAAAAAAGGCAGCCTGAGCTGCCTTTTTTGATAAACCGTGGTACTGCCTTGCTTATTCGGCGACAGCGGTCTTGGAACCGACTTTGCCGAACTTCTGGCGGAATTTCTCAACGCGGCCAGCGGTATCGACGATTTTGTGTTTGCCGGTGTAGAAAGGATGGGATTCCGCAGAAACCTCGATCTTCACCAGAGGGTATTCTTTACCTTCGAATTCCATTTTTTCTCTAGTGCCGATAGTGGAACGGGTAACGAATTTGAAATCGTTGGAAACGTCGTGGAACAACACTTCGCGATAATTTGGGTGGATGCCGTCTTTCATGCTTGCCTCTGAATAAGTTGGGTAGCCAATACGCACTTCGTCGGTCGCCCTGCTTCTTGACCCGATTGCTTATCACTTGCCTGAGTTGAAATAATCTTGACTTTCGAACGCCGAAATGCCAAGCCCGCGATTATACAATGGAAAGCGCGGATTGCGCGAGCGCAGGAGAGCGGCTCGACGGCAGGAGGCTTAGCGCACAGGCGGAGGCGCCAGCACCACCCGGTTCCGTCCTTCGCGCTTGGCGCGATACAGTGCGCTGTCGGCGTCTTTTAATAGCGCATCCCAGTCGGCATGGCGGGAATTTAAGACGGCCACCCCTATGCTGACCGTAAACTGCAAGTTTCCTTGTTCGGTCGCTATCCCGAGTGCCGCCAGACACAGGCGCAGGCGCTCGGCGCATAAAACCGCTTCGGCGTCCCCGGTTTCCGGCAATACGCAGACGAATTCCTCTCCGCCGGTCCTGCCGAAATGGTCGATCGCGCGTAAATTTTGCGTGCAAGCATCGACCAGCGCCTGTATCGCCCGGTCGCCGACGGCGTGGCCATAGTTGTCGTTGACTTGTTTGAAGTGGTCGATATCGAGCATGGCGACCGCCAGCGGCCGGCCGTACCGTCTGGATACAGCCAGTTCGCGCTCCGCCAGTTCGGTCAGGTAGCCGCGGTTATAAGCGCCGGTCAGGCTGTCGTGGCGCGACAGGTGCAGCAATTGCTGCTCGGATAAATAAGCTTTTTGGCGGGAAGAACGTATCACCAGCATCACGATACCGGCCAGGCTCAGTGCGAACAGATACATCATCAAGCCGTTGACGACCATCAGCCAGGGCAGGCTGATCGCGCTCAGTAGCACAAACAGCAAGGATGGCACGCTGAGTATCAGCAAATAGGTTGTGACGCGCAAGGTGATCACCGATACCGTGAACACGCAGGCGGTCAGCCCGCTCAAGCCATATAAAAAACCGTTCTGCAACAGGAATTCGCTGAGAATGATGGCGCAGACATGGGTCCAGTAAATAAAACCGCAACGTTGCACCGCGTTCCACGGCAAGCGGGTCGGCAGGTAAGCCAGGGAACCTACGCCGACCAGGCCCAGGCGCACCGCCAGCGTCCCCCAAGCCTGCTGCGGGGCTATCAGGTGATCCCAGACATTGAACAAGATCACGGCCAGACCGAACAGCGGTCCCAGTATGGGCAACAGTTGCCGGATTTCCGCATCGTGCTGGGCGCTTAACTCGCGCTCGGCCGCCGGCGGCAGCGGGCGCAGTCTGGATAAGTCGAAAAAACGCATATGCTCCCCCCTTTTTTTCTTGGCGGTAACGGAGCGCAAACTCTTGCTATAAGCCTAGCCGATTTTCGCGCAAGGCAGAGGTTTTTTTGCCTTAGGAGTCGTGAAAAAATAAGTGCTACGTTTTGGGCGGCTCTGGAGGGATGCGACGCAAGGCGTGAGGACGAGCCATAGCGAGCGTAGCCTGCCCCCGCGAAGGCGGGGGGGCGAGGACGAGCAACGCCGCAGCGCGCCAGCCAGAGCGATCCAAATGTGGCAATAATTTTTGAACGGCGACTTAATATACCCCCCTCCAGTATATTTAATGAGCCAATAAAATCAGGCGCGACAGGCGTAAAATTGAGTTTTCATGGGGGAGTATAGGGAGAAGCATGGCGACACTACATGTGGGGATGACGACGCTGCTGCATGCGGTGGAAGTGACGGGGATAGTGGCTTTCGCTTGCTCCGGCTTCATCGAGGCGCGCCGCAAGAAAATGGATATGGTCGGGGTGTTTACCGTGGCCTTTATCACCGCCTTCGGCGGCGGCAGCTTGCGCGACCTGTTGCTGGACCGGCGGCCGCTATTCTGGGTCGAGCATCAGGAATACCCGATACTGATTTTCGTGCTGGCCTTGCTGGCGGTGCCGTTTTTGCGCCACTTGCAACATGCGGTGACCGAAAGGGCGATCGTGCTGGCCGATGCGCTCGGCCTGGGCTTGTTCAGCGTGACCGGCACCAGCCTGGCGCTGGATGCGGACATGCCGTTATTCGTCAGCGTGATGATGGGCGTGATTACCGGAATTTTCGGCGGCGTGTTGCGCGACATGATCTGCAATGAAATCCCGCTGGTATTCCGGCGCGGCCATCTGTACGCGACTTGTTCGTTCGCCGGCTGCTGGGTCTATCTGCTGCTGGACAGGGCGCACGTGGCGCAGGCAGTCTCGGTCGGATTGGCGACGGTGGTGGTGTTTGCACTGCGCATGCTGGCGGTGCGTTTCGACTGGAAATTGCCGGGATAAAAAATGGCGGTAACTGTTCGCCCATTCTGTATACATCGCCGGCTATCGAACAAAAACGCTAACCGCGCAGAGGACGCAGAGAAAAACTTTTTTGGCTCCTCTGCGTTCTCTGCGCGGCAAAGGATTTTCATCTCCGGCTGAATAGTTACAAATGGCGCAGAGTTTTTCAACTGTGCGCCATTTTCTGATTACTACCCGCCTCTTCGCATCATTTCGAAAAACTCAGCATTGTTCTTGGTAGCTTTCATCTTGTCGAGGATGAACTCCATCGCCTCGATCTCGTCCATGCTATACAGCAGCTTGCGCAAGATCCAGATCTTCTGCAGCTGATCTGGCTTGATCAGCAATTCTTCGCGCCGGGTGCCGGATTTGTTCAGGTTGATCGATGGATAGACGCGCTTCTCGGCCAGGCGGCGCTCCAGGTGCACTTCCATGTTGCCGGTGCCCTTGAATTCTTCGTAGATCACGTCATCCATGCGGCTGCCGGTTTCGATCAGGGCGGTCGCGATGATGGTCAGCGAGCCGCCTTCTTCCACGTTACGCGCCGCGCCGAAGAAACGCTTAGGACGTTGCAGCGCATTCGCGTCGACACCGCCGGTCAAGACCTTGCCGGAAGCCGGGATCACGGTGTTGTAGGCGCGCGCCAGACGGGTGATCGAGTCGAGCAGGATCACCACGTCTTTCTTCATTTCGACCAGGCGCTTGGCTTTTTCCAGCACCATCTCGGCCACTTGCACGTGGCGCGTGGCCGGTTCGTCGAAAGTGGAAGCGACCACTTCGCCGCGCACCGAACGCTGCATCTCGGTCACTTCTTCCGGACGCTCGTCGATCAGCAACACGATCAGGGTCACGTCGGGATGATTGGTGGTGATCGCGTGGGCGATGTGTTGCAACATCACCGATTTACCGGATTTCGGCGAGGCTACCAGCAAGCCGCGCTGGCCGCGGCCGATAGGCGCGATCATGTCGATGATGCGGCCGGTGGTGTTTTCTTCGCCGCGCATGTCGCGCTCGAGGTTCAGGACCTTGTTCGGGTGCAGCGGTGTCAGGTTTTCAAACAGGATGCGGTGCTTGGACGCTTCCGGCGATTCGCCGTTGACCTTGTCCACCTTCACCAATGCAAAATAACGCTCGCCGTCTTTCGGGGTGCGCACTTCACCTTCTATCGAATCGCCGGTGTGCAGGTTGAAGCGGCGGATTTGCGAAGGCGAGATATAGATATCGTCGGTCGAGGCCATATAGCTGGCGTCGGGCGAACGCAGGAAACCGAAGCCGTCCGGCAAGACTTCCAGGGCGCCGTCGCCGAAGATTTGTTCGCCCGATTTCGCACGTTTTTTCAGGATCGCGAACATCAGTTCTTGCTTGCGCAGGCGCGCCGCGTTGTCGATGTCGAGTCCTATGGCCATTTCCAGCAAAGCGGATACGTGCAGGGCCTTTAATTCAGATAGATGCATGGTGAGTGTCCCGGGACGGGAGAATGGGGTGGGGGAGTGAGTTGAGGAACTACAGAATAATCAAAATGATGATTATGGGTGGTTCCGGTCTTGGACCAGATGATTATTATTAAATGGGTACTGGTAATTATTGTTAGTCGCAAGCGAGGCTTATGCTTCGCTTGCGCTATCTTAACTTAAATATTGCTGTCGATGAAAGAAGTCAGCTGGCCTTTTGCCAGTGCGCCGACTTTTTGTGCTGCAGCTGCGCCGTTCTTGAACAGGATCAGGGTAGGGATGCCGCGGATGCCGAATTTTGCCGGCACCGCCTGATTCGCATCGACGTCCATCTTGGCGACCACGATCTTGCCTTCGTAATCCTTGGCGACTTCTTCCAGGATAGGGGCGATCATTTTGCAGGGGCCGCACCATTCGGCCCAGAAATCGACCAGTACCGGTTTGTCGGATTTTAATACGTCGGCTTCGAAGGAAGCGTCGCTTACATATTTGATGTTTTCGCTCATGGAGTCCTCGGCTAGAGGGAAAAATTAAGGGGTAACAGCGCTACAGAAAGCCGGGCCACGCTGGCCACGCGCATTTCTGTGATGAATCTGGAGGCGATGGTCACGAATTCAATGATTAGTCTCGTGCGGCACCAGGGCCATGCCAACGAAGTTCAGGCGTGCTTGGCTGTGCGGCAAATAATAACCTATTTTCAAAAAAAGTGGGATGATGACAAATAATTTGACAGGCTTCGCATAGAATACTTGCCCGCCAAGCAAAAATCAAACGCCATCCATGCTCTTCAATCCCGAGTTAATCCCCGCTTCCCCGGCATTTTGGCAACAGGCTGCCGCGGTTTTTCTGCGCGCGGCGACGGAACACGGCTTATTGCCGGCCGCCGGCCGCGATTATTCTGCCTTGCGCGTCGTGGTGCCGACCTATGTGCACGCGCAACTGTTGTTGAAAGCGCTGGCGGCAGAGTTAAAAGGCAACTTCATCCCGCCGCGCATCCATACCCTGTTCGCGTTGCTGGAAATGCAGACGCCCGATCCCGCCATGCCGCGCGCCAGTTCGGCCAGCGAGCGCCTGATGGGCTTATATGCCGAACTGCGCCAGCATGCCTGGCTGAAGAAATTATTCAGCGCCCGCCGCAATACCGATTTGCTGCCGCTGGCGCAAACGCTGCTGAGTCTGTCCGATGAATTGACGCTGGCTATGCTGCCGCTGACAGGGCAAGACGGCGCCGCCATGCAGCAAGGCTGGCAAGCCGCACTGGCGCAGCTGCCGGCACCGGCGCAAGCCTTGCTGTCGGAAGAAGCGCAGCTGGTGTGGTCGGTCTGGCAAAGCCAGCTCGACGCGCATGACCCGCTGCTGCAGCGTTATCAGAATTTGTTGCGGCTGGCCGGGCAGGCGCGCGAGCCCCTGATCTGGATCAGCCCGACCGTGCCGGACGCGATGGAGTCGGCCTTCCTCGCGCGCTGGGCCCAGCAACAGCCGGTATTGCCGCTGCGCCTGGATTGGCGCGCGCCAGCTTTACCGCAACCGTATCGCGATGCCTGGCCCGGCTTGCAAGAGGGCGAAGCGGCGAGCGGAGTACCAGCGGGCGATGCCGATACTACGCATATCCGCCTGTGCCGGGCCACTTCGCTGGAAGACGAGGCGCTGCAGGGGGCGCAGACCGTGCTCGACTGGCTGCAGGCCGGCAAGCAAAGCGTCGCCGTGATTGCGCAAGACCGCGTGGTGGCGCGCCGCATCCGCGCCTTGCTGGAACGGGCGCAAGTCCGGGTGGCAGACGAAACCGGCTGGAAACTTTCCACCACCCGCGCCGCGGCCGCCCTGGCCGCCTGGTTCGAGGTGGTCGCCAGCCGCGCCGACACCGTCGCCTTGCTCGATTTATTGAAGTCGCCGTATCTGGAATATGCGCCGGCCGGTGCAGAGTCTGAAAACAAGGCCGATCTGGTGATGCGCATAGAGCTGATACTGAGGCGTGCCAATGTGCTGGGCGGCTGGGACGCGGTGCTGGCGGCCTTGAACAATAAGGCGGAGGCGGAGCATGCTTACCGCTGGCTGGCGACGCTGGCGCGTCAGGCGAACAAGTTCAGCGGCCGCCGCAGTTTGTCGGCATGGAGTGCGCTCGGTTTGCAAATTTTGCACGAGCTGTCCATGTTCAACGCACTGCAAGCCGATCATGCCGGCGCGCAGATCGTCCAGGCCTTGCAAGCCTTGCATAGCGATTGCCGGCAAATGGAGAGCGATTTTTCATTTGCCGAATGGCGCGCCCTGATCAATTTGCAGCTGGAAAATACGCCCTTCATCACCAGCCATCCCGATAAGCGCGTGATGATGCTGCCCCTGAACGGCGCCCGTCTGCGCAGTTACGATGCGGTGTTGCTGGCCGGCGCCGATGCCGCGCACCTGCCTTCGCAGCCGGGCGAAGTGCTGTTCTTCGCGAACGCCGTGCGGCGCGAATGCGGGTTGGTCACGCGCGAGGCCAGGCAAAATCAGCAATTGCGCGATTTCACCGAATTGCTGCTGGCGAATCCCGAAGTCGTGCTGTCTTGGCAAGGGCACCTGAACGGCGAACACAACCCGCTCAGTCCGTGGCTGGCGCAACTGGGGCTGAGCCTGGAGCGCAATGCGCAAGCGGGGCTGGCCGAGGTCCGGCTAGACCTGCCGGCGCAGCAATTGCAGGCCATCGTCATGCAGCAACCGCGGCCGTCGGCGCCGGCCTTGCTGCCGCAGGATTTGTCGGCCAGCGCTTACCACAGCCTGGTGGTTTGCCCTTACCAGTTTTTCGCCGGCCGTATGTTGCGCCTGAGCGCCATCGACGAATTATCCGACATGCCGGAAAAGCGCGATTACGGCGACTGGCTGCACGCCATCTTGAAAAAATTCCACGACCGCCTGCAGCAAGCGGCGGTCGCCGATCAGCAACAGGCGGAACAATTGCTGCGCACGATTTCCCAGGATTTCTTTGAAACGATCTTGCGCCAGAGTCCGAGCGCGCTCGGCTACCGCGCGCGTTGGGAAAAAGTGATACCTGCCTATGTGACCTGGATGCGGCAACGCGAACAAGACGGCTGGCAATTCGAAATCGGCGAAGCCTGGTGCGAGAAATCGTTGAGCTGGGACGGCGGGCAAATCAACTTGCGCGGCCGCATCGACCGCATCGATTGCAATGCAGAAGGCGAGCGCGCCGTCCTCGATTACAAGACCAAAAACACCACCGATTTGCGCAAGCGCCTGCAAAACGGCGAAGACCATCAATTGCCGTTTTACGGTTTGCTGGCGGAACCTGCGGCCGGCCATGCCAGCTACGTCGCGCTGGAAATGGCGCAGGAAAAAACCGGCGATGTTGCCGCCGCCGATTTTGAAGCATGGACCCAGGCTTTGCAACTCGCCATCCTCGACAATATGCAGTCTATACAGCAGGGCGCGGCCCTGCCTGCGCACGGCGTGGAAAGCGCTTGCCAATATTGCGATATGCGCGGCCTGTGCCGCAAGGGAGCCTGGTAATGCCGGACGCAATAACAACGATGCCGGCCCAGGCGTATGAAATCAACGGCGCAGCGGCCGACGTCCAGAGCTTTACCGCGGCCGCCTGCGCCCCGCAGCATAGCGTGGTGGTGGAAGCCTGCGCCGGCAGCGGCAAGACCTGGCTGCTGGTGGCGCGCATGCTGCGCTTGCTGCTGGCCGGCGCCGAGCCGGCCGAATTGCTGGCGATCACCTTCACGCGCAAGGCCGCCCAGGAAATGCGCGAGCGCCTGACGGATTTGCTGCATCAGCTGGCGCTGGCCGACGAGGCTAGCGTGCGCAGCTTGCTGGCGGAGCGCGGCGTACCGCCAGCGGAGATCGCTGCACTGTTGCCTGCCGCGCGCGGCTTGTATGAAAAAGTCTTGTCCAGCCCGCAGGCGCTGGCGATGGACACCTTCCACAGCTGGTTCGGCCGCTTGCTGCAACTGGCGCCGCTCGCTTCCGCCGTGCCGCACGGCTATAGCCTGATCGAAGCCAGCGGCGAATTGCAGCGCGAAGCTTACGGTCAGCTGATGCAGATGCTGATGGCGCCCGAGCATGCGGAAATCAAGCAAGCCTTGCTGTATCTGTACCAGGAAACCGGCGACTACAATACGCGCGCCATGCTCGACGCCTTCCTGGACAAGCGCGCCGAATGGTGGGCATCCAACGAGTCCGGGGACTACGGCACGCCGCTGGACTGGCTGCAGGATTTATGCGGCCGGGACGCCAGCCACGACCCGCGCCTGGCGCTATGGGAAGATGCGGCCTGGCATGCGCGGCTCAGCATGCTGGCGCGCATACTGGGGCAGGGCTCGCTGCCGAATCAAAAGAATGCGGCCAAGATAGAGCAGGGCTTGAGCGCAGGGCCGTCGCTGGCGAGTTTCGAACTCTTATGCGACGGCTTGCTGAACAGCAGCGGGGCGCCGCGTTCGCACAATACCAAGGTCAAGGCCCTGGTCGCCTCGGTGGAAAAACATCTGGGCCGCGACCAGTTATGCGCCTTCGAAGACGAGTGTCAGGCGGCGGCCGAGATGCTGCTGCTATTGCAGCGGCGCAGCGCGGAAAAGCTGGTGCTGCAAATGAATCAGGCTTTGTTCACGGTCGGTGCCGCCTACCTCGATTGCTATCAGGCGCTGAAAGCCGAGCAGCGCGTGTTCGATTTCGCCGATCTCGAATGGCAGGCTTATCGCTTGCTCAACAACGAAGAATTCGCCGCCTATCTGCATAGCCGTCTCGATGCGCGCTACAAACATATTTTGCTCGACGAGTTTCAAGACACCAATCCGCTGCAATGGAGCATCGTGCAAGCCTGGCTGGATGCCTACGGCGACGATGCGGCGCGGCCCAGCGTCTTCATCGTCGGCGACCCCAAGCAATCGATATACCGTTTCCGGCGCGCCGAACCGCGCGTGTTTTCCGCCGCCCGCGATTTGCTGGCGCAGCGCGGCGCTTATCTGTTGCGCACCAACCAGACGCGCAGAAATGCGCAGACCATCGTCGACGTCTTGAACCTCAGCATGCAGGACAATGGCATTTATGCCGCCCAGAGCACCGCATCGGAACTGGACGGCGCGGTCTGGCGCTTACCGCTGATCGCGAGCGCGGACGATGGCGCCGATCAAGGCCAGCCGGCGGCGGGCCGCTTCCCTTTGCGCAATCCGCTGCTGACGCCGCTGGAAGAAGCGGAGAACCGGCAACGTTATCTGGAAGGGCGGCAGGTCGCGCAGGCCCTGTGGCAGGCGCGCGCGCAGTCCGAGGCTGATGGTGAATCCGATTTCCGCTGGTCCGACGTGATGTTGCTGGTCAAGCGCCGCACGCATTTGTCGGCCTATGAAAAAGCCTTGCGCGAAGCCGGCATCCCTTTCGTTTCCAGCCGCCGCGGCGGGTTGCTCGATGCGCTGGAGGTGCTCGACCTGATCGCCTTGCTGAATTTCCTGATGACGCCCGGCGACCACCGTGCCCTGGCGCAGGTCTTGAAGTCGCCGCTGATGGGCGCCAGCGACGAGGATCTGATCATGCTGGCACAGCGCACCGAAAGCTCGTGGTGGAAGCGTTTGCAGGCGGCCGCGGACGAAGCCTGTCAGCCGCGCCTGCAGCGCGCCGCGCAACTGTTGCAGCGCTGGATGCAGGCGGCGCACGATTTGCCGGTGCATGATTTGCTCGACCAGATCCTGCATCAGGGCGAAGTGCTGCAGCGTTATGCGCAATGCGCGTCCAGCGCCCAGCGCGCCCAGGCGATAGGCAATATCCATGCGTTCACCGAGCTGGCGCTGAATATGGATGCCGGCCGTTATCCCAGCCTGCCGAAGTTCATCGCCGCGCTCTCCGCCCTGCAGCGCGCCGGCGACAGCGACGCGCCCGATGAATCGGCGGTCGATAGCGGCGCCGACGCGCTGCGCATCCTGACTATCCACAGCGCCAAAGGGCTGGAGGCCAGGATCGTGGTGATGCTGGACGCCAACCATAGCGAGGCGATGAAAGACCGGGTCGGCATCCTGTGTCAGTGGCCCTTGCAAGCGGGCGAGCAGCGGCATTTTTCCGTGTTCGGCAAAAAAGACCAGCGCGGCGCCGCGCGCGACGCGCTGTTCGCGCAAGAGGAACAGCAAGCGGCGCAGGAAAACTGGAACTTGCTGTATGTGGCGGTGACGCGCGCCAAGCAATTGCTGATGGTGAGCGGGGTCGCCGGCGGCAGGCAGCCAGCCAATCCGAGCTGGTACCAGCGTTTGCTGATGGCGGAAGAAAAGGGTGCGGACGCGATGCCGCAAGCCGAGACTATGCGGGAGGCGGAAGCATTCAGTCTCGCCAGTTTCAATCCGCCGCTGCTGGCGCTGGCGGCGCAGGAAGTGCCGACACCGTCGGAGCAGCAACTGGAGGGCATCGCCTTGCACGCGCTGCTGGAGCGGCTCAGCAATAATGCGGCGGGCTGGCCGCTGCTCATTCCGGATGCGGCCACCATCGCCGCCTGGCTACCCTGTTCTGCGACGATAGCGCAAGCGGTGCGCGCCCAGGCCGAGGCGGTGCTGACGAATGCTGCGTTGGAAAAATTTTTCCATCCTGCGCAGTATGTCTATGCCCGCAACGAGATGGATATTCTGCATGAACAGCAATTGTTGCGGCTGGACCGGGTGGTGGTGTTCGACGATGAAGTCTGGGTGCTCGATTACAAACGCCAGCTGTTGCCGGCGCAGCGCTCAGCTTATCTGGCGCAGCTGCAAGGCTACGCGGAGGCTTTGCGTGAGATTTTTTCTGACAAAGTAATCCGCGGCGCCCTGATACTGAGCGACGGCGGCTTAGTTGAGCTGCTGTAAGATATTTACTCGTATAATAACCGGCTGGTATTGATGCCTAACCGGTACTGAACAAGGTGTTTTAAATAGCGACATGATGATTTCCGAATTCGAATTACTTGCTGAAAAAGTCGCGCGACTGGTAGCGCTGACGCATGCATTGCGTAGCGAAAACGCGGGTTTGCGTCTCGATCTGGCGTCGCTGAGCGCGCACCATGCCGATATGCAGCAACGCATGCAGGAAGCGCATGAGCGCGTCGCCGCCGTATTGGCGCAATTGCCGGTCGAGGAAGCCGTGGATGAGGAGGCCGCATGAAAGAAAATAATTTGATACAGGTCGATGTCGGCATCATGGGGCAAGCTTATAAGCTGAGCTGCAAGGAGGGCGAAGACCAGGCTTTGCGCGCGGCGGCGGCCTATCTCGACGGCAAGATGTGCGCGATACGCGACGCCGCCAAAGTCAAGGGCAACGACAGGATAGCCGTATTGGCCGCGCTCGGCGTCACCGCGGAATTGTTGTCCACCAAGTCGCCCGAGGGGCCTTTGTCGGGTTTGTCTCTGGCGGAAGTTAGGCAGAAAATGCAGGACATGCACGAAGCGATGGATAGCGCGCTGACGCCGCAAGAAAACCTATTCTGATCCCCGCCTCTATTATTTAATTTAATCAAAATAATTAGCGTGCAAGCCGGGTTTAGAGGTACACTTTAGTTCCCTGCCGTGTTCGCCAATGTCATATATTCCTTGAACCATTTATGTGCATAGGCCGTGGAACATTGTTCGATAGGTGTGAGCGTCGCTAGTCCGATGAACCCGAAGTTGAACTGACTGTGGCCAACTTGAACCGCCTAGGTTCAGGATGCCGGCATAGCGGCATCGGTGGGGACTTATTCGAGAGCGGCTGTCATTTTTTATGGCAGCCGTTTTTTTATTTCCGGATTTGCCTGATGTGCGACAATTGGTGCTTGTTTTTTTGAGGCATGGCGATGGCGTACTGGTTAATGAAATCCGAGCCGGATGAAGTCAGCATCGACGATGCGCTGGCGGCTTCCAGCATTCCCTGGTTTGGCGTGCGCAACTACCAGGCGCGCAATTTCATGCGCGACCGCATGCAGCCCGGCGACGGCGTCCTGTTCTACCACTCGAGTTGCGACCAGCCCGGCATCGCCGGCCTGGCGGAAGTGGCCAGCAGCGCTTATCCCGATCACACCCAGTTCGATCCCGCCAGCAAATATTTCGATCCCAAGTCGAGCGCGGAAAGCCCGCGCTGGATGATGGTCGATGTGCGCGCATTGCGCAAGACGCGTTTGCTGAGCTTGGCGGAATTGCGCGCTTGCCCGGCCTTGTCGGACATGCTGGTCTTGCAGAAAGGCAGCCGCTTATCGATCACTCCGGTCGGCGTAGCAGAATGGCGGCAGGTACTCGCTTTGCTGGAAGGGAAAAAATCGCCATGAGTATACAGCCGGACCAGGAACAGCCGGAAGCGTTTGCCGCCGCCCGCTACATCAAAGTCATAGGGCGCGGCAAAGACGGTGCGCGCAGCATGTCGCGCGAAGATGCGCAAAGCCTGTACGCAGCCATGCTGGACGGCCGCGTCTCCGATCTGGAAATGGGCGCCGTCTTATTGGCGATGCGCATCAAGGGCGAATCGACCGAGGAAATCGCCGGCTTCATGGGCGCGGCCGAGGCGCACATGCTGCGCCTGGAGCCGCCGCAGCACAGCCATTACGCGCCGCTACTGATCCCGACCTATAACGGCGCCCGCAAGAAAGCCAATCTGACGCCTTTGCTCGCGCTGTTGCTGGCAAGGCGCGGCGTGCCGGTGCTGGTGCACGGTGTGCGGCACGACGCCGGGCGCGTCACCACGGCGGAAATCTTCGAGGCGATGCAACAGCCGCTGGCGTTGACGGCGGAGGCGGCGCAACAACAGATGGCGCAACGGCAGCCGGCCTTCCTGCCTATCGATGTCTTATCGCCGGCCATGGCGCGTTTGCTGGCCACGCGGCGCATCCTCGGCGTGCGCAATTCCACCCACACGCTGGTCAAGCTAGCGCAACCGTTTGCCGGCCCGGCCCTGCGCCTGTGCTCCTACACCCATCCCGAATATTTCACGATGTTGCAGCATTATTTCGGCACGCTGGCGCCGCCGGCGCGCGGCGACGCCTTCCTGATGCGCGGCACCGAAGGCGAAACCGTCGCCAGCACCGGCCGCGCCCAGCAGATAGACTGGTTTCACGGCGGCGAATGCACCACCCTGGTCCACACCCATAGCAGTCTGCTCGGCGATGTGCCGGACACGCCGGATGCCTGCGACGCGGCCACCACGGCGCAGTGGATATTGGCGGTGCTGGCCGGCGAGATCGCGGTGCCGCCGAATATCGCGGATCAGGTCGAGCATTGTGCCATTGTGGCGAAGATGATCAGGGACAGGGCAGTGCCGTAAACCGGGCCTTTACGATGGGCCGCATAAAAAAACGCGCCGGTTTCGCATCCGGCGCGTTTTTATTGAGATGGCGAAAGCTTAGGGACGCACAGATTTATTCTGATGTCGTCATTCCCGCGAAAGCGGGGATCCACCTAAGTATTTGGTGTACATGGATTCCCGCTTTCGCGGGAATGACGCCTTTTGATTTAATCTGCGTTTCCTTAGAAATTCGCCTTGAATTGCACGCCATAGCTGCGTGGTTCGTTCAGGATACCGGTCAGGTTATCGAAGTCGATGGCGGCGATCACTTGTTGCCGGTTGGTGATGTTGCGGCCATAGGCAGCCAGTTCATACTTGCCGTCGGCCCACTTGTAACCGACGCGCAAGCCGCCTTCCAGCAGGGCCTTGGCCTTGTATTCCTTGGCTTCGTACAGGAACATATTGTAAGTGTCCTTGTACGCCCAGTCGGTGAATACATACAGGTCGCCGTTGGCAACCGGAGTGCTGTATTTCAGCGTGAAGTTGCCCACCCACTTAGGCGCGCGCGGCAAGGGGTTGCCGCCGATCAGGACGGTACCGGCGACCGGGCCGGCTGGATTGGTGACGCTGCAGCCGTTGCCGCAAGGAGCGACGAACAATTTGTCGTCCTTGATCTCGGTGTCGTTATAGCTGACGCCGACCGTGGTTTTCCAGTTGCGGCTCAGGTTCGCTTGCAGATCGAGTTCGACACCGCGGCCGGTGGCTTTGTCGGCGTTCACCAGCTTATTCTGGTTGACGCTGCCGCTGCCGGCAGTCAGTTGCAAGTCCTTGGCGGTGTACTGGAATACGGTGGCGCTGATGCGGGCCGAGTTGTCGAGGATGTCTTTCTTCACGCCGGCTTCGAACGACAAAGTCTTTTCGGAATCGGCGACCGAGGTCTGGTCACCGAACAGGATGCGGCCCTGCACGCTAGGGGCGCGATAGCCGGTCGCCACGCGGCCGAATACCGAAGTGGATTTATCCAGGATGTAGTTGGCGCTGACATCCCAGCTGACATTGGTTGATTTTACGTGTACGTCCGGAACGGCGAGACTGCCGTTGTCGAAAGGATTGACAGGACGCGCCGCGTCGAAGTCTTTCTTGTCGCTGGTATAGCGCAGTCCGCCGCGTAATTTCAGTCTGTCGCTGACGGCATAGTTCAGCGAACCGAAGGCCGCCCAGGACTTGGCGTACTGGTGCTGTACCGCATAGCCGTGCTGATTGTTATGGTTGAGGGAATCGAACTTGAAGCTGTCGATTTGCACATCTTCCTTGAAATAGTACAGACCGGCGATCCATTGCAGCGCATCCTTGGTATTCGATTGCACGCGGAATTCTTGCGTAAGCTGTTTCAAGTCGGGGATGCCGTCGGCAGTCTCGGCGTTGAACAGATGGCCGGGGCCGGTCGGCGTGCCGGGCGGACACCATGGCGCATCGCAACCGTAGCCACCGTCGACGTCGGCGCGGCTATAGAATCTGGCCTTGTCGTAAGCGGTGATAGCGTACAGCGTCATGCCTTCCAGATCCCAGCGCAGGCGGGCGCTGGCGCCGCTGGAAGTCAGGGTTTGTTTATTGATGCCGTCGGTCGGATAGCTGGCGTAATCGAAGCCGGGCACCAGTTCGTTGCTGCCCTTCTGGATGATGTTGGCGCGGAACAGGGTGGCGTTGCCGGCCATGTCGCGGCCGTGCGCATTCAGCAAGGCGTTGAAATTACCGTTCTTGTAGGCCAGTTGCAGACGCGCCGCATTGTCGTGGTAACCCTCTAAAGTCTGGGTGCCGGTGCTGCGCGGATTGTTCACACGGTCGTCACGGCTCTGCGCCTGACCCGAGAAACGCATGGCCCAGTCGTTGTTCAGCGGTACGTTGACCGCGCCTTCCAGGTTGACGGCCTTGTCATTGCCGTAGCCGATATTGCCATAGCCTTCGAAGCGATTGGTCGGTTTGGCGGAATCAAATTTGATGACGCCGGCCGGCGAATTGCGGCCGAACAGCGTGCCTTGCGGGCCGCGCAAGACTTCCACCTGGTCCACGTCGAATACCGGGAAGCCTTTCAGGATAGGGCTTTCCTGCACCACGTCGTCATATACCAGGCCGACCGGCTGCGAGGCGTTCAGGTCGAAATCGGTATTGCCGAGGCCGCGGATATAGAAGCGCGGGAACGAGCGGCCGAAATCGGATTCGATATTCAGGCTAGGCACGCGCGCCGACAGGAAGCGGATATCCTGGCCGCTGGTGTTGTAAGCGTCGAGCGCTTCACCCTTGATGGCGGAAATCGACATCGGTACTTCCTTGATGTTTTCGGCGCGGCGGTTGGCGGTGACGATCACCGTCTCCAGTTGCGTGGTTTCGTTTTTCGCGGTGTCCGGGGCTTGCGCCCAGGCGGCTTGCATGGGGAAAGCGGCGGCGACGGCCACGGCGATCAGGGTGAGGGTAGTTCCCTGTCGGAATTGATAAGAGCGGGATGGGCGCATGAGATGATTTTCCAGATGAAGGTTGATCGTCGGTGATCCGAAATGGTGCATTGCACCGCGGTTCAGATCGGGGGTAAAGGATGTTGCAAATTAGTTAGCGCCGGGCAGCAATCGATTGCGTAATCGTTTGCGCCGCGCACAAGGCTTTATCTCTTTTGGCCGCGCACAAGTCAAGAATTACTTTTTCCTGGCCGCGGTTTGTGGACCGATTCCGTGCAAAGCGTTGCGTATACCAAACAAGGCATTGCCGCGAAATTAAGTTCGGGCGTAGCACTGCTTTGGTGCAATGCATAAGAATCGCTCCGGCCGGAAGCTGGAACGTGAATTGCATATCGGTCCTGGCATACCGCATGGGCGGCATACGCAGACGACTAGGGAGGCAAGATGGACGGTGCAGGCAAGGTAATTCTGGTAGGGGCGGGGCCGGGCGATCCCGATTTGCTGACCTTGAAGGCGGCCAAGGCCATACAGCAGGCCGATGTGATCTTGCTCGACGATCTGGTGAACCCCGAGCTGCTGCGGCATGCGCGCGCCGACGCGCGCGTGATCGCGGTCGGCAAGCGCGGCGGCTGCCAGTCGACGCCGCAAGCCTTCATAGAAAAGCTGATGCTGGCCGAGGCGCGCGCCGGACGGTGCGTGGTCCGGCTGAAGGGCGGCGACCCGTTTGTGTTCGGGCGCGGCGGCGAAGAGCGTGCGTATTTGCTGGCGGCCGGTATCCGCGTCGAAGTGGTGAACGGCATCAGCAGCGGCCTGGCCGCGGCGAGCGCGCTCGGCATCCCGCTCACGCATAGGGATTATGCGCAGGGCGTGATGTTCGTCACCGGCCATGGTAAGGACGGGGCCAGCCAGCCAGACTGGGCGGCGCTGGCGAAAACCGGCTTGACGCTGGTGGTGTATATGGGGGTGGCGCATTGCACCGCCATCCAGCAAGCGCTGCTGGCCGGCGGCATGCGGGCCGACACCCCGGTGGCCGTGGTGCAGTCCGCCACCTGCGCGACGCAAAGGCAGTTACTGACCGAGCTGGGACAATTGAGCGCCGCGCTGGCCGCGTCCGGCCTCGGCAGTCCGAGCGTGCTGGTGATCGGCGCGGTGGTGCACTGCGCCGATCTGGCGCAACCGTCGCCGGCGCTGCGCATGGCTTGACGCTATCGTCTGCGCGGCGCGGCAATCCGCTACAATCTCGCCTGAATTTCCAGGGAGAGTGCGATGAGCCAACAATTTGATGTTGCCGTGATCGGCGCCGGCGCCGCCGGTTTGATGTGCGCGGCGGAGGCCGGCAAGCGCGGCAAGAGCGTGCTGCTGCTCGATCACGCCGAGCGTCTGGCGGAAAAAATCCGCATCTCGGGCGGCGGCCGCTGCAATTTCACCAATCTGTATGCCGGCCCGGCCAATTTCCTCTCCGCCAATCCGCATTTCTGCAAGAGCGCGCTGTCGCGCTACACCCCGCAAGATTTCCTGGCGCTGCTGCGGCGCCATCAGGTCGCCTGGCATGAAAAGCACAAGGGCCAACTGTTTTGCGACGACAGCGCGGAAGATATCATCCGCATGCTGAAGGCGGAATGCGATGCCGGCGACATCCAGTGGCGCCTCGGCTGCAAGGTGGAAGACGTGCAGCGCGGGCGCGAACACTACGACATCCTCACCAGCCGCGGCCCTATGCAGGCCAGGAACGTGGTGGTGGCGAGCGGCGGCTTGTCTATCCCCAAGATAGGCGCGACCGATTTCGCGCACCGCATCGCGCGCCAGTTCGGCTTGAAAGTGATAGAGCCGCGCCCGGCGCTGGTGCCGCTGACTTTCGATGCCCCGACCTGGGCGCCGTTCGTGCCGCTGGCCGGGATTTCGCTGGAAGTCGACATCGAGACCGGCGACAAGAAAAACAACACCGCGTTCCGCGAAGATTTGCTGTTCACGCACCGCGGCTTGTCCGGCCCTGCCGTGCTGCAGATTTCCAGCTTCTGGCAAGCGGGCGCGCCGCTGCGCATCAATCTCTTGCCCGAACTCGATCTTGGGCAAGAGCTGGTGGACAACAAGACCAGCATCAAGAAAAACCTGGCGAATCATATTTCACAGTATCTGCCGGCGCGCCTGGTCGACGGTTTGCTGGCGGCGCATGGTTTTGTCGGTGACGTTCGCATTGCCGACATGCCGGACAAGCGTCTGCGCCTGCTCGGTGAAAAGCTGAACCGCTGGGAATTGACGCCGGACGGTTCGGAAGGCTATCGCAAGGCCGAAGTGACGCGCGGCGGCGTCGATACGCGCGAATTGTCGCAGCAAAGCATGATGGCGACGAAGGCGCCCGGCCTGTATTTCATCGGCGAAGCGGTCGACGTGACCGGCTGGCTGGGCGGCTACAATTTTCAATGGGCCTGGGCTTCCGGCGTGGCCGCGGCGCGCGCGCTCTAGTCGAACTTGCCCGGTTGTTGTATTTTGGCAGCTAAAAATACTAGGGGGGAGTATTTTTTCTCCGCCTTTGTTTATACTGACGACAGCCGTGTTTTTTCATATACTCCCCATAAATCGCTGAATGTCAGGGTTTTGTTGGGAGAGTTTCAACGAAAATAAGAGACGTGGACGCAGATTTTTGCGTAAGTTTTAATCATCGTCCTTCCATAAATTAAATTTTCCTGCTACTATCTCGGTCTTCCTATAATTTTTTCATTGGTTCGAACTTACATGACCACAATTCGCCTTAAAGAAAACGAGCCGTTCGAAGTCGCCATGCGTCGCTTCAAGCGCACCATCGAAAAGACCGGTCTGTTGACCGAATTGCGCGCTCGCGAGTTCTACGAGAAGCCAACTGCCGAGCGCAAGCGCAAGCTGGCTGCAGCAGTCAAGCGTCACTACAAACGCATTCGTAGTCAGCAATTGCCTAAGAAGATGTACTGATTTTGATCTGCGCCATGGCCGTTTCGTGCCGGGCGCCGTTCAGTGCAGTCGCTTGGGTTTGCATGCCCGCTCCGGTCAGCCGCAGCGGGCTTTGTTGTTTGGCTTTGTTGTTTTTATCCGATTTTACTTTCAGGGGCAGAAAATGAGCTTAAAAGACCAGATCACCGATGACATGAAGGCCGCGATGCGCGCCAAGGAAGCCGCTAAGCTCGGGACTATCCGCTTATTGACGGCCGCCATGAAGCAAAAAGAAGTCGACGAACGCGTCGAATTGAACGACGGCATGATCCTGGCGATCATAGAAAAAATGCTGAAACAGCGCAAAGATTCGATTGCGCAATTCGAAGCCGGCGGCCGCCAGGATCTGGCCGACATAGAAAAAGCCGAGCTGGAAGTGCTGTCCGTGTACATGCCGGCCGCCTTGTCGGATGAAGAAGTGCAGGCCGCGGTTGCCGCCGCTGTCGCGGAAACCGGCGCCGCCGGGCCGCAAGACATGCGCAAGGTGATCGATGTGCTGAAAACCACGCTGGCCGGCCGTGCCGATATGGGCAAGGTGTCCGGTCTGGTCAAGGCGGCCTTGTCGCGTTGAGCCGCCTGGGTATGCAATCCGGCCGGCGCGCCGGGAGTCGGCCTTGATACCGCAAAGTTTTATCCAGGATTTGCTGGCCCGCGTCGACATCGTCGACGTGGTGGGTCAGTACGTCCAGCTCAAGAAGGGCGGCGCAAACTACATGGGTTTGTGTCCCTTCCATAACGAAAAATCCCCGAGCTTCACGGTCAGCCCGACCAAGCAGTTTTATCACTGCTTCGGCTGCGGCGCGCATGGCAGCTCCATCGGTTTTCTGATGGAATATTCCGGCCTCAGCTATGTCGATGCGATCCGCGACCTGGCGCAAAGCAACGGCATGATCGTGCCGGAAGAAGATCGCTTGCTGCCGGCGCAGCGCGCCGAAGTGCAGGCCAAGAGCCTGGCCTTGTCGGAAGTGATGAGCAAGGCCGGCGAGTATTACAAGCAGCAATTGCGCACTGCGCCGCAAGCGATCGCCTACCTGAAAAAACGCGGCCTGACCGGTGAAATCGCCGCGCGTTTCGGCCTCGGTTATGCGCCGGACGGCTGGGATGGCTTGCGCGCGGTATTCGGCGATTATCAGGCGCCGGCCCTGGTGGAAGCCGGCCTGGTGATCGACAAGAGCGAAGAAGAGGGCGGCGGACGCAAGCGTTACGATCGCTTCCGCGACCGCGTCATGTTCCCGATACGTAACAACAAGGGCCAGATCATCGGTTTCGGCGGGCGCATCATGGAGCAGGGCGAGCCGAAATACCTGAATTCGCCGGAAACGCCTTTGTTTCAGAAGGGTTTCGAGTTGTACGGCTTGTTCGAGGCGCGCCAGGCTATCCGCGAAGCCGGCTATGTGCTGGTCACCGAGGGCTATATGGACGTGGTGGCGCTGGCGCAGATGGGCTTTCCGCAAGTGGTGGCGACGCTCGGTACCGCGTGCACCGCCACCCATGTGCAGAAATTATTGCGCCAGACCGATCATGTGGTGTTCAGCTTCGACGGCGACAACGCCGGGCGCCGTGCGGCGCGACGCGCGCTGGATGCCTGTCTGCCGCACGCGAACGACGACAAGATCATTAAATTCCTGTTCTTGCCGGCCGAGCACGACCCCGACAGTTATGTGCGCGAATACGGCGCGGCCGCCTTCGAGCAAGAAGTGCACGATGCGATGCCGTTGTCGCAATTCTTCATGCGCGAAGTGGTCGGCGACAACGATTTGTCGGCGGCAGAAGGGCGCGCCAAGACCCAATTCGACGCCAAACACTTGCTGCAACTGATGCAGCCTTCCGGTTTGCGTCTGCAAATGGTGCGCCAGCTGGCGCAGTTGACGCAAACCACGCCGGCCGAAATCGAGGCTTTGTTTGAGCTCGCGCAGCCGGTGGCGCGCCAAAAAATCGCCCCGCCCAAGAGCCGACGCAGCGCACCGGTCGGGCTGGAGCGCCAGATCATGCGCATCCTGGTGGCGCATCCCGCGCTGGCCGGCATGCTCGATGCGGCGGTGCTGGCCGAGGCCGCCATGCTGGCGCCGGACGGGGCAGAAATGCTGACGCAGTTGGTGAATATCGCGCAAGGCATGGGCGAGCAAGCGCAATTTGCCGCGCTGGCGGAACAATTGCGCCTGACCGGCGCCGACTTCGATGCGCTGATTGCGGAAATTGCCGGGCAGACCGAAACCGACCCGGATTTGGTGCGACTGGAATTGGCTGGCGCGATCCGTCAAATCAAGTCGCAGGCCCTGAAGATAGAGGCGGAACGGTTGGTCGCTTCCGGCTTGCGCGAAGAGGCGGATAAGGCGAGGTGGCGCGAAATCATGCAGCTGCAAGAGCAATTGCGGCAGCAGGCGCAGGCCGAGGCGGCGCAACGCTAAGCCGGTTTGCAAAAAACGGCAGACGTCGCGACGCCGGCGGCATAGGGCGAGGATCGCATTGCTGGGCGCTGCCTATTTTTTTATCAATGAATCTGATGCCTATGCAGGCTTGATCTAGAGAAACGGCGGCCTACGTGTTATAATTAAAAGCTTTCGATTCAAGGTCTTAGGTTGTTTCATTCCGGGCGAAGTCCCTGGCTTTTGCGTGGAATGTGTTGTTTAGGTGAGCGTGATGCTCCTCCGAGTAACCCAAAACACTGGCGCTGAGACTCGGGAAGTCTGAAATATAAAAGGGCTTGCACTGCGTTGCGGATCGTGCCGATCCGGTGGCGCCGCATTTTCTTTTTCGTGTGAGATACATGCAGGCGACTTCCTCAGTTCCGGTTGGTTTGATTCAATGGCTAACGCAATGAAGAAACCCGCGAAAACCCTGATACCCACTACGGCAAAAAAAGCTGTGGCAAAAACGCTTAAAGATGCGCCGGCCAAGCACGCCATAAAGACTGTAGTCAAGACTGCAGGCAAGGTCGCGCAGAAGGCTGCAACGGCAGTCAAGGCGACCAAGGCTGTTCCCAAGTCCGCTCCTGCAAAAGCCTTGAAACCCGCTACGGGAAAGGCCGCGCAAGCCGCCGCTACGGCAAATGCCGCAGGCAAGACGAAGAACCTCGCCGAGAAAAAAGGGGTTGCGAAAGATGTTAAAGCGCCTAAAGTGATAAAGACCCCGGTAGTGGCAGGTGCGGCAAAGAAAGCCGCAGCAGCGAGTAAAACCACCTTGAAAACGGCAGCAAAAGCCAAAGAAACGGCGTCCGGCAAAGCCGGGCCGGCGACAAAAACGACCGTTAAAAAAACGGCTGACAAGAGTGTAAAAGCGGCAACGAAAGCGGAAAGCAAACCTGTAGTCGCCGCCGCTCGGGCCGCGACTAAGAAAACGGCAGTCAAAACGACCAAGCAGACAGCTGCCGCAGCAGGCGAGCCTCAGGTCAAAGCAATATCCGCATCATCGAAAGCTTCCGTGACAATTAACAAAACCGATTCAAAGACAGTGACTAAGCCAATCAAGAATTCAGCCAAGGCTGCACCCGAAGTGCAGGAAATTAAGACAGGTTCTGCACCGGCTGTCAGCCAGACCACCGATGCCGCGGTACTCGCCGCCATCGATACTTCCGGCTATGTCTTGCCGGGAGTGAAGGTTCCCGGACGTCGCGGTCGCAAGCCTAAAGAATATCAGCCTGAGAACGAAGAAATCGCCGCCCTGAATGCCGTCGAGCGCGCCGAAATGAAGGCGATCGACAAGGCCAAGGCCAAGGATCGCAAAGCCAAAGAAAAAGCCTTGCTGAAAGATGCGTTTTCATCCGATCCGGAAGCCACCGAAGAAGAACTCGAGCGTCGCCGCCAGAAACTGAAAACCCTGATCAAGCTCGGTAAAGACCGCGGCTATTTGACCTTTGCCGAAATTAATGATCACTTGCCGGAAAACGTGGTCGATCCGGAAGCGATAGAAGGCATCATCGGCACTTTCAACGATATGGGCGTGGCCGTCTACGAGCAGGCGCCCGATGCGGAAACCCTGCTGTTGTCGGATAACGTCGTCACGGTCACGACCGACGACGATGAAGTCGAGGCAGCCGCCGAAGCGGCATTGTCGACCGTCGATTCCGATTTCGGCCGCACCACCGACCCGGTCCGCATGTACATGCGTGAAATGGGTTCGGTCGAGTTGCTGACGCGCGAAGGCGAAATCGTCATCGCCAAGAAAATCGAAGAAGGCCTGAAGGACATGATACAGGCGATCTCCGCCTGCCCGACCACGATCGCCGAAATTCTGGCGGCCGCCGATCGCATTGCCGCCGATGAGATCAAGATCGACGAAATCGTCGATGGCCTGGTCGATCCGAATGCGGCCGAGGTCGCCGAGCAGCCGGTCGTCGCGGCGGTCGTCGAAGAAGTAGCGGAAGATGAGGAAGAAGAGGAAGAAGAGGAAGGAGAAGAAGAGGATAGCGGCAGTGCAGGCGCGGCCGGCATCTCTTCCGAACAGCTCGAGCAGATGAAGCGCGATGCGCTGGCGAAATTTGCAATCATCGCCACGAACTTCGAAAAAATGCGCAAGTCTTTCGAAAAAGAAGGCTACAACTCCAAGGCCTATGTCAAGGCGCAGGAAGCCATTTCGAACGAATTGCTCGGCATACGCTTTACCGCCAAAGTCGTAGAAAAATTATGCGATACCCTGCGCGGCCAGGTGGATGAAGTGCGCCATGTGGAAAAGCAGATACTCGAAGTGGTCGTCAATCGTTGCAATATGCCGCGCGCGCATTTCATCAAAGTATTCCCCGGCAATGAAACGAATTTGAAATGGGTCGAGGGCGAAGTTAATGCCGGCCATGCTTACAGCGCAGTCCTCGGGCGTAATGTTCCGACTGTACAGCAGTTGCAGCAAAAATTGATCGATTTGCAGGTGCGCGTGGTCTTGCCTTTGCCTGATCTGCGCGAGATCAATAAGCGTATGTCGGCCGGCGAAATGAAGGCGCGCAAAGCCAAGCGCGAAATGACCGAGGCCAATTTGCGCCTGGTGATTTCCATCGCCAAGAAATACACGAATCGCGGCCTGCAATTCCTCGATCTGATCCAGGAAGGCAATATCGGCCTGATGAAGGCCGTCGACAAATTCGAATACCGTCGCGGCTACAAGTTTTCCACCTATGCGACCTGGTGGATACGCCAGGCCATCACCCGTTCTATCGCCGATCAGGCACGCACCATCCGGATTCCGGTGCACATGATAGAAACCATCAACAAGATGAACCGCATCTCGCGCCAGATCTTGCAGGAAACCGGCGTCGAGCCCGATCCTGCCACGCTGGCGATCAAGATGGAAATGCCGGAAGAGAAGATACGCAAGATCATGAAGATCGCCAAAGAGCCTATCTCCATGGAAACGCCTATCGGCGACGACGACGATTCCCATCTCGGCGATTTCATCGAAGACAATCACACGCTGGCGCCGGCCGATGCCGCCTTGCACGCATCGATGCGCAATGTGGTGAAAGACGTGCTCGATTCGCTGACGCCGCGCGAGGCGAAAGTCTTGCGCATGCGCTTCGGCGTTGAAATGTCTACCGACCACACGCTGGAAGAAGTCGGCAAGCAATTCGACGTGACGCGCGAACGGATACGCCAGATCGAGGCCAAGGCTTTGCGTAAATTGCGCCATCCTTCGCGTTCCGATAAGCTAAAAAGCTTCCTGGAAGGTAATTAATGTTATACAATGGGCGCCGGTTTTTTCGGTGTCCGTTGTCGTATTGTGCGACTCATAATCCGTTGGTGCCGTGTTCGACTCACGGGAGGCCCACCAGAATTTGTTTAAAAAACAAGGAGTTACATGGTTATTCATGTGACTCCTTTTTTTATTTCTGCTTTGATTTCTTCCGTGCACGCGCTGTGTGAGCAAAATTGCAGCATTTCCCCCTGTGTTTTTACAAGAAATGGGGGCGTAGGGGCTGCGCCGAATCGCCGGCGCTTTTTTATGCCGGGGCTACCTGTAAGTTGTACCCAGCCTACATGCTGCGCCTGCGCTACAATTTTTCACGCGGCGGGGCCGATCTTGCGCGCATCAGCGAAACCGGGTTCCAGGTCCGGGAAGCCAGCGAAGTACTCAAGCGCATCCGACGCCAGGTTCAGGAAAACCTGGCGCAGGCTTATAACGCCAACATCACCGTGTGCGACCGGCTGGGCGTGTTGCGCCAATACGTCGACTCCAGCGCGGCAACCCGGGTGTCGTAGGCGAAACAGTTCAGCATCGGTCAACGCACCTTGCTGGATTTGCTAAATGCAGAGAATGAATATTTCAATGCACGGCTCGCTTACACCACCGGGCAATATGCCCAGCTTGGCAGCGCGTTCCGGATTTTCGCGGGCATGGGGCAGTTGTTGGTCAGGCTGCGAATAGCCCAGCCAATGGAGGCGCGGGTTCTGCCGCGTTAATCGAAAAAGCGCAAGGACTGGGCGTATGGATGGCCTCTCCGCTAAAGCAGAACGGATTTACCTGGCGAGGGACCTGAATTTTCTGATCTGCAATACCAGATGCTTAAGCGCCGGGAAGCGGCGCTCCGGTTTCTCGTGGCGCGCCAGCATTTATTACCGAATCTAAATTCAAATTTCCGTCAGATCGCATCCAGCGCATTGCGTAAATCGCGGCGCAAATCTTCGACATTTTCTATCCCGACCGACAGCCGCACCAGTGCGTCACTGATGCCCAGCAACGCGCGCTGCGCGGCCGGGATAGTCGCGTGCGTCATGATGGCGGGGTGCTCGATCAGGCTTTCGACGCCGCCCAGGCTTTCGGCCAGCGAAAAGATCTCGCAGCGTTCAAGGAAACGCCGCGCGCCATCCAGATCGGTGTTCAGTTCGGCCGAGATGATGCCGCCAAAGCCCGCCATCTGGCGCAGCGCCAGCGCATGCTGCGGGTGCGATTTCAAGCCCGGATAGTACACTCGCCTGATTTCCGGCTGGCGTTCCAGCCATTGCGCCAGGTCGAGCGCGTTCGCGCAATGCCGCTCCAGTCGCAAGGCCAGCGTTTTCACGCCGCGCAGGGTCAAAAAGCTGTCGAACGGCCCGGCAATCGCGCCGACCGCATTCTGCAAAAACACCAGTTGCTCGCGCCATTCCGCCTGATGCGGCTCGGTGCCGACGATCGCGATGCCGCCGATGATGTCGGAGTGACCGTTCAGATATTTGGTGGTGGAATGCACGACGATATCGAAGCCGGATTCCAGCGGCCGCTGCACGCACGGACTGGCAAAGGTATTGTCGGCGACCGCAATGATACCGCGCGCGCGGCAGATTGCTGCAATCGCCTGCAGGTCGGCCAGCTTGAGCATAGGGTTGGTCGGCGTCTCGACCCAGACCATGCGCGTGTCGGGCCGGATCTCCGCCAGCAATTGCGCCGTATCGGTCAGGTCGACATAGCTGAAGCGCAGGCCGGCGCTGCGCCTGCGCACCCGTTCGAACAGACGGTAGGTGCCGCCGTACATGTCGTCGCCGGCAATGATGTGGGCGCCGGCATCGGCGATCTCGAGCACGGTGGCGATCGCCGCCAGCCCCGATGCGAATGCGAACGCTTGCGCGCCGCCTTCCAGGTCGGCGACGCAGCGCTCCAGCGCCCAGCGGGTCGGGTTATGTGAACGCCCGTAATCGAGTCCCTTGTGCACGCCCGGACTGTCTTGCACATAGGTCGAGGTCGCATAAATCGGCGGCATGATCGCACCGGTCGACGGATCGGGCGTTTGTCCGGCGTGAATCACGCGGGTCGCGAGATGTGTTTTAGCTGCGCCGTCGTTGTCCGAAGGAATCTGACTCAAGGTAGTGTCCTGCGCAAGTGGTTAAGAAGGTCGAAACGGGTAATCAAGCCGTAGAAACGCTTATTGTCCATACCGTCCGCGACCACTGCGGCCAGCCCGCGGTCGAGCGTGGCGCGCAGTCGTTGCAGGCTGGCATCCGGCGCCAGGGTCTCGATGCGGGTGGTCATCGTGCCGTCCACCAGGCTATGAAATCCGGACGGGTCGGCGCAGACGTGCAACAACAGATCGGATTCGTCGAGGATGCCGGCCAGGTGGCCGTCGTCGATCACCGGCAATTGCGACAGGCCGGCGCTGCGCATCCGGTTGAAGGCGGTCATCAGCGTGTCGGACGAGGCGACGCTGATCACATTGCCCTCATCGTAGCGGCGTCCGATCAAGTCGCGCAGATCGCCGAACGATGGCCGTTTCAGCAAACCCTGGTCTATCATCCAGGCATCGTTGTAGAGCTTCGACAAATAGCGCGTGCCGGTGTCGCAGACAAAGCTGGCCACGCGCTTGGGCGTGCTCTGCGCGCGGCAATAGCGCAGCGCAGCCGCCAGCAGCGTGCCGGTCGATGAGCCGCCGAGTATGCCTTCCTCGCGCAGCAAGCTGCGCGCGCAGGCGAAGCTTTCTTCGTCGCTGATCGTGTAGGCATGCCGCACGCTGCTGAAGTCGGCGATGGCCGGAACGAAATCCTCGCCTATACCCTCGACCGCCCATGAGCCGCTGGTCTCGGCCACGTGTCCGGTCTTCACGTATTCCGCCAGAATCGAGCCTTGCGGATCGGCCAGCACGAATTCCAGCGCCGGCTGCACCCTGCGGAAAAACCGCGTCAGGCCGGTCAGCGTGCCGGACGAACCGACGCCGACCACGATCGCATCGAGCTGGTGACCGCATTGGGCCCAGATTTCCGGCGCGGTGGTGGTTTCGTGTGCGAGCGGGTTGGCCGGATTATTGAACTGGTCCGCAAAAAATGCGCCCGGCAGTTCGCGTGCCAGCCGCGCCGCATAGTCCTGGTAATAGTCGGGATGGCCTTTCGCGACGTCCGAACGGGTCAGATGTACTTCGGCGCCGAGTGCCTTCAGGTGCAGGATTTTTTCGGTAGACATCTTGTCCGGAACCACCAGCACCACGCGGTAGCCCTTGACCCGGGCCACCAGCGCCAGCCCGAGGCCGGTGTTGCCGGCGGTGGCTTCGACCACCACGCCGCCCGGCTTCAGGCGTCCGTCGGTCTCGGCCGCTTCGATCATCGCCAGCCCTATTCTGTCCTTGATCGAACCGCCCGGATTTTGCGATTCCAGTTTCAGGAACAGCTGGCATGGCCCGGTGTCGATGCGCGTCACTTCAACCAGCGGCGTGTTGCCGATCAGCGCGAATATGGCGGGCTTCGATGGGCTTTGCATGACATCCTCCGGTGAACGGAAAAGAACGGCAAATTTTTTTCGCTATGGCTCGGCACATTGCTGTCCTGCCTGGAATACTTGTACTATAGGCGCGATGCGTGCTTTTGAAAGATGATTCCAACGAATGACGTCACCGTCCATCGCCGTAAATTACTCTAACTCTTTGATTTGTAATATACTCCTACCTTTCCTAGCCTTCGTTCACTTTCCCTTGATTTACTCAGATATACGGTGTCCCCAGCAAACTCATAATCCGTTGGTGCCGTGTTCGACTCACGGGAGGCCCACCAATCACCATGACTGACATCACGTCCTTAGCTAACTCTATCCCCGAACAAGCGTTGCAACAAGTGCGGTTTGAAGATTTCGGCTTGTCGCCCGATATTTTGCGCGCCTTGTCCGATCAGGGCTATGTACATCCTACGCCGATACAGGCGCAAGCGATTCCTGTCGTATTGCGCGGGCGGGATGTCATGGGCGCCGCCCAGACCGGCACCGGCAAGACTGCGGGTTTTTCTTTGCCTATCATCCAGCGTTTGCTGGCGCATGCGAGCAGCAGCGCTTCGCCGGCGCGCCACCCGGTGCGGGCCCTGATCCTGACCCCGACGCGCGAACTGGCGGACCAGGTCGCCGATAACGTCAAGGCTTACTCGCGCCACACGCCTTTGCGTTCCACGGTGGTGTTCGGCGGCATCGATATGGCGCCGCAGACCGCCGCGCTGCGTTCCGGCGTTGAAATCGTGATTGCGACGCCGGGGCGCTTGCTGGACCATGTACAGCAAAAAACCATCAACCTGTCGCAAACGCAGATCTTGGTGATGGATGAAGCCGATCGCATGCTGGACATGGGCTTCTTGCCCGACTTGCAGCGCATCATCAACCTGCTGCCCAAGCAGCGTCAGAATCTGATGTTTTCCGCGACTTTTTCGCCGGAAATCAAAAAGCTGGCGGCGAGCTTCCTGACCGATCCGCAAACGATAGAAGTGGCGCGCAGCAATGCCACCGCCGATAACGTCACCCAGATCTTGTACAAGGTGGAAGACGATGAAAAGCGCGATGCCGTGTCTTTCATCATCCGCGAGCGCGGCCTGAAGCAAGTCATCGTGTTTTCCAACACCAAGATAGGCGCATCGCGTCTGGCGGTGCACATGGTCAAGCAGGGCGTCAAGGCTTCCGCCATACACGGCGATAAGTCGCAGTCCGAACGCATGGCCGCGCTGGATGCCTTCAAGCGCGGCGAAGTCGAGGTCCTGGTCGCGACCGACGTCGCGGCGCGCGGACTCGATATCGCGGAATTGCCGTGCGTAATCAATTTCGATCTGCCGCATAGCGCCGAAGACTATGTGCACCGCATCGGCCGCACCGGTCGCGCCGGCGCCAAAGGCGATGCGATTTCCTTGCATAGCGATAGGGATGAGCGTTATCTGGCCGATATCGAGAAATTGATCAAGCAAAAAATCGTGCGTGTGCATCTGGCCGGCTTTGTCGCCACCTCGGCGCATCCGGCCGAGCGCCGCCCGCGCACTGAACGCGAACGCGGCGAACGCGGCGGCGAGCGGGCAGACCGTGCCGAACGTCCGGCACGCAGCTACAATCCGCCGAAAGAGAAGATCGATCCCTGGTTTTCCAAGCCTTACGAGCCGAGCACCGTCAGCGTGCCGGCCAGCAGTGCGCCGGCGCCCAAGAGCGGCAGCGCCGGCAAACCGCAAAGAAAGGCGGCTTTGCTGGGCGGCTTTTCCAAGGGCTGATACAGCGCGCCATCCTTGCCGATTTTGAAAGCCGCGGTCGCGGCTTGCGCGGCGCCCGCAACATACTGCTTACAACACGCTCACGCTGACGTCGATATTGCCGCGCGTAGCATTCGAATATGGGCAGACTTCATGCGCCTTGGCGACCAGCGCCAGTGCGGCCTGTCTTTCCATGCTGGGCAAGGCCACATTCAGCGCGACCTGCAAGCCAAAACCGCCGTTGCCGTTCGGCCCTATGCCGACCTGGCCATGGACGGCAGTGTCGGGCGGCAGGGCGATTTTCCCGGCCGCGGCGACAAATTTCATGGCGCCGATAAAGCAGGCGGAATAGCCGGCGGCAAACATCTGCTCGGGATTGGTGCCGTTGCCGCCTAAGCCGCCCAATTCTTTCGGCGTGCTCAGTTTTACATCGAGTTGATTGTCGCTGGACGTGGCGCGGCCATCGCGGCCGCCGGTCGCGGTGGCATGGGCTGTGTACATAACTTGCATGGTTCTTCTCCCTGATGGAATGTTTAGAAAACGACTGAGGTAGCCGATGTCATAATGGTAGTGCGCAATTAAATTGCGCGCAATTTAATTGGTGATTGAATTTTTCTATGCGATCTATAGGAGTTTCCTTAGCCGGCGTGCAGTTCGTCGCGCAGGGCGCTCAGCTGGGCGCGCAGTTGTAGCAGGGTTTCGCGGCTCAGGCCGCTGGCGCACATGATTTGCGGCGGGATATCTTGCGCGGCTTGCTTCAAGCGCTTGCCGGCCATTGTCAGGGTGACCCTGACCTGACGCTCGTCTTGCGCGTCGCGATTGCGCAACAGGTAACCGGCTGTTTCCAGCCGCTTCAGCAGCGGCGTCAAGGTGCCGGAATCGAGGAATAAGGCGCCGCCTATATCTTTGACCAGAACATTATCCTGCTCCCACAGCACCAACATCACCAGATACTGCGGATAAGTCAGTCCCAGCTTGTCGAGCAAGGGCTTATAGGTTTTGGTCAGCGCCAGCGATGCCGAATACAGAGCAAAGCAAAACTGCTTGTCGAGTGCCAGCAGATTGATTTCTTTGGCGGTGGATGGTTTCATGGCGGCACGCGGGCAGTTAACAGGATTAACAGGATTAACAGGACGAATAGCGATTATCAGCTTCCTGCGCACGCAAATCAAATTTGCGGCGATATCCGGCGCCGGGCGAGCGTGCTGAAGCGCGGGGGCGCACGGTATAATCGCGCTATTTTCGCATGTGCACGCATGTCAACTGATAGAGGTAAGCCGTGACTTTTATTGAACAATTATCCGCCGCCTGGCGCGGCAACAATTCTTTACTGTGCGTAGGTCTGGACCCGGACGTCAAGCGTTTTCCAGCGGAGCTGGCCGGGCGGCCGGACGCGATTTATGCGTTTTGTAAAGCCATGGTCGACGCCACTGCGGACCTGGCCTGTGCCTTCAAGCCGCAGATCGCTTATTTCGCCGCCCTGCGCGCCGAAGATCAGCTGGAAGCGATTTGCCGCTACATCAAGACTGCCTATCCGCACATCCCGCTGGTGCTGGACGCCAAGCGCGGCGACATCGGTGCCACCGCCGAGCAATACGCGCGCGAGGCCTTCGAGCGTTACGCGGCCGATGCAGTCACGGTCAACCCGTATATGGGCTACGATTCGGTTGCGCCGTATCTGGAATGGAAGGAGCGCGGCGCCATCGTCTTGTGCCGTACCTCGAACGCGGGCGGCTCGGATTTGCAATTTCTGGATGTCGGCGGCAAGCCGCTGTATCAGCATGTGGCGCAACTGGTGGCGGAAGAGTGGAATACCAACGGCCAGTGCGCGCTGGTGGTCGGCGCCACCTTCCCGAACGAACTGGCGCAGGTGCGCCAGATCGTCGGCGACATGCCCTTGCTGGTGCCGGGCATCGGTGCGCAGGGCGGTGATATCGCCGCCACGGTGCAAGCCGGCAAGACGGCGGACGGCTGCGGCATGATGATCAACTCTTCGCGCGCGATTTTGTATGCCGGCCCGCAAGCCGGCGAAAGCTATGCCGGGGCCGCGCGCCGGGTCGCGCTGGAAACGCGCGACGCCATCAACCGATATCGCTGACTACTCTTGCCCGTAGACGCGGCGCGCATGCTCAAGCTGGCCGGGCCGGCGGCGCGTGCGTCTGACCGCCATGACGACGCAGAACAGTAATATTTTCAGCAATAAAAATAGCGCAAACAAGCTCAGCGCCAGCGGCAAGATAGTCAGCAGCAAGGCCAGCGCGATACCGGCCACCAGCAGCCGCGGCAAGGGCGTGCGCGCCAATATGCCGGCCGCCTTGCGGCACAGATAGAAGAATTCGTGGAAAGTCAGGCGCAATAAAGCCAGTAACTGATACCGATGCATGCGTTTCATCGTCATTGCCTTTATTTTGTGTATTGATAGCAGCAAGATAGCAGGAAGGATTTTTTTCTGTGCGCTGTTTGCGACGAAACGCCGATGTACGGGTATGGATCGCTTCGCAGCGTTTTATACCGATATAAAATTGCTCATTTTCATGCCGAATGCATGAGAAATTTACCCGCGACTATGCTAATGTTAGAAGGTAAGTTTTGCTGACCATAGGTCAGGAGCAAACATGAATTCTGAGTCTAGCGAAAAATCCGGAGAGTTTGACTTTATTGAGGGCTTGACGACGGAATTGTCGGCTGGGGAATTGATTTTTCCGACCTCATTAAACGCCACCATGAAAATCCGGCGGGCGCTCAGCCATCCGGATATTTCCAGCGATACGGTCGCGCGCGTCATCGGCGCGGAGCCGGTGTTGTCTGCGCAAATACTGCGCCTGAGTAATACCGCTGCCTTTAATCCACACGGCAGAAAAATCCTGGACTTGCGGACGGCCACGCTGTCGCTGGGGTTCTCTGCGGTACGGAATATCGCGATCTCGGTCGGCATGAGGCAACTGGCGGGACACCACTATAGCGGCGTACTTTTCGACCACACGGACGGCTTGTGGTCCCGGAGTCTGCGCGTCGCCGCATTATCCATGGTGCTGGCTAAGGCGTTGACGAAAATTAATCCCGACAAAGCGATGTTGACAGGCTTATTGCACAATGTTGGCAAATTCTACATCTTGAACCGGGCGCATCATTACCAGAATCTGTTTTTTTCCGAGCAGGCGCTGTGGGATTTGATCGATCAATGGCATGCCAGCATAGGTGGTTTGATATTGGAAAACTGGGAAATCCCGGAAGTCATATGCGAAGCCGTCATGCAGTACCGCGACCGGGAATTGCCGCTGAATAGCCATCCCAGCCTGACCGATCTTTTAGTGGCGGCGGATTTTCTCGACGCGCATGTGGTCGATGAATCCTTATACGACATGAGCTGGGAAAGCATACCGAACGGTGTCAGGAATTTACGGCTCGATAAACAGCAATGCATACAGTTATTGCAGGAAACCAGGGCGGAGCTGAGCCAGGTGCTGAAAGCGATAGGCTGACGGCGCTGGACGGGCTGTGACACGTTACAGCTTTTCTTTTATCCTGTCGTAACCGGTCCGGCTGACCGGGATTTGCCGGCCGTTGCGCAATACCGCGACGTGGCTATCCTTGCTGGCGCGCTCTATGCTTTTCAATGCCTCCAGGCGCAGCAGGTAAGAGCGGTGAATGCGCACGAATTTTGCCGCATCCAGTTGCGCTTCCAGTTCCGACAAGCGCTGGGTCTTCATGTAAGACTTATCTGCGGCATGAATCACGATGTAATCGTCTTGCGCTTCTATGTAATCGACGCTTTCCAGCGGCACCACATGCACCTGGCCGCGGTCGCGTATCAGTAGGCGCTGCTGTTTCTCCACGCCCGGTGGTGCGAGCAGTTTTTCCATCGCCTGCACTTGCGCCGGGTCGGGCGCATCCTGTGCCAGCAGCTTGCGCGCCTTGGTCAGCGCCTCATCGAAACGCTGTTGCGAAAACGGCTTGAGCAGATAGTCGACCGCATGCAAGTCGAAAGCCTGCAGCGCGTACCGGTCGTAAGCGGTGGTGAAAATCACGCCGCTGCGCCTGCCGGTCGCTTCCAGCACTTCCAGCCCCGATAATTGCGGCATCTGTATGTCCAGCAGTACCAGGTCGGGCTGCAGGGCCTCTATCGCCTGCACCGCTTCCAGCCCGTTTTCGCATTCGCCGGCGATGTCGAGATCGGCATGCTGGCGCAGGTATTCGCGCATCAGGCGGCGTGCCAGTTCTTCGTCGTCGACGATCAAGATTTGCAGGCGCTTATTCATGTGACTCCCGTTCAAAAGGCAAGCTCATTTCCACTAAAAAATGCTGCGGCGTCTTACTCCAGCTGACGCGCGCCTGGTCGCCATACAGCGCGACGAACCTTAGCCGCAGGTTGTGCAAGCCCAGGCCGTTGCCCGGACTGGCGAGCGCCAGCGGCACGACCGGATTTTGCACGGCGATATGCAGCCACTGGCCGCGCTTCAGGATAGTGACGGCGATGACGCCGCCTGTGGCGATATTGCGTATGCCGTGCTTGATCGCGTTTTCCAGCAAGGGCTGCAGTATCAGCGGCGGGATCAGGGCTGGTTCGGCATCGGGGCTGAGGCTGAGCTCTAGCTGTAGTTTTTTGCCGAAGCGGATTTTTTCCACTGCCAGAAAATTTTCGCACAGGCGCCATTCTTCGGCGACGGTAATTTTTTCCTGTTTCGACAGCGCCAGCGTTTGCCGGAAAAAATCGGCCAGGGCGATCGTCATCGTGCGCGCGCCGGCCGGGTCGATCGCGGTCAGGGCGCTGATCGAGTTCAGGCTGTTGAACAGAAAATGCGGGTCGATTTGCGAGCGCAGCACTTGCAGTTCGGCATCGCGCGCCAGCAGACGCGATTCCGCCGCTTGCCGCTCGGCGGCGCGGACGTTGTCGAAGGCGATCAGCACGTCGTACGCCAGCAGCGACAGCAGGTAAACACCGAAGCCGCCGGCCAGCAAGGCCGCCGACAGATGCGGCGCGATCACGAGCGCCGCCGCATCTTCGGTCAGCGATGTCAGTGCGCGGTTCCAGCCGTGGCATAGCGCCAGCCAGACGAAGGCGGAAATCAGCGCGGCGCCGCCGAACACGGCGATCGCCAGCAAGAAAGAGCGCCGTGAGTAAGGGAAGGCGCGACAGAGATAGTAAGCCGAGGATGCCAGGAAACCGTAGACCAACGCCGGCGGCAGCGCGAACAGCAAGGCATACGACCAGGGGCTGAGGCCGGCCGTGACCAGCAGCTTGGCGATAAACACGCCGGCCAGCAGCCAGACGGCGACATACCAGAGGAACTTGCGGAAATCGGACAAGATAGGGTGCATGCTGCTCCGGCGTCTCAGTTGGTGATTTCCACGCCGCCCATGATGGCGTAACCCTTGACGATCAGGCGCTTGCCCGACATGACAGGCGGCACGCTTTTATCTTCTATGCCGCCCAGGACAGGCACGCCTTGCGTGAGCACGGTCCAGTCGGTCGGCACTTTCAAGTCGATGCCGCCCCACATGGCGAACACATTGATGACCGCTTCGCCCTGGATCGAGGCGTTGCGCAAGTCGAGATCGACGCCGCCCATGATGGCGGTGATTTCCCCGCCGCGAAAATCCTGGGCCGTGTTTTGCAGCTTGTTGCCGCTCATGATCGCGACCACATCGCAGACCGAGTCTTGCCGGGCCTGGTTGTCGCTCAACGTGGATCGCATATTGCCGCCTACCTTATCTTTTAAAATCACGAACAAGCCGGCGGCGATCAGGAATAGCGGCCACCAGTCGCGCACGCGGAAGGTGATGATGCCCATGTGATGCAGCGTTAGCAAAACGCCGAGGGCGATGAAGCCGCCGCCTATCAGGTAGCCGGCGCTGTTCCCGCTTTTCGACATTTTCAAGGCGCCGACCAGGATGAACACGGTGGGCCAGAATTGAAAGATATCGCGGGTGTTGAAAATATTCAGGTTATCGACCAGGGCCAGTGCGCCGAAGACGAGCAAGATGGCGCCGACCAGTACGCGGTTTTGCGGGTTGTGGTTCATGATGTGTTCCTATGCAGAGATGGGGGCGGATTATTTGCGGGCGGCCAGCAGGCCGGCGACGATGTTTTTCAGGCCGAAGGCGATCAGCAACAGCGGCCAGCTGCTGCGGAAAGTCCAGCCCCACAGCTGCTCCAGCGAGGCATACAGCCAGAATGCCAGGACCAGGTTGAAGCAACCCTTGGCGATATGTTCGGCCTGGCGCGAGCTGACGATATCTATCAGTCCATGCAAGGCGATCATGGCCGGGAACAGATACCACCAGTCCAGCGCATCCAGCAGATTTATGCGATCCAGCAAAAACACGCAACCTGCCGCGATCAGCATGACGCCCCAGACCAGATGTTTTTTGTTTTGATACGCTTCGTCGAATTGCTCGTTCATACCTTATCCTTTCTTTTGCATTTATTTTGACGTGACGACACAGTCACGATAATCAAACGCGGCGCTGCTGTCGCGCCAATTTCGGCGAATGACGGATGCGGGTCGGTGACTGACGAAAAACAGGGCGGAACGCAGCGGTTTCAGGACGGAAATCACTTCATCAGCAGCTTGCGTCTTTCGTATTCGATTTTGATGATGTAGCGCTGGATGGCGACTTCCAGTACATGCGGCAAGCCGGAAAAAGCGACGCCGACCCGGTAGCGGCCCTGGCCATGGTGTTCGATTTGCGTGACGTGGCGCACGCTGCCTATGCAATCTATCTTCGACTTGGCGGATAAGGCGATGCGTATGCGCGGAACGAGGTCGCCCGGCTTAAGCGGCGGCATACCGGTCGTGGTGACGGCAAAACCGCCTACGCTCAAGTCGTGCATGGGCCAGGTCCCGATATCGGCATCTGCGGCATCGCTGAACCTGGCTTGCAGATTATTCATGAGCGGTAAGATGTTGCGGTAGCATTCGCGCCGTTGCAGGCGGATGATGCGATCCGGCAGCGGCACCCGGAAGGCGTCGCTTTCGCCCCAGGTAAACCGGGTCGGTTGCTGTCCGGTGAACTGCACCCGGATGCCGTCCGGCACGGCGACGAAAACGCAGCTCGGGATATGGGCGAGTATTTTATTTGCCCGCTTATCCGCGCCGAGATCGAAGACCAGGGCATCCGAGCGCGCTTCCAACAGTATCGTCAGGATAAAATCGCGGCCGCCGTTGAAATACACGGTGACCGGCTCTCTGCGCAATATCAAGTCATTCAATGCGTTCAGGATTTCCATCCGGCCCAGCAAAAAATAGCGGTCGGCTATCTCGTCGTCGCTCAGAGAGGCGGGCATGCAGCTTAATCCGTTGCGGCCGAGTTCAGCTCAGCAACTGATTGAAATGCTCGGCGCTGCGTACGATGCGCTTGCTTGCCGTCCCGAACAAGTCGTGCGTCTCTTGCACGACGAATTCATTCGAGCCTTTGGTGCAATACAAGAGTCCGCGGAAATTGGTGCCCAGATAGGCAAACGGCGTCAGCTTGGTCTTGACCGGCACTTCGCTGGCGATCAGGGCCCGCAATTTGCGCTCTATCTCGTACAGGCTTTTTTCATCGAGGCTGACGGTCGTGCCTTTCGGTGTGGGGAAACTGGTCTGGAAAGACGGGGTTTGCCCCATAGGGTTTTTAAAGCTGATCTTGACGCCTAGCTTGAGAAACTTGGTAACGGCAAAGAAATCGTTTTCGTCGTACATGGCGCATTCCTCCAATGATTGCGTCCCCGCTGGGTCGGGGGCAAAGGGATGGGGGAAGCTTGCCAGAATTTGAACAGAGACACAATCAAACCATGTAAAGTTGTGTCTAAATGCCGTCTTGCATTGCCTTTATGTCGCGGGTTTCAGACCTTGGAAACCAACTCCGTCCATTCGGCATAGCTGCGCGGCACGTTCGCGTCGCTCGCCATCATGCCGGCCAGATGTTGCGTCAGCGCCGGAATATCGTCGGCGTTGAGGCCGGTGTGCAGGGTGTTCAGGCGCTGGCAGAGCGCGCCCAGTTGCAGCGCGTATTGCCGGTCCAGGTCGCTCGCCTGCGCCAGCGGCGGCGGTGTCAGGCTGAGTGCGGGATTTTTCAGCGCAAACACGATCAGGTTATAGCTGTCGACCGAGCGGCTCCACCACACATTATTCGCGAACAGGGCGCGCAACGCGCTCAGCAAAGGCGCGATGACCTTGCTCTTGCCCCAGATATTCGCCACCAGGATGCCGTCGGTGCTGAGGGCGCGCCGGCAAGAGGCATAAAACGCAGGCGTATTCAATTCTTCCACCAGGCCGTCGACGTCGTAACCGTCCAGCAAGATCACATCGGCCTGCACGGCTTGCCGTTCCAGATAATCGACGGCGTCGCACTGGACGATGCTTAAGCGCTCGTCGTCGTCCGGAATCTGGAATTGGCGGCGCAGCGCGATCACGTCGGCGTCAATTTCCAGCACCGTGATGCGGCATTGCGGAAGGTGGCGGTAACAGAACTTGAGCAGCGAGCCGCCGCCCAGGCCTATCATCAGGATGTGGCGCGGCGCCGGATGTGCCAGCAAAAAACCCATCATCGCGCGCGTGTAGCCGCAGATTAATTTTTCCGGTGCATCCGTCTTCATCGCGCTTTGCATGCATTTCTGATTGAAGAACATCAGGCGCAAATTGCCTTCGTCGAACACGAAAGGGCGGCCCTGATGTTGCTGCTGCAACTGCTGCAGTTGCTTCAGGTGCGGCAGCTCGCTGGCGGACGGCTTGTTTAGAAACAGGCGGGACAGGCTATTGCGTATTCTTTGCATGGAGAGGGAGAGTCGGACGGAGTGAGTGCCGATTTTACCCGATCCGCATGCGCAGACGCCGCAGCGTGCGCATGCGGATCGGCAAAAAACCGGGAACAGCGCGTTGATGCGGCGCACGCGGCGCGGCGGCGTGCGCTGCAGTCGCGCTTAAAACGTGCCCATGTAGTCTTTTTTGCCGATTTCCACGCCGTTGTGGCGCAGCAGGGCGTAAGCGGTGGTCACGTGGAAAAAGAATTGCGGCAAGCCGTAATTCAACAGATAGACCTGGCCGCTCAGCTTCATTTCTTTCGGCGTGCCGGGGCGCAGCACGATTTCGCGCTGTTCGCTGCCCTCGAAGCGTGCGGCCGGCAAGCTATCGATAAACTCCAGGGTCTTGGCGATGCGCGCCTGCAAATCGGCGAAGCTTTGCTCATTGTCTTCATACACCGGCACCTCGGCTTGCGCCAGACGCGCCGCAACGCTCTTGGCGAAATCGGCGGCGATCTGCACCTGACGCAGCAGCGCAAACATGTCGGGAAACAGGCGCGCTTGCAGCAAGGCTTCCGGTGCGATATTTTTCGCAACGGCGTGCGCTTGCGCCCTGGCCAGCACCGCGCTCAGGCTGCCCAGCATTTGTTTGAACACAGGGATCGATGCGGCGTGCATGGAAATGCTCATGGTGCTCTCCGTTCGTTGAGGTGATGGGAGCATGATTATAGGGCGTCGCCGCACAACGCGTATGGCGCCCGGTTTGCGTAGCGCCGCCGCCTCAGGCGCGCGCGGCCGCCAGCGCTGCGTTCAGGTCGGCCACTTGCCGGCTCAGGGCTGCGTTTTCCGCCTGCAGCGCGGCGATTTTCTGCTGCAAGGCGGCGACGCCGGGCTCGTCCGCGGCGGCCGTCGGCTCCGGCGCCGTTCCAGGCGTTGCCGGAGCAGCGGTTTTCTGTTCGCGCACTTTTTCGCGGATTTGTCTGGCCGCCTGTTGCAATTCCTTGCGGCCGCCGGCCACCGCCGCCACCTGCTCGGCGCTCGGCAGCGAAGCCACGGCCGCCGCCGCACTGATCGAGATGGTGCCGTCGCGCACCGCCTGCACCAGTTCCGGCGCGGCCGCGCGCTGGATTTTTTCTATCTGCAGCACCGCATTGCTGCTGATGCCGGCCGCGCGCGCGATTTCCTGGCGGCTCTGTACCGGCTTGACGGCGGCGGCTGGCGCCGGCTCCGCCTCGGCCGGGGCGGCCGCCTGGCTGCGCGCCGCGACGATCTCTTTCTTGCGCAAGGCCAGCATGCCGCGCTGGAAGTCGGACACGCTGCGGCGCGCAAGGTGGTTGTCGATCATCCACAATTGCACGTCTTCTATCGTGTCGAATTTATCGTTTTGCACGGTCTGGTACGCGATGCCGTGCTGCCGGCAGATCGCATAGCGGTTATGGCCGTCGATCAGCACTTCGCCCCACAGCACCAGTGCATCGCGGCAGCCTTCGGCCAGGATGCTGCGCTCCAGCGCCGCGTATTCCTGTTCGGTCAGCGGGTCGATATAGGCGCGCAAGGCTGGATGGAGGACGATGTTCATGATTTTTCCTATGGTCGCGAAAGCCTGGCATTGTAAACGACAGGGCTATCGCATCAAAAGTCGTTTACGATCAAGGACTTAAAAATGTTGTTGTAAACGCCTGAAAGTTTAGGTTTACTGTTCTTCTTTATGAGAGGGATAGTCGATGGAAAAATCAG
>JACPWS010000015.1 GCA_016196925.1 Burkholderiales bacterium | reverse complement strand
CGCGCAATATCCGCCCGGTCATACAGCCGATAATCCGCCTCCGAACGCGCCGAGGGTTTCAGCAAGCCTATCTGGTCGTAATGGTGCAGCGTGCGCACAGTCAAGCCACTGCGGCTGGCCAGTTCGCCGATTTTTAATAGCATTGTTGATCTCCTGTCATGAGGAGACTATAAAGCCTGACGTGGTGTCAGGGTCAACAGTTTTTTGTTGGTTTATATGCAGGGGTTTTGGGATGGGCAGACGTTCGGCGGTGGATACGCCTGTACGCCTATGACTACAGCTGGATGCTCAAAAAACATTTTAGATTTACCAACATTGTTGATAAAATGAAAGTAATTTCTTGTGACGCTTTTTGCGATTTTTTTAATGCTGGTCGTACATCCAGTATTTCATGGCAAAGCTAAGCGTCATCCGTGTTTTCAGGGGCTTCCCGAAAAACCTTATCCGTCACGAGTCCAGATAAGCGTCATTGTTGTCCGGACATATCAAAGTTAGAGCCCGCAAACCATGAGCACTTGGCTTAATGACATTTCGCTAGCACTCGCCAACCTCGGTGGCATAGCCCACTACGACGCCCTGTATCCCGAAGTTAAGAAGGTGCGCTCTGGCACATTGCCGGAAAGCTGGAAACAGATCATTCAGCGAACCATACAAGATCACTCGGCGGACTCAGATGGCTTTAAGGGCAACAACGTCTTCTATTCCGTGAAAGGAATTGGCTCTGGGGTCTGGGGGCTTCGCTCGCATCTCCTGTCCACTCCATCTGCCTCAGATATCGAGCCACCGAGCGCGCCGGAACGTCTGCTGATTGAAACCTATCGCGTGCTTCGTGATACCGAGCTTGCTCGGAAGATCAAGGCCCTTCACAAGAACATCTGTCAGTTGTGTGGCCAGACGGTGACGCTGAAAGACGGTGCAACCTACGCGGAGGCCCATCACATCAAGCCTCTCGGCCGCCCGCACAACGGGCCTGATGTCGCAGAAAATATAGCCGTCCTTTGCCCGAACCACCACGTCATGCTCGACTATGGCGCCATTCCTTTGGAGAGCAAGAACCTTCGCTCCATTCAGGGCCACGTAATTGGTAGCGCGTATATCGCCTACCACAACGAACATGTTTTCAATCACGGCGGGCTCTAACCCGGCAGTCGAGCGGACCTGCGCGAAAAGCCGCGCAGCCCGCTCACTTCTACGTTGGGCGGCATTGGAGACGTTGGTTGAAATCTGAAATCGAACGTGCGAGTCGCTACTGCAGTTCACTCAACGAGATACGTTCTCGACTGAATCTTGTCGAGTCGATCTGTCGTGCTTCCCTCACGACAGGATCTCAGCCCGCGTAGGTGCGATTAACGGCGCGTAATCGCACGCATGTTCGACGTCGCGTTGTATTCATACGTACGATTACCTTGCACTAATCGTAACTACGCAAGCTACAGCCAATACTCAAATAGCCATCTCCCTCAGCATTTTCGACGCCTCCCGATTCGCCAGCAGCACGCTGCCGTCGCGCATGTGCAGGCGCAGTTGGGATTGTTCGTCGGCTTTCATCGATTCCACAAAATCCAGGTTCACCACCAGCGAGCGGTGGATGCGGAGGAAGCGGGCCGGGTCCAGCCGGGTTTCCAGTTCGGAGATGCTGAGTCGGACCAGATGGGTCTTGTCGCCGACGATGATGGCGGTGTATTTGGCGTCGGCTTTCAGGTAGGCGATGTCCTTGGCCTGCACCGGGAAGATATGGCCGCGGTCGCGCACCAGGATGCGTTCCAGCGGTGCGCCGGTGCGCAGGCTGGCTTGCTGCAAGGCTTGTTCCATGATTTGCGCCGGCGCGGCGGTGTCCTGCAGGCGGTCGACGGCGGCGTCGAAGCGTTCGCGGGTAAACGGTTTCAGCAGGTAATCGACGGCGTGCAGCTCGAAGGCGCTCACCGCGTACTGGTCGTAGGCGGTGGTGAAGACGATTTCCGGCAGATGGCTGAGGCGGCGCAAGACTTCCAGGCCGGTCATTTCCGGCATTTGTATATCCATGAAAACCACGTCCGGTTTCAGCGCATTGATCTGCGCCAGGGCGCTGGCGCCGTCGGCGGCTTCGCCGATCAGGCGCAGCTCGGGGCGGTTCGCCACGGCGTCGCGCAAGACTTCGCGCGCCAGCGGTTCGTCTTCGGCGATGAAGGCGGTTTTTATTTTCATGTCTGTGCTCGCTTAAGCTGCGGGGATAGTTAACAACACTGCGAAACCTTGCCCGGGGGCGGTGCGGATCTCGAATTGCGCCAGCGCGCCGTATTCCAGTTGCAGCCTCCGCTGCACCGTTTTCACGCCTATGCCGTCGGACGCCTGTACTTCGCTTAGTTCCGCGCCCGGGCCGTCGTCGCTGACGGTAATTTCCAATTGCTGCCGGCTGTGATTCAGTTGGGTTTTGATCGCGAGGCGGCCGGGCTGGCTGCGCGGGTTGAAGGCATGCTTGATGCTGTTTTCCACCAGCGGCTGTAGCGTCAGGGCCGGCAGGGCATAAGCGGCCGCGGTGGCGTCCAGCTCCCAGTCGACTTGCAGCCGGCTGCCCAGGCGCAGGGCTTCCAGGTTCAGGTAATCGCGCACGAAGCCCAACTCTTCATCCAGGCTTACCGGTGCGCTGTCGCTTTTTTCAGTGTCCAGCACGTAGCGCAGCATGTCTGAAAAGCGGAACAGGGCGGCCTCGGCGGCGCCGCTGTCCTTGCGCGTGAGGGCAATGATGGAGTGCAGGGTGTTGAACAAGAAATGCGGGTTGAGCTTGCTGCGCAAACTGGCTAATTCCGCCACCACCAGCAGGCTCTGCGCCTGGCTGGCCGCCAGCGCCTGCCGCCGTGTGGCTAAGCTGGAGCGCACCGTGTGGAAAATGCTGGCCACTACGCCGTACATCATTAAAGTGTAAAGGAAAGGCCAGATCGCCATGCTTAACGATCTGGCGGGCCGTTCAGGTATTAACTCCTGCATCAGAGCGTCAGTCAGAAAATACAAACACAGTCCGAATACCAGCGACAGCATGAGATGGAGGGCGGCAATCGCGAGAGGGCGTAAGGGCTTGCCTTCGAGATAGCCGGTCAGGGGCCAGAGCAAGGCCAGCATGAGCGCGGCGGGTGCCGTGCTGACTTCAGAAAGCAAAATCGTGTGCAGATCGAATTGACCTTTAGACAGGCCATCAATCTGGACCACGCAGCCTATCAGCAAGGAATAAGCGACCCAGGCCAGTACATAGAATTGCCACATGCGACGCATCCCGACTCCTTTTTTCATGAAGCTTGTAACAGGCGCAGTATTGCCGAATTCATGCGCAACGGGTGAGTTTATGACACCAATTGAGGAATGGCGGGTATGAACGGCGGTGAGGGTAGGGTGCGCATGGCGATAACGGGTGCGCATGGCGCACCCTACCTTTTAGTGCTTGCTATCGCCCGGCGCCGTAATGCCTGCGCTCAGGGTGGGGGCGACGAATAGCTGCGCGCAATCGACTTTGTCGAAAGCGTAATGCTTGCCGCAAAAATCGCAGTGGATGTCGAGCGCGCCCAATTCGTCGACGGCGCTGTGGACTTCATCGGCGCCCAGCATTTTCAGCATGTCGCCGACTTTTTCGCGCGTGCAGTTGCACTGGAATTGCGGGTGCAGCGGGTCGAACACGCGCAGGGTTTGCTCCCAGAACAGGCGGTGCATCAGGGTGGCGATGTCGGTGCTCAGCAATTCTTCGTGCTTCAGGGTGTCGCCCAGCATGACGGCGTGGTTCCAGGCGTCGGCTTCGTCTTCGACCTGGGCTTCGCTGCCGCCGGACTTCGGCAGTTTTTGCAGCAGCATGCCGCGTGTGACCTTGTCGTCGGCGGCCAGCCACAGCTTGGTGTCCAGCTGTTCCGAGCGCAGCATGTAGTTTTCGATGACGGTCGCGATGTTGTCGCCGTCCAGCGGGACTATGCCCTGGTAGGCTTGTTGGCCCGGCACTTTGTCGTTCGGGTCGAGCGTGATCACGAAACGGCCCTGGCCGTGGGCGTGGATCAGTTCGCTCAGGCTGGCGTCGTCGGGAATCACGGCGTCGCCGCTGAGCTTGGCGGTGGCGCGCATACGCAGCTCGGAGTCGCATTCGACCACCAGCAATTTGACCGGGCCGTCGCCGTGGATTTGCATGATCATGCTGCCGTTGAACTTCAGGTTGGCCGACAGCAGGGCCGAGGCCGCCATCAGTTCGCCGAGTATGGTTCGCACCGCGCGCGGGTAGCGTTGGCGCGTCAGGATTTGTTGCCAGGTGCTGGACAATTCCACCAGTTCGCCACGCACGCCGGCGTTTTCGAACATGAATTTTTGTAAGGTATCGGTCATTGCTAGTTTCAGTATCTCAGTGTCTCGGTATCAGCCGATTCGTTTCAATTCGGTTTTATAGGCGTGCCCGCGCCGGGCGTAGTTCTCGGTATTGTGGTGCATGCCAGCGAGGTCTTGCACGGTCAGCTGGCGCACGGCCTTGGCCGGCGTGCCGATGATCAGCGAATTGTCGGGGAATTCCTTGCCCTTGGTGACCAGGGCACCGGCGCCGACCAGGCAGTTCCTGCCGATTTTGGCGCCGTTCAGGATCACGGCCTGGATGCCGATCAGCGAGCCTTCGCCTATGCTGCAGCCGTGCAGCATGGCCTGATGGCCGACCGTCACATTCTTGCCCACCGTGAGCGGGTAGCCGGGATCGGTGTGCAGGATGCAGCCTTCCTGCACATTGCTGCCTTCGCCTATGGCGATCAGTTCGTTATCGCCGCGTAGGGTGACGTCGAACCAGATGCTGGCGCGCGCTTCTATCCGGACTTTACCTATGATGTTGGCGCTGTCGGTGATATAAGCCGAAGCATCGATTTCAGGCGCGAATTCGCCTAATTGATAGATGGGCATGGGATTTTCCGTAAAATGGAGGCTAATGTACGTTTAACCCGCTATTTTACCGCTCCGTTGCACACGCTGCCGGAGTACTCGAGAGTATGAACAATAAACCACGCCTGGAACTCCGTGCCGCCGCCCTGGCCGCTTTGCTGGAATCCGACACCGCCCGCAAGTGCGCAGCAATAGCGGCCATGCAGGCCGACATGCCGCTGGACACGCAGGCAAATTATCCGGTAGCGGCCGGTATCCCCGGTCGGCCCGAGAAGCCGGAACTGGTATCGCCCGGCAAAGTCGGGCGGCGCGCCATGAATACGGTGGCAGGCCGCGCCGTGCTGATCCACGCGCTGGCGCATATAGAAATGAATGCGATCAATCTGGCCGCCGACATCTTGTGGCGCTTCCCCGGCTTGCCGCAACAGTTTTACCTCGACTGGCTGCGCGTGCTGCAGGAGGAGGCGTATCACTTCCAGCTACTGGAAGCGCATTTGCTGACGCTGGGCTTTGCTTACGGCGATTTTCCCGCGCATAACAGCCTGTGGGAAATGGCGGAAAAAACCACAGACGACCTGCTGGCGCGCCTGGCGCTGGTGCCGCGCACGCTGGAAGCGCGTGGGTTGGATGCGACGCCCGCAGTGCGGGCCAAACTGGCGCAAGCCGGCGACCTGGCCGGGGCGGAAATCCTCGGCATCATCCTGCGCGATGAAATCGGCCACGTCGCGATCGGCAATTACTGGTACAAGAGCTTATGCGCACAAAGCGGGCTGGATGTGGTGACCACCTACGCCGCACTGGCGCTGCGCTATGAGGCGCCGGTGCTGCGCGGGCCGTTTAACCTGGAGGCGAGAAGGGCGGCAGGGTTTGATGAGGCGGAGTTGCAGGCTTTGCAGCGAGTCGATTTGTAAGTGGTACGCAAGGCGAAAAATGCCTGCTGAACTTGGTTTGGCTCCTTCCCCCGGGCAGGGGGAAGGTTGGGATGGGGGTCGAATGGTTGCATAACCGTTACGCCAAATTTGACCGCCACACCCCCATCCTAGCCTTCCCCCTGCCAGGGGGAAGGAACTCGACACGGCTAAATCGATCCCCCGCCGACACGCAACCCTGGCTCCGGTCCAACGATTTATTCGACGCGCCCTTACTGTAAGCAATTCAACTCTTCGCTTTCAGATATTGCAAAGGACTGTCGACCTGATAAAAACCTGATTCTCTTGCAAACTGCGTAAGAAGTTTAGCGTGTCCCGCGCCGTAAATGACGAGGATGCGGTCATACGGCGAATCGGTGATTCTGATGATGTGGTCGAGAATCGTCAGATTTCTTCTATACCACCACGCAAGATAATTTGTGCCGAAGTACTCTTTGCCGCGTCCGATACGCATGTAATCAAAATATATTTGATGGTCCTTCTCCATTCGCTCTGGCTGATTGAGAAGGGTAAGCTGGTCGATCACGGGCAGCGTGAATAGTTTTTCGTGTTCCGCATCGACTTCTTTTTTTAGGTTTCCTTCGACCCCTTTTAGGAAGCGATCCAACTCTGCATCTTTGGCAGCATATTTCCATAAATTGATAGAAGGATCATCCCAGAAGTCGCTCCAATCAACGCAATGAACTTTTTTATGCCCCGACTCTTTCGCTAAGCGAAAGCCTAATTGATCGGTTTCGTTTTTTGAGAGCGGGTAATTACCTGATAAGTATTTATCATACTTCTCGTTAGTCTTCGCGTCGTCTTCGAGGTCGCATTCCATCACAATCTTGGTCGGTTGGAATGCTTTCAGTTTTTCGACAAGTCGCACTATCTGGGTTTGTCTTTCCTTGCTGGAGATATCGTCGACTTTGCCGTTCACCACATTGTTTCCAGGCGTCCCCATGTGGTAAGTACCCAAAACGACAAGCGCCGGTTTAGTCTTGGCATCTCTGTCGACTATGCCAGTTTGAGCCTGAACGTCAAACGTCGAAAGAAATAGAAAACAAAAGCCGAGTAGAACGCTTTTTTCGCGCAGTCTCATAAACTCAATCCCCCGCCGACACGCTGCCTATGCCATCCACCGCACGGCTGATTGTGCGCGGATGGCCGTAGTAAGTCAGCGAGCCTATGCCCTGCACCGAGGCGCGCAGGCTGTCGCTGGCGTTGACTTTGACCGCGCCCACGCCCTCCACCCTGACGTCGACCTGTTCCGCCAGCAAGTCCTTGGTATCGACCAGGCCCACGCCTTGCGCGCGCAGGCTCAGGGTCTTCACCTTGCCGTTGGCGCTCAGCATGCCCACGCCTTCGTAGTAGATATCGAAACGCGGCCCGCTCAGCTTGTTCAGGGTGGTGGCGCCGGTGCCCTCCATTTTGAACTTGCTGAGTTCCGGCACAGTGATGACGACCTGGGCGCTGTCGGAAATTTTGATGTTGTGTTTTTCGCGCGAAGTAATGATAAGTTCATCGCCCATGACTTCGGTGCTGACATTCGCAATGAATTTTTCATCGCCCTTGACGGTGACCGATTGTACTTTGCCGACTTCCACCACCAGGTTGAAGGCGCTGCGGCTCTTGATAGACTTGAAAGCGGGTAAATTACGGGCTTGTTCATCCGCATAAGCGGAGCCAGCCAGTAACAGGGTAGCGAGGACTAAAGTGCGGCGCATAGGTATCTCCATCGTTAATTTAATAGGTTCGCGACTCAACATCTGCCCGCAGTATGCAAGGTATCGCGCCTCGGTATGGGCAGTTTGCGATGAATTGCGTAATCCCGGTCTTGGTTTGCAAAATCGGCGCCGCGGCCGTGATGCTCAACGCGGCGCGGCGTCCGCCAGCAATTCGAAGTACAGTATATCCATCCACCTTCCATTTTGTTCCACGGCCGAGTGCGCATGGCCGAATTCGCCGAAGCCGCATTTGCGCATGACGGCTTGCGAAGCGGTATTGCCGAGGATGACTACCGCCTCCAGCCGTCGCAGACCGAGCTCCTGAAACGCAGTGCGGATCACGGCGCGCACGGCTTGCGTGGCATAGCCGTGTCCGCCGTGACGCCGGCTGAAGCGGTAGCCGAGGGTCGCTTTATGGTAGTGTTCGCGCGCCACGGCGCGCAGCGTGATGCGCCCGACGATTTCCTGATCCAGCCAGGCCAGATAGTGATACTCTTTATCGGCCAGCGCGGCTGCCTGCGCCTGTTCCAGGCTGCTGACGACGTTCGCTAAAGTATAAAAAGCGTCGCCGCGGGTGGCGACCCACTGTTCAAAATGGGCGCGATTTTCCCGTTCGAATGCCAGCAAGGCGCAAGCGTGCGCGGGCAGGGCGGGGGTGATGTTCAACAATGTTTGCTCGGTGGTCATGGCGCTTATGGGACGATGCGGTAAGGCGAATTGTAAGGCAAGCATCAAGTCAATGTTAATGCTGTCATAAGCTTCGATATCAAAACTACTCGCGAGTGTCTATGTTCCGCGCATATTGCAACTCCATCCGGCTGCTCATCTGCCTTTTTTGTCTGTTGCCGCCGGCTGCCGGCGCGCAAGCGATGGCTGACGCTAAAACCGTGCTGCTGACCGCTTTTGCCGTGAACCAGCCGGCGCAATTGCAGGATATCGACGATATCGCCCAGGGCTTTCCGCGCGAACTGGGGCGCCGGCTGGCGGCCGGGCGGCAATTCGCGATCCGCAGCTCGCACGAGCTGCTGTCCTGGGATTGGCAGCAGGGGGCGCCGGAACCACGTTTGCTGCAACAGCTGTCGGCCGCTACCGACAGCCGCTATATCGTGGCCGGCGAAATCCGCAACGCCGGCATCTTCATACAAAAGAAATTTTTCGGTTTGTGGAACACCAGCAAGCGCAGCATGGAGGTGGAAATCCGCGTCTACGATGCGCGCTCCGGCACTTTGCTGGCGCGCCACGATTTGGCAAAAACCATAGACGGCGCAGTCACGGTAGGGCGCGAACATGTCTTCGGCGGCGCCGGCTTTGTCGCCACGCCGTTCGGCGCCGCCATCGCGCAATTGCTGGACGAGGCGGCGCAAGCGGTCGGCAACGATCTGCGTCAGCAATAACGCTGCATGCGCATTGCGGGCTTTATTTCAGGCCGGCGCGCCGTTCTTCCTGCAAGCGCAAGACCCGCCTTTGCAGCTTGCCGGTGGTCGTCAGCGGCAGGGCGTCTATGAATTCGATTTCCTTAGGGTATTCGTAAGGCGCCAGCTTGCCGCGCACATGGGCTTGCAAGTCGGCGACCAGTTTTGCATCCCCGGTATAGCCCTTACTCAACACGACATAGGCCTTCACCAGATTGCCGCGCTCGCGATCGGGTTTTGGCACCACGGCGGCATTGGCCACGGCCGGATGCCTGACCAGGCAGTTTTCGATTTCCGCCGGGCCGATGCGGTAACCGGCCGCCTTGAACATATCGTCGGCGCGGCCCTGATACCACAGGTAGCCATCGGCGTCGCGTGTCGCCAGGTCGCCGCTGCGGCACCAGTCGCCGCTGAATTTATTGCGCGTGGCTTCGGGATTTTTCCAGTAGCCGAGAAAGAACACCGGGTCGGGATGGCCGTGGATATCGCAGCGGTGCAGCGCGACTTCGCCGGTCACGCCGTCCGCCACTTCCTTGCCTTCTTCGTCTATCACGGCCACCCGGTGGCCGGGGTAGGGGTGGCCCATGCTGCCTGCCTTGGCCGGCCATTGTTGGTGACTGTTGCCGACGATGTAGTTCATCTCGGTCTGGCCGAACATCTCGTTCGGGATCACGTCCAGCGCCTGCCGGCACCAGTCGAACACGGCGTCGCCGACCGCCTCGCCGGCACTCATGATGGCGCGCAGTTGCAGCCGGTAGCGCGAGCGCGGCGCCGGCTCGGCCTTCATCATCAACTTCAGCGCGGTGGGGAACAAAAAGGTATTCGTGATCTGATATTTCTCCAGCAAGTAGTAGGCGGTTTCCGCCGAGAAGCGGCCCTGGTAGCCGACGATGGTCCGGCCGAAATACAGCGTCGGCAACAGCGCATCCATCAGGCCGCCGGTCCAGGCCCAGTCGGCCGGCGACCAGAACACGTCGCCGTCTTGCGGAAACCAGTTTTGCGAAGCGACGAAGCCGGGGAGGTTGCCTATCAGCGCCGCATGCGGGATCAGCGCGCCTTTCGCCGCGCCGGTGGTGCCGCTGGTGTAGATCAGCAGCGCCGGGTCGCCGGCCCTGGTCTGGCAGGTGGTAAATTGCTCCGGCATGGACATCATCTGGCTGGCCCAGTCCAGCTCAGCCAGGTTGTCCGCCGGGCAATCGAGCGTGATCACGCTTTGCAGACAGGTGCACAGTTCGGCGACGCTGCGATAGGCCGCAATGCCGCTTTGATCGACGATCAGAGCCACGGCTTCGCTGTGCTGCAAGCGGTATTCCAGCGCCTCCGGCCCGAACAGGCTGGACAGCGGCATGGCGATCGCGCCCAGCTGCAGGCAAGCCATCAGTGTGACTGCGGTTTCTGGCCTTTGCGGCAAGAGGCAAGCCACCACATCGCCGGCCTTGACGCCACGCTGTTGCAATAGATTCGATAGCTGATTCGCCTGGCGCTGCAGCGCGGCATAGCTGAGGCTGGTGCAATCGCCTGCGCTGTCTTCATGCAGGATCGCGACCCGCTGCCGGTCGCCAGCCCAGCGCCGGCAACAGGCGTCGGCGATATTGAAATGCTCGGGCACCTCCCAGTAAAAATCCTGATACAGCTGCTGGTAATGGTCGGTTTGGCCAGTTTTGGCCTGCTTCTGCTGATTCATACAGTCTCCGCTATAATTATCGAACGGTCGTTCTATTGTCGTGTGAAAGCTTGGTGCTATAGAAATTTATTCAAATTTCGTCGTCCTCGCGAAAGCGGGGACCCATCTCGGTGCTCGACCAACTTGGATTCCCGCTTTCGCGGGAATGACGCGGTAGGATGTATTCCGTACTTTCTTCACATGGTTGCCATCATGCTACTGTAGATTCCCGCTTGCACCGCTACCTTTTTCGATGAAAAATTTAAACCCGCTATGAAACCATCCCGCTCAGAATTCCTGCCCATCCGCGGCTTGCAATACCATGTACGCCACTGGGGCCAAGAAGGCGCGCCCAAGATCGTGATGTTGCACGGCTGGATGGATGTCTCGGCCTCGTTCCAGTTCGTGGTGGATAGCCTGCAGCAGGAGTGGCATGTGATCGCCCCCGACTGGCGCGGCTTCGGGCTGACCGCTTCGCCCGGCGTCGATACCTACTGGTTCCCCGATTACCTGGGCGACCTCGATGCGCTGTTGCAGCATTATTCGCCCGACCAGCCAGTGAACCTGCTGGGCCACAGCATGGGCGCGAATGTGGCCGGCATCTACGCCGGCGTGCGGCCGGAGCGCGTATGCAAACTGGTGAATCTGGAAGGTTTCGGCTTGCCTAGTTCCCATCCCAAGCAGTCGCCGGGTCGCTACCGCAGATGGCTGGACGAATTGCGCCAGCCCCCGGAATTGCGCAGCTACGGCAGCCAGACCGAAGTCGCCGCCCGCCTGCAAAAGACCAATCCGCGCTTATCTGACCAACGCGCCGAATTTCTGTCCGCACACTGGGCCGCTCCGGATGCCGCCGGCCGCTGGCACATCCTGGGCGATCCGGCCCACAAGCAAACCGGACCTCTGTTGTTTCAGGTCGAAGAATTCCTCGCTTGCTGGAAAAAGATCACGGCGCCTACGCTCTGGATGGAAGCCGAGGACACCAATGTCTGGCTCTGGATGGGCGCCAAGGAAGAAGCCCGGCCCGAAATCGACCGCCGCCTGGCGCACATCCCGCAACTGCAAAAGGAAATGATCGCCGACGCCGGCCACATGCTGCATCACGATCAGCCGCAGATACTGGCGCGGATCATCGAGGCGTTTTTGCTTAAATAGCGTAGGGTGGGCACGGCTTCTGGTGTCCACGCGGCCAGCTGCGCGCGTGTTCCCGGCCGCTCAAGCCCCAAACCTCAAATCCGCGCTGCCAATCGCGCGCACCCGCGGCACGTAGCTGCCGATGTTGGAGAGCGTCGCATTGTGGTGCAGGATGATCTGCGCTGCGGACAGGTGCGGCTTGTCTTGTGTGGTGTGGGCGTCGGCCACCAGCAGCACCGGATAACCGAGCGCCAGTGCGCGCCGGGTCGTGCTTTCGACGCAGAATTCGGTATGCATGCCGCAGATCACCAGGTCGCTGACGCCCAGTTGCTTGAGGATTTGCTCCAGCTCGGTGCGATGGAAAGCGTCCGAGCCGGTCTTGCGCAGAAACAGGTCGCCGGACTGCGTTTGCAGGCCGACCGCCAGTTGCCATGCCTCGCTACCGAAGACCAGATCGTCATCCTCGTGCTGAATGAAGATTACCGGCATGCCGGTGCTACGCGCCTGCGCGCTGACGGCGTTGATGCGGGCGATGACTTGCTGCGTCTCGTAAGGAGGATTCTGGTCTTCGCACAGGCCGTGCTGGACATCGATGACGAGTAGGGCTGTTTTCATAATTCCTATATTTACTGTGGTTTGTTGTTGGCTGTTTCGGCAGCACGCTTGACGCCGGCAGCATAAGGTATTTTGACGATGCGGTCGCCGCTGAACGATCCCAGATCGAGACAACTGGCCGCGCCCCAATTTGTGTCGTCGTCGGCAGGCGTTTTTTCCGCGTGCGGAAATGCCGGCGTGAGG
>JACPWS010000006.1 GCA_016196925.1 Burkholderiales bacterium | reverse complement strand
TCCGCGGCGCCGGCGAAGGGCTGGGCGACAGCCAGTCCGGCGAGATGCACGAGATCGGCTTCCAGATGTATTCCGACATGCTGAATGAAGCAGTGCGTTCGCTGAAAAACGGCAAGGAACCCGATCTGGCCGCGCCGCTGTCCAGCACGACCGAGATCAACCTGCATATCCCGGCCCTGCTGCCGAATGATTTCTGCGGCGACGTGCATGAACGCCTGTCGATCTACAAGCGCCTGGCCAATTGCAACAAGGCTAGCGCGATCGACGAGCTGCAGGAAGAAATGATAGACCGCTTCGGCAAGCTGCCCGAGCAAGTCAAGTCGCTGCTGGAGACGCACAGGCTGCGCGTGGCGGCCAAACCGCTGGGCATCGTCAAGATCGATGCGCATGGCGAGGCGGCCACCCTGCAATTTGCGCCGAATCCGCCGATAGACGGCATGCGCATCATAGAACTGGTGCAAAAAAATAAGCATATCCGCCTGAACGGGCCAGATAAATTGCGGATCACCGCCGCCATGCCCGACCTGGCGGCGCGCGTGGCGCAGCTCAAGTCCACCCTGAAAGCCTTACATTAAGAAGCGACCAAGAGACACAATGAATCAGATTCAACTGACCCTGCAAGGCCCGCGCAACATCCTCAGCACCGACCTGGAAATCATCAAACGCATCGCTCTGCTGACCCATGCCGAACGCATCGTGCCGGTCGGCGCGCAGGCGGTGCGGCTGGAAAACGCACGCTGCGACCAAGCGCTAAAAACACAGATCGAAGCTGAATGCTATGCGGCCCTGCTGGATGTGACCCAACTCCCCCAGCCTTTGAAATTCGACGATTTCAAGCTGGTCGCGATGGACATGGATTCCACCCTGATCACCATCGAGTGCATCGATGAAATCGCCGACATGCAAGGCTTGAAGCCGCAAGTGGCCGAGATCACCGAAGCCGCCATGCGCGGCGAAATCGAATTCCGCGAAAGCCTGACGCGCCGGGTCGGCTTGCTGAAAGGCCTGGATGCAGCTGCGCTGCAAAAGGTGTACGACCAGCGCCTGCGACTGTCGATGGGGGCAGAGCAAATGCTGCAAGCAATGCAGGCTGCGGGCTTGAAAACCCTGCTGGTGTCCGGCGGCTTCACCTTCTTCACCGAGCGCATGAAGACCCGCCTGGCGCTCGACTACACGCACGCCAACGTACTGGAAATACAAGACGGAAAACTGACCGGCAAGGTCGTCGGCGGCATCGTCGATGGCGATGAAAAGCGGCACACCGTGCAACGCGTCTGTGAAGAACTCGGGATTTCGCCGCGACAGGCGATCGTGATGGGCGACGGCGCCAACGACCTCAAGATGATGGGCATCGCCGGCCTGTCGGTCGCCTTCCGCGCCAAGCCTGTGGTGCGCGCCCAGGCTGACGTCGCTCTGAATTTCATTGGACTGGATGGGGTGCTGAATTTGTTTTGAAGCGTCGAAGCGCCGCCATTTAAGCGCATCTCTGCTTAAGCCTGTCGTTCCGCAAAAACGACAGGCTTTTTATTTTCATTTACATCAAAAACAACAACTTAAGCCCGCCAGCACAAAATAGTACGGACGTGCGTTTTATTCGGTTAAAATCACCTGTCAACGTCCATATCCGTATGACAGCTAGGGAAACGCAGAGTAATTCAAAAAGCGTCATTCCCGCGAAAGCGGGAATCCACCTAAGTGTTTGATGTACATGGATTCCCGCTTTCGCGGGAATGACGAAATCAGAATAAATCCGTGCTTCCTTAGATGACCGCTGACAAACCTCACACCCCCGGGAGAGACCAATGTTTGAAGAATTCATGGGCACCATGCCGGTCGCCGCGCGCCAGAAGTTCGATGTCGGCGCTTTGGCCGATTATCTGCGCCTGCACGTAGCGGGCTTCGATGCCAAATTGATGGATAGCCTGGTGGTCGAGCAATTCAAGGGCGGCCAGTCTAATCCCACCTTCAAACTGAGCGCCGGCGATCAGCGTTATGTGATGCGCGCCAAACCGGGGCCGGTGGCGAAATTGCTGCCTTCCGCCCATGCCATAGAGCGCGAATTCAAGGTGATGCATGCGCTGCACCAGGCTGGCTTCCCGGCCGCCAAACAATATGCGCTGTGCACCGATGAAGACGTGATAGGCCGCGCCTTCTATATCATGGAATTCGTCGATGGCCGCGTGCTGTGGGATCAATCGCTGCCGGGCATGACGCCGGCCCAACGCGCCGAAATCTACGATGAAATGAACCGCGTCATGGCCCAATTGCACAGCATCGATTACGCCGCCATCGGCCTGGCCGACTATGGCAAGCCGGGCAATTATTTCGCGCGCCAGATCGACCGCTGGACCAGGCAATACCGCGCCTCAGAAACCGAGAAAATCGAGGCGATGGATAATCTGATCGCCTGGTTGCCGGACCACATCCCGCCCGGCGATGACACCAGCATCGTGCATGGCGACTACCGGCTGGACAATATGATGTTCCATCCCACCGAACCGCGCATCCTGGCGCTACTCGATTGGGAACTCTCCACGCTAGGCCATCCGCTGGCCGATTTTTCTTATCATTGCATGAGCTGGCATGTCACACCGGGACAATTCCGCGGCATCGCCGGCCTCGATCACCAAGCGCTCGGCATCCCCGGCGAACAAGAATACATCGCCAGCTATTGCGAACGCACCGGCAAAACCATACGCCGGCAAGACTTCAGCTTTTACCTCGCCTACAACCTGTTCCGCATGGCCGGCATCTTGCAAGGCATCATGAAGCGCTACGTGGACGGCACCGCGTCCAGCGCCCAGGCCAAAAAATCGGGCGAATTAGCCAGACCGATGGCGGAGCTGGGCTGGAGTTACGCCATGCGCTGAACCGCGTCGCCCCAAAAAAAATATCAAATATCAGGGAGTATGTGGCAATTTCAAGCCAGCGTCCGCTAAAACAAAGGCGCTTGAAATATACTACCCCCTAGTATTTATCGGCGTTCAGGGCCGTTTTTGAGCGTACGCCAGCGCATTCTGGTCCGGCGCCAGGCTCAGCCGATTTGCGCTGCAAAACCTCCCGCCGCCATCCCTGCGTCGCCGCCAATTATTTCCACATGGCAAAATTATAATAAAGTTATTTTTTACCTTGCCCGCACACAAAGCTTGACTATAATCAATGGGTAATTCCATGCATGTGGTGCAGCACTCCTGACAAACGAAAATACGGGATAAGTCACATGAATCGCACATTCCCAGATGCAGTCTCTGTCAGCCTCCCAGTTCGCAAACGTTCATATAGTCGCGGCGCGCGCTGGCCGCTGGCGCTCTGCCTTGCGCTGATGATCGCCCCCTGCCACGCCGGCGAGAATCCGCCCTCCGCTTATCTCGATCTTTCGCTGGAAGACCTCGGCAATGTCCGCATCACCTCGGTTTCCAAGAAGGAAGAGCGCTTGGCCGACGCCGCCGCTTCGGTGTATGTGATCACCGAAGATGCGATACGGCGCTCCGGCGCGCGCAGCTTGCCGGAAGCGCTGCGGCTGGCGCCCAACCTGCAAGTGGCGCAAGTCGGGGCCAACCAGTACGCGATCAGCGCACGCGGCTTCAACGGCACCAGCGCCAATAAATTGCTGGTGATGATAGACGGCCGTACCGTCTACACGCCTCTGTATTCGGGCGTATTCTGGGACGTGCAGGATGTGATGCTGCAAGACCTGGACCGGATCGAGATGATCAGCGGCACCGGCGGCGCGCTGTGGGGTTCGAATGCGGTGAACGGCATCGTCAATGTGATTACCAGACGCGCCGCCGCCAGCGACGGCGACCTGTTCTATGCCAGCGCCGGCACTACCGGACGCAGCCTGGCGCTGCGGCATAGCGGCGCCATCAACGATAGCGGCGACGCCTACCGGCTATATGCGAAATCGAGCACGGGAAAAGCGCTGGAGCGCGCCAACGGCGCCAGCGCGGTCAACGCCTGGCAACGCAGCCAGCTCGGCTTCCGCTCCGATTGGCAACTGCCGCACGGCGAGCTTAGCGTGCAGGGCGACGCTTACCGCGGCTCGTCCGAGCAAACCATGCCCGGCTTGCAAAGCGTCAGCGGCGGCAATCTGTTGACGCGCTGGACCCGGCAACTGGCCGACGGCGCCAATCTGCGGCTGCAAGCGTCGGTCGACCGCACCATGCGCGATATCCCCGGCGTTTTCAGCGAGACCCTGAACACGCTCGATCTCGATTTGCAATACTCGCTGCCGGAGGTAGACGGCAAGCAATGGATCGTCGGCGGCGGCTACCGCGTGTACGACGACAGCGTCGGCAATAACGACTTGCTGGCATTTTTACCGGCGCAGCGCAAACTGCATCTGAGCAATTTTTTCGTTCAGCAAGAGCGCAGCTTGCGGCCCGATTTGCAGCTGATCGTAAGCGCCAAGCTGGAACACAACGATTACACCGGGCTGGAATTCTTGCCTGGCCTGAAACTGGCCTGGAAACCGGCCGACAACAAACAGCTATGGGCCAGCCTGGCGCGCGCGGTACGGACGCCCTCGCGGATAGATGCAGAATTCTTCGTGCCGGGCAAGCCGCCTTATCTGCTGGCCGGCGGACCGTCTTTCCGCTCCGAGATCGTCAATACCGTAGAAATCGGCTGGCGCGCGCAGAATGGGCAAACCGTCCCCTATTCCGTGGTGATATTTCACAGCGAGTACGATAAATTGCGCAGCCTGGACGCCTTGCCGGACGGCGTGCTGGTGTTCGGCAATCAGATCAAAGGCCGGGTCAACGGCCTGGAAGCCACGGCCAGCTATCAGGCCAGCAAGTCTTTGGCGTTCGACGCCAGCGCCTTGCTGTTGCGCGAGCACTTCAGCGGCGCCAAGCGGGCGCAGTCGCAGTCCGGCAACGATCCGCGTTCGCAATGGACGCTGGGTTCGCGCTGGAATATCGACGAAAGCCGACAACTCGATGTCTCGCTGCGCCATGTCGGCAAGCTGTGCACGCCGCCGGTTCCCGCCTACACTTCGCTCGACGCGCGCTTCGGCTGGCGGCTGTCGAACGGCGCCGAGCTCGGTTTAAGCGGGCGCAATCTGTTCAACCCCCGTCACCAGGAGTTCGCCTCGGGCAGCGGCGCCCAGCTGCTCAATCCCATCCTGCTCGAACGCAGCTTCGACCTCACCCTGACAGTGAGGTTCTGATGACTAACTTCAAGCGTACCGTGCTGTTACTGCTGTTGCAGGGCTTCTCGCTGTGGAGCTGGGCGGCCGGCGGCGACGACATCGAATACCGCGTCAAAGCCGCCTATCTGTATAAGTTCGCGGCATATATCGAATGGCCGCCGGCCACATTTACCAATGCCAACAGCCCTATCGTGGTCGGCATCCTCGGTGCGGACGACGCGGTCGCGGCGCTGGCCGGCAGCGCCGCGCCGCTGATCAACAATCGCGCGCTCGAAGTGCGCGCGCTGAAGCCGGGCGAACCCTTGAGCGGCGTGCATATCCTGTTCATCGGCCGCCAGGAAAACGGGCGCTTAAAGCGCTTGCTGGAGAGCGTGCAAGCGGAGGCGGTGCTGACCGTCACCGAATTCCCCGGCGCGCTCGGCATCGGCAGCATCATCAATTTTGTGCCGGTCGACGACCGCATCCGTTTTGAAGTATCGCTGCCGCAAGCGGAACACAATCGATTGAAGATCAGCGCGCGCCTGCTGAGCGTGGCGCAAAAAATTGAAAGCCGGAGGCCATGATGCCAGGGTTACGCCTGCGCTCGGTACGCCAGAAACTTTTGTTGATGGTGTTGGTCGCCAATTTTTTCACGCTGATGGCGGCCGGCAGCGCCCTGCTGTATCACGATTTTGTGGAAAACCGCAACAAAACGGCGGCCGGGCTGACGGCGCTGGCTGCCATCCTGGCGCAGGGCAACGTCGCGGCGCTCGAATTTGACGACGCCAAGGTGGCGCATGAAAATCTGGCGCAATTGCGCGCCAACCCCGATATCGTCGCGGCGGCGATCTATACCGTCAAAGGCACCCTGTTCGCCCGATACGTCCGCGATCCGGGCAATAAAAGCAGCATCCCGGCGGCGCCGGGGCTGGACGGTTTTCGTTTCAGCGCCGACGAACTGCTGGTCTTCGAACGCATCGCCAGCCAGCAAAACATGACGGTAGGCACGCTATATCTCAAGGAGCGCTATGTTTTATCGACCTGGCTGCGCGATTACCTGCTGATCTTCAGCACCGTCTTGCTGACCAGTCTGGCGCTCGGCTTTCTGATTTCTTCGCGCCTGCAAGGCTGGGTCTCGGGGCCGATACAGGCCATCAGCGGCGTCGCCTTGCAAGTGATGGAAAGGCGCGACTACCATTTGCGCGCCACGAAAAGCACCGAAGACGAAATCGGCCAGTTGAGCGACGCCTTCAACGGCATGCTGCAAACGCTGGAATACGAAATCGCCGAGCGCAGCATGGCCGAACAGGCGGTGCGCACGCTCAATGCCGACCTCGAGCGGCGCGTGGCCGAACGCACCGCCGAACTCCAGGTGGCGAACCAGACGCTCATCACGCGCACCGAAGAAGCGGAAAGCGCGAACCGCGCCAAGGCCGACTTCCTCGCCAACATGAGCCACGAAATCCGCACGCCGATGAACGGCATACTCGGGCTGGCGTATTTGCTCGATCAAAGGCAGCTGGAAGGCGATGCGGCGGAACTGGTGAAAAAAATACGCAACGCCGGCCGCTCGCTGCAATCGATCATCAACGACATCCTCGATTTTTCCAAGATCGAGGCCGGACGGCTGGAAATCGAGCACGCGCCGTTCCGGCTGACGGACGTGTTCGACAACCTGGCCGGCATCATGTCGGCCAATGCCGGCGACAAGGAGCTGGAACTGACGATTTCGCCGCCCCCTGAATTGCGCGGCTTATTGCTCGGCGACGCACTCAGGCTGGAACAGGTCTTGATCAACCTGACCGGCAACGCCATCAAATTTACCGACCACGGCTCCGTGATGGTAGGCGTGGGCCTGCTGGCCGAGGACGATAAAATCGCCACCTTGCGCTTCTCGGTCAGCGACACCGGCATCGGCATCCCGCTCGAGAAACAGGCGCAAATTTTTGCCGCCTTCACCCAGGCCGACGTATCGACCACCCGCCGCTTCGGCGGAACCGGTCTGGGGCTGACGATTTGCCGCCATCTGGTGACAAAAATGGGTGGCGAAATCGGCGTCATCAGCGAGCAGGGGCGCGGCAGCGAATTCTGGTTCACGATTCCCTTCGAATGGGTGGCAGCTACCGATTACGCCCAGCCCGATATGGCCACGCTGGAAATACTGATCGCCGACGACAGCCAGATCGCCCGCGAAAATCTGATGCTGACCGCGCGTTCTATAGGCTGGAATCCGGCGCAGGCGGAATCGGGCGAAGCGGCGGTCGAGCGCGTGCAAGCCAAGCTCGATAACCATGACACTTACGACGTATTGTTGCTGGACTGGAAAATGCCGGGCATGGATGGCTTGGCCGTCGCCAAAAAAATACGCAACACCCTGAACCACGCGTCCTCGCCTATCGTGCTGATGGTGACCGCGTTTTCGCGCGACGAACTGTTGAAGCAAGCCGATATCGACCTGATCGACGGCATCCTGAATAAACCGGTGACCAGTTCCACGCTGTACAACAGCGTCGCCGACGCCTTGCGCCGGCGCGGGCGCGCAGGCAGCAGCGAACAGCGCCAGCCTATGGGGCGCCACGGCAAACGCCTGCCCGGTTTGCGCGTGCTTGTGGTCGACGACAGTGAAATTAACCGCGAAGTGGCGCTGCGCATACTGCAAACCGAAGGCGCCGTCGTCAGCGTGGCGAATGACGGCCAGGCCGCGCTGACCTGGCTGCAAGACCATCCGGATCAGGTCGATATCGTTTTGATGGATGTCCAGATGCCGGTGATGGATGGCTATGAAGCGACGCGCCGCCTGCGCGCCCTGCCGCAGTTCGCCGCGATGCCGGTGGTTGCGCTCACCGCCGGCGCGTTCAAAGCGCAACAGGATGCGGCGCGCCAGGCCGGCATGAACGCTTTTGTCATCAAGCCTTTTAATGTGGAAGAACTGATCTCGACCATACAGCAACTGACCCATTGCCAGGCCGAAGCCGGCACCGACGACTCTGCCGGCGAGGCCGCCGCCAGTGCCGCTCCGGTGGAAAATTTGCCCGGTATCGCGCTCGATAGCGGCCTGAGCGTCTGGAAAGACATGGCGGCCTACCGCAAATTTCTCGGCAAGTTCGCCAGCGATTATGCCGACTGCAGCAAACGGCTGGCAGACGCCCATGCCGCCGACGACAGGGATACGGCGCAGGCACTGCTGCATAAACTAAAAGGCGCGGCCGGCAATCTGGCGCTGCCCGACGTTGCCCGTTACGCGGCCGGGCTGGAGAGTCTGGAAGCAGGCGGCGATCGCGGACTGGCATTGCGCGAGCTGCAATCCGCGCTGGCTACGGCGTTCGCTTCGATTGCGCTCCTCACCAAGCAGCAAGAGCAGGACATGTCGGCGCGGACTGTCGTCACCGACGCCAGTCTGGCCGGCCCGCTGCTCAAAGAACTGCTGCTGGCGCTGGACGCCGACACCCCCGATCCGGCCAACAAAATTCTCGACGCGCTGGCACCCGCCTTGCCGTCCGATACGCTCACGCCCTTGCACGCCTGTATCGACGATTTCGATTTTCGCGGGGCGGAAACCCTGGCGCGCCGCCTGGCAGACTCACTGACTATCGCAATGAAGGAGTAAATCATGGCCGCAGCTCCTATCCTGATCGTGGATGACGAACCCAGCAATCTGGCGACGCTGAAACAAATCCTGGAGGGCGACTACCAGCTCGCCTTCGCACGTAGCGGCGCCGAATGCCTGGCCGCCGCCAGGAAACATCAACCGGCCCTGATCTTGCTCGATATACGCATGCCGGATATGGATGGCTACGCGGTCTGCCGCAAGCTGAAAGCCGACCCGGCGACCGAAAGCATACCGGTGATTTTCGTCTCTGCACTCGGTGAAGTCGGCGACGAAACCGCCGGTTTCGAGAGCGGCGGCGTAGATTACATCGTCAAGCCAGTATCGCCGGCCATCGTCCATGCGCGGGTGCGCACCCACCTGTCGCTGGTGCGCGCCACCATCCTCGAGCACTACGTCCGTCAACTGGAAATCGAGCAGGCGAAAACGGCGCGTCTGAGCCGCATACACGCGGTACTGAGCGGCACCAATTCCGCCATCGTGCGCGTCCGCGAACCGCAGGCGCTGTTCGAAGAGGCTTGCCACATCGCGGTCAATCAGGGCGGCTTCGGCATCGCCTGGATAGGCATGTCGGCCGACAACGGCAAGCTGTTGAAGCTGACGGCTTGCCAGGGCGTGACGGCGGAGCGGCTGGGCGCATCGCTGTTCCTCGCGAAGAGCGCTGCCGCGCTGGAACCGGGGATGGTCGGGCAAGTCTTAAATATCGGCAAGGCGGTCGTCTGCAACGACGTCCGTTATGCCGGCGACTGCGGCCTGACCTGCCGCGATGTACTGGAACGCGGTTACCTGTCGGTGGTCTGCCTGCCACTGATCGCGATGGAAAAGGTCGTTGGCGTCATGGCGCTGTATGCGCGCGAAGCGCACTACTTCGACGACGACGAATTGAAATTGCTGAACGAACTGGCCGGCGACATCTCCTTCGCCCTGCAAGCGATAGAAAACGAAAAGCGGGCCAGCTTCCTGTCTTACTACGATGCCCTGACCGCACTCCCCAACACCGATTTATTCTTCGACCGCCTGAAACAGCTGGTGCAAGCCGCCGCGCGCGAGAGCAGCGGCGTGTTCGTCATTGCACTCAACCTGAACCGCTTCAAGGAATTGAACGACGCCGTCGGCCGCCACGTAGGCGACCAGGTGCTCAGAATGGTGGGGCAACGCCTGTCCAAAGGCATCACCCGCCCCTGCACCGTCGCCCGTATCGGCGCCGACAATTTTGCGGTGATGGGCGAGCAAAACAACAGCCAGGAAGTCAGCGCCCTGTGCGAACAGATACTCGGCTTGCTGAACGAAGCGCTCGTAATCGACGACAAACAGCTACAGGTATCGGCCCGCCTCGGGATCGCCATTTATCCGTCGGATTCGGACGATGCGGAAGCCTTGTTCAAGAATGCCGAGGCGGCCCTGAAGCAAGCCAAATACGTGAAAGCGCGTTATCTGTTTTATTCGCCGGAAATCAACGCCAGGGTGGCGGAAAAACTGGCGATGGAGAATATGCTCAAAACCGCCTTGGAGAATAAACAGTTTGTGCTCCATTTTCAGCCCAAGGTCGATTTAAGCAGTGGCCAGATTATCGGCGCCGAGGCGCTGATACGCTGGCAGCATCCCGAGCGCGGCATGATACCGCCGGTAGAATTCATCCCCTTGGCCGAAGAAAGCGGCTTGATCGTTCCCATAGGCGCATGGGTGATACGCACGGTGTGCGCGGCGCAGGTCGCCTGGCGCAAGGACCACATCCCTATCGTGCCGGTTGCGCTCAACCTGTCGGCCTTGCAGTTCAAAGAGAACGACATACTGGAATTCGTCGGCGTCGCTTTGGCCGAGCACGGACTCGAGCCTGGCTGGCTCGATCTGGAACTGACCGAGTCGCTGGTGATGCAAAACCTGGAGGATGCCGAAAAGATCATGCACGCTTTTCACGAAATGGGCTTGCATCTGTCGCTCGACGATTTCGGCACCGGCTATTCGTCGCTGGCCTACCTCAAGCGCTTCCCCTTCGATACGGTCAAGATCGACCGCGCGTTCGTGATCGATATCACCCGCAATCCGGAAGACGCCGCGATCGCCTCGGCCATCATAGGTATGGCGCACAGCTTGCGCATGCGTGTCGTCGCCGAGGGGGTGGAAACGGAAGCGCAACTCAAATTTTTACGCAATAAACATTGCGACCAGATACAAGGCTATTTCTTCAGCCGTCCTGTCCCGGCCCAGGAGTTCGGAACCATGCTGGGCTTAGGGAAACGTCTGGAGCTGGAGCCGGACAGCGATGCAGAACAACAAACCTTGCTCATCGTGGAAGAAGATAAAGAAATGCTGTCCGGCTTGCAGCAAAGCCTGCGCGGGCAAGGCTACCGCATCGTGAGCGCAGGCAGCAGCGAACAGGCGCTGGAATTGCTGGCCACCACCACGGTGCAGGTCATGCTGTGCGGGCAACGCATGTCCAAGATCGCCGGCGCTGATTTCATCACGATCGTCGCCAGACTCTACCCGGCCACCATGCGCATCGTCCTGAACGGCCAGCACGGCTTGCAATCGGCCCTGAACGCCATCAACCGCGGCGAAGTGTATCGCGTCCACAGCCGCCCCTGGGATGAGGATTTACTCAGACAAAATATCCGTGAAGCGTTTTTGTATTACCGGTCGACGGTATAGTGCCGCATCACTTGCTTGGCTTGCCCTTCATCTCAAAAATAACGTCGATGGCGGCCTGCAATTTGAGCGGCGGAATGCGCAGTAAGTCTTCTCCCGCCGCCTGATAACGCGTATCTCTGTCGGAGGCGAAGGGACTCTCGCTGACCACGCCGATAGAGGAGCCCAGATTTTTGATTCTCCCTTCAGAGATGGCGGTAGCGGCGCCCAGGCGCCGATGCACGGCTGCGGCCAGGCTTGCAGCCTTACTCTGCGCATCCCTTAGCACCGCATTTGCCAGATCCATTTCAATTTTTACTTGCTATCCTTTTGTGTGCGGCGAGTGCAGCCTGCCTCCACTCGCCAGCTAGTGTGCAACCCTGCACCAGGGAAGCACGGATTTAATCGGCTTTCGTCATTCCCGCGAAAGCGGGGATACACCTAAGTGCTTGATTGACATCGCCCGCCTTGCGGGGCGCGCTTGAGCATGCATGCTCAAGCCGTTGCGCAGGCGGGTAGCAGGCTACCCGAATTCCCTGCTGCACCTTGCGCGGGAATGACGCCTTTTCAATTAATCTGCGTTCCCCTGGTGGTTTGCCACATGCATGCGCGCCGCATCAGCCGTGAATGTTGAAGGAATGTTTGACGGATGTTTAAGCATAGGCAACGATGACTGAGCTTATTCCAGCTTCCAGACATACTGAACCTTGATCCACATAGACGCGGGCTTGCCGTCGACCGTACCGGGCCCGGCTTTTTCTTTGCAATTTTCGATTGCCGCGGTCACCGCCTCATCGAGCCTGGGAAAGCCGCTCGATTTAATCACTTTAGTCTTTTTCATAGTTCCATCCGGATCGACCAGCACAGATACACGCACCAGCCCCGTTTCGTTTTGCCTGAGCGATTGGCGCGGATAGTCCGGCTTGCACTTCAAAAAATCGATGTGCGGATTTTTAAATACATGTCCGCTTTTGCTGCTCTCGCTGAGCGCAGTCTTGGCAACTTCCGATGCGCTCTCGGCCGGTCTCAATGCGTGGGCGTAGGCAGTAAGACAGGCCAGAGACAGACCAAGTACAGTAACCACGGCTTTCCAGTTAAATGCCTGTGCTTCGGGTTTCACCAGACGTTTGATGCGTAACATAAGATTTCCTCCATGTGCCGCTTGGGCGAGTTGCGGGGTGGTGAGCTGGAATAAATCCAGTTCGGACAGTGCAAGAGCCAGGCGCCGCGGTTCGCCCAGTGTTCTTGCGGCTAGATCATCGGCGATCAGTTCGCGCTCCAAGCGTATGCGCCTGGAAAGCCACCAGATTGCCGGGTGGTAAAACAACAGCATCGCTATCAGGTTTTGAATCAGATTCACCAGGTAATCATGACGCTGGATGTGGGCCAGTTCATGCGCCAGCAAGGCTTCCAGCAAGTCGGGCGACATGCCGGAAATCAGCGCGGCCGGCACCAACACCAGCGGGCGCAGGCAGCCTACCGTGAGCGGGCTTTCCAAATTCTGCACCACCCGCAGCACGACGCCGCGCCGCAAGGCAAAGCGCCCGGCCAGCGCGGACAGACGCCGCTGCCAGAACGCATCTTCCCGGCTGCGGCGGGCGTCGGCATAACTAGCCAGCCACAGCACACCGACACCCATGCGTAAGGCCAGCAACGCGACGCACAGCAGCCACAGTGCGACTATCCAATTCAGATGGCTGTGCAACCATGAATTCAGGTGCAGCATATCGATCTGGTAAGGCGTGGCCGCGACCGGCTGGCTCAGCACTTCCGGCGGCGCGGCCGGCGCCGGATTGTGCGACAAACGGCGCAGCACTTCAGAGACCGGCAGCAGCAGGCTCACCAGCATGGCGCCGCAAGCGAGCGCATAACGGCTTTGCGGTCTGGCGTTGCGCATCAGCAACAACAAAAAAGCGCTCGCGGCAGCGAGCAACGCGCCCTGCCAGATAAAATGGAGCAGCGCCCAGCCGGTTGCGCTGACCAATGAAGCAAGATCGGCGCTCATCGCTGATCTTCGTGCAGAATTTTTTGAATTTCTTCGCGCTCTTCCTGGCTGACGTGGCCGCGCAAGGCCGCCAGCACCAGCTCTTTGGCCGAACCTGAAAAAGCTTTATGGATCAGGTCTTTCAGCAAATTGGTTTGCAAAGACTCCTGCGCCTGCGCCGCCGCATAGACATGCGAACGCCGGCTTTCATCCCTGGTCAACAGCCCCTTGCCATACATGATTTGCATCAAGCGCAGCACGGTCGCGTAGGCCAGATCGGGACGCTCTTGCAGCGCAGCCCGATGGACTTGTTTCACGCTGGCTGGTCCCAGTTGCCACAATAAGCGCAGCATTTCCAGTTCGGCCGCCGTCGGCCTCAATGATTTTTTTACGTCTGCCATGTCGCCTTCCTTTTCAATACCGTGCAAATAGATTATTTTGTCTAGATTGTTTTGTCTAGACATATTTCTCTAATTGTGGCGTTTTGCACATTCCAATTTAGTATTTGTTTTTTTAAAACAACTATTTACACACAGACAAGCAGAAAGGCAACATCGCCGGCATAATGGCAATCTGGATTTTTTACAAACCGCTATTAGCTGAGGACACCCATGATAGACGTCTATTCCTGGCCCACCCCGAACGGCCACAAAATACACATCATGCTGGAAGAATGTGGTTTTCCGTATCGCGCGATTGCAGTCGATATCGGCGCCGGCGATCAATTCAAGCCCGAGTTCCTGGCGATTTCGCCGAATAATAAGATCCCCGCCATCGTCGATGCCGACGGCCCGGACGGCAAACCGATTTCCCTGTTCGAATCGGGCGCTATCCTGCTGTATCTGGCGGCCAAGGCCGGCAAATTTCTCGGCCATACCGACCGCGAAAAATACGAGACTTTGCAATGGCTGATGTTTCAGAAAGGCGGTTTCGGTCCTATGTTGGGGCAAGCCCATCATTTCCGCGTATATGCACCGACCAGGATAGAGTACGCGGTCGAGCGCTATACCAATGAGGCGCGCCGTCTGTATCGCGTACTCGACCAGCGCTTATCCAAACATGCCTATCTGGCCGGCGCTGAATACACGATCGCCGACATGGCGACTTTCCCGTGGACGCGCTCGTTCGCCAACCAGGGCATAGACTGGGACGATTACCCGCACGCCAGGCGCTGGTTCGATGAAATCGACGCCCGCCCGGCGGTGCAACGCGGGGTCCGGGTGCTGGCCGAATTACGCAAACCGCTCGATAACGACAAGGCCAGGGAAGTCTTGTTCGGTCAGGCGCAATACGCAAAGAAATAAAGGCAAACCCACGGAGCGACAAATCCCGTTACAATGCCTTCACCCACCATTTTTTGATAACGGTATGCGTCGCCCAATAAAAAAAACCCGACAAAAACTCGCGGCGGAAAGCCAGCGCATCGCCAATCTTGCGCTGGCAGTCGCGCAATCCGCCAGCCGCATCGAAGATCTGAGCTGGCAAGCCAAGCTCGATCTTCTGGTCACCAAAAGCCTGAAGCAGCAACATCAGGACGTACTCGATGCGGCGGCGGAACACCTGTTCCCGATGCACCCGAACGCCTATGAAGTGCTGATGGAAACCCTGGAATCGACCAGCACTTGCGGCTACGCCGAGCACGATGGCCAGCATTACACCAGCTTGCTGATTGCCGCGCCGGTACTGGCCTGGACCCGCTTCGAGATCGCTTCCGGCGCCATTCCGGCCGAAATCCAGAATATCCTTTCCACCCATTTGTACGCGCATTTGCTGGCGGACGAAACGCTGCTGCGGCTGCTGCCGAATCTCTATTCGCTGGACCAGTTGCCGCGCAGCCATAGCGAAACCTATGCTCTGCTGGAGCGCCATACGCAGGCTCTGCTGAAAAACAGCCCTGCGCCGGCCGAAGCGCCGTCTGCCCAGACCATCCCTTTCCTGGCCGATATACGCTACGTGCTGGCGGTGATCGCCGTGCCGTCCGGCGCACCCCTGTTCAAGTGGCAAAGCATAGAAGCGCCCTACGATTGCGCTCAGGCGAAAAACGATGCTTTACTGCAATGGCAGCAACAGATAGAACCTACCGCCAAACGCCTGTTGCCCGGTTGCGGCATAGAGCTGCTCTTGCCGGAAGCCTATTACACCGCCTGCCGCGAAGCGGATATCAGGATACGCCCGGCCTCGATACGCTCGGCGGCATTCTATCTGACCCATATCCTCGGTAAAGAAGCCGATCAATTCAGCGTGGTGATCGGCGCCTTCGGCGAGCAGGAAACGCCCGGCCAGATCGACGAATACCGCATCAGCTTTTGCCTGCGCGGCGCGCCCGAAGTCGTGTATGGCGTAGTCTGGCCGCTATACCAGACCGACGATCAGCTGAGCGCCGTCACCCCCGGCGAAAACGGGCAACTGGCGGGCGAGATCCCCGCCATCCTGACCGAATGCGGGATTGCCGACATCGTGCAGACGGAAGACATCTTCGCCATGGAATTTTGCGACGATTGCGGCGCCCCCTTGTTTGCCGACCGCGAAAGCGAACTGGTGCATGCGGAAATGCCGGACGACGCGCCGGCGCCCGGCACCGCGCACTTCCACTAATCCCCTCTCCCTATCCCACCCGGCGGCGCGCAATCGACAAGATTTGCGCGCCGCCCGGCTGTTCACGGCCGCGTTTTCATCTCCGCCATCAATCGCTTGTCACGCCGGCAAAAACCCTAGTACAATTGATTTTGAACGGTCGTGCTTTTTTTTGAAACCTCACCCACACCAGCATCAGGAGACTCTATGGATTTGAACTATACGGCGGAAGACCTGGCTTTCCGCGATCAGGTGCGCGCTTATCTGGAAGCCGAGTTGCCGCAAGATTTGCGACAAAAGGTGCTCAATCATAAGCGCATGTCCAAGGACGATTTCGTGCGCTGGCACAAGACCCTGGCGCAACAGGGCTGGGCCGCGCCCGGCTGGCCGGTAGAATACGGCGGCCCCGGCTGGAGCGCCACCCAGCGCCATCTCTTCGAAGAAGAATGCGCGCGCGCCGGTACCCCGCGCATCATGCCTTTCGGCGTGGCGATGGTGGCGCCGGTCATCATGGCTTTCGGCAACCAGGCGCAAAAAGACTATTACCTGCCGCGCATCCTGAATTGCGACGACTGGTGGTGCCAGGGTTATTCCGAACCGTGTTCCGGCTCCGATCTGGCCTCGCTCAAGACCCGCGCAGAACGTGTTAACAGCAGCGCAGGCGACTATTACATCGTGAACGGCCAGAAAACCTGGACCACGCTGGCGCAACACGCCGACATGATCTTTTGCCTGGTGCGCACAGATACGGCCGCGCGCAAACAAGAGGGCATTTCCTTCTTGCTGATCGACATGAAGACGCCGGGCATCACGGTGCGCCCCATCATCATGCTCGATGAAGAGCATGAAGTGAATGAAGTGTTCTTCGACAACGTGAAAGTGCCGCTGCAAAACCTGATCGGCGAAGAAAACAAGGGCTGGACTTACGCCAAATACCTGCTCGGCCACGAGCGCACCAATATCGCGGCGGTCGGCAATTCCAAGCGCGAATTGCAATTCCTTAAGCATGTCGCCAGCGCACAGCAAAAGAACGGCTTGCCTTTGCTGGACGACCCGGTATTCGCCAACAAGGTCGCCAGTCTGGAAGTGGAATTAATGGCGCTGGAAATCACGGTCTTGCGCGTGATTTCGCAAGACAGCGGCCGCCCCGGCCCGGAAGCTTCGCTGCTGAAAATCAAGGGCACCGAAATCCAGCAAAGGCTGACCGAGCTGATGGTGGAAGCGATCGGCCCTTACGCCCTGCCTTTCGATCCCGCTTATCTCGAAGGCGAGACCGAGCACAGCGTGACCGGCGACGACGATGCCGCGCCGCTGGCGGCGTATTACTTCAATTACCGCAAGACTTCGATCTACGGCGGTTCGAACGAGATACAAAAAAATATCATCACCCAAATGATACTGGGCCTGTGAGGAGAGCACGATGGATTTCAATTTGACGCAAGAACAAAAACAGTTTGCCGAAGCCGTACGGCGCTGGGTGGAGAAGGATTACCACTTCGAACAACGCAAACAGATCATAGCATCGGCGGCGGGCATATCCGATGCGGCCTGGGCCGCGCTGGCCGGACTCGGCGCCACCGCCCTGCCGCTGCCGGAGGCGCAAGGCGGCTTCGACGGCAGCGCGATAGACATGCAAGTCGTGATGCAAGAGCTAGGACGCGGCCTGGTCGTGGAGCCGTATTTCGCCACGCTATTCGGGGCGGAATTCCTGAAGCGGGCCGGCAGCCAGCCAGCCTTGCTGGAACAAGTGGCGGGCGGCGCGCTGAAGCTGGCGGTCGCCCTGACGGAAAAACAGTCGCGCCACGACTTGTCCGACATCGCCACCAGCGCGAGCGCCAACGCTGGCGGCTATCTGTTGCACGGCACGAAAACCGTGGTCTTGCACGGCGCACAAGCCGGCCGGCTGATCGTTTCCGCGCGCAGCAGCGGCGCCCAGCGCGCTACTGCCGGCATCAGCCTGTTCGTGGTCGATGCCGGCGCCGCCGGCGTGACGCGGCGCGATTACCGCACCATAGACGGCTTGCGCGCCGCCGACATCCATTTCGACCAGGTGCAAGTGGCCGCCGGCGCCTTGCTCGGCCAATTGGATCAGGGCTGGGAATTGCTCGATGCCTGCGCCGACTACGGCGTCACCCTGCTGTGCGCCGAAGCGATAGGCGTGATGGAAGCGCTCACGGCCGCCACCCTCGATTACCTGAAAACCCGCTCGCAATTCGGCGTGCCCATCGGCAAATTCCAGGTCTTGCAACATCGGATGGCGGAGATGTTCATGGAAATGGAGCAGGCGCGCGCTATGGCGACACTGGCTGCAGTCAAGGTCTCGTCCGACGATGCCGAAGAACGCCGCCGCACCGTGTCCGCCGCCAAGGCCCGCGTCGGGCAAGCGGCGCGTTTCGTCGGCCAGCAAGCGGTGCAATTGCACGGCGGCATGGGCGTCACCAATGAATTGCCGGCCGCGCACATGTTCAAGCGCCTCAGCATGATAGAACTGTCGCTAGGCGATACCGACCACCATCTGGCGCGCTTTGCGGCGCAACCCGGTTTCAAAAAAAGCGCGTAATTGTTCAACTGGTTCAGCTTGTTATGAATCGCTGTGCCGGCTCTGTCGCCCCGGCACAGCACACCTGGTGCACCGTTTATGGAGAGTGTTATGACAGCAAAAGCCTACCGCCTGTACTTCGAAGATTTTATCCCCGGCGCTGTGATGCAGCTTGGCAGCCGCACGATCACCGAAGACGAAATCATCAGCTTCGCCCGCCAATTCGATCCCCAGCCTTTTCATATAGATAAAGACGCGGCCAGCCACTCCATCTTTGGCGATGTGATCGCCAGCGGCTGGCACACTTGCGGCCTGATCATGCGCCTGGTCGTCGATGGCTTTCTCAATGAATCGGCCAGCATGGGCTCGCCCGGCATAGAAGAAATCCGCTGGATCTTGCCGGTGCGCCCCGGCGATACGCTGACCGTCAGCGCCGAAACGCTGGAAAGCCGGCCTTCGTCGTCCAAGCCCGATCGCGGCGTGATATTGACGATGTGGCGCGCCTTCAATCAGGATGGCAAGCTGGTCTGCACCATCAAGGGCATGGGCATGTTCGGCCGCCGCCCTCAGTAAAACCGTACCGCATACACCGGCGGCAGATGGACCGAAATCTGCTGCCATTCTTCTCCGGCATCCTCGCTCACCCATAAGCCGCCGGTGGTGGACGCCAGCAACAGCGTCTGGCCGTCGTCGGCCACCGCCAAGCCGTGCCGGTACACCAGGTCGTAACATTGTTCTTGCGGCAAGCCCTTGCGCAGAGAGGCGAAAGTCCGGCCGCCGTCACGGGTGCGCGTCACGCTGAGCGCCGCATGGGGCGGTATCCGCTGCTGATCCGCCACGGCGGGCACGAACCAGGCGGTATCGGGATCGCGCGGATGCACCGCCACCGCGAAGCCGAAATCGGGCATGCCTTCGGGCAGCCGCACTTGCTGCCAGCTGGCGGCATTATCGGCCGAGCGCCAGATGCCGTTATGGTGCTGGCACCACAGCACATCCGGCGCGAAGTTGCAGCGCGTGATCCGATGCGGGTCCTGGATGTTTTGATTGTCGGCCAGTTCGGGCGGCATATACGCGGCGCGCATGCCCTGCGCCGCCAGCGACCAGCTGGCGCCGCCGTCTTCGCTGCGCCAGACACCGCCGCAGGAAATGCCGGCCAGCAGGTGGCGGCTGTTGCGCGGATCGACGCAGATGCTGTGTATGCCGGGCACCTCGTAGCCGCCGCCGAACCAGTCCCGGCGTTCCGGCCTATTCCACAATGCGCCGTTTAATTCCCAGCTATGGCCCTGATCCTCGGAACGGAACAAGCCGCCGGGCAAGGTGCCGGCCCACAACACGCCGGGCTCGCCCGCGCCGCCGCAAGCCAGGCTCCAGATCAGCGTCAACTTCCATTCCACCGGGTCCGCCGCGTCTGCCGGCTTCAGCGGATAAGCCGGGGCGGCGATTTCCACCCAGTCGCTGCTGCCCTGGCTGCGCCGGTGCAGCTTGACGCCGAAATGCCCGAGATTCAGGGCGGCGTAGACGGCGCCGTCGCGCCTGTCGTGCAGGCACATGCTGACCGGATCGCCGAGGAAACTGATCTGATCGAGTTGCCAGCCGGCGCCGGTCTTGATTAATTCAAACAGTCCCTTGCGGGTAGCGACCATGGCTTTCATGCTCAACCTCCTGAGAGTGCCTGCAATACATATACGCGGCTATCGGCTTGCAAGGCGTCTTGCAAATGCACGCGATCGCGCACGCGCTGACCGTCGATAAAGATCGCTATATGAGTGCGCAAATGGCCTTGCTCATCCAGCACATAGGCGCGCAATCGCGGATTCAGGCGAAACGCCGCCTCCAGCGCCTCGCGCAAGGTTGCGGCAGTCGTTTCGACTTCCGGCGCCTCGGTGAAGCGCGTGAGCTGCTGAGTGAATACCAGCCTGGCCATGGCTAGCCGCGCTTGGTCCAGCTGCGATAAGGATGTTTCAGTAAATTGGCGTTGGCGTAGCGCCGGTCGTGGCTGACCTCGGCGCCCAGCCAGGAAGGGCGGGAAAATTCCTGCGTTTCCGATTCCAGCTCAACTTCCGCCACCACCAGGCCGGCGTTGTCGCCGAAGAATTCATCGACTTCCCACAGCAAGCCTTCATGCAAGATGCGATGGCGGGCTTTTTCTATCAGCGGCGGCTGACAGACTTCGCTCAACAAAGCCTGGGCGTCCGCCAGCGGTATCGGATATTCCCATTCGCCGCAAGAGATTCCGCTGCTCATCCCCTTGATCGTCAACGTCGCCCTGTCGGCTGCTATCCGTACGCGCACGATGCGGCCGGCTTCGGAACTGATATAGCCCTGGCGCAACAACGTGGCCTGCCCTTGCCGACGCCAGTCGTCGTTAACGACCAGAAACTTGCGCTCGATTTCTATGCCCATGCCGGCTCCGTCAAGTTAGTGGCGATTCAAAAGAATAGTCCACGAAAAGCACGAAAGCCACGAAAAAAAATTCAGTCCATCAAGCGACTAAGAATTTTTCGTGCTTTTCGCGCATTTCGTGGACAGCTTAGCGCTTTTTACACCTTGTGTGACGCGTTCAAGCTCACCAGGATAGGCTGCAACATCGACTCACCGAGCAGCATGCTGCGCGCGCCGTCCCAGCCGACTTCGGCGTCCGGCAGATTGTCGTTGTCCTTGAACGGTAATTCCAGCGTCAGCGACACGCACTTGTAAGTGTGGCCTATATACTTGGACGCCAGTTTCAACATGTCTTCATTGTATTTGCTGGCGGAATAACCGTATTTAGTCTGGAAATCCGGGCTGGCCGCGCAGAAACTGGCTACGAAACGCTGCTGTTCCTGCGCCTGTTGGTCACTGAAGCCATCCAGCATTTCGCTGCCGGCCACGAATACATACGGCAAGGCTTCGTCGCCGTGGATGTCGAGGAACAGGTCGCAGCCAGTTTTTTCTATCATCTTCTTTACGTAAAACACTTCCGGGCTGGTTTCCAGCGTAGGCGTCATCCATTCGCGGTTCAGATTGGCTCCGGCGGCATTGGTGCGCAGATTGCCGCGGTAAGCGCCGTCCGGATTCATGTTAGGCACGATGTAAAACACGGCCTGATCGAGCAACAGGCGCGCAAACGGGTTGGCCGGGTCGAGCAAGGCGTTCAGCGTGCCTTCCACCAGCCATTCGGCCATGGTTTCGCCAGGATGCTGGCGCGCGATGATCCAGACTTTTTTCTTGGCGGCAGGGTCGCCCACTACCACCATGTTCAAGTCGCGGCCGTCGACGGTATTGCCGAGATCGACCACGCGCGCCAGCGGCGAATGCTCTACGCTGCCGAGCAGCGACAGATGGCGCTCCCAGCTATACGGCTCGAAATACGCGTAATACACGCTGTCGCATTCCGGCGTGTGGCGTATCGTCATCACCTGGCCGTCGAACTCGGTATCGACGCGGAACCAGCTCTCGCGGTCGTAGCTGGCCACGGCGCGGTAGTTTTCCCAACCCTTGGCATAAGTCGCCTCGCCGGCGTTCACGATGCGCAACACCGCATCTTGCCCGCGCGCGCCCTGCAAACGAAAATAAAACCATTGCATGAAATCGGCATGACTATCCTTGCGCAATTTCAACTCTATCTCCCCCGCCTGTTCCGCCCTGACGACCTCGATCGCACCGGCGTCAAAGTTCTGACTGATTTTAATTGTCATGTTTTATATATGATAAGAAATGTTTTAACCATACCGCGGCAAGCGCCGCGACCATAGGACGGCTATTTTCACAGCTTTTACGCCAATATGAAAATATTTAAGTCAAGTTTGAGAACAAAATCGCACAAATATTTTCATTCACATGCCTGATGGTAATTTTCCAATAAGTCATGGCAAAAATCGCCGCCATGCACTATAATCTCCCGCTTAGCGTCGGGGCGTAGCGCAGCCTGGTAGCGTACATGCATGGGGTGCATGGGGTCGGAGGTTCGAATCCTCTCGCCCCGACCAACAATTAAAAAAAGGCTCACAGATTCCGGTCTGTGAGCCTTTTTTCTATGGATCAGGCATTTTATGCCCGCCGCAATACCAATTGCACAACTGTTCTTGCCCGCGGCGTAACATATCGGCGTCAACATCTGCATACTCCCCCATTTTTTTACAAAATCGCCCTGTCGTCAGCGTATTCATTGGCTCTTACAGAATACTGAGGGGGGGTATGTTTTTAACGTTCTTTAGCAAATGCTCGCCGTAACCGCGAAGTTTACGCTGCGGCAGTGGCCGTACAATTCCCAGAATATGCAACCGACAGCCATCAGTTTCGAACAACTATGCGCCGGCGCCAACCGTGCCGAACGCGTAGCCGCGCGCCTTCTGGTTCGAAAAACCGGCATGGATGAAGCCCTGGCCTTGACGCAAACGATGAGCGCGCCGGCCGGCACCCAAGGTCTGGCGCAACTACTGGCAGACCGCAGTGCGGCGCAGCTCAGGCAGGCGGCGCGCCTGGCCGAACGGCGGCAGGCGCGCCAAGCGCAGCGCAGCGCGAAACTGGCTGCGCAGCAAGCGCCGGCAGGCTGCTGGCAAGCCTGGTTCGACGGTTCGGCGCGGCCGAATCCGGGGGCCTGCCGCATCGCCTGCGTCTTGCGCGGGCCGGACGGCGAGCATTTTACGCATGCGGAAAATACCGGCCACGGCAGCAGCAGCGATGCCGAATATTGCGCCCTGATCGCCGCGCTGGAACTGGCGCTGGCGCAGTGCGCGCAAGACTTGATCGTGTATGGCGACAGCCGGGTGGTGATCGACGACGTGCAAGCAAACGTACAAGCAAATAAGTCCGGCGCGGCCGTCCTGAGCGCACATCGCCGCCGCGCGCGGGCCTTGCTGGCGCAATTCGAACAAATCCGCCTGCGCTGGATACCGCGCCATAAAAATGCCGAAGCCGATGCGCTGACGCAAAGCGATTGACAGCGCGGCGAACGCCGCTGACAAGGACCCGGCATGCGAGGTAATATGGGCATGATCTTGATGCAGATGAAAAACGCTGCCGGCCTGCCGTACGGGCAAGCCGGTCCCTGCTGTTCAATTCTTTTCTCGATATGCCTATGTCCAGCCTCTACCCGGTGAGCGATGCGGCCAGCCCGCACCCCGATTCCCAACAGCCGCTGCGCGCAGAACTGGCGGCCGGCTTACTGGCGGCGACGGCCCACACCGCGCCGAAATACTTTTACGACGCGGTCGGCTCGCTGTTGTTCGAAGCCATTTGCCAGTTGCCCGAGTACTACCCGACCCGCACCGAAGCCGCGATTTTTTCGCGCCACCTGGCCGAGATGGCACAGGCGATCGGCCCCGGCGGCACCCTGATCGATCTCGGCGCCGGCAATTGCGCCAAGGCGGCGCTGCTGTTCCCGCACCTGCATCCCGAACAGTATGTGCCGATCGATATTTCGCTCGAGCATTTGCGCAGCGCCGTCCAGCACTTGCAGCAGCGCTTCCCGCATATAGAGATGACGGCGCTCGGTCTCGACCTCTCGCTGCCGTGGCGCCTGCCGTCGGAAGTGCGCAGCGACCAGCGCCTGTTTTTTTATCCCGGTTCGTCGATAGGGAATTTTCATCCGGACCAGGCGGCGCTGTTCCTGCGTCAATTGCGCGCCGCCTGCGGCAAGGATGGCGGCATCCTGATCGGCGTCGATTTGCTGAAAGACAGGCAATTGCTGCATGCCGCCTACGACGACGGACTCGGGCTGACGGCGGCCTTCAACCTGAATTTACTCAGGCATGTCAATCGCGTACTCGGCAGCGATTTTGAAGTCGGCCAATGGCAGCACCAGGCTTGCTTTAACGCCGATCTGTCGCGCGTGGAAATGCACCTGGCCGCGCGCAGCGATCTGGTGGTCAGCTGGTCCGGTGGCCGGCGTAATTTTGCCAGGGGCGAGCGCATTCATACCGAGAATAGTTATAAATATACGGTGGCGCGCTTTCTGGAATTGCTGGAAATGGCCGGGTTTGGCCGCGCCGCTTACTGGTCCGATCCCCAGGACTGGTATGCAGTGTTTTACGCCAAGGCGATTTAGAGGAGCCGGCATGACGGAAACACCCTTGCTCGAGCGCTGGCAACAAGTGCGCCGCCGTTCGCTGACGATCGCCGGACTGCTGTCGGCCGAAGATTGCTGCGTGCAATCGATGCCGGACGCCAGCCCGATCAAATGGCATCTGGCGCACACCACCTGGTTCTTCGAAACTTTTATTCTGGAGCCGCTGGAAGCCGGCTTCCAGGCTTATCACCCAGACTTCCGGGTCTTGTTCAACTCGTATTACAACGGCGTCGGCGAAAAGCACCCGCGAGCGCAACGCGGCTTGCTGACCCGCCCCGGCCTGGACCAGGTGCTGGCCTATCGCCGAAACGTCGACGCCCGCCTGGGCCGGCTCTGGCAACAGGCAAGTCCGGCGCATCTGACCGGACTGATAGAACTCGGCATCCAGCATGAACAGCAACACCAGGAACTGATGCTGACCGATATCCAGCATTTATTCTCGTGCAACCCCATGCTGCCGGCGCTGTTGCCGGCCGGCTCGCCGCTGCCGACCGTGCTCACCGTGCTGCCCGCCTATGCGCCGGCCGGCGCGGCCGGCTGGCGCAGCTATGATGCGGGCTTGCATGAAATCGGCCACGATGGCGCCGGTTTTTGCTTCGACAACGAGACGCCGCGCCACCGGCAATTCGTCGCCGCCTTCGAACTCGGCGCGCGGCTGGTGAGCAATGGCGACTACCTGGCGTTTATCGAAGACGGCGCCTATCAAAACCCGGCGCTGTGGCTGGCGGAAGGCTGGGACGCCATCCAGGCCCAACGCCATCCGCTGTATTGGCGGCAGGCGTCGGGCCAGTGGCGCGAATTCACGCTGCACGGCTTGCAAACGCTCGACCTGCAACGCCCGGTTTGCCATCTCTCGTATTACGAGGCGGCCGCCTACGCGCTCTGGGCGGGCGCGCGCCTGCCTACCGAAGCCGAATGGGAAATTGCGGCGCGGCGCGAGCCTGCCTTGCCGCAATTGTTCGATGCGTGCTGGCAATGGACCAGCAGCAGCTACGCGCCCTACCCCGCTTACCAAGCGGCGGCCGGTGCGCTCGGTGAATACAATGGCAAGTTCATGGTGAACCAGTATGTGCTGCGCGGCGCGTCTTGTTACACGCCGGCCGGCCACGCCCGCCTGAGCTACCGGAATTTTTTCCCAGCTGGCGCACGCTGGCAAATGACGGGGCTGCGGCTGGCGCGCAGCGCGCACTGAACCTTGCCGGCCAGTCGACGGCCCCGGCAGAGTTGCCAAAAGCATTAATTTACGCCGGCGCAGCATGTCGCCCGATGTCGCAAGCTTTTGATTATTCAGCAAATTTTCCGCACCTGGCAGCAAAATCGGGGCGTTTCAGTTACAATCGCGCCCATGAATGCCAAGCCTAAAAATCTGTTCTCTTTCCCGCGTTACCGCCCCGAAGTCGGCGGCGCCAATCCCGCCCCGTTTTTACCCATGTCACGCGCCGAAATGGATGCGCTGGGCTGGGATAGTTGCGATGTCATTTTAGTTACAGGCGACGCCTACATCGACCACCCGAGCTTCGGCATGGCGCTGATCGGGCGCTTGCTCGAGCATCACGGTTTCCGCGTCGGCATCATCAGCCAACCGGACTGGCAATCGGCCGAGGCTTTCCGCGCCCTGGGCAAGCCGAATCTGTATTTCGGCGTCACGGCCGGCAATATGGATTCCATGGTGAACCGCTACACCGCTGACAGAAAAATCCGCTCGGAAGACGCCTACACGCCCGACGGCGACCGCACTAAGCGCCCCGATCGCGCGCTGGTGGTGTACGCCCAGCGCGCGCGCGAAGCTTATCCCGATGCGAATGTGGTGGTCGGCAGCATAGAAGCCAGCTTGCGCCGGATCGCGCATTACTATTACTGGTCGGACAAGGTAAGGCGCTCGGTGCTGCCCGATTCCAAGGCCGATATCTTATTGTTCGGCAATGCCGAGCGCGCGCTGGTCGACCTCAGCCATCGCCTGGCGGCCGGCGAGCAGATCAAGGCTATCCGCGATCTGCGCGGCACCGCCTTCATGGCGCCGCGCGGCTGGCTGCCGGATGCAGACTGGGCCGAAATCGATTCCAGCAAGATAGATACGCCGGGCAAGCTAGAAGCGCATACCGACCCGTACGCGATGACGCCGGAAAAAGAAGCCAAATGCGCGACCGACGCCGCGCCGAAAGCCGACGTGGTGCAGCAGCAGGCGATCCGCATCATGAGCCGCGAAGAACGCCAGGCCATGCTGCGCAACAAGCACCATAAGACCGTGATCCGCCTGCCTTCCTTCGACGAAGTCAAGGACGACCCGGTGATGTATGCGCACGCCTCGCGCGTGTTCCATCTGGAAGCCAATCCCGGCAACGCCAAGGCCTTGCGCCAGGGCTATGGCGAACGCGATGTCTGGCTGAATCCGCCGCCGCTGCCGCTGGCGATGGACGAGATGGATGGCGTGTACGACCGCGCGTTTGCGCGCGGGCCGCATCCAGCCTATGGCAAGGCCAGGATTCCGGCCTGGGAAATGATACGTTTCTCCATCAACATCATGCGCGGCTGCTTCGGCGGCTGCACCTTTTGCTCGATTACCGAGCATGAGGGCCGCATCATCCAAAGCCGCTCCGAGCCATCTATCTTGCGCGAGATCGAAGAAATCCGCGACAAGGTCAAAGGCTTCACCGGCACCATCTCCGACCTGGGCGGCCCGACTGCGAACATGTACCGGCTGGCTTGCAAGGACAAGAAAATCGAGGAATCCTGCCGCCGTCTGTCCTGCGTGTATCCCTCGATTTGTTCGAACCTGGGCACCGATCACAGCAAGCTGATTTCGATTTACCGCAAGGCGCGCGCGATTCCCGGCATCAAGAAGGTGCTGGTCAGCTCGGGCTTGCGCTACGACCTGGCGGTGCGCTCGCCCGAATACGTGAAAGAACTGGTGACGCATCACGTCGGCGGCTTGCTGAAGATCGCGCCCGAACACACCGAAGCCGGCACCCTGTCCAAGATGATGAAGCCCGGCATAGGCGCCTACGACGAGTTCAAGGCGATGTTCCACAAGTATTCGAAAGAAGCCGGCAAGGAGCAATACCTGATCCCCTACTTCATCGCGGCCCACCCCGGCTCCACCGATGAAGACATGCTGAATCTGGCGCTGTGGCTGAAGCAAAACGATTTCAAGCTGGATCAGGTGCAGACCTTCATGCCTACCCCGATGGCGCTGGCGACCACCATGTACCACACGCGCAAGAATCCGCTGAAAAAGATCGCGGCCGATTCCGAAGTGGTGGAAACCGCGCGCTCCGGCAAGATACGCAAGCTGCATAAGGCCTTGCTACGCTACCACGCGCCGGAAAACTGGGAAATCATCCACGAAGCCTTGCTGCGCATGGGGCGGCGCGACCTGATAGGCGGCAGCCCGCGCCACCTGATCCCGGCCCGCCAGCCGGCAATTCCGCTCGCCGTGACCGACAGCGGCGTCAGCAACGGGCGCCGGGTCGCGGCGCCTAAGATCAACACTTACGGCAACAAGCCCGCAGCCAGAACGGCCGCCGCCGGCAGCCAGAAACGCCCTGCGGCGCCGGCCCAGGCCCAACAGAGCGGCCTGGCTTACCGCTCCGCCAAGCCGAAAGCGGCCGCAAGCAAGTCCGGTCGGCGTTGATGACGATGCCTGAATGACGATAAAAGCTGCTTGCCCGCAAGCAGCTTTTTTTATACGAAAACGCCTGCCGCGCCGACAGGCTGAGGTAGAATCAAATTGCCTAGATTCCGGTTCAGATAGTAGTTCTCGCATCCCCACCCCGCGGAGGAAGTATGAAACACATGAAAACCGTTTTGATACTGGAACATACCGAAGAAGTGTTCGACCGGCTGACCTGCGATGTGTGCGGCAGCGCCTCCCACTGGGATGAAAACTGGAGCGACGGCGAACACGAAAAAACCGTGACCACAATACAGATGGAAGAAGAAGAATCCTTCCCCAACGGCGGCCAGGCCAAGCTGACGCAATACCACATCTGCCCCACCTGCTTCAAAGAACATCTGTCGAAATGGTTCGAAAGCCATCGCAGCAGCAAGCCCACGGTCACGACCTCGGTCTGGTAATTTTCTTTTTTCCGACGGCGCCGGATTGGGGCGAACAGCTTACGCTCAGGGTATAATGCAAGGTTTGATTGCATTAGAAAAGCCATATCATGGAAGCTGAACGTCTCAATAGCCTGACCTCCCTGCTCGCGGACCTGAGCAGCCGCGAAGCCGAACTTCGGAGGTATCTTTGACTTCGATATCAAGTCAGAGAAACTGGAACAAGTCAACGCCGAACTGGAAGACCCCAAGGTCTGGGACGATCCCAAACAAGCCCAGGCGCTAGGCAAGGAAAAAAAATCGCTGGAAGCCATCGTCGACGCGCTGACCAAGGCCGATGCCGGCTTGCGCGACGCCAATGAATTGCTGGCGATGGCGCGCGAAGAAAACGACGACGACACGCTGGAAGCGGTCGAACTCGACGCGCAAAGCCTGAAGGAACTGGTGGAAGGCATGGAATTCCGCCGCATGTTCAACAATCCTATGGACCCGAACAATTGCTTCATCGACATCCAGGCCGGCGCCGGCGGCACCGAGGCGCAAGACTGGGCGTCCATGCTGCTGCGCCAGTACCTGCGCTACTGCGAGCGCAAGGGCTTCAAGGTCGAAATCCTCGAGCAATCCGACGGCGAGGTGGCCGGCATCAAGACCGCCACCCTGAAGGTCGAGGGCGAATACGCCTACGGCTTCCTGCGCACCGAAACCGGCGTGCACCGGCTGGTGCGCAAATCGCCGTTCGATTCCGCCAATGGCCGCCACACCTCGTTCTCCAGCCTGTTCGTGTATCCGGAAGTGGATGAATCGTTCGAGATCGACATCAACCCGGCCGATGTGCGCACCGATACTTACCGCGCCTCCGGCGCCGGCGGTCAGCACATCAACAAAACCGATTCCGCGGTACGCCTGACGCATGCGCCATCCGGCATCGTGGTCCAGTGCCAGAACGACCGCAGCCAGCACCGCAACCGCGCCGAAGCCTGGGAAATGCTGAAAGCCAAGCTGTTCGAGCTGGAATTGCGCAAACGCATGAGCGAAAAACAGAATCTGGAAGACTCCAAGACCGACGTCGGCTGGGGTCACCAGATCCGCTCCTATGTGCTCAATCAGTCCCGCATCAAGGATTTGCGCACCAATTTTGAAATGGGCAACACCAAGGCCGTGCTGGACGGCGACCTCGACGGCTTCATCGCGGCCTCGCTGAAACAAGGCGTGTAAGGCACAATTTCAATAAGCACTCCCCGCCTGTTAAATCGGCGGTTTTCTCCTCCCCTTTCAAGGGGGAGGTTTGTGGGGTTTCGCAAAGCATGCTTTGCGCCACAAACATCTAAGCCGCCTGCAAGCGGCGCAGTGGACGGTCGGGAGAGTGATGCGTTTCATTTGCTACGGCAACCCATCCCCACCCTAACCCTCCACCGCGCTACTTGCAAGTAACTTAGAAATTTGTGGCGCAAAGCATGCTTTGCGAAACCCCACAAATTTCCCCTTGAAGGGGAGGGAACTTTTAACGGTACCTTAAAT
>JACPWS010000105.1 GCA_016196925.1 Burkholderiales bacterium | reverse complement strand
GATCAGATGTTGCACAAACTAAACCATCGACCGCGAAAATGTCTCGGTTACAAAACACCACATGAGGTATTCTTCGGCTTGGACATACTCCCCCTAAAAACCAAAAAAAATTGCGCTTCGTAGTTGAATCCGCCGTCAGCGGAAAGCAAGAGCTTGGAAATATACTCCCCCCTAGTATTATTTCAGTTCCAGGGACCCCGCCGGCGGCGTTAATTTCCGGCAGCGGGCAGGCAACACTGCACTAGAATAGCGGAGCAGCTTAGGAAGCAAGGTCGCCACCAGGGATGCGAGGACAAGACTATGAGCAAAAGCCAGCCGCGGCAATCGCCCGCCATGACGCAAGCCCTGAACCGGCTATCCACGCTGGTCTTCGTGCTGCACGTCAGCGGGCGCGCTGCGCGCCCCGTTTTGCTCGAAGGCGATTGCGCCGGCTTGCTCGGCTGTTCCAAAGCAGCGCTTGAGCGCGACTGGCTGGAGCAACTGCTCCACCCGGCCGACGCCGGCTTGCCGATTCCCGCCTACGACGCGTTTGCCGGGCCAAGCCAGATCGAGACGCTGTTCCGGATACAAATCGGCTCGGAATACCGCTGGCTCAGGCAAAGCTGCAGCCTGTATCGAAGCGGCACGCCGCAGGATTACCTGCTGGCCGGCACGCTCTGCGACGGCAGCCGACAGCACGGCTTGCTGGAAGCCGCCGAGCGCTACCGGCATTTCACGCAACTGTCTTCCGACTGGTACTGGGAGCAAGACCGCGATTTGCGCTTCACGTATTTTTCCAAGGAATTCGAAGAAATCACGGGCATCGCACTGACCGGCATCCTCGGCAAGACGCGCTGGCAAGGCTTGGGCGTGGAAGATTACGAAGGCGTCGATTGGGAAGGCCATAAGCGGGTTTTATTGGCCCGCCAGCCGTTCCGCGATTTCGAATACCCGAGCAAATTGCCGAGCGAGCGCCCTATCTGGTTCCGCGTCAGCGGTTTCCCCAAGTTCGACGAACAAGGCGTGTTTTGCGGCTATCTCGGCATCGCCAGCGAAATCGGGCGCTACAAGAGCATGCAGGAAGAATTACGGCGCAGCAACAAGGAACAACAAGCCTTGATACGAGAACTGCACCAGAGCCAGGCGCAAGTACTGCAAGCCGAAAAAATGGCGGCGCTAGGCGCGCTGGTGGTCGGCGTCGCGCACGAGCTGAACACGCCGCTCGGCAACGCCCTGACCGCCGCGTCTACCCTGCACGAGCGCAGCCATGAACTGCTGGCCGCGATCGCCGGCGGCGAATTGCGGCGTTCGGCTTTAAACAATTTCCTGAGCGACCTCGGGGCCTTAAGCGCGCTGGTCACCCAGTCTTGCGAACGGGCGGAACAACTGGTGACCGGCTTCAAACGCGTGGCCGTCAGCCGCCGCAACGATAGCCGCGCGAGCTTCCAGCTCGCACAACTGGTGGCGCAGACCGTGCAAGAACAAAGCCTGGCGACGCTGCCCGGCCCGACCGCCGTCAGCGTCGTCTGCGCGATACCGCCCGACATCGTCTGCGACAGCTACCCGGAAGCCTTGAGCGAGTTGCTGACGAATTTGCTGGAAAACGCCGTCACGCACGCATTTGCCGGCCGCCCGCGCGGCACCGTGCAGCTCAGCGCCAGCGCCGCCGGCGACGCGATAGAATTGCGCGTGGCCGACGACGGCATAGGCATGGATGCGCTGACGCTGACGCGCATCTTCGACCCGTATTTCACGACGCGACTCGGGCAAGGCCGCTCCGGCCTCGGCCTGCCTATCTCGCGCAACCTGGCGACGACGGTCCTCGGCGGCGAACTGAGCGCAACATCGCAAGCCGGCCTCGGCAGCTGCTTTATCCTGCGCTTTCCGCGGATCGCCGCCCGCCCATGAACAACCAGTAAACCGGGGGACATCATGCTCTTGCAAAGAACGATCTGCGTGTTTTTACTGTACTTTGCGCTCGGTGCGGGCGCCCAGGAACTGGTGCTGACCTACCCCAACCTGAACGGCAACGGCAGGAACAACTTCGGCTACCGGGTATTGGATCTGGCCTTGAAAAAGCATGCGCAAGCGTACCGGATAGCGCTCAGCGACTTTCCCGTCAACGACGAGCGCGCACGCGCCATGCTCGACGCGGACGAAATCTCGGTCACCGATTTCGGTTCCGGCGTCGATTTCGAGCGCGCCTACAGCGCCGTTTATTTTCCTATCGACCAGGGCTTGCTCGGCTACCGGCTGGCCCTCATTCATAGCGAGAAACAGGCGGCCTTCAATCGCATCAACAATTTGCACGACTTGCAAGCCTATGTCGCAGGGCAAGGCCTGGGCTGGTCCGACAATATCATCCTGAAAAATGCGGGCATCCCGCTGCGCACGGCGCCGGCGCTGGAAAACCTGTTTCCCATGCTGGAGTACGGCCGCTTCGACTGGCTGCCGCTGGGCCTCAATGAAGTCTACGGCTACGCGCAACAATACCGGAGCAAGGCGCCCCATATCGTGGTCGACACCCACCTGATCCTGATCTATCCGTTTGCGCGCCTGTTTTACGTCAAGAAAGGCAATACCGCACTGCGGGACATCATCCTGGACGGCTTGCAAAAAGCCTTTGCGGACGGCTCGTTTCAAGAACTGCTGCGCAACGAGCCGTCGATCAAAAACGTGCTGGATCAGGCCGGATTGAAACAGCGCGTACAAATCCGGGTCGCCAATCCTATCGCCAGCGACGAATTCAAGCGCATGCCGGCCAGCTATTTTTTTAAACTCGACGATCGTCGTTGAAGCGGTTTATGACGCTGTTTGCGTTTAAGGTTGTTATTTCACTTTATCAGGCGCAGAGCGTCAGCCGATGCGGATTTGATCGACGAACCCTGTTTGCAAAGTCATCCCAGCGTACTTTTGGGATCCGTGCGAGGAGTCCTCGCAGCTTTCCCGGCTTACTCATAACGACGCTCGATTCCGGCTCACGCTTCAGGAAGCTTCGCTTGCAAGCGAAGATCGTTGCGCAGGTATGGGGGCATGCCCCCATAAACCCCTACCACACCTCAAAGGCATGCCGGGATGACAGTTTTAAGAGTGTTCGTCACTTCAAACGCAATCGGATTCTGGCACGCAAGGTTTAACCCCAATATAGCCAAATTACAGGGAGTATCTTGCATTTTCGCGCTAGCGTCAGCGTAAAACAATGGGGCTTTATAAATACTCCCCCCAGTATTTTTTATGCTCCGAGCTTGCATAGGGACGAAAAAAAGCCAGCCGCGGCGCCCGCCCGGCTGGCTTTTAACGTCGCGTGCGGCTTAGGCGCAGGTATAGCTGGTTTTCAGCGTCGTGAAGAATTCCACCGCCGCACCGCCCTGCTCGCGGGCGCCGTAGCTGGAACCCTTGGTGCCGCCGAAAGGCACGTGGTAATCGACGCCGGCGGTCGGCAAGTTCACCATCACCATGCCGGCGCGCGCGTGGCGCTTGAAGTGGCTCGCGTGTTTCAGCGACGTGGTGCAGATGCCGGCGGTCAGGCCGAATTCGGTGTCGTTCGCCAGTTGCAGCGCGTGTTCGTAATTTTTGGCCGGGATCACGGAAGCGACCGGGCCGAAGATTTCTTCGCGCGTATGCTGCATGGCCGGGTCGCAATCGACGAACAGGGCCGGATTGAGGAAATAGCCGTCGGTCTCGCGTGGCAGGCGTTCGCCGCCGAACGCGAGCCGGGCGCCTTCGGCCTTAGCCATGTCGATATAGCGCAAATCCTGCTCGAGTTGCGCCTGGTCGACCACCGGGCCGATGTCGGTGCCGGCGTGCAGCGCATGGCCGACCTTCAGCTGGCCGAGTTTTTCCGTCATGGCGGCGACGAAGGCGCGATAGATGGTTTCATCGACAATCAGGCGCGAAGAGGCGGTGCAGCGCTGGCCGGTGGAATAAAACGAGCCCTGGATCGCGGCATTGACGGCCACGTCGAGGTCGGCGTCGGCCAGGACCAGCAGCGGATTCTTGCCGCCCATTTCCAGCTGCACCTTGGCGCGCCGCGCCGCGCATGCGGCCAGCACGCGGCTGCCGGTGCCGACCGAGCCGGTGAAGCTGATCGCGTCGACGCGGCTGTCTTTGCTGATCGCTTCGCCGACGATGCGGCCGGGGCCGGACAGCAAGTTGAAGACGCCGGCCGGCAAGCCGGAACGGCTGATGATTTCGGCCATCGCCCACGAGCAACCGGGCACCAGCTCCGCCGGCTTGAGCACGACGCAATTGCCGTAAGCGAGCGCCGGCGCGACTTTCCAGGCCGGGATCGCGATCGGGAAATTCCACGGCGCGATGATGCCGACCACGCCCAGCGCTTCGCGCGTGACATCGACCTCGACGCCGGGGCGCACCGAAGCCAGCTTGTCGCCGCGTATGCGCAAGGCTTCCTGCGCAAAGAATTTGAAGATGGCGCCGGCGCGGCCGACTTCGCCTATCGCTTCCGGCAGGGTCTTGCCCTCTTCGCGCGCCAGCAAGGCGCCGAGTTCGGCCTTGCGTTCGTTGATTTCCGTGCCTATCTTGTCGAGCGCGTCGGCGCGCTGCTGCACGCCGGAATGCCGCCAGCTGCCGGCTGCGGCGCGCGCCGCCTCCAGCGCCAGTTCCACCTGGGCCGCGCCGGCGCTGGCGTACTCGCCTACCAGGTCGCTGCGATCGGACGGGCTGTAGGTAGTGGTGACGCCGGCGCCATCGTGCCAGCCGCCGTCTATAAACAGTTGTTTCATTCTATTGCATCCTTATTCCATGCCGCATCGAGGGCAGCCAGAGTTGAAGCAGTCGCGGGAAAGAGCGGTGGCCGCAAACCCGGGGACTGCCAGCCATACAAAAATTGACACGCTGCGCCGCAAACCCGCCCCTGACAAGCGCCCATGCCGACGCGGGTCAGCAACTTGGCGCTACGCCAGTCGCCGTGCCCGGCCAACTGCCCGGCACGCACGTCTTCGCAGCGACACACGAGGGTATCGGGCTTGCACAATTCGCGCAAGCCCGGCGCCGGAGAAAAATGCCGGTTCAGCAAGGCCGCGAAGGCCAGCGCCTGCGCACGCGCGCGCAACTCGGGCGTCGTCACCAGCATTGCGGCGCCGGCGGCGCGCAAGCCGGCGATGCGCCCTTCCGCCAGCGCCTTGTCGACGCCGCCTATGCCGGTCGCCTCGCCGGCGGCCCAGATGTCGCGGCAAGTCGTCGCCTGCTCCTCGTCGACCGCCACCTTAGCGTCGCGCACGGCGCAGCCGAGCAGGCTGGCCGCTTCGCAATTCGGCAGCAAGCCGTAGCCGCAGGCGAGCCAGTCGCAGGCGATTTCCTGTTGCCGCCCGCGCCGGCCGAGCGTGATGCTGTGCAGGCGTTGCCGGCCGGCCGCCGCCAGCACGGTGGCGCCGCGCAGATACGGCACCCGCTTCAGACGCCAGAACAAGCCCAGCGCTTGCCGCAACTTGGCCGGATGGCGCCATGCCAGCCGCAAAAAAAATCCGGCCAGTTCGCGCGTGCTGCGATGTTCGGCAATCAGCAGCACTTGTCCGCCGGCCCGGCGCACGCTGTCGGCCACCGCCAGCAACAAGGGGCCGCTGCCGGCCACCACCACGCGCTGGCCCTGCAGCGGCAAGCCGCCCTTGATCAGCGCTTGCAAGCCGCCGGCGCCGGTCACGCCGGGCAGGGTCCAGCCGGGAAACGGCAGCAGCAATTCGCGCGCGCCGCTGCAAATCACCAGCCGCTCCCAGACTATGCGCAATGCGCCGTCCGCGCTTTCCAGCAACAGCGTGCGCGCTTCCGGCCGCGCCACCAGGCGCGCCCCGCCGACGATGCGGACCAGCGGATTGCCGTCGAGCGCATTCCATAGCGCGTGCGCGCGGCGGTCGCGCCATTGCGCCGGGCCGCCGCGCCAGATCTGGCCGCCCGGCCGGCTGTTTTCATCGACCACGGTCACGCTCTTGCCATGCTGCGCGGCCGCCGCCGCCGCGGCCATCCCGGCCGGGCCGGCGCCGAGCACCAGCACCTCGGTCTGAAACGACGCTACGGAAGTAGTCATGGCGCCCCCGTCGTGCTTATCTGCATGCCGTCGCGGCAATACGTCTGGCAAGCCAGACGCTGCGGCTGGCCGTCTATGCTGACCCGGCACTCGTGGCAGACGCCCATGCCGCAGACGGCAAAGCGCGCCTCGCCGGCGAGCGACAGGCGTGTCTGCAGTCGCCCGGCCAGCGCCAGCGCCGCCACCACCGTCAGCTGCGTGTCTACCCGCAGGGCGACGCCGTCGATATGGACGCAGGCCAGCGCCGCCGGCTCTTGTTCTTCATGCATAAATCGGATTCCGTAAGGCGGGCAAGCGCCCGGGCAAATAGGGGTTGCGGTCGATTTCACTGTTCCGCCCCAACATCTGATCGGCCAGCAAGCGCGCGCTGGCGAAGGCGGTGGTCACGCCCAAGCCCTCGTGCCCGGCCGCCAGCCAGATGCCGGCGCGGCCCGGATGCGGGCCGAGCAGAGGCTGGCCGTCCGACGACGCCGGCCGCATGCCGGCCCAGGCGCGGATGATGCGCATCCCGCCCAGCGCCGGCAATAAGCGGATGGCGGCCTGCAAGACGGCGCTCAGCGCGCGCGGGTCGAGCGCGCCATCGGTCTGGCCGTCTTGCCGGCAAGAGCCTATCAGCCACTGGCCGCTCGGACGCGGTTGCACGTTCGCGGCCACCGCCAGCGCGTCCGCGCTGACCGCCGCCTGGCCGTAATCCATGCCGACCACCTGGTGTTGCAGGCTGCCGGGGTAGCGGTCGGTGATCGCCAGATGCCCCTTGCGTCCGAATACGCCGACTTCCGGCAATAATTGAGCGATATCGACGCCGGTCGCGAGCACGATCTGCGGCGCCGACCTGCGCCCGCCGTCGGCCAGCGTCAGCCCGCCTGCGTGCAACGCGACCACGCGCCGGCCGCACTCCAGCCGGCCGCCGCGGCGCACCAGTTCCTGCGCCAGAAAATGCGCGACGGCCGGCGGATACACCACGCTGTCGCCGCCCACCCGCACGCCGCCGGCCAAGCCGCGCCGCAGGGCCGGTTCCAGCCGCGGCAAGCGGTCGCCGCTCACGGCTTCGGCTTGCCAGCCGCGCGCGCTGAGTCTGGCGGCGCGCTGCTGCGCTGCGGCCAGTTGCTGTTCGTTTTCCGCCACCCACAGGGTGCCGCAGCGGCTGACCTCGCCTATGCCGGGATGTTCGTCCATGAATTCCTGCCACAGGCGCAGCGACAACAGGCACAGGTCCAGCTCTTGTTCGCTTTCGTCGAGCGCCACCAGATGCCCCATGCCGGCGGCAGTGACGCCGCCGCCCGGCTGGGTGGCGTCGAGCAAAGCAACTTGCAGCCCCTCGCTTTGCAACGCCAGCGCGCAGGCGGTGCCGACGATGCCGGCGCCGACCACCAGCACATCCGCGCCCGTGTCCACCATCGCCGTGCCTTAAGCGATGGCCGGCAAGGCCGGACGCGTCGCCAGCGCGGCGCGCACGACTTGCTCGACATGCGCGCGCTGTTCGCCAGCCAGCGGCAGGCGCGGCGCGCGCACGCGCTCGTTGGAATCTTGCACCATCGCCTCCACCAGCTTGATGTTTTGCACCAGATACGTCGAGACGTCGAGATCGAGCAAGGGGCGGAACCAGCGGTAGATGTCGAGCGCCTCGGCATGGCGACCGGCTTGTATCAGACGGTAGATCGCCACCGTTTCATGCGGAAACGCCACCACCAGGCCGGCCACCCAGCCGGTGGCGCCCACGCTGAGCGCCTCGAACGCCAGATTGTCGACCCCGGTGAACAAGTCGTAGCGCGCGCCGAGGCGGTTGATGATTTCCGTGCTGCGGCGGATGTCGTCCGAAGATTCTTTGACGGCCACGAAGCGCGGGTCGTCGGCCAGCTCTTCCAGCATATCGGTCGTGACGTCGACGCGGTAAGCCAGGCGGTTCGAGTAAATCATGATCGGCAAATCGCCGGCCGCCGCGATCGCGCGCAGCGCCGCCACGGTTTCGCGGTGATTGCTATGATAGATCGTGCTCGGCACCACCATCAAGCCGTCGGCGCCGGCCTTCGCCGCTTTCTCGGCCAGGGCGCAAGCGTCGCGCGTGGCTGCCTCGGCTACCGTCAGCAAGGCTGGCTTATCGCCCGTCACTTGCTTGCTCAGCTTCAGCACCTCGATTCGTTCCGCCTGCGACAACAGCGGCCCTTCGCCGAGCGAGCCGCAGGCGATCAGGCCGTCGCAACCGGCCTCCATCAGATAGCGGAAACAACGCTCCATTTCCTTGAAGTCCAGCGTATCGTCGTGCCGGAACTTGGTCGTCACTGCGGGAATCACTCCTTGCCACATGGTTTTACCTTGCTTTCTCCGGACTGGCCGGTCTTGAATTGCGCATCAAAAAAGTCGCGCCTGGTGCTGCGGCACGTCGGCGCGGATGTCGATAAGCTTAGCGGCGCCCGGGCGCCGCTGTCTTGACGCCGGTCCGCGCGCGCCAGGACGAAATCGGCACAATCGGCACAATCGACACAATCGGCAACGCGGCCGGCGCCCATCGCGTCAGGGAATTCGTCCGGCCCCGGCGTGGCGAAACCCGGCGTACGGCAAGTTAAGTGCGCGGCTATCGCGGGGTCAAATTCTTAGGAGAAATATATTTCTACGTGGAAATTTTCATCCTAAAATGAATTTCATACGATGTGCTTGACTGGCCTTGTTTGTAATGCCATATTCCCTCCATCCTAGGTATTTTCGCTGCATTTCTTTGGGCCCGTATTGACCGTACGAAGCATGGCTGCAACAGAATGAAACGACCATCTTGTTTTACGTAAGGCGTGTAACGTAAAGAGGGAAATATGGAACCTACCGATCTCGACATCAACACTTTTCTGGTCGCGTCCATCCACGACATGAAAAATTCGCTGAGCGTCATGCACACCTTGCTGGACGATGCGGTCCATCTGGTGGACGACCCGGAAAGCCCGGCCAGCAAACAACTGGGCCAAGCGCTGTACGAATCGCAACGGGTCAACGACAACCTGATACAACTGGTTTCCCTGTACAAGATCAATCAAAAGTTTTACCCCTTCGATCCGCTCGAATACGATGTCGCCGATTTTGCCGCCGAAGCGGTTTCCCGGGTCGCGCCGCTGGCCAAATTCCGCCGCATCAGCATCGGCCATGATTGCCCGCCCGGCCTGCGCTGGTATTTCGACCGCGAACTGATCTTCGGCGCCATCGTGCAGGCGCTGCGCAACGGTATGCGCTATACCCGCAGCAAGGTGCATCTGCAGATCCAGGTGGAAAACGACATGCTCGAATTCCGCATCGAGGACGACGGCCCCGGCTATCCGCCGCATATGCTGGCCAGCCAGCCCCATGCCGGGCTGGGCGTCAGTTTCACCACCGGCAGCACCGGCCTCGGCCTGTATTTTTCGACCGTGGTCGCCCGGCTGCACCGCAACCGCGGCCGCATGGGCACGACCCGCCTCGATAACGGCGGCGCCCTCGGCGGCGGCGTCTTCGTCATGCATTTACCTTAAGGGGACGACCATGCCTCTGCTACAACAAGCGGCGCCGGACAAGGCAGAATTCGCGAACAAGCGCTTCCTGATCGTCGACGATTTCGACGGCATGCGCAAGCTGTTGCGCGACTTGCTCAGGCGTTGCGGCGCGCACCAGATCGATGTGGCCGGCAACGGCAACGAAGCGTTGACGGCGATTAGCCGCAATAAATACGACATCGTTTTATGCGACTACTACCTCGGCGCCGGAAAAAACGGTCAGCAAATACTGGAAGAAGCGCGCCATAAAAGCCTGATCGGTACGTCGACGATCTGGGTCATGATCACCGCCGAAAAAACCTCCGACATGGTGATGGGCGCGGTCGAACACCAACCCGACGATTACCTGATCAAGCCGGTGACGGAAGCCATGCTGCAGATGCGGCTATCCCGGCTGGCCGCCAAGAAAGCCGCGCTCGGCGAAATTGAAGCGGCGGTCCGCGCCAAGGAATATCTGAAAGCGATTACGCTATGCGAACAGCGCATGAGCCAGGAGAAAGGCGGCGACGTCGGCCTGGTCAAGCAGCGCTGCGATTTGCTGATGCTGGTCGGAAAATTTGAAGAAGCGCGCGCCGCCTACGAAAAACAGCTGGCGATACGCGATGCGCCCTGGGCCAAGGCCGGTCTGGCGAAACTGCATTTCCGCGAGGGAAAGTACCTGAAAGCCAGGGATTTGCTGCAACAAGTGCTGGATGACAATCGCAATTTTCTGGAAGGCTACGACTGGCTGGCCAAGACCCAGGGCTGCCTCGGCGACTGGCAAGATGCGGAGACCCTGCTGCAGAGGGCGATCACGCTATCGCCGAATTCCGTCCAGCGCCAGCAATCGCTGGGCGAAGCCGCCGGCCACAACAACAACCTGGAACTGGCGGAACAGGCTTACAACAAGGCGCTCAGCCTCGGCAATAATTCCGACATCAAGACGCCGCAACCGTATCTCGGCCTGGCGAAAGTGTATACCGAAAAGGGGCAAAAGAAAGAGGCGCTGGCGGTGCTGGCGCGGCTGGCCCAGGATGTCGAAGGCGATACCGCCAGGCTGCAGGCAAAAGCCGCCGAAGTGCGCGTCTTGCACAAGTCCGGCGACACCGCGGAGGCGCAAAAACTGGCGCAGGAATTGTCGGCGCAGATACAGGGCGGCGCCCACGACATGCCGCCGGCGGTCACCCTAGAACTGGCCGAAGCCTTCATGGAAATCGGCGATAAGGAAGTCGGCAGCCAGTTGCTGCAGTTCGTCGTCCGCAATCACTACGAAGACGAGGCCCTGACCCGGCGCGCCCAGGATGTGTACGGCAAGGCCGGCATGGGCGACGAAGGCGCCGCCATCATCGATGCCACCCGCGCCAGGTCGGTAGAAATCATGGATCAGGGGGTAAGACTGTCCAGCCAGGGCAAGATAGAGGAAGGCATAGAGGTGCTGCAAGAGGCGCGCCTTCTGATGCCGAATAATCCGCGCCTGCTGTTGAATCTGGCTTACCTGCATATCAAGCAGATGGAGAAAACCGGCTGGCACCACGCGAAGGCGAACGAAGCGAGAAAACTGATACTGATCGCGCGCCGCTACGCGATCGACGATCAGCGTTGCGGCCAGTTGCTGGCGAAGCTGGAGACGCTGGCCTGACGAGCGCGGCTGCGCCCGACCGCGCCTGAATTACCGGACTTTAATCTCTATCCACATCCGCCCGAGGATACGACGTTCGGCGGGGCCGAAATCGCGTATCATTTCCAGCCGCCGCATCCTTTCGGCGTCGGGGAAGATATTCCGGTCGCCGGTGATTTCCGGCGCGATCAGCGGCAACGCGGCGCGGTTCGGATTGCCGGCGCCTATGGCATTGGCGAGGCTGGCGGAATTTTCGCCTTCCAGCATAAAGTCGATGAAGCGGTGCGCCAGCGCAGTTTGCCGGCCGCTGCGATGCAGCACCATGTTGTCGACGGCCAGCACGGCGCCTTCTTTCGGCGTAAAAAAGCCGATGGCAAACGGCCGCCCGGCCGCACGCGCATCTTCGCGCGCGCGAAACATGTCGTTCGAATAGCCATGCGCCACCCAGATATTGCCTATCGCCAGATCCTTGATATAAGTGCTGTTGGAAAACGCCGCCCAATACGGCTTGGCGCGCAAGATCAGCGCTTTCGCCTGCTCCCATTTATGCATATCGTGCTCTTGCAGGGAATAGCCCAGGTATTTCATGGCGGCGCCCATCAACTCTTTCTGGCTATTGAGCACGGTCACCCTGCCCTTCAATTTTTGCAGGTATTCAGGCTCGAAGATCAGCGCCCAGGAATCGAGCGGCAAACCGAGCGCGTGCAAGCGGTCGACGTTATAACCTATCAGCGTGACCGAATAGGCATACGGCAAGGAATAGCGATTTCCGGGGTCGTACCAGGGATCGAGGAATTCCGGCCTGATGTTGTCCAGATGCGCAATCGCGCGCCGGTCGAGCGGTTTCAGCGCATGCTGACGGATCAGGGTTTCGACGGCATTCCCGGTCGGCACCAGGATGTCGTAACCGACCGCCCCCGCTTCCAGCTTGGCCAGCATTTCCTCGTTATCCGAGTAATAATCCTGCCTCACCCGGCAAGCGCAACGCGCCTCGAAGCGCTGCACGGTCTCTTCGGCGATATAGTTATTCCAGTTATACAGATACAGCGTATCGGCCGCGCATGCCGCCTCGCCGGCGAGCGCCCAGAACAGGACGAATAGATAGCGCAGCATGTCAGTGTCCACTGGGGCGCTGCATGGCGTCGGACGCCAGCCGCGACGCCACGATAATCAACGTCAGCGTCACGCCCATCAGCATGCTCGATACGGCGTTGACTTCCGGCGTGACGGCGACCTTGATCATGGAATAGATCTGCAAGGGCAAGGTCTTGACGCCGACGCCGGCGTTAAAAAACGTGATCACGAAATCGTCGATAGACAAGGTGAAAGCGATCAGGAAGCCGGCCGCGATCGCCGGCAACATCAGAGGCAGGGTGACATGGCGGAAGGTTTGCCACGGGCTCGCGCCGAGATCGCGCGCCGCTTCGAAGATACTGTCATCGATGCCGGCCAGACGGGCCTGAACGATGATGGCCACCGCGCCCAGCGAGAAGGTGATATGCGCGATCAGTATCGACCAGAAACCCAGCGTCAGATCGAGCACCTGGCGGAAAAACAGCAAGAGCGACACGCCCAATAGTATTTCCGGCATGGCGACCGGCGCCATCACCAACAACGGCAGCAGGCGCAAGCGATAGCGCTGCATGGCCAGCCCGGCCATGGTGCCGAGCAAGGTGGCGAGCAGGCTGGCGGCGCTGGCGATCAGCAAAGAATTGGCCGCGGCTTGCAGCATATCCCTGTCATGCAGCAGCGTGCTGTACCAGCGCGTGGTGAAGCCCACCCATTGCGCATTCAATGCCGAATCGTTAAAGGAAAACAGCACCACCACGGCCAGCGGTATATACAGCAGCGCATACACGGCCAGCGCGGCCGCCCACAGTGCGCTGCCGGCGCGCCTCACGCCAGCCTCCGGCGCCGGGTAAAAGTGGCGGTCAGCTTCGCCACGGCCAGCACCAGCACGGTCAAGATCAGGGACAGCGTGGCGCCGAACGGCCAGTCGCGGCTTTCCAGAAATTGTTCCTTGATCAGGTTGCCTATCATGATGTCGCCGGTTCCGCCCAGCAATTCGGGAACGGCAAACATGCCCAGCACGGGAATAAACACCAGCGCGCCGCCGGAAAATATGCCGGGCAACGACAAGGGGAAAGTCACTTTCCAGAAACGTTGCCAGACATCGGCGCCGAGATCGCGCGCGGCATCGAGCAATAAGGGATCGTGCTGCTCGAGGTTCGCATACAGCGGCAATACCATGAAAGGCAGGTGCACGTACACCATGCCTGTGATGACGGCGAACGGCGAATACAGTAAATTGAGCGGCCCGAGCAAGATGATCCACGCATAGATGCGTATCAGGAAATTGCTGGCGAAAGGCAGGATCACCAGCAACACCATCGCATCGCGCCGCGGTTTGGGCTGGCGCGCGATCAGCAGGGCCAGCGGATAAGCCAGCAACAGACAAATCAGGGTCGTCGCCAGCGCGATCAGCAGCGATTTTAAAAAAATTTCCAGGAAGATCGTGTCGCTGACGAAAAACCGGTAACTGTCCGCGCTCAGCCCGGCGGCGCCGGCCGCGCCGGCCGGATGACTGAGCGGCGCCAGGCCGCCGAATTCGCCCGGATAGCGCACCGACGCCAGCATCATGATCAGCGCCGGCAACACCAGGAAAACAAACAGGAAGACGTGCGGCGGCGCGCTCAGCACCCAGCGCGCCAGCCTGTCCTTGCGCGTTTCTTTCGCTGCGCGCAGCGCGCTGTGATCGGGCTTATTCATGCAGATACCGCCCCACCCCGGCCGGCCAGGCCAGCTCGACGATTTCACCTTCTTCAAAAAAATGCACGCGGCCCGGCGCGGAATTGGCGAGCAAAGCCTCGACCCGCAAACCGTCGCCGAGTTCGACGATATAGGTGGTCACATCGCCTATGTACAGGAAATCGCAAACCTTGCCGCTCACGCGGTTAGGCAAATCCGCGAACGCCCCGGCATGGCCGATTTTTAGCTGCTCCGGCCGCAACGCCAGCCAGCCCCGCTGCCCGACACGCGCATCGGCCGCCAACGGCGCCCTGACCAGCCCCAGATGCCGCGTTTCCAGGTTCAGATAAGCGCCGTCGACGGCGCTCACCGTGGCCTCCACCAGCGCGCAATGGCCGATGAAATCGGCGACGAATTTATTCTTGGGAAAACCGTAGATACGCTCGGGCAAGTCGAGCTGCTCCACCCGGCCGCGGTTCATCACCGCAATGCGGTGCGACAGCGCCAGCGCTTCCGCCTGCGAATGCGTGACGAAAACAAAGGTGATGCCGAGGTCGCGCTGCAGCCGTATCAGCTCCATCTGCATCTGCTCCCTGAGCTTGGCGTCAAGCGCCGCCAGCGGCTCGTCCAGCAATAAAATACGCGGCAAATCGGCGATGGCGCGCGCCAGGGCGACACGCTGGCGCTGGCCACCCGACAGCTGATGCGGGAAATGGTCGACCTTGTCGGTGAGCGCGACATGTTCCAGCACTTCTTGCGTGCGGGCGCGTATCGTCGCGGGCGTCTTGCCGCGCATCTGCAAAGGGAAAGCGACATTGTCCGCCACCGACAAATGCGGAAATAGCGCATAGCTCTGGAATACCGTGTGTATCGAGCGATCTTCCGGCGCGATGCCGAGCAGGCTCTTGCCGTCCAACAGTATGTCGCCCTCGTCGGGCGTATCGAGGCCGGAAATCATGCGCAACAAGCTGGTCTTGCCGCAACCGGAAGTGCCGACCAGAGAGAAAAATTCGCCGGCCTCGATTTCAAAGCTGACCTGGTCGATCGCGACCAGATCGCCGAAACGGCGGGAGACCTTGCGAATTTCTAGCAATGGCATGTCATTTCTCCGCTAAAGCCAGCGCCGGATGCCTCCAATGAGGGGCGCAGACGGCCGGCATAGCGTTCGCCGCGCACGCCTCAATGACTGCCCGGGCCGGCCTGCTCGTTTGCCGCAGCAAGATGCGATTGCACCCATTCGACGGCGAGTTTGGCGACCACCTGCAATTTCCCCGGTTCTTCAAACAAATGCGTTGCGCCGGGGACAATATCCAGCCGTTTCTCGCATTGCATAGCCTGGTAGGCGAGCCGGTTCAGTTCGATCACGACCTGATCGTCGCCGCCCACGATCAGCAGCGTCGGCGCGCTGACGCTTGCCAGTATCTCTTCCCCGGCCAGATCGGGCCGGCCGCCGCGCGACACCACGGCGGCAATCTCCGTGCCGCGCCTTGCGGCCAGCCGGAGCGCCGCTGCGGCGCCGGTACTGGCGCCGAATAAGGCAATCGGGAGGCGCCTGGTTTTTTCCTGTTGGCGCAGGTATTGGTAGGCGCCGTCCAGACGCTGCGCCAGTAGCGCGATATCGAAACGCATCTGATAATCCTGATCTTCTTCCGGCGTCAGCAGATCAAGCAACACGCTGGCGATCCGCGCCCCGTGCAAGACCGCCGCGACATAATTGTTGCGCGGACTAAAGCGGCTGCTGCCGCTGCCATGCGCAAACAGCACGACGCCGACCGGATGCTCCGGCAACTCCAGCATGCCTTCGATTTTCCTCCCGTCGCACGGAATTTTGATCAATTGTCTTTGCATGGTTAACATGAGCAGCCTCCCCTCACCCGCAATCTCTCGTCCTATCCCGGCGCCGGCGATCCCGGACTCTTGCCGTCTGCCGCACAGCGTCGCGCGGCAGCGTCCAGCAAGCGTATGACTTCCTCGTCCGCGACCTGGTTGAAAACCTCGTACCATAAACCCACAGCGTAAAAACGCTGCGGGACACTGAGGCAAACGACTTCGTCGACTTCCGCTTCCAGGCTGGCGATCGCATCGTCGGCGGCGACCGGTGTCGCGATAACGATACGTGACGGTCCGGCTTGACGCAGAGCCAGCAAAGCCGCCTGCATGGTGGAGCCGGTGGCGATGCCGTCATCGACCAGGATCACCACACGCCCCCGCACTGACAATGCCGGACGGTCGGCGCGATAGAGTTTTTCCCGCCTTTCCAACTCCAGCAATTCCCGCTGAACGACCGTCTCTACCATCTGCTGTGAAACGCCATACATATGCAAGGTTTCTTGCTGCAAAAAACATAAGCCGCCGCTCGCGATCGCTCCCATGGCAAACTCTTCATGACCAGGCATGCCAAGCTTGCGCACCAGCAAGATGTCGAGCGGCAATTCCAGCTTGCCGGCGAGCGCGTAGGCTACCGGCACGCCGCCGCGCGGCAAGGCCAGCACCACGGCGTCGGTACGACTGGCGTAGGCGCCCAGGCGCAATGCTAGCAATTCGCCGGCTTGTGTCCTATTCTTGAAACGGGTCGGATCGGACATGGAAAAACGTCTGACACTATACTTAGCCTAGAAAATCCGCAAAATGCGGTCCGCTTTTGTCTTCAATATAGGTGAGATCGCCCGCTAGCGCTTAAGTTTTGTCAACGCACGACCGATAGGCGGAAAGCCAGGAAACCAGGCCGCCTCCATGCGCGGATTGGTAGCCGGACGGGATGGAATTAAACAAAAAAGTTGCTCAGGAAAATCGGCGCCCGCGGCGGGCCGGCCGCTAAAAACCGGACGAAAGGTGACGCATGCGCAGCTGGAAAATCATCGTGTTGCTGGCCTTAGCATTCTGCCTGCATGGTTGCGGCTACAACACCATGCAAGTGCAAGACGAACAAATCAAGGCCAGCTGGTCGGAAGTGGTGAATCAATACCAAAGGCGCGCCGATCTGATACCGAATTTAGTCGGCACGGTAAAAGCCTATGCGGCCCACGAAAAAGAAGTGTTGACCCAGGTAACGGAAGCGCGCGCCCGCGTCGGCTCCATGCAGGCCACGCCGGCTTTACTGAATGATGCGGCGGCATTCGAGAAATTCCAGCGCGCGCAGGGCGAACTGTCCGGTGCGCTGTCGCGCTTATTGGCGATCAGCGAGAATTACCCGCAACTGAAAGCCGATACCGGCTTCCGTGACTTGCAAGCGCAACTGGAAGGGACGGAAAACCGCATCACGGTGGCGCGCAACCGCTACATCAAATCGGTGGCCGAATATAATGTGACGGTGCGCTCCTTCCCCGGCAACCTGACGGCGATGGCATTCGGCTACACCGTCAAACCGAATTTCGCGGCCGAAAACGAGCGCGCCATCGCCACGCCGCCCAAAGTCGATTTCGGAACGGCTGCCAGTGCGCCGCAAAGCGCCGCGCCCGCGAGCGGAAAATGAAAACCGTCAGTATCGTCAAAGCGCTGTTCGCCCTGCTGGCGAGCGCTTTGTTTCTTGCCGCCTCGGCACAGCCGGCGATCCCGCCGTTGAGCGGACACGTCAACGACTTGAGCGGAACGCTCAGTGCGGAGCAGAAGGCGAATCTGGAACAGCGTTTGCAAAACTTTGAAGCGGGCAAAGGCAGCCAGCTCGTCGTATTGATCGTCCCTAGCACGGGCCCTGAAAGCATAGAACAGTACGCGCTGCGCGTGGTCGAGCAATGGAAACCGGGGCGCAAAAAAATCGATGACGGCGCGTTGCTGATCGTCGCTAAAAACGACCGGAGCTTGCGCATAGAAGTCGGCTACGGCCTGGAAGGCACGCTCACCGATGCCAGCAGCAAACGCATCGTCAGCGAAGTCATCGTTCCGCAATTCAAACGCGGCGAGTATTACGCCGGAATCAGCGCCGGCGTAGAGAGCATGATGCAAGTCATTGCCGGCGAAAGCTTGCCGCCGCCAAAAGCAAACGCCGGCAACGGCGATGCCGGCCCGGCGGCATTCGTGCCCGTGATTTTCATCCTTACCGTCATGCTCGGCGGTTTGCTGCGCGCCGTGCTCGGACGGTTTCCCGGCGCCCTGCTCACAGCCGGCGCCAGCGCCATCCTGGCGTGGCTGCTGGCGGGTGCGCTATCGCTCGCGTTGTTGGCCGGCGTATTGGCGTTTATGTTCACCTTGTTCGGCGGCGGCATGCGCGGACTGGGCGGCATGCATTCCAGCGGCAGATCGGGCACCTATGGCGGCGGCGGTGGCGGTTTCAGTGGCGGCGGCGGTGGTTTCGGCGGCGGCGGCGCTTCGGGACGGTGGTGAACATGCTCAGCATACAACGCACCTTGCGGCATCTGATGGCGACGCGCTGGCAGCTCAGGCGCGCCTTTCCACAAGCGAGCCTGGATGCCATAGAGCAAGAAATCCGGACCTGCGAAGCCATGCATACCGGTGAAATCCGTTTCGCTATCGAAGAAGCTTTATCGGGCTTGCCGCTGTACGCGAATCAATCTGCGCGCGAACGCGCAATCGATGTGTTTTCCCACTTGCGCATATGGGATACCGAACACAGGAACGGCGTGCTGATTTATTTGTTGTTTGCTGACAGATCGGTGGAGATCGTGGCGGATCGCGGCGTACACGCAAAAACCGGGGCTCCGGAATGGGAAAGAATTTGCCGGAAAATGGAAAGCGCATTTCGCGCAAAACAGTACGAACAAGGAGCGCTGGACGGCATCCGGGAAGTCAATCGTCTATTGAAGCAACATTTCCCCGCCAACGGCGCCGACAGCAACGAGTTGCCGGATAAAGTAGTAATCCTGGATTCCTCAGTTGACCGCTATTCAGCTTCGATAAGTGATTGATATGTTTAAAAAAAACGGCATTCAATCATCCACCATTTGGGCGAGAGCGCTACAGGTTCGATTGCACACTTTTCCGGCTCCCTGGCTGTCCCGGTGTTTCAGTGTGTAACCTCGCATCCTTAAAAAAACAAAAAGCCCACTCATGGGTGGGCTAATTCATACATTTCAATGGGGTGGCCGATGGGACTCGAACCCACGACAACAGGAATCACAATCCTGGACTCTACCAACTGAGCTACGGCCACCATTGAAACTTTTTCTCACTTTGCTCTGCAAGTGAGCCACGAATTATACGAGAATCCGGCCGCGCTGGCAATCACTTTCTTCCGCTTGCGCCAAAATCGGGTTTGCCGCATATCCTTACCCCGCTGCAGGGTCTTGCGGCCCACCCGGCAGATTAAGAATTTTTATCCCGCGGGTCGGCGCTATCGATTCCTGGCAAAAAAAAGCCTACGCGATATGGCGTAGGCTAACTCACTAATCTGTGAGATGAAGGAGCGTGCAATGAAACAGGGATAATATAGCCTCGCCGGCACCGATCTCCATGCGCTATTACAAATTCTTACGAATCCGGCAATCGCGTCACAAACGGCAAAGCCGCATTTACATTTTGCCGTCCATCGCATTCAGGGCGCGCGCCTTCGCCTTCACTTCGACGACTGCGCGCTTTTTGTCCTTCGTCTCCACGATCAGCATCAGCGGCACGCTATCGCCGGCCTTGATCTGCCCTTTTAAGTCCATCAGCATCAGATGAAAACCGCCCGGTTTCAGCTCTACCGTTTTACCGGCAGGCAAATCGAGCTGCGGCACTGCGCGCATTTTCATGACCATGTTGTCCATCTTCATTTCATGCACTTCGGCCACGCCGGCGACCGTAGTCTGCACCTCGACCAGACGCATATCGCTACTGGCCTGTATCTGCATGAAGGCGCCGGTCGCATGCTGTTGTGGCACGGTCGCCCTGACCCAGGCATCTTTGACGGTGACTTCGGCCTGCGCCAGCAGCGAGGCTGCGCTCAGCATCAATATGACGCCACATTTAAGTACGGTTTTCATATCAGGCATCGCCCTTCTTTGAGAAATATTCATTATCCTGGTGCCTGACATAGGCGGACAAACCCTGCATGCGCTGTAGGGCTTCCAGCAGCAAATCCGGATCGCCGAGCGCGAGTTTTTTACTATCCGATAAAGTCTGGCGGAAAGCGCGCGCGCCTATCAAGCCCGTCATCAGCCCCAGCATGTGGCGCACGATGCTGTTCAGGCGCAAGCCTTTGCCGCCGTTGCCGTGCAATTCCAGCTGGCGGCGTATGTAAGGGATCATGCTGACCAGAACTTCTTCGCGCGTCTTCACCGGCGCGGCGTCGCCATAGTAACGCTCGTCAAAAATCGCCATCAGATACGGGTTGTGATACGCCTCGCGCCCGATCATTACGCCATCGACGTGCTGCAAATGGGCGTCGATCTCGTCCAGGGTTTTAATGCCGCCGTTCACAATGATTTCCAGTTGCGGAAATTCGCGCTTGAGCCGGTAAGCGTAATCGTATTTAAGCGGCGGCACTTCGCGATTCTCGCGCGGCGTCAAGCCTTTCAAGATGGCGTTGCGGGCGTGCACGATGAAGGTAGAGCAACCGGCCTCGGCCACCTGCCCGACAAAATCGCGCATGAATTCGTAAGACTGCACATCGTCGATGCCTATCCTGTGTTTGACGGTCACGGCTATACTCACCGCATCCTTCATGGCCTTGACGCAATCGGCGACCAGCTGCGGCTCCGCCATCAGGCAAGCGCCGAAAGCGCCCTTTTGCACGCGTTCGGAGGGGCAGCCACAATTCAGGTTGATTTCGTCGTAGCCCCATTGCTCGCCGAGCCTGGCGCAATGCGCCAGCTCGGCCGGTTCGCTGCCGCCCAGTTGCAGGGCGAGCGGATGTTCGCCGGCATTAAAATCGAGGTGTCTTTGTATGTCGCCGTGGAACAAGGAGCCGGTCGTCACCATCTCGGTATACAGCCAGCTATGACGGGTGATTTCGCGGTGGAACTGGCGGCAATGCCGGTCAGACCAGTCCAGCATGGGGGCCACGGAAATGCGGCGCGGGGGTAAATCTCGAGTAGTCACAATAAATACAGCGAAATGATTCAGCAAAGCGCCATTGTACAGTGCGGCGCCATCCATCGCGCCGCCCGGCTTAGCCTATCCGCAGTAGCGTCGCTAATTCCGAATTTAATCCGGTTTCATCTTGAGTAAGCTGAAACAGGGTGCCACAATCTGGGCATGCCACAACCACCACACGAGGACCGCGCACTATGAGCTCGCCTGTCAATACCGAACATTTCTGGATGCCTTTCACCGCCAATCGCCAGTTCAAGGCTAAGCCGCGGCTGCTGAAGGCCGCGCAAGGCATGTATTACAGCAGCGACGACGGCCGCAAGATACTCGACGGCACCGCCGGCTTGTGGTGCGTGAACGCCGGTCACGGCCACCCCCGCATCGTCAGCGCGATCCAGCAACAGGCCGCCGCCATGGACTTTGCGCCCACCTTCCAGATGGGGCATCCGCTGGCGTTTGAGGCTGCCGGCAAACTGGCTTCGATTGCGCCCGAGGGGCTGAACCGCGTGTTCTTTTGCAACGACGGCTCGGAAGGCGTGGATACCGCACTCAAGATTGCGCTGGCTTATCAGCGCATGCGCGGCGACGGCCTGCGCCATAAACTGATAGGGCGCGAGCGCGGCTACCACGGCGTCGGCTTCGGCGGCATATCGGTCGGTGGCATCGCCGGCAATCGCAAACATTTCGGCCCAGCGCTGCCGGCCGTCGATCATTTGCGTCACCCGCTCAACATCGCGAAAAACGCGTTCAGCCGCGGCTTGCCCGCGCATGGCGCAGAGATCGCGGATGAACTGGAACAACGCTTGCTGGCGCTGCACGATCCGGCCACGGTGGCGGCCGTCATCGTGGAGCCGCTGCAAGGGTCGACCGGCGTCATCTTACCGCCGCAAGGCTACCTGCAAAAAATACGCAGCATCTGCGACAAATACGGCATTTTGCTGATTTTCGATGAAGTCATCACCGGTTTCGGCCGCCTCGGCAGCGCCTTCGGCGCCGATTATTTCGGCGTCAAGCCCGACATGATGGTGTGCGCCAAAGGCTTGACCAACGCCGCCGTCCCCATGGGCGCGGTGATCGTCAGACAAGAGATACACGACGCCTTCATGGCGGCCGCGCCGGCCGGCGCGATAGAATTTTTCCACGGTTACACTTACAGCGCCCACCCGCTCGCGTGCGCCGCGGCAATCGCCACCATAGACGTTTATCAGGAAGAACGGCTATTCGAACGCGCCGCCGGCATCGCGCCGTATTTCGAAGACGCCGCCCACAGCCTGCGCGGCCTGCCCCATGTCAAGGACGTGCGCAATCTCGGCCTGGTGTGCGGCATAGAGTTGGAGGCGCAAACCGGGAAAACCACCACGCGCGCCTTCGATGTGTTCGTCAAGTGCTTCGAGGAAAAGAATGTCCTGATCCGCACTACCGGCGACATCATCGCGCTGTCGCCGCCGCTGATTATCGATAAGGCGCAGATAGACAGCTTATTCGGGACGATAGGCGAGGTATTGAGGAGGCAATAAGTCATTTCCGGCGGGCCGCGGACCACTTAACGCCCGCCTTCTTCGCTGCCTGAGCGTCACTCGGGCGCAACAGAAATAATTTTCAGCCTGTCCACCAGCATTTTCGGCAATGGCAGCCCCACCACTTTCACGCGCCGGTTTTGCCACGCTCTCAGTTGTTGCAGCAACTTGCCATCGTCGCTTTCCAGGCGCCACAGCTTGCCCTTATCATCGCGCAAGGCAAACCAGGCATTGTATTCGGAGCCTTTCAGAGTGAGTTCGCCGCCAAGCTCGATTGGCGCCTGACTGGATACCGGCTTGGCAAACGGTTTTCGCATGGGAATCGGCGCATCGGCGCAAGCCGTCAAGTTCAGCAACATGACCAGCGCCAGGAATTTTCGGCCGGCGACGCAATTCATTTTACCGCTTCACGTATCAACACATTCAGCGTCGTCCCGGCCGGCACTTGTACGCCCTTGCGGACGAAAGTAGTCTTGCCGGCGCCTAGCGTTTCCTGCACATAAGTATGCGTGGTCGCGGTAAACCCGCTGCTGAGCGCCGTTGCCGTGGCGGGCATGACGGCCTTTGCCATCGTGCCGATATCGACCGCATCAAAACCGAAACCCGAGGAACTAAATTGCGGAAAGCCTATGCCAGCCGGCAAGTTGGCGGCAGGCGTACCGCCAAACAGCGATGCGCCGAATTTACTGAGCTCGTCCGCCAATCCGAGGCCGGCATTCGCCTGTATCAAGCCATTCAAACACAGGTAACTGCTGGGGTTGCTGCCGCCGTCTTTGCACGCCGTCACCAATTGCTTGAAAATGTCGATGCCATATTTTCGATTGAGGAAGGCGGCAAACGAACCGCCAAAGCCGTAATTATTACCGGACAGTTCGGGCCAGTTGATGTAACTGACGGCACCGCCGCTGGCCAGATATTGCGGGATGCGCACATTCACCATTTTATTGTAGCCGCCGCTAAAGATAATCTTCGCCAGGACGTCTTCCCCCATCATGGCGGAAGTTTCTTCCAGCCAGGTATCGTGATCGCTGGCGTTCTTAATGCTTCTCTGGTAAAAATTGATCATGTGCACCGCCTCGTGCATCAGGGTCGATTTATAGAAATTCAAATCGCCGGCAATGCCATTGGCGTTGACGAAAAAGGCCAATGCCTCGTTGCTGTCCGCCACCACCGATTTCAGATAATCGTTTCCGGCCCAAAAATAACCGGCCCACCCGGTATCGGCCGGCACGCCCAGCACGGCTATATTCACGTCTTGCAAAGCGGCGCTCGTGTCTTGTATGAAACCGCTGTAACTATTCGGCCCGTAGGCGTCGCCCATCAAAGACACCAGGACATCGAAACCGCCGGACCCGGCGCCGCCGTTCGCGCAGAAGGTGTTGCTCAGGGCTAAAATATCGGCATCCTTTACCAGTCCCTTGCTGACGGCCGCAGCATCGACCCAGAACACCGCCTTGCGCCCGCTTTTCAAATCGCACACCTGCTTCACTGTCGTCGTGTAATTCACCGGCGTCTTAAAGCTTTCTATCCACACCCTGCTGTCGCCGACTTTAGCGCTGGCGCGCCGCACCAGATCAAAGCTTGGCGCCGGCGCCATAGCGGATAAATGGCGGCTCAAGCCAGCCAATTTTTTATTCCGCTCCAGCATTGCATGGTGCGCCTGATCCTGGGCATCGTGCGCGTGCAAAGCCTGTGCATTGAGGGTGGCGCCAACTTCGGCCGACACCGGCTTGACGTTCGCAGAAACGCCGGCCTGCGGCGTGCTGCCGGCCGTTGCGCTACCTGGGTTGGTAAACACCAGGGTCGCCACGTTGCCTTCCTTCACCCCGGCGATGGCGATATCGAGCGTCGCCGCGGCAGCGCCGGCGTTATCGTATTGCCACGCGCCGACCCCGCTGCCGCCATACGTGCTGGCGTCGATCGCCGCACAATTGCCACCTACGCAGGCGGGCGACAAGGTATTCGTCACCGGCGTCGCCAGCACTGCCACCGCAGCCGTGGCGCTGGCGACGCCGTTGCCGGTATTGCTGACGGTTAATCTGGCGGTAAAGGAACCGGGCGCGGCATACGCATGGCTGACGCTGGCGCCGGAAGCGCCGGCGCCGTCGCCAAATTCCCAGTTATACGTCAAAGGCAAGTTCGCGGGGTCGCTGGCGGTGCCGGAAAAATTCACCGTTTTCCCGACATAGGTAGCGACCTGGCTCGCGTTCAATACCGGCGTACTGGGATTTGCCGCATCGATATTCAATTCCCGTGAATTTTGCGCGCTAATGCCCAAGTCGTTGCTGGCCAGGACTTTGACCGTGTATATACCGTAATTGCTATAGGTATGCTTGACGCTGGCGCCGCTGGCGGCGGCGCTGCCATCGCCGAAATCCCAGATATAAGTCAGCACGCCGCCGCTAGTATCAGATGCGCTGGCGCTGAACGTCAGCTCGCCACCGGCTTTCGGCGCAGCGGGGCTGAAAGAAATAAAGGGCGTGGTGATAGTGGCGTCGACGATGACCAGATTGCCGCTGGCGGTCGCCATTTTATTATTGCTGTCGGTCGCCGTAATTTTAACCAGGTAAGTTCCGGCTTTTTGGTAGATGTGGCTGACGGTCTTGCCGCTGGCGGTGCTGCCGTCGCCGAAGTCCCAGGCGTAAGTCACCGATAAATTGGCGGAGGAAGTGGCCTGCGCCGTTAAGCTGAGCGCGCGTCCTGTATATAACAGCGCCTGATTCGGCGCCCCCAGACTCACACTCAGACTCGATTCCGGCATCGCCGTACTGCCGCCGCCCCCGCCGCCGCAAGCGGCCAAAATTATGGCCAGAAAAACCGTAAGCGCCAGCGCGCGCAAGAATTTATTCATTTAAGTAGCCAATTGTTTTACCAATATTCGCGAATACCAGCACCGCGCTTGCCGTCGCCCTTTATAAAGTGTTTAAACGCTTTTAAAGCCGGAGCAGATCAGCCGCGGAGCTCGCATTACTGTTGGAATTCTACGCCTTATTTTTAGCGGCGATTGTAATCGCCTTCGTAGCCATTGGCTTTCCAGAACGGCTTTCCAAGCAAAAAAAATACTCCCCCTCAGTATATTTTGAAACGCTTTAACCACGCCGACGGCGGATTCAACTACGAAGCGCAATTTTTTTTGGTTTTTAGGGGGAGTATGTCCAAGCCGAAGAATACCTCATGTGGTGTTTTGTAACCGAGACATTTTCGCGGTCGATGGTTTAGTTTGTGCAACATCTGATCGAT
>JACPWS010000005.1 GCA_016196925.1 Burkholderiales bacterium | reverse complement strand
TCGGCTTGGACATACTCCCCCTAAAAACCAAAAAAAATTGCGCTTCGTAGTTGAATCCGCCGTCAGCGTATTTAAAGCGTGTTTAAAAATACTCCCCTCCAGTATATTTTTGCCTTCCAGACTCCCCGGCGCTGTCACTTGAAGTCAGGCGGCGGCGATGCGGCGTTGCCACCAGCGCGCTTTTTCCTGCAGCAGGCCTAGTTGCATGGTCGTTAGCTGGCGCTCTTGCATCAGGCATTTTCCGCGCACCCAGACGTGGCTGACTTGTTCGCGTCCGGCCGCGTACACGATATGCGAAATCGGATCGAATACCGGCTGCGTCTCGATCGCCGACAAGTCGATCGCGATCAGGTCGGCTTGTTTGCCCGGCAGCAGGCTGCCGATCTGCTCGTCCAGGCCCAGCGCTTTGGCGCCGGACAGGGTCGCCATCTCCAGCGCGGCGGCGGCGTTGAGGGCGGTCGGGTTGGCCGATTCCGCTTTCGCCAGCAGTGCCGCCAGGCGCAGATCGCCGAGCAGATCGAGCTTGTTATTGCTGGCGGCGCCATCGGTGCCGATGCCGACGTTCACGCCGGCGCCCTGCATCGCATGCACGCGCGCCAGACCGGACGCCAGTTTCAGGTTGCTGGCCGGATTGTGCGCGACATGTACGCCCTGGCGCGCCAGCAAGGCGATCTCGCTATCGTCGGCATGCACCACGTGGGCCGCGATCAGGCGCGCCGACAGCAAGCCGAGATCGTGCAGCCGTTGCAAAGGCCGCACGCCGTACTGGCTCAGGCTGCCGTCGATTTCGTCCCGGGTTTCATGGATGTGGCAATGGATGCCGAGCTGGTGCCGTTCCGCCAGTGCGATGATCTTGCGGAAGGTGTCGTCGCTCACCGTGTAAGGCGCGTGCGGCGCCAGCCGGAACGCAACCCCGGCCTGGCCGGTAAAGGCGGCTTGCGCCGCCATCGCCTTGGCCAGATAATCGTCGGCATTTTTCGCATAGGCGGTGGGGAATTCCAGCACGCTGCAGCCGACCACGGTACGCATGCCGGAGTGCAAGCCGGCGCGCGCCACCGCTTCATGGTGGAAGTACATGTCGTTGATGGTGGTGGTGCCGCCGCGTAGCATTTCCGCCATCGCCAGGACGCTGCCGTCGAACACGAATTCATCCGAGACATGCTGATTTTCGGCCGGCCAGATATGCTGATTCAGCCAATCCATCAGCGCCAGATCGTCGGCCAGGCCGCGCAGCAGGCTCATGGCGGCGTGGGTGTGCAGATTCACCAGACCGGGCAGCAGCGCATGTTCTTTCAGTTGCAGATGTTGCACCGCCGGATAGCGTTGCTGCGCTTGCTGGCTGGACAGGATGTCGAGAATTTTTTCGCCCTGCATCACCAGCGCATGTTCGCTCAAGACGGTAGCGCGCGGTTCTACAGGGATCAGGTATTTGGGATGAAGGCAGACGATAGAGGTCATGGACGGCTCACTTTTTTGGATGTGGGATTATAGCGGGTCGCGGCGCCCGCCGGCAGGATGGCGCCGCGGCAGGTAAAATTGCGGCTGGAGATGGAAATCGTGCCAACAATCTGAATAAGAAAGCCGCTATGAAACTGTATGGATATTTTCGCAGCTCCGCATCCTACCGGGTGCGGATCGCCCTGAACTTAAAAGGGCTGGCGTATGAGCAGGCCGCCGTGCATCTGCTGAAAAACGGCGGCGAGCAGTTGGGCGCTGCCTATCGCACCCTGAATCCCGAAGCCCTGGTGCCGGCCCTGGTCGACCGGCATGAAGGCGAAGATGTGGCGCTGACGCAGTCGCTGGCGATCATAGAATATCTCGATGAGGCGTATCCGGCGCCGGCCTTGCTGCCGGCCGACGCTGTGCAGCGCGCGCAGGTGCGGGCGCTGGCCTTGTTCATCGCCTGTGAAATCCATCCCTTGAATAATTTGCGCGTGTTGAAATACCTGAGCGGCACGCTGGGTATCAGCGAAGAGCAAAAAAATGCCTGGTATCGCCATTGGTGCGAAACCGGTTTGCAGGTGCTGGAGCAAAGACTGGCGGCGGATGCGCAGACCGGCACTTACTGCTTCGGCGACACGCCGGGCCTGGCCGATTGTTTCCTGATACCGCAAATCGCCAACGCCCAGCGCTTTCATTGCGATTTATCGGCGATGCCGACACTGATGCGTATCAACCAGGCTTGCCTGGCGCACCCGGCCTTTATTCAGGCCATGCCGGGAAATCAGCCGGACGCCGAATGACATAAAAAAAGGGCGTCATCCCGACGTCCCTTTTTTATCGGCGCTGGCAATTTAATTCGGCAATTCTTTGTGGCCGCCGCTTCTGGCCAGGGTATCGTTTAACACCGAAATCAAGATGGAGCGTGTCAGCTTTGATTTTGTGGTGTAGCCGTCGATCGCAAATTCGCGGCTGACTTGCTGTTCGGGCGCATAACCGGGCTGGCCGGTGCGCAAAACGATACGCAAGTTATTCAAGCCCAATTCGTTGCGGATGATGTTGACCAGCTTCAGGCCGGCGTCCACCGTTTCCATCACGACGTCGAGTAAGACCAGCGCCATGTCGGGATGCTGCCTGATGACGCTCTGCGCTTCCTTGGCGGAGTAAGCGTGTAAAAATTCCAGCGGTTTGCCGTGGATGCGTACCCCGCTCAATGCCAGCAAGGTTGTTTCATGCACATTGCTGTCGTCGTCGGCAATCAGGATCTTCCAGGGATGCGCTTCCACCCGCGGACCGGATGCCGGCTCTTCTTCCTCAAGAAAATCAATGTCGTCATCGGCGTCGCCGCCAAATGCGAAGTCGGACGTGTAGTCGTTGCCCAAATAGACAAGAAAACCCGCTTCGCTCCATTTTGCCCCGTCAGCCAGTAAATCGTAAGGTAATCTTTCTGGATTGTGATTGCCTTTTGGCAAGCTGGGCGATCTACTGTATTGATGCTTCATCAGTGTGCTCCCTGTTGCCTGGATAAAAGTGCTTGTTGTTTAATCTTATGTGAATCGACTATCTTTATCAAGCTTGGGCTGGGGAAATTTTCTCAAATAGTGAACGCTCACCCAGCCTGGTTTCTATAGCGAAGATGGCTTGAGATGGCCATTCCCTATCGCACAACTCCGGAAAAGGGCGTCAACGATGCCCGGGCTTGTTCGCAGGTGGGGCAAAAAACATGCGGATCAAACGAGAAAAACCTGAGTCATTGATTAATGACTCAGGTTTTTTGTATTTCTGGCGAAGGGGGAAGTCGAATAATCCTCTGAAAGCCGCATGAATAAACGATCTACGTTTTTAGAAAATGTCTTATGGATGCACTCATGGATGCAAAAATATTTTCTTACTTTATTTGTTGCAATTAATACACATGCAATCCAAACCCCTAGGGGGTAGTTTTCGCTTTCCATAAATTCACGCCTAAACTGTCGGTTTCCGCTGGGCATTGTCAGACTTTTAACCCGCCCCTCCCGGCGCACACAATGAAGCACGTAGCGCCCGCGATTTAAAGGGCGGCGCAGCCACTATTTCAAGCCATAGGCGCACATCGGAAGAATTTTGACTTGCCAAGCCATCAGGAAATGGACAGCTTAATTTTGACACCCCCCCATCCTAAAAATACGATCTACGGGAAATGGACCTAAACGGAGGTCTAGGGCCGCGTAACCCTATACTTTTCCCTCCCCCCTTACACTCCGACAGGGTAACTGTCAGGAAATAGCCCAGCCAGTCACTGGCGAAACGACGGGGTTAGAATTACCCTTGTCTGCTTGTTGTCGGGAAGTACCTTGATAGGGGGGGCGTCTGCCTCAATGGACAAACGCAGCACTGGCGCAGCTTCGCAAGGCTTTTTGCCTGAAAACCCGCACTGGATATATGTTTGATTGAAACGTAGAGCCGGCGCAGCTTGCAGCCCGTTTTGCTCTTGAAAGCCTTATGTGGCGCAGCTTCACTCAAATTCCACGAAAACGGCTCAACTGCAAAACAAAGTAGGGATGTCTTCATTTTGAGGTGTACCGGTGTACCAACGATCAAAATCGGCCGCAAACCCGCATGGATATTAGGTCTACGTGGTACACGTCAAGGTGTACCACGGCCGTTTTGAGGTGTACCGGTGTACCAAAACCCCGGATTTAGGGGGTAAAACGATGATGCAAAAGCAAGTTATTGCCCTGTATTGGCGTTTTCGGGCATGGCAGAGGCCATTTCGCAGCGCGAATGGCACTCCTCCCCCAGCCACCACAGGCCGCGCCGCCGGTTCGCTGCGCTAGGCGATCAAGGCATGCAGCTGGTCGCTCGGTATCTTGTAGTATCTGGCCTTGGTTCCGGCGAACCGTTCAAGGATGCTGCTCTTACCTTCCTTGTCTTTCTCGAATACGCCCATGTCCACCAGCTTGGCTACTACCAGTCTGGCGTCGTAGCCTTTGCAGACTTCTTCCTTGAATACTTTGGGCATCAGGAAATACTCGATGCTTGCGCCTTCCGCTTCGTCCGGGTGCACCTTGTCGCCGTATTCCTTGTGCCAGTCAGTGTTGCTCTTAATCGGATTACCGCCCTTGCTGACCATGCGTTTAAAGCCAGCTTGGTTAATCGTCTTCGGTGCATGGTCGTCCATCGCCCGGTGCGCCCATGCAAAGCGGGAATCGCCGTTGACTTGGATGAAATCAGGCAGCAGCGCCAGCATGCGGTCGTGTTCGATGTCGCCCGCACTGCCACGGCTAGCCAGCCAGTCGTTAAAGCAGGTGGTGGCGGCCTCGGTCGCTTCGCCATCGGCCCAGCCGGTTACCCCGGCGGCGGTCGCTAGCTCGCCGCCGGCCGCCACCAAGGCGAAGAAGTCCGACACCCGCTTGACTTGGCCGTGCGCATTCGGCGGGCATAGCTTGCCGGTGGTGGCGCTGATCGCCTGCGCCAGCACATCGCCCAATTGCGTCACGTTCTCCACCAGCCATTCTATGAAGGCTAGCCCTGCCGTGCCGTGGTAAGCCTGCACCATGCCGACCAGATGCCGCGACAGGGCCGCCCCATCGGCAAACCCATGCACGGTATCGAACAAGCCTAAGCCCTTGCCCGCGTCGGCACTGATATGCGCCATCCTTACATCTTGGCCGCCCTTGGTGGTCTTGCCTGCTTCGGCCATCTTGGCTTCCAGCGACAATTCGCCGTCACTGATGAAGATAAGCCGCCATGTGGCGATCTTCTTGGCGGTGGCGTTCTGGGTGGCGCGGCCCTTGCCTTTTTCATTGCTGAGCATATAGGCGATATTGCCTACCATCTTGGCATCGGCTTGGCCCAGTTCATCGAGTACCAACAAAGCATCCGAGTGCTTTTGCGCGGTCGCTTCCAGTGAATTGTCGGTCACGTGCCAGCTTTGGGCGTAATCGCTGCCGCCGAAGACAGACGCGGCTACTTTCATGGCGGTACTCTTGCCGGTGGAACTGCTGCCCATCAGGTGCAAGCCGAAGCTTTGCACCTTGGCGTGATACAGCAGCAGCGAGGCAAACCCGGCAGACACAAAGAACAGCAAGCGGGAATTGCCGCGACAATGCGCCGATACATGGCTTTGCCATTCGGCCAGCGTGCCGCGCTGCTTGAATTGCGAGGTTGTGCCGCCCGCCGTCTGAAACAGCACTTGCTCTACGCCGTCGCCTATGCTGCGATCTGGCAGCACGTACACGTCATCATGCCAGCCGGTACGCTCTACACAGCGCACCCGCTCAGGGACTTCGGCGGTTTGTATGTAGGTGGTCAAATGGTTTTTCACCTTCAGGCCCGGCTCTATCATCAAGCCCATAGACAGCAAATCGGCGCGGTATTGCGTGCCGTCGCCGGACAGCATTTTATATGGCATCAACCAGCGTTTGCTATTGCCGTCCGGGTCGGAAAATTCCAACAAAGCACCCCATTCACCATTGGCAGCGTCGCGGGACTTGGCGATCACTTCCAACGAGGAACAGATTTTAAGCGCCGGTAGCGGTTCGCCTTCATGGAAGCCGTGATAAAACACCCCTTCGCCTTTGTCGCTATTCCGATAAAACGGCTTAGAGGATTGCCCATCGCCAGCGGGTTTGCGGGCTGGGTTGTGGCGCGGCTTTGCAGGCGTTTTTTCTGCTGCGGACTTGTCAGCCTGCACCGGTGCGGCAATCGCCGCCTGTGCGTCGATCTGCTTAACTTGCGCGGCATTATTGGCGGCTGCGGAGTGCTGTGCTGCCTGCGTAGCCGCTGCAATCTGCTTTCGTACTTCCGCCTTGCCTACGGCTTGCGCCAAGTCGTTAAAGTCGTTGCCGCCGGCCGGCAAACCCTGCGGCTTGCACCAGTGGCCGCGTATGGCGCTGGCGGCTTCGCTGGCCGCAGTGACGCCGGGATTTTTGCCGGTGGCTTGCTCGGTTGCGCTGTCGTCATCGGCGCAAATCAATATCTGCTTGTCCGGGTAGCGTTCGCGCATGAGGGCGGCTATGTGTTTCAGATTGCCGGCGCTGAAGGCGATTGCTACCGCATGGCCGCTCGCCTCATGCAGGGTGGCGCCAGTGGCGTAGCCTTCCGCAATCAGCAGCCAATCAGAGGCGGCGGCATCGCCCAGCACATGGCAGCAGCCCGACACCCGCCCGCCGGTATAAAAGCGCTTGTCGCCATTCGGGAAAATCCTTTGCAGGTTGCATAGCTGGCCGCTGGCATCGCGTACAGGTATCAGCACTACCGCACCTGCTTTGCTGACGGCAAACCTTACCCCATGCCCGTCTATGCGTTTTTGTTCCAGATAGGCAGACTGGCCGCTGTCGCTGGCGCTATCCCATGCCTTAGCCGCACTGCTGGCCGCCGCCGCTTGCTTGCGCTCGGTTTCGGCTTGTTCCGCCGCGATACGCTGCGCCCGCTCTTGTGCGATCTGGGCCGCTGCTTCGGCGCTGATCGGTTGGGCCGGTGCATGCTGCTTGATGTTAAAACCGCGTTGCTGGGCTTCGTACAACACCGTGCCTATGCCGACCTTGCCGCCGGTTTTAAAACTCTTCCAGCTCGCTTTGGCGGCGGCTGCGTCATAGTTGGCGGCGTTCTGGCTCCACGTATCGAAGACATCAAAACCGGTGTCGCCCAACTCTTCTTTTAAGCCCATGCCGACCTTGAGCCATAGGGCGCGCTCATCGGGCGGGATATGGCTAAGGGCGGCTAGTATTGCTTCCCTGCCGGGGCGTTCATTGTGGTTCTTGGTCATCGCTATTCCTTTGCTTCTTCGTCCTCAAGCGCAAGCGAGAACAAACATTCAGAGTGAGAAAATACAGACGTATGGACACCCAGCGCATTTGCGAACAAATGCGACTGATACTATTTTTTGGGGTCATGTCTGCCTCTTAGTGCAGCGCGGCGGCGTGCTGTGGCGGTGGCGCTCGCATGCTGCGTAATTCTTGCTGGATGCGGCCCAGATAACCGGCGCAAAAGGCATCCCGGCTAGCCTGTTCGTGCTGCTGCCATACCGTTTCTGAGAACTCCAGCACGGCGCAAGCTTGCCGCACCAGTTGCAGATAATGGTGCAGGCAGGCGGGCAGATGCGCATGCAAACTGACTGCCTCATCTTCATTAAAAAACGCCTGTGCCGCGCGTATGCCGCAATCGACGGCCCCCTGATAGCAAGCGTCTACCGGCAGTGCTAGCGGCGGCAAATGCGCGCCGGAGATATTCGGCAGAATGGCGGGCTGATGGGAAGGATTAAACATGATCTTCCCCTTGCAAAGCGTCGTGGATAATGTCTAGCATCAGCGCATTATTGGCACGTGTTTCACTGGCCTTATTTGCCGCACAGCCAGCAAAGCAGCAAATGGCATTGACTATCGCCTTATCGTGTTCGCTCAGGTCTTGGAATTGCTCTACCTTATCCAATATCGCGTCCAGAAAAATAGGCATTTCAAACTGGCTGTGCTCGATGTCGAAGCCGATTTTACGCAAATCATTCAGGGCATCGGGCAGCGCGGCTGCCGATTGCAAAGCAACGGCGTCTTGCTCGCAAACGGCGTTTGCAGGGTGGCTCTTTGCCATTTTCCTAGTCAGCGGCAAAATCATGCGCTGAACTTCAACGACACTGGCGCGATAGTGCTGCAATAGCTCGGCCTCGTCTTTAGTCAGCGGGAAAGGGTTTTGTTTGGGCGTGGTTTCACTAGGCATGGTGGCCTCCTTGTACAGTGGTTACACTGCGCCCCGCTTCCAAACGGGGTGGGCAGCAAATGACAGGGTTGGAAGACCGGTGTACAAGGTAACCGGCAGGCCGTAGCCTCCCCGCCACTGCCGCCCATAAAGGACACGCAAAGGCATAACGCACGTGAAAAAGCCGCATTGCGCGGCCGGTGCGCCTTGTACTGGTCGAGCTTCCAAACTCGTTCCCTTTTTTCTCAGGGACAGGCATAGCATACTGCTTGTGCGGGTGGATGGCAAGTTGATGGCGCAGCATCGTCAAAACTCCCAGTGGTTCGGCATTTGAAAACCGATAATTGCCATTGGCGTATGTATCGGCTCCGGGTGGCCGATTGATAAATACACTTCATTGCGACGCAATTGACCGGTATGCAAAAGTTCGATGCTGAAGGTTCTGCCAAAATGGCTGAACCTGATTTTTAATCCTTGATCTTCCACATAGTCACTTGTAAGTGTGTCCAAGTGGGCCTTGACGGCTTCAAACAATTCACACATTTTCGGGTAGCTGTCTGGCGTCACCATCAAGGCCGGGTGAATTCTTCTATTTCGTTTAAAGCGTTCGTACTCTCGCATGAACGCTTGATGGACAGCATCGGCCTGGACAATGACATCAGGCGCTTTATACATCCCGCCATGTTGTTGCGCAGCCTCTAGCGCTAGTCTTGCTGCACCATGATAAGCGCTCATTTTGCCGCCCCTTGCGCCAGCTTTTGAATGTATTGCTCAATGTCTGACTCAAGCCATGCGACGGCACGCGCACCGAGGCGGATAGGTGCGGGGAATTGACCGGCACGGCAGCGCCTGTATATTTCTGTTTTACTGATAGCCACGCGGCCGACTACGCTTGGTAGTTTCAAGAGGCGGCCGGTTGCTGCGGGAGTTTGATTTGTCATATTTGTCCTTGTCGGTTCGTGTTGCGCCGCCTCGGTATGGGGCGGCACGTCAACAAGGTGAATTATGATTTTTGATGCTTTTAACTGCGATACAGGCAGCTTGCGGTTTATTCCGTCGCTGCCTGCACTTTTCCATGCGCCAGCTTTACATCCAGCAAATAGGCGTATATTTCTTTCCGTTTCCGAATACATCGGCCAGCCATATCAAGGCCAAAATTTTCCCCTATCACTTCGCCTAGCTCAAAGATGAATTTTGCGAACCAGCCGGTACGGCTAGGCGGCGGATATTTCCCATATTTTTCCACCCATACCTCGATCAAATGATTTACGAGCGTGTCATGAGTATGGTCAGACGGCCGCCATGTTTGATCGACATGAATATTTTCAGTGGCTCGCGTCACCACTTTTTCCAAGTCGGTCAAATGCAACCACGTCTTGAGCAAGAGAGAATCTACCTGATAGCCATAGCTTGAAGTCAGGGACATATTGAACGGAGGAAGATAACCGCTCCCATCAAATTGGAATGGCGTCCGCCCCTCAACAAAGGCTTTATCTACATAATCTAGCGGCCTGCCGTTTAGTCGCTTTAGTTTTTGTTTTGCCGCCGCAAGCGACTTCAATAAATCGGTAAGCGTTGCGTTGTGGTCTAACGCTGTGCCGCCCTTGGTTAGGTGTTCCTTGGCGTCAGCGTTGATTGATAAGCCCGTTTCAACGGCATCCAGCAATGCGTTCTTTTCTTCCTGCGTGAATTTTCTAGGAAAAATTTTGTCCTTGGAATTTAGCAATTGTTCCCGCTGCCCGCTGGTAAGCGCCTCAGGCACAAATCGCCCTGCTTCCCCATACGACCATTCCGGTATGTTTTCATCTTCCATCATTGCGTTTTGCTCAGTAATGGTTTAGCGCCGCTTACGCCGATTCCAATTCAATACCCAAGTTTGCATCACGCAACGGACTTACCTGCAAGTTGACGATTTCCGTTTTCTTGCTTAACCATTCAAGCACGGCCAGCCTTTGCGCTTCAGTGACGGATGCTCGCTTTTCTTCGCCCATCACATAACACCATAAATCATCATTGAATGCGGCCGCGCAAACTACGCCGTTACCCTCGATAGCATGTTCTACAAATTCATCCATCCACGCTTCGCGCTGCTCTGCGGAGAACGCTTCTGCCGGGTTTGCGGTAACCACGAACACCAATTCTTGATATTCACCGACACGCATTTTCTTGCGCTGACGCTGGTTGTATTTACGGGTACACTTATTTTTAGTCATCGTTTTATCCATCGGTTTAAGTCATTGCGGCAATCTGCTGTATCAGTTCCGATCTGGTGCGCATATTGGCGGCTTGCTCCGGGGTGTCGGCAAGGCATCCCAGACGCTGGTAAAGATTTGTGTGGCGCTCATGCTGTCACAGCGTCTTATGCGTACTCAGCCAGTCTTTCAGCGCGTCATTCATGCGGGTTTGCCAGCCTTCGCCAGCGCCCTTAAATGACTCCAAGACTTCACGATCTATGCGCAAGGTCACTTGCTCTTTTGTGCCGCTGCCAAACGGTCTGCCACGTGGGCGCTTTAATTTCAACTTCGCCAGTTGTTCATCAGTCCATGGCAGGTTATCCGGGTCGGACAAGGCCGCCGCCGTAATGGCTGCGTCTTCTTCCGGGGTCGGCAAGGTGATGGTGCGCCCTGATTTAGATTTGATTTGCATAATATTTAATCTCCCTACTATTTGCCTTGCGCAGGCTGATAATCCGCAAGCTGTTTTCACGCCGGGTAAAAATCACCACGTACAGGCGATCAGCCAGCGGCACATAGCCCACCTCCCGCACTTCGCCGTAATTGCTTCTGTTATCCAACTCGATCAAAGCATCATCCCATTCCAGCCGCCCGGCATCCTGCAAGGAAACGCCGTGCTTTTCTCTGTTGCTCTGGTCTTTGGCGGGGTCGAAAGTGAATTTCATAGTTTATTGTAGTTACATTTATTAAGTAACTCAAGGATTATTGCGCCGCCGCTGGGGATGGTGCGCCAGAAAACCGGCTTGCGCTGAGTTTTTAGACGTGCCAGCAGGTGCAAACGTAGCGCCGGTGCAGCCTGTAGCCGCTTTTGCCTTGCAAACCCGCATGAAACGGAGGGCAGTTTTTAGCTGGTACACCTTTGGTACACCTTTGGTACACCTTTGGTACACATATTTATATATAAGGTGTACCAGTAAAAATGAAGCCCAGCCTAGCTTTCCAGCCTGTTTAAGGCTTTGGTACACCGGTACACCTTGTTTTGCTGTGTTCTAGGTTTTTTTTGCGCCTCGGTCGTAAAAAAAGCCGCTTGGCTAGCGGCTTGATTTCATGCGGGTTTGCAGCGCAAAATGACTGCAAAGCTGCGCCAGTGCTCAGGCTTGCTTGAAAGTGGCGTGTATCACGTTGCCGCCCGCCTTTACGCCGTCCAAGTAGTCGGCCCAGTGCTGCATCATCTTTTTGCGCTCATCCAAGAATTGCGCCCGGTCGTAGGCGCTGGCGACCTTGTCCTTTTGGGCGTGGGCAAGCTGACGATCTACCGTTTCATGCCGGTAGCCTAGTTTTTCCTTGAGCGTGGTCATTGCCAAGGCGCGGAAGCCGTGGGTAGTCATCTTGCCTTCGTAACCCATGCGGTTTAAAGCCATACGGATAGCGTCGCCGGACATGGGTTTGCTGTGGTCGCGCTGGTTCGGGAATAGGTAGGTACTGCCGCCGGTGTACCCGTGCAGTTCTTGCAGCAGTTCCAGCCCTTGGCGGGATAGGCATACATGATGGTCGGTCTGATCTGGGTTCATGGTCAGCTTGCCGCGTTTCATGCGCTGCCACGGTATCACCCACTCACCGGTGTCTAGGTTGATCTCGCTCCATGGCGTGGTGCGGAGTTCGCTGCTGCGGACAAAAATCAACAGCATCAGGCGCAAGGCGATGCGGGTCGGCGCGTATAGTCTGGCGTCGTTCTTGTTGATGGACTCCAGAAAGACGGGCAATTCATCAGGAGCAATGGCGGCGAAGTGTCCGGCCTTGACCGGTTTGAGTACGTCTTTCAGGTCGGCGGCGGGGTTGCGGTTCTCGATGCCTTGCTGGTTGGCGTAGCTGAACACCCGCGCACAGATGGCTTTCAGGCGGTGCGCGACTTCACCGGCCCCGCGTTCCTCGATCTTGCGCAAGGCGGCGATCATTTGCTTGTGCGTGATGTCGCCTATGGGAAGTTTGCCGATTTTGGGAAAGATGTCTTTCTGTAGCCGGTTAATCGTGTCCTTGGCGGTGGACTCGCTCCATGCGGAGAGGCGGGTGCTATGCCATTCGCGGGCGATCTTCTCAAAGGTATGGGCGGCGACTTCGGCGGCCTGCTGTTTCTTTTCGTCGCGCTGGGCGGCGGGGTCTATGCCTTCCTTCAGCAGTTTGCAGGCGGCCAGACACTTAGTCCTTGCCTCGGCCAGCCCGACCAGCGGGTAATCGCCAAAGCTCAGACGGTTGTTTTTCTTGGTAATCGGTCGCCGGTAAGCCATGCGCCAGCTCTTTTTGCCGCTGGGGTTGATTTCCAAGTAAAGGCTGTTGCCATCAGCCAGCGTCCAGGTCTTGGCTTTGGGTTTGCTGTTCTTGACCTGCACATCAGTCAGCGGGGTAGCGAGTTTAGGCATTTTGCATCCATGGCTTTTTGGTGGGTTCATCCATGGATGCAAGCATGGATGCAAAAAAGTGGGATGTCAATGCATCGTCTGGCACGTCCTGAAACGAAAAAACCGCGTTGCTCATAGTGAGGAACGCGGTTTTTAGTGTTTCTTGGTACTGCTTGGAACTTAATTCTGGCGGAGAAGGGGGGATTCGAACCCCCGGTAGGCGATTAACCTACGCACGCTTTCCAGGCGTGTGACTTAAACCACTCATCCACCTCTCCTGATGAATTTCTAGGCTTTGCAGCCGCGAAGCTCGCTATTATAGCAAAGTATTTTCTGGGGTGGAAGTTTTTTGTTTGCCATCGTATGGTGACTCAGGCGCCTATCCAGGGTAAGCCCAGCTTGCACCAGCCGCTCAGCATCTTTCTGTGACCGTGCTGGTCTTTGTCGCCTTCAAAGCCTTGCAAGATATCGTAGCACTGCGGGTAGCCGTTTTCGGTCGCCAGTTTAGCCGCATGGCGCGAGCGTACGCCGGAACGGCAGAGGAAGAGCAAGACGCTATTTTTATCGGGCGCAACCCTGGCCAGTTGCGCCATAAAATCCGGGTTGGGTACACCTTCCGGATATAAATTCCATTGAACAGCATGATGCTGGGGCGCGGGTACATCGACCTTGCCTACCCAGTCGCGTTCGGCATTGGTGCGGACATCGATCAGGCGCACGCCGGGATCGGCTTGCAGCAGGGAATATGCTTCCTCCGGCGTGACTGCGCCGGCATACGGCAGCGCTTGTTCCTGGCCGCGTTGGCGGGCGTTGAGCAGTAAATTAGATGTCATGATGGGAACTCCTCCGGTTGGGAATGCGCAGAATAATGCATAGGCTGCGCAACGCTTGAGATGATGCCTTTTCCATGGATTATGCATGAGCGTAAAAGTGTTTGTATTGCCAGGCCGCGGATCAGGCCGGCAAGCGTTGTCGTTCCGGTAGCGGCGCGGATTGCAGGTCCGGCATTATCCGGGGGGAGGGTTTGCCGAATAGATATCCCTGGAACGCGTCACATCCCTGTTGCGCCAGGAAGGCGCGTTGCGCCTCGGTTTCCACCCCTTCGGCGATGACGGTCAGTCCCAGGCTCTGACCGAGGCCGATGATGGTGCGGGCGATCACGGCGTCGTTGGTATCGTTCAAGATATCGCGGACGAAGGATTGGTCAATTTTTAACTGGTCCAGGGGCAGGCGTTTCAGGTAATACAGGGAAGAATAACCGGTGCCAAAATCGTCGAGAGAAAAGCCGACGCCGTGCGATTTGAGTAAATTCATTTTCTCGATGGTTTCTTCTATGTTTTCGACCAGCAGGCTTTCGGTTAATTCCAGCTTCAGTTTGCTGGCGTCGATGCCGACGTCCCGTATGGTACGCAATACTTGCATGACGAAATCAGCTTGCCTGAATTGCCTGGCGCTGACATTCACGGCCAGCGTCAGGTGACGGCTTTCCTGATGCTTACTCCATTGCAGCAACTGCAGGCAAGCGGTTTCCAGCACCCATTTTCCTAGCGGCAGGATTAAACCGGATTCTTCCGCCAGCGGAATAAAATCGGCGGGAGATATCATGCCTTTGCCGGGATGTTTCCAGCGGACCAGAGCTTCCGCTCCGATGAGCATTCCATTATTTTTGACTTGCGCTTGGTAGTGTAATATGAATTGCTGTTGCGTCAAACCCAGTCGCAGATCGGCTTCCATGGCGGCGCGGGCGGTCACCATGGTCAGCATATCCTGGTCGAAGAAACACAGCGTGTTGCCGCCAGCGGATTTGGCTTCGTACATGGCAACTTCGACTTGTTTTAGCAATTCTTCCGCCGATTCATTGTGCTTGCCGAACAAGACGATGCCGATACTGGCGCTGCTATGGTATTCCTGGTCGTCGAGCCGGTAAGGGTGTTTCAGATCGGCGATTATCTTGGCGGCGATGATCTTTGCTTCGATCGCCGTTTCTCTGATGTTGTCGCTGAGATCTTCCAGTATCAATACGAATTCGTCGCCGCCGAGACGCGCCAGCGTGTCCCCTTTGCGGACGTCGTAAGCGAGCCGTTTGGCGACGTGTTGCAGCAACAGGTCGCCTTTGCCGTGCCCTATGGTGTCGTTAATGGTTTTGAAATTATCGAGGTCGAGGAAGAGTATCGCTCCCAGGCGATTGCTGCGGAGGTTGGCGACCAGTGCATGCTGCAAGCGATCCAGCAGCAGGCGGCGGTTCGGCAAGCCGGTCAGGGGGTCGTGATAGGCCAGGTGTTCGAGCTTGGCCTCGGTCGCTTTGCGCTGGGTGATGTCCAGCAGCGTTCCTACATAATTGACCAGTTTTCCTTCCGGTGTCTTGACGGCGGTGATGGTCAGCCATTCCGGATAAACTTCGCCATTTTTCCGGCGGTTCCAGATTTCTCCCTGCCAGAAACCGCACTTTTCCAGATTGACGGCCATTTCGCTGTAATAGCTGGAACCGTGCAGACCGGATTTCAACAAGCTGGTCGTTTTTCCCACGGCCTCTTCGCGGCTATAGCCAGTGATGCGGGTAAATGCATGATTGATGCGCAAAATCTTTCTCTGGTCGTCGGTGATGACCATGCCTTCCTGGCCTTCGAAGGCGATTGCGGCGATGCGCAAATCGTCTTCTACCCGTTTGCGCTCGGTGATATCTTGTATGGTACCGATGCGGCGCTTGATTTTGCCGTCGGCGGCGATTTCCAGTTCTATCTGCGTATGCACCCAGCGCGTTTCGCCATTGCCTGACAGAATGCGATGTTCGAGTTTGCAACCGCGCCCGTCCAGCACGGCTTGCCATGCGCCGGCGACGGCCGCCCTGTCGTCCGGGTGCACCCTGGACATGATGTAATCGTAATTGACGATGCTGTCAGGTGCCACCTGCAAAATACGATAAGCCTCATCGGAACAGCGCATCTGCTTGCTGTCGAGGTCGGTAATCCAGCTCCCGGTCTTGGAAACGGCTTGCGCGCGTCGTAAGTCCGCTTCGCGGGCCGCCAGTTCTGCGGTGCGAAAATCGACGGTTTTCTTCAGGAGATGTTTTTGCTCCCTGGACTCTTGCAGCAACTTGACCAGATACGCCAGCATGAAGCTGAACGCCAAACCGAGCAGTAATTTGAAGTACAGACCATAGGAAGGCTGGTCGCTGTAATGGCTCATGACGTCCAGCGTCCAGAGCGTATTTGGCAGCGCGAGGGTCTGCCGCACCGTGTCGCCGGGGCGGTAGGCGGCGCTGCGCGCTATGGTTTGTTTGCGCCCGCTGCCCGGCTCACTACGCCACAACTCATATTCATAACCACGCTGCACCAGTTGCGGCAAGGCCGCATCCGATAAGACTTTGGTTACGGTGATGACAACTGAAATCAAGCCCCAGAACCGTCTTGCGCCTTTTTTTTCGTTGATGAAAACCGGCAGCCATCCTATTATCCCTTGGCCTCCTCCGGTCAGTTCATGCGGGCCGGCCAGCGTCAGTCGGCCGGTGTCGCGCGCCAGGATAGCCTCGGCTTTTTTAGTCGGGTCGCTGAGCAAGTCGATGCCCAGCCCCTTTTGACGCCATTCGACAGGAACCACCTCTTTGGTAACGCCGTCCGGCGCCAGATACAAGGCGGCAATGCCGGGGTGGTAATTGAGCATTTGCGTTGCAAAGCTATTGAAATTTTTAATGTCGCCCTTGCCGTCCTGGACCAGCGCTGCCAGCGCATAGCTGGCAGACAGCGCTTGTTCTATATTGCGCCGCAGCGTGTGCGCGTGCATGCTCGCCAGGTCGGATGCGCGTGCACGCTGTTCCTGAATCAGATTTTGTTCCAGTTCGACGATGAGGGCGGTGCTGGCGACTATCGAACCCCAAAAAATCAGGATGGCATACAGCAGAGGTTTTGTTGAGAGTCGGGCGAGCAGCGAAGGCATGGTCAGGGAAACGGATTAAGTCATGATCCGTTTCGCACCGGCGCGGTCCGACGGTTCACGCGTAAAACAGCGAAACAGAAAAGGCTGGGAAGACGATAGCGTTTGAATAAATACGCGTCAATCCCATTTATGTGAATGAAGTTAATGATTGATATGTATCAAACGCTTTCCTTTCGCCGGGCGCCGGCATAAACAGCGCGCCTTTATTGGATATCGTCCGTTTTTCTCAGCTGGGATGGTTCCGGCGTTGCGCCGCCGGCACAGACGCTGATCGCACAATATTTGAATTCCGGAATTTTTGCATATGGATCAAGCGCCGGATTGGTCAGGCGATTAATGGCCGCCTCGTAAAAACAAAAGGCGACAAATACCGTACCGCGCGGCACTCCGTGATCTGCTCTGGCGTACAGGCTGATGCGGCCGCGGCGCGATTCCAGGGTGATGATATCGCCCGCCGCCGCGCCGATTTGTGCCAGGTCACCGGGATGTATGGAGGCCGTCGGATCGGGCTCCAATGCATCCAGAACGGCGGCGCGGCGCGTCATGCTGCCGGTGTGCCAGTGCTCGAGCTGGCGCCCGGTGAGCAGGATAAACGGATAGTCGGCATCGGGTTGTTCATCGGCGGAAATCAGGCGCACCGGCATGAAGCGGGCGCGACCGTCGGCGGTAGGGAAGTGTTCCGTGAACACAATCGCCGCGCCGGCATCGCCCTCGTGCAGACAGGGATAAGTGACTGCATCTTCGCGCTCCAGCCTGTTCCAGCTGATGCCGGCGATGCTGGGCATGACTTGCCGCATTTCTTCAAATACCTGCGAGACATGCGGATAATTCCACTGCAGCCCCATTTTTTGCGCGATTTGCTGGATGATCCATAAGTCCTGGCGCGCCTCGCCCGGCGGCTGCAAGGCGGCCCGGCCCAATTGCACGGTGCGATCGGTATTGGTAAAGCTGCCGTCCTTTTCCTGGAAGCTGGAAGCCGGCAGGATGACATCGGCGTAGGCGGCGGTCTCGGTTAAAAAGATATCCTGCACGACCAGATGTTCCAGTGCAGCCAGCGATTCGCGCGCATGGTTGACGTCGGGATCGGACATGGCGGGGTTTTCCCCCATGATGTACATGCCGCGCACCTTGCCATCTTTAATGGCGTGCATGATTTCCACCACCGTGAGCCCCGCTTCTTTATCCAGGGTGCCGGCGGGCACTTGCCACGCCTGCTCTATGTGCGCCGTTGCCGCCGTATCGGTCACGCGCTGGTAGTCCGGATACATCATCGGGATCAGGCCGGCATCGGAAGCGCCCTGCACATTGTTTTGTCCGCGCAGCGGGTGCAGCCCTGTGCCTGGCCGGCCGATCTGGCCGGTCGCCAGCGCCATGGCAATCAGACAGCGCACGTTGTCGGTGCCGTGTATATGTTGAGAAATGCCCATGCCCCAGAAAATCATGGACGATTTCGCCTTCGCATACAGGCGCGCTACCGCGCGTATGCTGGCGGCGTCTATGCCGCAGATTTCTTCCATCCGTTCAGGCGCATAGGCCGCCAGGTTTTTATTGAATTCCGCAAAGCCGGTGGTGCGTTTTTCAATGAACTCATGATCGAGCAAATCTTCTGTGAAGATCACATGCAACATGGCGTTCAGCAGCGCGACATCGGTATCTGCCTTGAATTGCAGGAAATGCAGCGCCAGGCGGGAAAGGTCGGAGCGGCGCGGATCGCAAACAATCAGCTTGGCCCCGTTTTTGACTGCGTTTTTAATCCAGGTCGCTCCCACCGGATGATTCACCGTAGGATTGGCGCCGATGATGAAGATGACTTCCGCCTGCGCGACGTCTTCTACCGGGTTCGACACTGCGGCCGAGCCCAACCCTTCCAGCAGCGCCGCCACCGACGAGGCATGGCATAGGCGGGTACAGTGATCGACATTGTTGCTGCCGAAGCCCAGCCTGACCAATTTCTGGAACAAGTAAGCCTCTTCGTTGCTGCCCTTGGCCGAACCAAAGCCAGCCAGCGATTTTTTTTCATGCGTATCGCGTATCTTGATTAACCCGCCGGCGGCAAATTCCAGCGCCTCTTCCCAACTGGCTTCGCGGAAGACGTCGTAGATATTTTCCGGCGCCAGCGCGGCATCGGCCCGTTTGGGTGCATCCTGCCTGCGTATCAGCGGACGCGTCAGCCTTTGCGGGTGCTGTGCATAGTCGAAACCGTAACGGCCCTTGACGCACAGGCGCCCATGGTTGGCCGGGCCGTCGCGGCCTTCGGCGGCAATGATTTGATTGTCTTTGACGTGATAAGTGAGCTGGCATCCGACGCCGCAATACGGACATAGCGTGGCGATTTCCCGCTCCGCTTTTAGCATCGCAGCCGGCGCCGCAGGCAGCAGGGCGCCGGTCGGGCAGGCTTGCACGCATTCGCCGCAAGCGACGCAGGTGGAGTTGCCCATAGGGTCGTCGATGTCGAATACGATATGCGCCTGGTCGCCGCGCCCCGCCAGTCCGATCACGTCATTCACCTGCACCTCGCGACAGGCGTGCACGCAACGGGTGCAAAGTATGCAGGCATCCAGATTGACGCTGATGGCCGGATGGGAGTGGTCGCTGGCTATCCCGGCCCGCGCGCCGAAACGCGCAGTCTGCAGGCCCATGCGCGCGGCCCAGTCCAGAACCAGGTTGCCCTCGCGGCTTTCGCCGGCGGGCGTATCGCTGAGCAGCAATTCCAGCACCATTTTCTGCGCCGCGGCCGAGCGCGGGCTATCCGTCTGCACTACCATGCCGGCACTCGGCGTGCGGCAGCAGGCCGGGGCCAGGCTGCGCTCACCCTTAATTTCGACCATGCAGGCCCGGCAATTGCCCGCCGCCGGCATGCCGGCCTGATAGCACAGATGGGGGACCTGCATGCCTTCGCGCTGCGCGATACTCAACAGATTTTCCGTGCCGTCACAGGCCACGGTTTTGCCGTTCAAGACGATTTCCATCGATGAAGCGGGTGCTGTGTTCATGCGACACTCCCAGTCGAACCGAGTTCATGCGGAAAGTAGCGGACGACGCATTCAACAGGGTTAGGTGCAGCCTGTCCCAGGCCGCAGATGGAGGCGTCGCGCATGACGGCGCATAATTCTTGCAGCAACGGGATATCCCATTGTTCGGCCTGAATCAGGCTCAGCGCCTTAGCCGTGCCGACACGGCAGGGCGTACACTGGCCGCAGGATTCGTCGCGAAAGAACGCCATCATATTGCGGGCTGCCGCGACCGCGCTGTCTTGCTGCGACAAGACGATAATTGCGGCGGAACCGATAAAGCCGCCGTGTGCTTGCAGCGTATCGAAATCAAGCGGTATATCGCCGAGTGCAGCCGGCAAAATGCCGCCCGAGGCGCCGCCGGGCAGGTAGGCATATAGCTGATGTCCGTCTTGCATGCCGCCGCAATATTCGGCGATCAGCTCTCTGAGCGTGATGCCGGCCGGCGCCAGATGAACGCCCGGGTTGTTGACGCGGCCCGATACCGAGAAGGAGCGCAGGCCATGCCGGCCGTGCCGGCCTTGTCCTGTATACCAGTCGGCGCCGCGCTCCAGCAAGTCGCGCACCCAATACAAGGTTTCGAAATTATGTTCCAGGGTGGGGCGTCCGAACAGCCCCTGTTGCGCCACATAGGGTGGCCGCAGGCGTGGCATGCCGCGCTTGCCTTCTATCGATTCGATCATGGCGGATTCTTCGCCGCAGATATAGGCTCCGGCACCGCGCCTGAGGTGGATGGCTGGTAAGTGCGGAAGCGGCGGCGTTGCCTGTAGCTTGCCGATTTCCTGTGTCAGCAGGCGATGACAGTCGTGATATTCGTCGCGCAGGTAAATGTAAATTTCGGCGACCTCGACCGCCCTGGCCGCAATCAGCATGCCCTCCAAGAAGCGGTGCGGATCGCGTTCCAGATAATGCCGGTCTTTAAACGTGCCCGGTTCGCCCTCGTCGATATTGACGGCCATCAGGCGCGGCGCCGGCTCCGCCGCGACCAGGCGCCACTTGCGCCCGGCTGGGAAACCGGCACCGCCCAAGCCGCGCAAGCCGGCGTCTTCCATGCGCTGAAACAGTTGTTCTCGGCTGATATGGCCGGCATGGCAGTTCGCCAATTGCGTATAGCCTCCGGCCGCTCGATATTGACGATAGCCGATGGCAGTGACGTCGTTTTCTAATGAAGGCTTGCCGGCCATCGCCTGTAGCACTTTTTCCGCCGTAGCGCGCGGCACGGCCTGTTGCCCCACTAACAGCGCCGGTGCTTGCGCGCAGCGCCCTATGCAGGGGGCGGACAATATCCGGACGTTCGCTCCCAGAATCGCCGGCAGTTTGTCTAACATTTCCTGCGCGCCTTGCATTCGGCAGGATAAGCTGCTGCATACGCGCACGGTGACGGCAGCAGGGGCGGCCTCGCCTTCTTTGACGATATCGAAATGGTGATAGAAACTCGCCACTTCATACACTTCCGCTTGCGATAATTTCATTTCAAAAGCCAGCGCGTTCAGATGCGCCGTGGACAGGCAGGAAAACTCGTCTTGTATCTTGTGTAAATGCTCGATTAACAAATCCCGGCGGCGTGGCTGCTTACCTAGCAAGGCCTGTATTTGCGCAAGTGCGGACTGATCCAGTGGGTGCCCCTTGGGATGGGCTCGCTTGCGTTGTGGCGTATTGCTGATTGGAATGATGCTAATCATGGAATGTCTCTGATGAATATTATTTAAATTGCTATCTGAAAATTTTTCCGAAACGACAAAGCATTCTCAGGCAAGGATAGTCAAACTCGGGCTGGCTGTCAGCATGCAATTTTTCACACAAAACAGGGCAATAGCTAATTAAAAAAGCAGCGATATGAAAGGCGGATAGATTGCACCAAATAAAGGCAATAATATTCTAGAAAACTAGCAGCGCACCAAAATTGTGCTTTTCATCATTTTCGCACTGATTCGGTGCGCTCTTGTGCTTGTGAATGGGTGGTGCGTTGCTGCAGAGTTTGAAGAAAGTATCGTCAAAACAAGAGTTTAGCCAAATTCGCATTTGAACCCGCTTTGCCTGGAAGATGGCATGGATTCTGCTATCATTGCCAATTGAGTTTTGCCGCCAGACGGATTTTGGCAATTCCGGGAGATTAGCATTTTCCCTAAAATATGCAGAATAGCTGGCGGGCAGACGGCTCAGCAATTTCCGAATTTTTTTAGCTCTATTTGAGGAGTTTCACATGGCAATGACAGCCGCAGAAGTCTTGAAAATGGCGAAAGACAACGAAGTTAAATTCGTTGATTTCCGCTTTGCTGATACCCGAGGCAAAGAACAGCACGTAACTGTTCCGGTTTCCCAGTTCGATATCGATAAATTCGAATCTGGTCACGCCTTTGACGGTTCGTCCATCGCCGGCTGGAAAGGGATTGAAGCTTCCGATATGTTGCTGATGCCTGATCCAAGCACCGCCAACATCGATCCTTTCATGGAAGAAACCACGCTGTTCATGCAATGCGACGTGATCGAGCCTTCCGACGGCAAGGGCTATGACCGCGATCCGCGCTCGATCGCCAAGCGCGCTGAAGCCTATCTGAAATCCTCCGGCATCGGCGACACCGCTTACTTCGGCCCTGAGCCAGAATTCTTCATTTTCGACGGCGTGCGCTGGAATGTCGACATGTCCGGCTGCTTCGTCAAGATCGATTCCGAAGAAGCTTCCTGGTCCACCGGCGCCAAGCTGGAAGGCGGCAACACCGGCCACCGTCCTGCAGTCAAGGGCGGCTATTTCCCGGTTCCTCCGGTCGACAGCTTCCAGGACATGCGTTCTGAAATGTGCCTGATCCTGGAATCCCTGGGCATCCCGGTCGAAGTGCATCACCACGAAGTGGCCGGCGCCGGCCAGAATGAAATCGGCACCAAGTTCTCGACCCTGGTCGAGCGCGCCGACTGGACCCAGAACCTGAAATACGTGGTCTGGAACGTGGCCCACACTTATGGCAAGACCGCGACTTTCATGCCTAAGCCTATCGTCGGCGACAACGGTTCCGGCATGCACGTGCACCAGTCGATCTGGAAAGACGGCAAAAACCTGTTCGCAGGCGATGGCTATGCCGGCCTGTCCGAATTCGCGCTGTACTACATCGGCGGTATCATCAAGCACGCCAAGGCGCTGAACGCGATCACCAACCCAGGCACTAACTCTTACAAGCGTCTGGTGCCAGGCTACGAGGCGCCGGTCAAGCTGGCTTACTCGGCACGCAACCGTTCTGCTTCCATCCGTATCCCTTATGTGGCGAACCCTAAGGGCCGTCGCGTTGAGGCGCGCTTCCCTGATCCGCTGGCCAACCCATACCTGTGCTTCTCGGCACTGATGATGGCCGGTCTGGACGGCGTACAAAACAAGATCCATCCGGGCGAAGCAGCCACTAAAGATCTGTACCATCTGCCGCCAGAGGAAGATGCATTGATCCCTACCGTGTGCGCCTCGCTGGAAGAAGCGCTGGATGCCCTGAACAAGGATAGAGAGTTCCTGACCCGTGGCGGCGTATTCAGCGACAGCATGATCGACGCCTACATCGAGTTGAAGATGCAGGAAGTCCAGCGCTTGCGCATGACGACTCATCCGGTCGAATTCGACATGTACTACTCCATGTAATTGGAGCGTCGGTAAAAAAGCGGGGGCAACCCCGCTTTTTTGCTTCTTGGGCCCGATTTTCAGTAATTGTGCTGCGGCGCTGCATCGCATACACTAGAAGCTTGTCATAGATTAATTTCAAAAAATGAATCGACTATTGATAGCCCTGTTTTTTTTCGGTGTTTTGCATGGCGTCGCGCATGCGGAATCGGACGTGTATTTGTGCGTCGATGAACATGGCAAGAAAGAATATAAAAATACCGGGGCGACCAAAGGCTGTAAAAAAGTTGAATTAATCGGCATTACCGTCGTCCCTGCGCCAGTCTTGCCGTCTTCCGCAAAGAAAGCGCCGGGTAAAGCGGCATCCAGCCCAGCTGATTTTCCGAAAGTCGATGAGGGAACCCAGAAGGCGCGAGATTCTGACCGTAAGCAGATATTGCAGGAAGAGCTGAAATCGGAAGAGCAAAAACTGGCTGAACTGAAAAAGGAATACAACAACGGCGAGCCTGAGCGTCGCGGTGACGAAAGGAATTACGCCAAGTACCAGGAGCGCACCATCATGATGAAGGACGACATTAGCCGCACCGAAAAAAACATCGAAGCGCTGCGTCGTGAAATTGGTAACTTAAAATAATCGGCATGTCATTCCCATGAACCTGTTGAGAAAAACGATTCAGGCATGATGCTTGCGTAACAAGGTCGCTGTATGCGGCCTTTTTTTATGGATCAATTTGAAAACTGCACTTACTTCATTTGCCGGACTCGATTTGCTGACTTCTGCGGTCATCGTACTCAATGCGGAAGGCAGCATCATGTATGCCAATGCGGCAGCAGAGAGCTTACTGGACAGTTCCTTCAAATCGTTGACGAATCAAAAGCTTGAGGAGTTATTCCTGAACGGGGAAGAGCTGCTGGCCGTATTTCATCAGGCTGTTGCACATCAGTTTGCCGATAAGCGCCAGGATCTGACCCTGGAAAGAGCGGGGCGCGAAGCCTTACATGTGCACAGTATTGTTACTGCGCTCGATAATCCCGACATGCCAGTCTTGATAGAGTTGCGCGAGAATGTGCAGCAACTGAAGTTGGATCGCGAAGAACGGATGCTGGATCAAAGCAAGGCCAATAAAGAATTGATCCGGAATCTCGCACACGAAATCAAAAATCCCTTGGGCGGCATACGCGGCGCGGCGCAATTGCTGGAACTGGAGTTGCCGGAGCGCCACTTACGAGAATTGCGCGAATATACCCAGGTCATCATCAAGGAGGCCGATCGCCTGCAAACCCTGGTGGACAGGTTATTGGCACCGCACCGTTTGCCGCACATCGTCAGCGATGTCAATATCCATGAAGTGTGTGAGCGGGTGCGCAGCCTGATCGTGGCTGAATTTCCGAATGGCCTGGCGATACTCAGGGATTACGATCTGTCGATACCGGAATTCCGCGGCGATAAAGAGCAACTGATACAGACGGTACTCAATATCGCGCACAACGCAGCGCAAGCCTTGAGCGAACGGATACGCCAGGGCGATGCCGTACTCACCTTCAAAACACGGGTAGTGCGCCAGATCACGCTGGCAAAGGTGCGCTACAGGCTGGCATTAGATTTGCATATCATCGATAACGGTCCCGGTATACCGCCTGAAATCCGCAATCGTATTTTCTACCCTTTGGTATCCGGTAGAGAAGGCGGGAGTGGACTGGGATTGACGCTGGCGCAAACTTTCGTTGAGCAGCATATGGGCGTCATCGAATGCGAAAGCCGGCCGGGATGCACCGATTTTCGCATTCTGATTCCTCTGCCGTGAAACAGGTAAAAAATGGCGGCACAAAATTTGAGCGATATGCTTAACACAGACAGAACAACGACAATATGAAACCTATCTGGATAGTGGATGATGATGACTCGATACGCTGGGTGCTTGAAAAGGCGCTGGCAAGAGAGAATCTCGCTACACGAAGCTTTACCAATGCCCGCGACGCGATGCAGGCGTTGCAAAGCGACACGCCGCAAGTATTGGTCTCCGATATCCGTATGCATGGCGCTTCCGGATTGGAGCTATTGCAAACAGTGAAAGCGAAATATCCTGGCTTACCTGTGATTATCATGACCGCATTTTCCGATCTGGATTCTGCGGTGGCGGCTTTTCAGGGCGGTGCATTTGAATATCTCGCCAAGCCATTTGATCTCGATAAAGCCGTAGAACTGATACGGCGTGCCCTCGATGAAAGCTTGCGTGAATCCAGTGTAGAGCAAAGCATTTCCGAAACACCGGAAATACTGGGGCAGGCGCCAGCCATGCAAGACGTATTTCGGGCAATCGGCCGTTTGTCGCAATCGAACGTGACAGTGTTGATTACCGGCGAATCGGGCAGCGGCAAGGAACTGGTCGCCAGGGCATTGCATAAGCATAGCCCGCGCTCGACGCAGCCTTTCATCGCCTTGAATACCGCCGCCATCCCCAAAGACTTGCTCGAGTCTGAGCTGTTTGGACACGAGCGCGGCGCATTCACAGGCGCCCAGACCACGCGGCGTGGACGCTTCGAGCAAGCGGAGGGCGGGACGCTCTTCCTCGATGAAATCGGCGACATGCCTTTTGACTTGCAAACACGCTTATTGCGCGTACTTTCGGACGGTCATTTTTATCGGGTCGGCGGGCATCAGCCGATGAAGGCGAATGTCAGGGTCATTGCTGCAACTCACCAGAACCTGGAATCCCGTGTCAAAGATGGTTTGTTCCGCGAAGACTTGTATCATCGTTTAAATGTGATACGCCTGCGTTTGCCTAGCCTGAGGGAGCGTAGGGAAGATATTCCATTGCTGACCAAATTCTTTCTGACGCAAAGCGCAAAGCAATTGGGGGTGGAAGCCAAACGCATGTCAGAGCCCGCATTGCAATTTTTATCGGGGCTCGATTTTCCAGGCAACGTCAGGCAACTGGAGAATTTGTGCAACTGGATTACGGTGATGGCGCCGGGGCAGACGGTAGAAATTCCCGATTTGCCGCAAGACCTGATGCCCTCGCCAGCAAATGTCGGGACTACTCCTGCATCTTTTAACAGCGGCGAAGAATTGTCGGCCAGATCCGGTGAGGCTTTTTCCGCCGCGCCTATGTCGCCCACCGCATCGGCGCCACCGCATGCAAGAGTGGTGAATCCGGGTGTCCGGGAAAATTGGATATCGTTATTGGAAGCGGAAGCGACCGCAATGCTGGCAGAAGGGCAGTCTGACGTCATCGACAAATTGGGACGTTGTTTCGAATCGGTGGTGATTAAGGCCGCACTCAAACATACGCACGGAAGAAAAAACGATGCGGCGATCCGGCTCGGCATCGGGCGCAATACCATAACCAGGAAAATCCAGGAATTAGGTATCGATGGCGTGAAGGATGAATGATGCACCAGGGCCATGCAAGCTTGAGTTCAGATGTGGTGCAAGGGCGCGCCGCAAATCGAGGCGCATACGGTATCCGTAAGGCAGTCTTGACTGATGCTGAGATATTTTGTCGCATCTACAATCCTTACGTATTGGATACTTGTATTTCCTTCGAGGAGACGGAGGTATCTCCGGAAGAAATGGTGAGCCGTATCCGCGACGTAATTGATCATTTGCCCTGGCTAGTTTTGGAAAATGAATCCGGGGTCCTCGGTTATGCCTACGCCAGCAAATGGCGCACACGGCACGCTTACCGATTTTCAGTAGAAACCTCTATCTATCTGGCCGCACATGTAAAGGGGCAGGGATGGGGGCGGTTATTATACGAAGCGCTGCTATCGGCCTTAGCTAGTGCCGGTGTCCATCTGGCGATTGGCGGCGTCGCTTTGCCGAATGCCGCCAGTGTGGGCCTGCATGAAAAGCTGGGATTTCAAAAAGTAGCGCAATTTGAACAAGTCGGTTTTAAGTGCGGCCGTTGGGTAGATGTAGGCTATTGGCAGAAGGTGTTATCGCCTTAGAAAAAACTGACAATAAAAAATATTTCTGAAAGACTAATATCGGAGTATGATTTTTTATAGCAATAAATACCCTGCAAGATGAGGTGCTTCATAGTCTGGGTAGCGTGGCAATTTCCGGAAGTAAAAAAATCTCAATAATCTTTTGTGCTGTCATCACTAAAGGAGATGCTCCATGAAAATCGACGCTCTGTTTCAACAGCAAAACGCTTTACCCTCCATCCCTAAAGTCGTTCAGGAAGTCATCGATAGTTTTAACAACGATAGTGTTTCCATCGATGAGATCGCCCGAAAATTGTCAGCCGATCTGGTCTTGAGCGCAAAATTATTGCGTTTGGCAAACTCCTCTTATTATCATGCATCGAGAAGTGTGGGATCGGTCGATGATGCGGTGTTGATGCTGGGTTTCATGACAGTCCGGACCCTGGTCATCAGCAGTGGCTTGACCGGCGGCTTTAAGAGCATGCCGGGCGTCGACCTGAAGCAATTTTGGCGCTACAGCCTGCATACGGCAGTTGTCGCTAAATGGCTCGCCAAGCAAGTGCATGGAAATTCCGACTTTGCCTTTACGGTGGGATTAATGCACGCGATCGGCCAATTGGTGATGCATGCGGGCATGCCGGAGCAGACCTTGAAAATCGATAAGATTGCCGGCCCGCTCGATCCGCGCCGCTGCGATGTCGAGCGGACTTCGTTCGGATATGATTTCTTTGATGTCGGTGCAGAACTGGCGAAACGTTGGCGATTTCCAGATACATTCTCAACCGCCATCAAGGCTTGCGCAGAACCGCTGCAACAGGCAAACGTCGAACCGATAGCGGCCATTGTTCATCTGGCTGCCTGGCGAGTCCGCGCGGATGAAAATGATTATTCAGCGGATGAATTGGAAGCCACTTTCCCTGCGGCAGTTGCGCAGAAATTGGGACTTAAGGCCGAACTCATCTTGAGGGATATGCCGCCATTGAGTGAATTAAGTGCCGGGCTGGAGGATTTGCTTGCTTAGGTACATGTAAAGTGACTATTCAGTCCCTCTCCCGCTCGCGGGATAGGGATGGGGTGAGGGTTGGTGTAGTGCCGAAATCCATCAAAAAAAGGGGATATTTTATGATCCAAAGGAACTGATAAAAATCAATCCTGAGCGCATCCTCTCAAATTCAAGGCGTTTGCTTGCTTTGTATATTCAACGCCACTGCTTCCGCAATCTTAATGCCGTCCACCGCGGCAGATAAAATTCCTCCAGCATAACCAGCACCTTCCCCTGCCGGATATAGTCCTAGAGTGTTTAAGCTTTGCAGACTATCGTTATGACGTTTGATGCGAATTGGGGACGAGGTCCGGGTTTCCACGCCGGTCAGAATGCCATCGCTCATGGCGAAGCCTTTGATTTTTTTATCAAAGGCAGGCAGCGCTTCACGAATGGCGTTAATTGCGTATTCCGGCAATGCCTGTGCCAAATCGCATAATGTAACCCCGGGTTTATAGGAAGGCTCAACTTTACCGAGCGAAGTTGATGCCTTCCCTGACAGAAAGTCTCCAATAAGTTGCCCGGGAGCGTTGTAATTGTTTCCGCCTAATGCGTAAGCTCTTTCCTCCAAGCTCCTTTGGAGGGCTATCCCAGCCAGCGGGTGTCCAGGGTAATCTTCGGGCGTGACTCCCACGACGATGGCGCTGTTGGCATTGCGTTCGTTGCGAGAATATTGACTCATGCCGTTAGTGACGACGCGCCCAGGCTCTGAAGTTGCTGCAACGACAGTTCCGCCCGGGCACATGCAGAAGCTATAGACCGAGCGTCCGTTTTGGGCATGGTGCACTAGCTTGTAATCCGCCGCTCCTAATATCTCATTCCCTGCATTCGGGCCGAAGCGCGCCTTATCTATGACGGATTGAGGGTGTTCAACGCGAAAGCCTATAGAAAAAGCTTTGGCTTCTATATATACGCCACGCTCATATAGCATTTTAAAGGTATCCCTGGCACTGTGCCCTATGGCGAGTACCACATGCTTGCTTTGCAAATACTCTCCTTCGTTCACATACAAACCCTGCACTTGCCCGTTATGGATGTCGATATCAGTTACTTTTTGCTGGAATCGAATTTCGCCGCCGAGCTTTTCTATCGCTGCGCGCATTTCTTCTATCATCTTCACCAGACGGAAAGTGCCTATATGCGGTTTGCTCACATACATAATTTCGTCGGGCGCGCCAGCCTTTACAAACTCGGTGAGTACTTTACGGCCGTAATGTTTGGGATCTTTGATTTGGCTATATAACTTGCCATCAGAAAATGTGCCGGCGCCACCTTCCCCGAATTGCACGTTGGACTCTGGCTGCAACTTTCTTTTGCGCCATAAACCCCAGGTATCTTTGGTGCGCTCCCGTACCGCTTTGCCGCGCTCCAGCACTATCGGTCGAAACCCCATTTCCGCGAGCAACAATGCTGCAAACAAACCACATGGACCGAAACCGATAACAATGGGGCGTTCGAATGCTTGGTTATTTGCGTGCGCAACATATTGGTAACGGGTGTCCGGCGTTTCACTAATGTTGGGGCGATTTGAATGACGACGCTGCAATTCTGAATTGATGGTCGTGTCTGCATCTATTGTATAAATGAGGGTAATGGCGTTTTTTTTTCGCGCATCGTAGCCGCGACGAAATACGGAAAAACCGATGAGTTCGTTTTCAGTTATACCCAATTGGTCGAGTACTGCTGTTTTGAGTGCAGATTCAGAGTGATTAAGAGGTAGTTGTAAGTCAGTAATGCGTAACATGATTGTGTCCAGATAAAACCGATTGGCTGAGATTCATGTCGGTATATGATCGATGAATGCCGTATTTTACCCGCTAGTCGCGGTCAATTTCTTTTGACTGGCTAGGACTACGGTAGAACTCCATTTGCAATGGACGGCAAGCTCCAAAGAGTCGAACTATTTTTGATCGGAGGACTTGCCAAAGGCCTCCCGGGTTTGCTATAGTTCGCCTCCCGCTGAAGAGCGGGCGAGAAGAAGTAAAGAAGTCGGCGCGTTTTGTTTTGATTCAGGAAGTAGCGAGTTGAAACGGTAAAAAACGCGGTTGACAAGAATTAGAAAGTGCTTCATAATCTCGTTTCTCTGCTGCTGACGAACACAACGCTTCGTAGCGAAATGCAGGGATGGTAAAGTGGTCGGTGAGAATCGATAGCGGCGCTAAAAAAGAATACGGTTCTTTAACAATTAACAGTCAATAAATGTGGGCAC
>JACPWS010000107.1 GCA_016196925.1 Burkholderiales bacterium | reverse complement strand
TGGTGAGTTGGGCGAGAAGCCGTTTCGCGCTAAGCAATTGCAGCGCTGGATACATCAGTTCGGTGCCAGCACGTTTGAGGAAATGACGGATCTCGCAAAGTCTTTGCGCGAAAAACTCGCTACCCGCGCCATTATTGCCGCTCCCGGCATTATCAGTGACCATACTTCATCGGATGGAACTAGAAAGTGGTTGGTCGACGTCGGGCAAGGGAATGCTGTCGAGACTGTTTTTATTCCTGAGGAAAACCGCGGTACGCTGTGCATCTCTACGCAAGCGGGCTGTGCGGTCAATTGCCGCTTTTGCTCTACCGGCAAGCAAGGGTTCAACCGCAATTTGAGCGTGGGTGAAATTATCGGCCAGCTATGGATGGCTGAATTTGAGTTGCGCAAGACCAAAGGCATCGCTCCCGGTCCCAGGGGTGAGCGTCAAATCACAAATGTCGTGATGATGGGGATGGGGGAGCCATTGCTGAATTTTGAACCCACCGTCACGGCTTTACGATTGATGCTGGATGATAATGCCTATGGGTTGTCGCGGCGCCGTGTAACCCTGTCCACCAGCGGTGTTGTGCCTATGATAGATAGGCTGGCGCAAGAGTGCCCTGTTGCGTTGGCGGTGTCATTGCATGCGTCTAATGATGAATTGCGTGATGGCCTGATACCGCTCAATAAAAAACACCCGCTGGAACAATTGATGGCGGCTTGCAAGCGGTATCTGGAATTTGCTCCGCGCGATTTTATTACTTTTGAATATTGCATGCTGGATGGCGTCAATGATAGCGATATGCATGCGCGTGAGTTGTTGAGGCTGGTCAAAGATGTGCCGTGCAAGTTTAATCTGATTCCGTTTAACCCGTTTCCTGAGTCCGGTTTGAAGCGGTCAGCCAATCCGCGCATTAAGGCGTTCGCACAAGTGTTGATGGATGCTGGTATCGTAACTACCATCCGTAAGACGCGTGGCGACGATATCGATGCCGCCTGCGGTCAACTGGCGGGGGAGGTACAGGATAGGACGCGCGTGCAAGAACGCATGCAAAAAATGGCGGAATATCAGAAAAAATTTGGTGAAAATTTTGGCAAGATCGTGGAGATCACTCAGTGAAAATTTTTGGAATGCGCCACCGTTTTTGGGCGGGATTGTTTCTGATCCTGGTTCTCTCCGCTTGTGCATCCAAGCGCCTGGAAGGGGTGCGGTCTGAGGTAGGCGTTTCTGACGAGAGTGTGGAAGTGCAAAAGCGAGCGTCAATACGCATGCAGCTGGCGATTGGTTATTATCAGCAAGCTCAGCATAAGGTTGCGCTTGAGGAAATACGTCAGGCTTTGCTAATTTCGCCGGACTTGGTTGACGCTTATGATGTCCGGGCATTGATCTTTATGGATATGGGCGAAAAGCAGCTTGCGGAAGATAACTTTTTGCATGCCTTGAAACTGGCGCCCAATAATTCAGATATTTTAAATAATTACGGTTGGTTTTTGTGTCAGAACGGGCGTGAAAAACAGGGTTTGGCCTATTTGGAACGGGTGTTGAAAGACCCTGTTTATCCGACCGTAGCAAAAGTTTTAAATAACGCAGGTTTGTGTAGTCTGCGTATCAAGGATGCGCCTAGTGCGGAACGATATTTTATGCAGGGCTTCCGTGAGGAGCCGGGTAATCCTTCCATTAATGCCAATATTGCCAAAATTCTGCATGATCGCGGCGAATTTGCGCAAGCGCGCTTTTACATTAACCGGGTTATTAAGTCAGAGGTTATGGCTGCGGATGTTTTGTGGCTGGCGATAAAAATCGAACGTCAGCTGGGAGATGAGGCTGCCGTTAGTGGTTTGTCGACGCAGTTACGACGCCGTCATCCAAGTTCGCGAGAATATATCTTGTTTCAGCGAGGGGCCTTTAATGAGTGAAGCAGGTTCGAATTCCTTGCCTGGGGCGGTGCCATTGACAGAGAATACAGAAAATAAACCTATGCTGACGGTGGTTCAGTCGGCCGGTGCGCAATTGGCTGCGGCGCGGCTGCATGCAGGGCTGAGTGTGCAACAAGTTGCCGAGCAGTTGAAATTGTCGCAGCGGCAAATTGTGTCGTTAGAGAGCAATCAATTCGACGCCTTGCCCAAAATGGTGATAGTGCGTGGTTTTGTTCGTTCATATGCCAAGTTGTTGAAATTGGATGCTGATCCTGTCCTGGCTTGTTTGCCTAAGGATATGGATGTTCATGCTCTCGACGCAGATTTGCGGCCGACGCTTGCGACCCCATTTCTTGAGTCAAGGACCCCATTTCTGGGGCGGCAGGATAGCAATAATCGCAAATACCTTATCGGCGCGGCTTTGCTGGCTATTTCCGCGCTCATTTTTGTTTTACTGCAAAAGCTGGAGCATTCCGATTATTTCGGCAATATGCTGTCGCAATCCAGTTCGACAAAAGAGTCTGCCGTCGCAACGGATGTCGATATTGCAAAGCCTTTGCATGCGCCAGCCCCGCTGCCGGCGAGCGTTTCTGTTGCGGTAGCGTCTGCGCAGGCATCTGATGCGTCAAACGCAGAGATGCTGAGCACGAATAAGATTGATGCCGCTGTGCAGGCTGAAGTAGCAACCGGCCCCGTAGCGAGCGTGCCATCGGTGCAGACTTCCTCTTCGACGGATTCGTTAAATAATTCCTTGCGGTTGAAATTCCGACAGGATTCTTGGATACAAATTAAACGTGAGAACGGCAGTATTGTGACATCACATCTTGCCAAGGCCGGAACTGAAGAGACGTTTGATGTTAAGGAAGTGTTGCAAATCAGAATTGGTAATGCTGCCGGCGTCGACGGCTGGTTGCGAGGCGTGTCGATGGACATCGCAGCAAGCAAAGAAAGCAACGTGATTAATCTGAGCGTGAAGTAAATATGACGTTTTCTTTATCTGCTATTCCATCGGGTCCTGTCGGGCGCCGTCCGAGTCAGAGTGCAAAAATAATTCATGGGCAACGCGTAGTTACCGTTGGCGGCAATGCGCCAGTGGTGGTGCAGTCTATGACCAATACGGACACGGCGGATGTCATAGCTACCGCCATTCAAATCAAGGAACTGGCGCGTACCGGTTCCGAGTTGGTTCGTATTACAGTAAATAACGCGGAAGCCGCCGCCGCAGTTCCGGCTATTCGTGCGCAACTCGATAAAATGGAAATCGACGTCCCCTTGGTCGGCGATTTCCATTACAACGGGCACACGCTGCTGAAAGATTTTCCGGAGTGCGCCCAGGCATTGTCGAAATATCGCATTAATCCCGGGAATGTGGGGCAGGGCGCAAAGAGGGATACGCAGTTTGCCCAAATGATAGAGCTGGCTTGTCGGTATGATAAGCCGGTAAGAATAGGTGTTAACTGGGGAAGTCTGGATCAATCCTTGCTGGCACGTATCATGGATGAAAATGCGCAGCGTTCGACTCCGTGGACTGCACAGTCGGTGATGTATGAGGCATTGATTACCTCCGCGATTGAAAATGCAAAAAAGGCTGAAGAACTCGGTTTGGCCGGGGATAAAATTATTCTTTCTTGCAAAGTGTCCGGCGTGCAGGATTTGATCGCGGTGTATAGAGAGTTGGCTAAACGCTGCAATTATCCGTTGCATCTTGGTTTGACCGAGGCTGGAATGGGAAGTAAGGGGATAGTGGCTTCGACGGCTGCTTTGTCTGTGTTGTTACAGGAAGGCATAGGCGACACGATACGCATTTCACTTACGCCGGAACCAGGCGGCGATCGCTGTCGTGAAGTCATCGTTGGGCAAGAAATTTTACAAACCATGGGGCTACGTAAATTTACTCCAATGGTAATTGCATGCCCGGGCTGCGGCAGAACAACATCTACCGTTTTTCAAGAGTTGGCAGATGATATTCAGACTTTCTTGCGCGATCAGATGCCGGTTTGGAAAAAACAATACCCCGGCGTGGAAAGTATGAATGTGGCGGTCATGGGGTGCATCGTTAACGGCCCTGGTGAATCTAAGCACGCTAATATCGGAATCAGCCTGCCTGGCACAGGAGAGTCGCCAGCCGCGCCTGTGTTTATTGACGGGGCCAAAGCAGTGACCTTGCGCGGGGATAATATCGCGGAAGAATTTCAGGCAATTGTGCTGGAGTATGTAAAGACTCGTTACACTCCTGCGCTTGCCATGACTAACAATTGAATCAGATAGTCTGTATGTCAGAGAATAAAAAAATTGAAAAAATAGTCGGCGTCAAGGGTATGAATGACCTTCTTCCTACCGATGCGCCATTGTGGGAATTGTTTGAGAACACCGTGCAATCTGTATTGAAAAGCTATGGTTTTCAGCAAATACGCACGCCTATCGTTGAACCTACGGCATTGTTTGCGCGCGGTCTCGGTGAGGTGACAGACATCGTCGAAAAGGAAATGTACTCGTTCGAAGATGCGATGAATGGCGACAAACTGACATTGCGACCGGAAAATACGGCAGGCATAGTGCGCTCCGCTCTGGAGCATAACTTGACTTACGACGGACCTAAGCGGCTCTGGTACAGCGGCCCCATGTTTCGGCACGAAAAACCGCAACGTGGACGTTATCGCCAGTTTCATCAAGTCGGGGCGGAGGCACTCGGTTTCAGCGGCCCTGACATAGATGCAGAGTTAATCGTCATGTGCCAACGTTTGTGGGACGATCTCGGTTTGCAAAATATCAGACTGGAATTGAACTCAATTGGCGATGCACAAGAACGCAATCAGCATCGCGCGGCATTGATAGCGTATTTTGAGCAGAATAAAGAAATTTTGGACGCGGAGGCGCAGAGGCGCCTGTACACCAATCCTTTGCGCATCCTGGATACCAAGAATCCTGCCATGCAGGAAATGGTGAATGCCGCGCCCAAGTTGATGGACTTTCTCGGCGAAGAGTCGCTCTCCCATTTTGATGGGGTGCAAAAAATCCTGCGCCACAATAGTATCCCGTTCACTATTAATACCCGTCTGGTGCGTGGCATGGACTATTACAACCGCACAGTATTCGAGTGGGTAACCGATGAGCTGGGTTCTCAGGGGACAGTCTGCGGTGGAGGCCGTTATGATGCCTTATTCGGTATCTTCGGCGGCAAGCCAACGCCAGCCTGCGGCTTCGCGATGGGCGTAGAACGTTTGCTGGAGTTGATGAAGGCTTCGGGGGAGGCGCATCAACCTGCTCAATGCGATATTTATCTGGTGCATCAAGGCGCTGCTGCGCAAATGCAATCCTTTGTGCTGGGTGAACGATTGCGTGATGCGGGGCTGGATGTTGTGTTACATTGCGCAACGGCTGCAGGTGCAGGCAGCTTCAAGTCGCAGATGAAAAAAGCCGATAGCAGTGGCGCCGCTTACGCTGTCATCATCGGAGACGATGAAGCTGCGGCAAATTCCGTCAGCATCAAGGCATTGCGCTCCGAGGTCATGGAAAATAATCAGATCAGCGTGCCATTTGATACGGCAGTTGATTATCTGGTCGACCAGATTGCTGATGCTGGGCAGGATGATCATTGCTGCGACGACCCAAATCATATTCACATTCATCATTAAACCGATAAAAACATGGCATACGATTTAGAAGAACAAGAGCAACTGGCTACCCTGAAAGCAAGCTGGAAACAGTATGGCAACCTGATTACCTGGCTGTTGATTATCGCACTAACCGCTTATGCGGCCTGGACTGGGTGGAATAATTATCAGCGCAGTCAGTCGGCGCAGGCATCCCAATTGTATGAGGAATTACAAAAATCTTTGCAGTCGAAAGACAATGTTAAGGTGCAGCGCGCGGCCAGCGACTTGAAAGAGAAATTTGCGCGCACTTCATATGCGCCAATGGCTGCATTATCGGCGGCCAAGAGCGCGTTCGATGCGGGCGATTTGAAAAGTGCAAAGTCGCAATTGCAATGGGTGGTCGACGCCGGAGCGGCCGAAGAGTACAAGGCGCTGGCGAAAATTCGTTTGGCTGGAATCGCACTCGACGAGAAATCTTACGATGAAGCGATGAAGCAACTAGCAGCAGAGTTTCCATCTGAATTCGTGGCTGAGGTGGCTAACGCAAAAGGCGATATTTACTTTGCTCAGAATAAGATTTCCGATGCACGTTCTGCATATCAAGTTGCGGTGGAAAAAATGGCGGAAAAAAATCCCGGTCGGCAGTTGATCCAACTTAAATTGGATGCTATCGGTGGTGCCGCAGAAACTAAAGTGCTCAGCAAATAACAGGAGTTATTAATGCAATCTTCTGCCAAACTGGTCGCGTTGATCCTGCTTTGTGCTTTGACAGGATGTTCTTCATTTTTTTCCAAATCGGAAGGGAAAAATGCCCCGGCGGCATTGCTTGATTTCAAGCCGAATATGCTGGTTAAATCTGTCTGGTCGGTATCGGTAGGCGGTGCTGCGAATTATGTTTTCTCGCCCGCCTATGTCGCGCAGGATGTGTACGCTGCTGCTGCGGATGGTACTTTAGTCCGTATCGATGCGTCGAGTGGGCGTGCGGTATGGCGCATCAATGCGGGTATGCGCTTGACTGCCGGCGTTGGCGCAAATGACACGACTGTCGCGGTAGCGGGCGACAAAGGATTTATCCTCGCGTTTGATGCCGACGGTAAGCTGCGCTGGAAAGCGCAGGCTTCGAGCGAGATATTGTCTGCGCCAGCAGTCGGGCAGGGATTGGTCGTCGTGCGCAGCACCGATAATAAAATTGCCGCTTATGATGCCGAAACCGGAGTTCGTAAATGGTCGGTGGAACGACCTTTGCCGGTGCTCACTTTGAGAACCATCCCTGGAATTACGATTGCAGAGCAGATGGCGTTAGTCGCATTGCCGGGTGGGCGTATGGCTGCTTTTGCACTCAATAACGGCGGAGTGCGCTGGGAGGCCAACGTTGGCGAGCCTAAAGGTGCGACGGAACTGGAACGCGTTGCGGACGTATCCGGTACGCCGGTGGTAATCGGGCGTGAAGTCTGCGCCAGTGCTTATCAGGGGCGGGTCGGATGCTATGATCTGGCTTCGGGCGCGCTACGCTGGGCTAAAAATTTCTCCAGTGAGGTTGGCGTAAGTGCGGACGAGCGCTTTGTCTTTGCTGCGGATAATGGCGGCGCTGTCAGCGCTTATTCGCGTAGTGCCGGCGCTAGCGTATGGCGCAATGATAAGCTGGCCTTCCGCCATTTATCGGCGCCTGCATCTTTCGGTCGGGCCGTTGCTGTTGGCGACTTGGCCGGTTATGTCCATTTTCTGTCACGAGAAGATGGTTCTTTCATCGGGCGAGTTGGTACTGATGGTAGTCAAATTCTAGCAACCCCGATAGTGGCGGGTTCAAATTTGATCGTTCAAACAAAATCAGGATCTGTGGTTGCGTTAGCAACTGAGTAATATAAATAAATGAAGCCGGTTATTGCACTTATAGGTCGACCTAATGTCGGCAAATCCACGCTGTTCAATCGGCTTACCCGTTCTCGCGACGCTTTGGTGGCAGACTTGCCAGGATTGACACGCGATCGCCATTATGGCGAGGGCCGTGTTGGTGAAAGACCATTTCTCGTGATTGATACGGGTGGTTTTGAGCCTGTTGCCAAAGAAGGCATCATGCACGAAATGGCAAAACAAACCAAACAGGCGGTCGCCGAGGCGGACGTCGTGGTTTTTCTGGTCGATGGTCGTCAGGGTTTGACCCCGCATGACAAGACCATCACGGATTTTTTGCGAAAATCTGGTCGCTCGGTAATGTTGGTGGTTAATAAAGCCGAAGGGATGAAATATACTTCGGTTGCAGCCGACTTTTACGAGTTGGGACTGGGCGATCCTTACGTGATTTCCGCGGCGCATGGCGACGGCGTGGCCGATCTGGTAGAAGAAGCGCTGGATATCGCATTCGCGCAGCGTCCTCCCGAGGTGGCTGAGCCGGAAGACATCGTCAAAGGTATCAAGATTGCGATTGTCGGTCGCCCTAACGTGGGTAAGTCTACCTTGGTCAATACTTTGCTTGGCGAAGACCGCGTTATCGCATTCGATATGCCTGGTACGACGCGGGATTCGATAGAAATTCCGTTCGAAAGAGAAGGTAAGCATTATTCCTTGATCGATACCGCCGGCATACGTCGACGCGGCAAGGTATTTGAAGCGATAGAAAAGTTTTCAGTAGTCAAAACCCTGCAATCGGTATCTGAGGCAAACGTTGTGTTGCTGTTGCTTGATGCGCAACAGGATATTTCCGAACAAGATGCGCATATTGCCGGCTTTATTCTTGAATCTGGTCGCGCACTTGTCGTCGGGGTGAATAAATGGGATGGTTTGCAGAGCGACAGACGCGATGAAATCAAGCTGGATATAGAGCGGAAGTTGAATTTTTTAACATTTGCTAAATTCCATTTCATCTCTGCGTTAAAGTCTACCGGCATAGCTCCCTTGATGAAGTCGATCGATTCCGCTTATGCGGCCGCGATGGCGAACTTGTCTACGCCTAAGTTGACCAGGGCTTTGATAGAGGCGGTTGAACATCAGCAACCGAAGCGTAAGGGTTCTATACGTCCTAAGCTGCGCTATGCGCATCAAGGCGGGCAAAATCCGCCGATTATCGTTATTCACGGTAATGCTTTGGAGGCGGTCGGCGATGTATATAAGCGTTACCTGGAAAAACATTTCCGAGAAACTTTTTCGCTGACTGGCACACCGTTAAGAATAGAAATGCGTTCGGGCAAAAATCCGTTCGATAAATCCGTAAAATAGCGCGTTGCTGCAATGTATATCTCGGCGATCCTTCAGCCGTGTTTGCATGCAATAAGCGCTAAAATGAATTACAGTTATATCGTAATTAACTTTCTGGATGCTTGAGTTTTCTTAAGTCATCCCTAACTCCTGATCACAACAACACAATGGAGCTGTTATGAGCAACAAAGGGCAACTGTTACAAGACCCGTTTCTGAATGCGTTACGCAAGGAACATATCCCCGTTTCCATCTATTTGGTGAATGGAATTAAGCTGCAAGGGCATATCGAATCATTCGATCAATATGTTGTCTTGTTACGCAACACCGTAACACAAATGGTTTATAAGCATGCTATTTCTACAGTTGTGCCTGCACGCGCTGTTAGCATAAATTCTGAAACCGACGCCGAGTAATTATTTGGCTGCATACAGATTGGTAAAATGTCTTTAACTATGCGCGCCGCCTTGGTCGGTGTGGACTTCGGTAAAGACGATTTTGCCGCTAGTTTAGAAGAACTTTCTTTGCTCTCGCAATCTGCAGGAGCAGAGCCGGTTACAACCATCACTTGCAAGCGTTCCAGCCCCGATGCCGCTTTATTCATAGGGTCGGGTAAGGCGGATGAGGTTGCGCACGCGGTCTCCGATGCTGAATTGGATATCGTCATCTTCAATCATGCCTTGTCACCGGCGCAGCAGCGCAATCTTGAGCGGCACTTGAAGGTGCGTGTGGTTGATCGGACCAGTCTGATTCTTGATATTTTTGCCCAGCGCGCACATAGCCACGAAGGCAAGGTGCAAGTTGAACTGGCGCAATTGCAACATTTGGCAACCCGGTTGATACGCGGCTGGACGCATCTGGAACGTCAAAAGGGCGGCATAGGTTTGCGCGGCCCTGGCGAAACTCAATTGGAAACCGACCGCCGATTACTGGGGGAGCGTGTCAAAATGCTGAAGGCAAAGCTGGAGAAGTTGCATAAGCAAAGAGAGACGCAGCGTCGTTCCCGCGGGCGCAGCAATACGTTTTCAGTGTCGCTGGTCGGTTATACGAACGCAGGCAAATCAACTTTATTCAATGCCTTGACCAAGGCCGGGGCGTATGCGGCTAATCAACTGTTTGCTACGCTGGATACTACGTCGCGTCGCTTGTATTTGGGCGACGCCGGAAATGTAGTTATATCTGATACCGTTGGTTTTATCCGGGAATTGCCGCATCAATTGGTCGCTGCTTTCCGTGCGACGCTCGAAGAAACCATACATGCAGACTTGCTTTTACATGTGGTGGATGCCAGTAGTCCGGTGCGGAACGAACAGATTCAGCAGGTAAATCACGTCTTGAAAGAGATCGGCGCCGACCATATTCCCCAGTTAATGGTCTGGAACAAGATAGACTTGACTGATGCGGCGCCGTCGGTAGAGGTGGGGGAGTATGGTAAAATTCACCGGGTTTTTTTGAGCGCCCGAACTGGGGCTGGCATGGATTTGCTGCGGCAGGCAGTGGCTGATTTCGCTAAAGCGCAAACCGTCGGGTCGACAGCTGCCTTATTCGTAACCGATGTTGACGATATGCGCTTTAATCAAAAGTAGTCCAACCCACTATTCATTGGATAGCGACAGAATGCTTGTTTCATTTCTAAAAAAAATCGGCTTGACGTTTTCATTGAACGACCCTCAATGGGGGCGCGGCTCACAGAATAACGATCAGAATGGCAAGAAGCCTCCTGAGGGACCTCCGGATTTGGATCAGTTATGGAAAGAATTCAGCCAAAGGTTGAATCGTTTCTTGGGGCAAAAAGCTGACGGCGGTGGCGGCAAAGGCGGTGGATACAGGTCTGACGGACCCGGTGCCAAAATCGGTCTCGGAGTAATTATTGCGGTTCTTGCCTTTATCTGGGTAGTGAGTGGCTTTTTTATTGTCCAGGAAGGGCAGACCGGCGTTATCACCACTTTTGGTAAATATAGTCACTCTACGATGGCGGGTTTTAACTGGCGTTGGCCTTATCCGATACAAGGGCATGAAATCGTCAATGTATCGCAAGTGCGCACGGTAGAAGTCGGTTATCGTTCCAATGTGAAAAACAAGCAAGCAAAAGAATCGCTGATGTTGACTGACGACGAAAATATCGTCGATATTCAGTTTGCGGTTCAATACAAGTTGAAGAGTGCGGCCGAGTGGCTGTACAACAATCGCGATCAGGAAGAAATGATACGTCAGGTGGCGGAAACTGCCGTGCGCGAAATCGTAGGTAAAAGCAAGATGGATTTTGTCTTGTACGAAGGGCGCGAAAAAGTGGCGCTGGACGTCGGTGTTTTGATGCAGCAAATTTTGGAACGCTACAAAGCCGGCGTGCAAATTGCCAACATCACCATGCAGGGCGTGCAGCCGCCGGAACAGGTGCAGGCTGCTTTTGACGATGCCGTGAAAGCTGGTCAGGATAAAGAGCGGCAAAAAAATGAAGGTCAGGCTTATGCTAACGACGTTATCCCTAAAGCACGCGGCGAAGCGTCGCGCAAATTGCAAGAAGCGGAAGGATATAAGTCGCGCGTCGTTGCAAATGCAGAAGGTAATGCTTCGCGTTTCAAGCAGGTCTTGAGTGAATATCAAAAAGCGCCGGCCGTTACACGCGATCGCATGTACCTGGAAACGATGCAGGAAATATTTGCTAATACCAGTAAGTTGATGATGGATACAAAAGCTGGCAACAATATGATTTATCTGCCTTTGGATAAATTGATTTCACAATCGGATTCTTCCGCGAAGGCGCCAGTTGCTGCCGCAACACCGGCGACCGGACCGGCGAGCGAGTCGATACCGACCGTGGAAATGCGCTTTGGCAAAGATGGGCGCGCCAGAGATACGCGCGATTCGCGTGATCGGGAGGTGCGATAATGAACAAATTCATATCTTCATTGGTCGCCTTGCTTATTGGGATCTTGTTGGCGTATTCCACGATTTTTGTGGTGGATCAGCGTTCCCATGCGATTGTCTTCGCGCTTGGTGAAGTCAAATCTGTCATTAGCGAACCGGGCTTGCATTTCAAATTGCCACCACCTTTCCAGAACGTATTGTTTTTGGATAAGCGTATTTTGACGATAGAGTCTCCCGAAGCCGACCGGTTTATTACCGCGGAAAAGAAAAACATTCTGGTCGACTCTTACGTTAAATGGCAGATCATTGAACCGAAACTATACTTCGTCAGCTTTGGTGGCGATGAGCGTCGCGCGCAAGACCGGATGTCTCAAATCGTCAAGGCGGCACTAAATGACGAGATTACCAAACGCACCGTGCGCGAAGTGATTTCCGGCGAACGTGGAAAAGTCATGGAAGCCATCAAGAAAAAAGTGACTGATGAAGCAAAGCAGATCGGTATTGAAATCGTTGACGTGCGCTTGAAACGCGTTGACTATGTGGAGCAGATTAACAACTCGGTATATGACCGCATGAAAGCGGAACGTACGCGAGTTGCCAATGAATTGCGCTCTACAGGCTCCGCTGAATCCGAGAAAATACGTGCCGACGCAGACAAGCAAAGAATCGTGATTCTTGCGGAAGCCTACCGCGAAGCCGAAAAAATGCGCGGTGCCGGTGATGCCGAAGCTTCGCAGATCTATGCCCAGGCTTTTGGACAGAATGCGGAATTTTACAAATTTTATCGCAGCCTGGAAGCATATCGCGCCAGTTTTAAAACGAAGGGCGATGTTTTAGTAGTCGATCCTAATTCTGATTTTTTTAAATATTTTAAAACGCCTGCTATTTCTGGTGCCGCTTCGCCCACTGGAAAAACAAAATAATTCTTAATTGAAGAGCGACAATCTGTGTGCAAAGTGCGCTTACAGATTGTCGTTCTTTGTCGTCTATTGCATGGCAAGTAGTAACAGCCTTTCCCATTTTGATTGTTTATTTGATTGACCTTCATGCCTAACTGGCTTTTACCTGAAAATATTGCCGATGTCTTGCCCTCCGAAGCGCGCAAGATAGAGGAACTGCGTCGCGTACTGCTTGATCGTTTCAGATTGTACGGATACGAATTAGTCATGCCTCCGCTGCTGGAGTACATAGAATCCTTGCTGACCGGCGCCGGTCAGGATATGGACTTGCGGACTTTTAAGCTGGTGGATCAGATTTCCGGCAGGACCATGGGGGTGCGCGCAGATATGACTACGCAGGTTGCGCGTATTGACGCGCACCTGTTGAATCGCACTTCTGTGACCCGTCTTTGTTACGCAGGCAGTGTGTTGCATACTAAGCCTTCCGGATTGCACGCGACGCGCGAGCCGATACAGATCGGCGGCGAAATCTATGGGCACGCCGGGCTGGAGGCCGATGCCGAAATTCAGGAGTTGGTATTGGCATGCCTGGCCTTGGCCGGCATCTCAGAGGTGCGGCTGGATTTGTGTCACGTTGGCGTATTGCGCGCCTTGCTGGCGAGCGATCCTTTGGCAAAAAAACATGAAGATAGCTTGTTCGCCTTGCTGGAAGCCAAGGATTTGCCTAGCCTTAAGCAAATAACCCGGGATTTTTCGCCCGTTGTCAGGCAGGCTTTGTTGGATTTGCCCGGTTTATATGGCGATATTTCCGTCATCGGCAAGGCGCGCCAAGTATTGCCAGGGCTGGAAGGTATTGCGACTGCGCTGGATGAACTGGAGTATCTGGTGCGTTTGGCTGGCACCGCACAGGTCACCATAGACCTGGCCGATTTGCGCGGCTATCACTATCACAGCGGCGTCATGTTCAATGCTTTTGTGCCTGGTTTGCCGAATGCGGTGGCGCGAGGCGGGCGTTATGATCACGTTGGCGAAGCATTTGGCCGTGCGCGCCCGGCGACCGGTTTTTCGCTCGATTTACGCGAGTTGGCGAGACTGATGCCGCTGGCCGAGCGCAAGGATGCGATACGCGCGCCGTGGAGCCGGGATCAAGCTTTGCGCGAAAAAATTACCGAATTACGCCAGGCGGGCGAGATCGTTATTCAAAGTTTGCCCGGACATGAAAACGAACAGGACGAATTTGACTGCAATAGAGTGGTCGTATTTGATGGCAGTAAATGGATTCTTCAAAATGGTGGTTGAGTGATGATACAAAATAAAATTGCAAAAAACGTGGTCGTGATCGGTACCCAATGGGGCGATGAGGGCAAGGGCAAGATCGTCGATTGGTTGACGGACCATGCTCAAGGCGTCGTGCGTTTTCAGGGCGGACATAATGCCGGGCATACCTTGGTGATTGGCGGCCAAAAAACTGCATTGCAGTTGATTCCATCCGGAATCATGCGGGCTGGTACCGCCTGCTATATCGGTAACGGCGTGGTCTTGTCTGTTCCCGATTTGCTGCGCGAAATCGACAAGTTGCAGGCGAACGGAGTGGAAGTCGCTTCTCGCTTGAAAATATCCGAAGCTTGCCCGGTCATTTTGCCTTACCACACGGCTTTGGATGCAGCGCGCGAAGCGGCGCGCGGCGCGGCTAAAATCGGCACGACCGGCAAGGGCATAGGCCCGGCTTACGAAGACAAGGTTGCGCGCCGCGCAATTCGTGTCGCCGATTTGCTCAATGCAGAACGCTTCGCCGAAAAGCTGAAAGAGAATCTCGATTATCACAACTTCGTGTTGACCAATTATCTGAAGGCGTCGGCCGTCGATTTCCAAAAAACGCTGGACGACACCCTGGCCGATGTGCCGCGTATCCGCCCTATGGTGGCCGACGTTTCCAGTGCATTGTATGCGGCGCATAAGAGCGGCGCGAGCCTGTTGTTTGAAGGCGCGCAAGGCAGTCTGCTGGATGTCGATCATGGCACTTATCCCTTCGTCACATCCAGCAATTGCGTAGCCGGCAATGCCGCAGCCGGCGCCGGCGTCGGCCCCAATATGCTGCATTACATTTTGGGTATTACCAAGGCATATACCACGCGCGTCGGTTCCGGTCCTTTCCCGTCCGAGCTGGCGACCGATCAGGGCGTAGGCAAACACCTGGCCAGCGTCGGCCACGAATTCGGCACAGTTACCGGGCGTGCGCGTCGCTGCGGCTGGTTCGATGCGGCGCTGTTGCGGCGTTCGGTGCAAATCAACGGGCTTTCAGGCATGTGCCTGACCAAGCTCGATGTACTCGATGGGCTGGAAACGCTGAAGCTGTGCACCGGTTACACGGTGGACGGCAAAACTGTCGATATTTTCCCGGTAGGCGCGGAAGAAGCGGCGCGTTGCGTAGCGATTTATGAAGAAATGCCGGGCTGGGCCGATAGCACGGTCGGCGCTCAAAGCATGGATGCCTTGCCGGTAAATGCGCGCAACTACATCAAGCGCATCGAAGAGTTGGTTGGCGTTCCCGTCGACATGGTCTCTACCGGACCGGATAGGAAAGAAACCATCGTCTTGCGGCATCCATTTGTTTAAATTGGGAATAAGAAAAATATGAATACACCTGTTTCTACAGATAAGGATTTATGGGTTTCCTGGGAGGCGTATCATCGCTCAATTGAACGGCTGGCTTTGAAAGTGCATGAGTCGGGCTGGCAATTTGATCAAGTGCTTTGCCTTGCCAGAGGTGGCTTGCGTCCTGGCGATATTTTTTCGCGCATTTTCGATGTGCCGTTGGCGATTTTGTCCACGAGTTCGTATCGTGCCGAAGCTGGAACCGTACAAGGCGATCTGGATATCGGCAAATATATTTCCATGACCAAAGGAGCATTGCAGGGACGCGTATTGGTTGTCGATGATTTAGTCGATTCCGGCGTCACGCTGGAGAAGGTACTTCATCATCTGAAGGAAAATTTTTCCACAGTGACCGAGGTTAAGTCTGCGGTGATCTGGTACAAGGCGTGCTCGTCGATCGCGCCGGATTTCTATCTGGACTATCTGGAGACCAATCCCTGGATACACCAACCGTTCGAAGAGTATGACAGCATACGGCCGCATCAATTGAATGCCTGGCTGAAGAAGGGCGAGGTAGCCTGAATGCGAAAAACGGAAGCAATCATTGCTTCCGTTTTTTTATTGATCGACGATGCTTGCGGCACAGGGAGAAATCTGGCACCGGAAACGAAAAAGCCCGTTGACGTATCAACGGGCTTCCGAAGCTTGGTGCCCACGGAGGGACTCGAACCCCCACATCTTGCGACACATGGACCTGAACCATGCGC
>JACPWS010000106.1 GCA_016196925.1 Burkholderiales bacterium | reverse complement strand
TGCCAGCATACCCGCCTTGATTGCCGATGCGTACGATGCCAGCATACCCGCCTTGATTGCCGATGCGTAGCTGGGGTCTGCGTAGCTGGGGTCAGTTCTAACATTCATACATTTTCCTACGGAGATGCATGAAAAAGCCCGCGTAGCTCCGATTAGCGTAGCGTAATCGGAGTGTTCGTGGCCTTCCAAGAATAGGCGGGATGGAATAATAGTTGAACGCGGAGAAATCCGACACACACACAGCACCCTTCTCATTCGCAAACTCACTCCGATTACGCTACGCTAATCGGAGCTACGCCTCCAGCACCAATTTAAGCCAGCGGACGCTATGGCTCATTGCGTAGCTAAAATCTTGAACGTCCCAGCGTTCAGCTCAACGACCTCCTCGATACTGACCTGACTTACCTGTGCGGCATGCGTTCGCCCCGCACAAACAAGCAGCACACCCGCGTTCCGCCCCACTTTCGCTGTTAAAATACCCCCCTTGTCCGTTAACACAAAGTGCAACAACCATGACCCGCAAGCTGTTCGTTACCACCGCCCTGCCCTACGCTAACGCGCCTTTCCACCTCGGCCATATCATGGAATACATCCAGGCCGATATCTGGGTGCGGCATCAGCGAATGTCGGGAAACGAGGTGCACTTTGTCGGGGCGGACGATGCGCATGGCGCGCCTATCATGATTGCGGCCGAGAAGGCTGGCATCACGCCGCAGGAATTCGTGGCGCAGATTGCGGCCGGGCGTAAGCAATATCTGGACGGCTTCCATATCGCTTTCGACAACTGGCATTCGACCGACGGCCCGGAAAACCATGCGCTGTCGCAAGACATTTACCGCAAGCTGAAAGCCGCCGGCTTCATCACCAGCAAGACTATCGAGCAGTTTTTCGATCCGGTGAAAAATATGTTTTTGCCAGACCGCTACATCAAGGGCGAATGCCCGAAATGCGGCGCCAAGGATCAGTACGGCGATTCCTGCGAAGTCTGCAGCGCAGTGTATGCGCCGACCGAGGTGGTGAAGCCTTACTCGGTCTTGACCGGCGCCACGCCGGTAATGAAATCGTCCGAACATTTTTTCTTTAAATTGTCGGACCCGCAATGCGTGGACTTCCTGCGCGGCTGGGCGCTGCAAGACGAGCGCCTGCAGGCCGAAGTCGCGAACAAGTGCCGCGAATGGCTGGAGCCGAAGGAAGACGGCAGCAACGGTCTGGGCGACTGGGATATCAGCCGCGATGCGCCTTATTTCGGCATCGAAATCCCGGATCAGCCGGGCAAATATTTCTACGTCTGGCTGGATGCGCCGGTCGGCTACCTGGCTTCGCTGAAGAATTACTTCGGCAAGATCGGCCGCGATTTCGAGGCCTTCATGGCCGACCCGAGCACCGAGCAAATCCATTTCATCGGCAAGGACATCACCTACTTCCATACGCTGTTCTGGCCGGCCATGCTGAAATTCTCCGGCTACAAGGTACCGGATCGCGTGTATGCGCACGGTTTCGTCACGGTATCCGGCGAAAAGATGTCGAAATCGCGCGGCACCGGAATCTCGCCGCTGCGCTACCTGGAAATCGGCATGAACCCGGAATGGCTGCGCTATTACTTCGCCGCCAAGCTGAACGCCAAGGTGGAAGACCTGGACATGAATCCGGACGATTTCGTGGCGCGCGTGAATGCCGATCTGATCGGCAAGTATGTGAACATCGCGAGCCGCGCCGCCGGCTTCATCAGCAAGCGTTTCGACGGTATCGTGGCGACCGACTGGGCCACGGAAGACGACGCCTTCCTGAATAATTTGCGCCGGGTCGCGCCGGAAATCCAGGCGCTGTATGAAGGCCGCGAATTCGGCAAAGCCTTGCGCGCCGTGATGGAGCAGGCCGATCTGGTCAACGCTTACGTGGATGCCAACAAGCCCTGGGAACTGGCGAAGAAGACTGAGAACGACGCGAAATTGCAGGAAGTCTGCAGCCGCTTGCTGGAAGCCTTCCGCATCCTGACCGTGTTCCTGAAACCGGTATTGCCGCAACTGGCGCAACAAGTCGAGGCGCAGCTGAACATCGCGCCTTTGCAATGGGCCAGCGTCGGCACGCCTTTGCCGCATCTGCATAAAATCCATCCGTATGCGCATCTGATGCAGCGGGTGGATATCAAGATTTTCGATCAGTTGTTTGATGCGCCTGTTACGACTCCGGCGGCGGTGGCTACTGCGGCGGTTAGCGGCTCATCGGCCGCCACACCCCCATCTCGGCCTTCCCCCTCGCAGGGGGAAGGTGAGAACGGCGGCGCCATAGAGGCGCTGGCGCCGGAGATTAAGATTGACGACTTCGCCAAGATCGATCTGCGCATCGCCAGGATCGTGAATTGCGAACAGGTGGAAGGCTCAGACAAGCTGCTGCGCATGACGCTGGACATGGGCGAAGGCCGCACACGCAATGTGTTTTCCGGCATCAAATCGGCGTATCAGCCGGAGCAGTTGATCGGCAAATTTACCGTGATGGTGGCGAATCTGGCGCCGCGCAAGATGAAGTTCGGCATGTCGGAGGGCATGGTGCTGGCGGCCTCGGCGGAAGACGAGAAAGCCAACCCCGGCCTGTACATCCTGGAAGCCTGGCCCGGCGCGCAGCCGGGGATGCGGGTACGCTAAGCAGCACGGACGCGCCATGGACGTACTGATACGCGAAGCGACGGCCGAGGATGCGCAACTGATTGCGCATCTGACGCGCACTTGCTGGGCCGGTAAAGTGGCGGCCACCTCCACCGGCCACCACGAAAGCTGCGCAAAAGTCAGCCAGGATTTGCTGCACGGCGGCGGCTTCGTGCTGCTGGTGGACGAAGAGCCGGCCGGTTCGGTGCGCTGGCTGCCGCTGGAATCCGCGCCGGAAATCTGGGAAATGTCGCGCATGGGCGTGTTGCCGGCCTTCCGCGCGAACGGCCTGTCGCAGCATTTGCTGGAAGCCGTGATCCATGCGGCGCAGACCGCCGGCGCAGAAGAGTTAAGGCTGGGCGTGCGTAGCGACCAGCCGCGCTTGCTGGACCTGTATGCGGCTTTCGAATTCGAACTGGCGCCGGAACTCGACTATTCGCACGCCAATCCGGCCGAACCGGCGCCGCAGGTAATGCGCCGTTTCCTCAAAAATTAAGGTAACGCTGAATAAGTTAAGCGCGGCCCGCTGCCGTTTGCGATGCTCGCTGTACTCTCGTACAGCTGCGCTTCGCAACCCCAAACGAAGCGCTCGCTACACTTATTCAGCGTTACCTTAGCGAAATCGGCACAACCCGGCTGCGTCAATATATTTACAGTATACTTCCCGGCACTCAATTACCCACAGTGTCCACCTCTCATTCTGATCCGGAACCACATCCCATGAACAGCCCACTCAGCCCTGCTGCCGTCACTTCCCCTATTCCTGCCCGCCTGGTGCAATTGCGCGCCGCCATGCAAGCAAACGGCCTGGACGCCTACCTGATCCCGTCCGCCGACCCGCATCTGTCCGAGTACCTGCCCGGACGCTGGCAAGGCCGCGAGCATTATTCCGGCTTTACCGGTTCGGTCGGCACCCTGGTGGTGACCGCCGATTTTGCCGGCCTGTGGGTGGATAGCCGTTACTGGAGCCAGGCGGAAAACGAACTGGCGACTACCGGCATCCAGATGATGAAAATCGCCTCGGCCGCCGCCACCCTGCATATCGACTGGCTGGCAGATAATTTGTCCGCCGGACAAACGGTGGGCGTGGATGGCATGGTGCTGGGCCTGGCCACCGCACGCATGCTGCAGCACGCCTTAGAAGCCAAGGATATCCGACTCGATACCGGCCGCGACTTGCTGGCCGATATCTGGAGCGAACGCCCTGCCCTGCCGCAAGCGCCTGTCTACCAACATGCCGCACCGTATGCGGTAGTCAGCCGCGCCGACAAGCTGGCCGCCGTGCGCGAGCAAATGCGCGCCAAGGGCGCCGACTGGCATTTCGTCTCGACGGTGGACGACCTGGCCTGGATCTTCAACCTGCGCGGCTCGGACGTCAGCTATAACCCGGTATTCGTAGCCCATGCCCTGATCGGCCTGCAAGGCGCGACGCTGTTCGTAGCGCCGGGCAAGGTGCCGGCCGAACTGGTCGCACTGCTGGCGCAAGACGGCGTGCAGATTGTCGCTTACGACCAGGCCAGCGCCGCCCTGAGCGCGCTGCCGACGGATGCCAGCTTGCTGCTCGATCCGCGCCGCATCACTTACGGTTTCCGTCAGGCGGTGCCGGCGGCGGTGAAAGTCATCGAAGCGATCAATCCTTCGGTGTTTGCAAAATCGCGCAAGAACGCGCAGGAAGCGCAATTCGTACGCGAAGCGATGGAGCAGGACGGCGCCGCCCTGTGCGAATTCTTCAGCTGGCTGGAAGGCGCACTAGGCAAGGAGCGCATCACCGAGCTGAGCATCGATGAACAGATTTGCGCCGCACGTGCGCGCCAGCCGCATTATGTCTCGCCCAGCTTCGGCACCATCGCCGGCTTCAACGGCAACGGCGCCATGCCGCACTACCGCGCCACGCCGGCCTCGCACGCCGTGATCGAAGGCAACGGTTTGCTGCTGATCGATTCCGGCGGCCAGTATCTGAACGGCACCACCGACATCACGCGCGTGATGCCGATCGGCCAGGTCTCGCCCGAACAAAAGCGCGACTTCACGCTGGTGCTGAAAGGCATGATCAATCTGTCGCAGATGCGCTTCCCGCGCGGTACCATGTCACCGGTACTGGATACCGTGGCGCGCGCACCGATCTGGGCCGAAGGCATCAACTACGGCCACGGCACCGGTCACGGCGTCGGCTATTTCCTGAACGTGCACGAAGGCCCGCAGTCGATTTCCGGCGCCATGCCCGAGCCGCACACCGCAATGGAAGACGGCATGATCACCTCGAACGAGCCGGGCATCTACCGCCCCGGCAAATGGGGCGTGCGCATAGAAAACCTGCTGCTGAACGTACCGGCCATGCAGACCGAATTCGGCGCTTACCTGCAATTCGAAACCCTGACCCTGTGCCCTATCGACACGCGCTGCATCGCGATCGAATTGCTGCGCGAGGATGAAATCGCCTGGCTGAACGATTACCACACGACCGTCAGACAGAGGCTGGCGGCGCGCGTTTCCGGCGCGGCGCTGGGCTGGTTGCAGCAGCGTACGCAGGCGATCAGTCACTGACAGTCTGTGTTGATGTAGGTTGGCGCTGAGTGCAACGAAGCCCAACACCATCCCGCCGCAAGTCTCAAACTTGCGGCTTTTTTTACGTCCACTCGCGGCAAAATTGCAAAAACCCGGCCAGGCGCGCCGACAGCAATTTGCGCCGGCTAAGCACCAGATAGAAATGCCGTCGCAGCGTCGGCAAGCTGGTGGCCAGTTCGACCAGCTGGCCCGCCTCCAGCATATCGGCCACCAGCACGCGCGACAGACAAGCCAGGCCCAGGCCAGCCGCCGCCGCATGTTTGATCGCTTCCGAATTACTGAACTCGCCGGCCGGTCGCAGCACATGCAAATGCGGCAGCAAGGCATGCGCTACCGCCTCGCGCGTGCCGGAGCCGGGTTCGCGCAAGAGCCAGCTTGCTTCGCGCAGCGCTTTGAGCCCAACTTTGCCGGCCAGCGCCAGCGCATGCGTCGGTGCGCAGACGATGATCAGCTCGTCGCTGATCCAGGGTTCCACCTGCAACTCAGGCTGGTGGCAAGGGCCTTCGATGAAACCGAGATCGGCCTTGAAATCGGCCACCGCGCCCGCCACCTCGGCGCTATTCGCAATCAATACCTGCGGCAGCGCCGCCCCTTGTTGCACAGAAAAACCGGCCAGGATCGCCGGCAAATGATAAATGCCTATGGTGGTGCTGGCCGCCAGTCGCAAGCCGGCGATCCCAGCCTGCGCGCCGGCGAACTGCTGCTCGATCAGCGCGGCGCCATCCAGCAACTGGCGCGCCTGCGGCAGCAGCAAGCGGCCGTTGTCGTTGATCAGCAGACGCTTGCCGACGCGGTCGAACAATTGCACATTCAGCAAATTTTCCAATTCATTCAGCGCCGCGCTGGCGGCCGATTGCGACAAGGCCAGCGCCTGCGCAGCAGCCATGGTGCTGCCGCTGTCGGCTACCGCCAGGAAGATCTGTAGTTGTCTGAGGCTAAGGCGCATGTTTAAAATTTCCGGGATTTTGTTGGGATTCCTGCCCCCCAACATGCAAAAAAAGGAGACGTTTGCTGTCCCACCTATCTCTGCAACGTCATTCCGGCGCAGGGTGTAGCAGGGGTTTCGTGGGGGACTCCCCCGCGCCTGCGTAACGATCTTCGCTTGCAAGCGAAGATTCCTCAAGCGACAGCCGGAATCCAGCGTCTTTCGTCGCTCACAGCACGACACTGGATTCCAGCCTGCGCTGGAATGACGTAGCGAAGTTTTATAGGAATTTTCATTACCTATTTTTCAGCTTGATTATACATAAACAATGCGTTTTATTAATTTATGGTAGGCCGGTACACTGCGTCGCAATACAGCCAGATGCGAAGATTACAATGCCCGCCCAAAACATTGAAGTTATCAGCGCCCACTGCTCCGCGCCGCTCGCCAGTTGCATATAGTCCAACAGGAACGCTTCATCATACAAATCTGTGCGGCCATCCACGTAGATGGGATAGTCGGGGTACAGCGTCCAGGAGAGATAGCCGCCCCAGCCATACTCGTTAAACATCGGCCCGGCGGGATGCGCCTCCCGAAGAAAGTCAGCCGCCAGCACCGGCTGGGTGCGCAGGGCCAACTGTTCGTTGAGCT
>JACPWS010000103.1 GCA_016196925.1 Burkholderiales bacterium | reverse complement strand
GTTCGGTGCAGCCTGAGCGCAAGGCCGATTTGCGGGCCGAATTGTCGGCCGTGGTGCTGCAGGTGCTGAAGGAAAACGGCGAGGCGGTCAGGCGCGGCGATTTGCTGGTGCGGCTGGATGACACCTCTGTGCGCGACAGCCTCGGCTCGGCCGAAGAAGCGGCGCGCGCCTCGGCGCAATCGTTTGACCAGGCCGAGCGCCAGTTCCAGCGTCTGAAGACTTTGCGCGCTTCCGGCATGGTGTCGACCCAGCAGCTGGAAGACGCCGAAGTCCGCCGCAACAACGCCCAGAGCGATCTGGTCGGCGCCAAGGCCAGGGCGGTGCTGGCGCGCCAGCAGATGCAGCGCACCGAAGTGCGCGCGCCGTTCGACGGCGTGGTCAGCGAGCGCAAGGTCTCGGCCGGCGATACCGCCCAGATCGGCAAGGAGCTGGTGAAAGTGATAGACCCGGCCAGCATGCGCTTCGAAGGCCTGGTCTCGGCCGACAAGGTGAATAAGGTCAAGATAGGCCAGCCGGTCAGCTTCCGTATCAATGGTTACGGCGAACAGGATTTTAACGGCAAGGTCAGGCGCGTCGATCTGGCCGCGAATGCGACCACGCGCCAGGTCGAAGTGCTGGTGGCGTTTGCCGACGATAAGCAGCCCAGGGTGTCCGGCCTGTATGCCGAAGGCCGCATCGAGGCCGGCACGACCCAGACCCTGATGATCAAGAATACCGCGCTGCTGCGCGAAGGCGACAAGGCTTACGCCTGGCGCGTCAAGGACGGTTTGCTGAAAAAAGTCGCGCTGAACATAGGCGAGCGCGATCCGCGCCGCGGCGATTACGTGGTGAACAGCGGCTTGGCGGACGGCGACCAGGTGGTGCGCAATCCCGGCTCGACCCTGAAAGACGGGCAAAAAATCCGGCTGGTCGCTTCGGCCGGCGCCGCTCAGCCGGCGGCCGCCGCCAGCGCTTCATCGACTTCTGCCGCGGGGAAATAAGCCATGTTCCTGTCCGACTTCAGTATCAAGCGTCCGATAGCGATGATAGTCATCATCATCGCGTTGATGAGCATGGGTTTGCTGGCCCTGAAAAAGCTCAAGGTGAACCAGATCCCCGACGTAGAGCAGCCGGTGCTGGGGATTAATATTCCTTATCCGGGCGCCTCGCCCGAAACGGTGGAACGCGAAATCATCAACCGCGTAGAGAAATCGCTGCAGAGCATTTCCGGCGTCTACCAGATACGCTCGACCGCCAGCGAAGGCAATGCCAGCGTGGTGATCATCTTCAATTACAAGAAGAATATGATCGAGGCCAGCGACGAGGTGCGCAATTCGATCGCCTCGGTGCGCTACAAGTTGCCGGCCGAAATGCGCGAGCCTATCCTGCAGCGCATCGACCCCTCGGCCCAGCCCATCATGCAGCTGGCCTTGTCGTCCAAGACCCTCAGTCATGCCGAGATTTCGCGCATAGCGGAAGACGAGCTGGCCGATAAATTCCGCGGCATAGACGGCGTGGCCACCGTGTACGTCAACGGTTCGCTCAAGCGCGAGCTGAGCGTGCTGCTGCATGCGCAGAAACTGCGCGAATACAATGTCTCGGTCGGCGAAGTGGTGACTGCCTTGCGCAATCAAAACACCACGGCGCCGGTCGGCAAGGTGCGCGGCAAGCTCGACGAGCAAAGCATACGCCTGGTCGGGCGCATAGAATCGCCGGCCGAATTCCAGCAAATCGTGATCAAGCGCCGTGGCAACGAATTGATACGGCTGGCCCAGGTGGCCGATATCGCCGACAGCTTCGCCGAGATCAACAGCTTCAGCGTGCGCAACGGCAACCCTAACGTAGGCATAGGCGTGACCCGTTCGCGCGACGCCAGCACCGTCACCGTCGCCAGCAAGATACGCACGCTGGTGGAAGAAGTGAACAAAACCCTGCCGGAAGGCACCAAGCTGGAAGTCACGCAGGACGGCGGCAAGGATGCGCAAAACAGTCTGAACAATGTGATCGACTCGCTGCTGTTCGGCGCGGTGCTGACCATCTTCGTGGTGTACGTGTTTCTGAACTCCTGGCGCTCGACCCTGATCACCGCGCTGAGTTTGCCGACTTCGGTGATCGCGGCTTTTATCGCGGTCTGGCTGTGCGGCTTCACGCTGAACTTCATGACCCTGCTCGGCCTGTCGCTGGCGATCGGCGTGCTGATCGATGACGCGATCGTGGTGCGTGAAAACATCGTGCGTCACATGGAGCTGGGCAGCGACCGCCGCAAGGCGGCCAGCAATGGCACCAAGGAAATCGGGCTGGCGGTGGCCGCCACCACCTTCTCGATTATCGCGGTGTTTATTCCGGTCGCTTTCATGCCGGGTGAATCGGGCGAATGGTTCCGTCCGTTTGCGCTGACCGTGGCCAGCTCGGTGCTGGTCAGCCTGTTCATCTCGTTCACGCTCGATCCTATGCTGTCAGCTTACTGGGGCGACCCGGTCGGCCAGCATTTGCAACCAAAGCATGGCGTCAGCCTGTTGCTGGCGCGCTTCAATGCCTGGTTCGATCACCAGTCAGACCGTTACGGCAACGTGATCGCTTGGGCCCTGCATCACCGGCGCTGGATGGCGATCATCGCCGGCGCCAGTCTGGTGGCGGCGATTGCCCTGCATGCGACGCTGGGCGGTTCCAGCTTCTTGCCGACTTCCGATTACGGCACCATCATGGTGGAAGTGCGCACCCCTTCCAGCTCCAGCCTGGAATACGCGCGCCTGAAGGTGGAAAAGGCGGCCGAGCTGGCGCGCACTATCAAGGAAACCAAGGCCACCAACAGCAATGTGAATATCAGCGGCGGCCGCGTGTACGTCGATATCGGCAAGAGCACCGAGCGCCGGCGTTCGGCGACCGAGATCGCGGTCGAGTTGCGCCAGTTGGTCCGCAACATCATCGGCGCCGAATATGTGGTGCAGGACGACCTCAACAATGGCGCCCGCAAGCCGGTGCAAATTCAGTTTTCTGGCCCCGATTCGCGCAAGTTGATGGAAATCACCAGCGCCTTCATGGAAAAGCTCAGCAAGGTGGAAGGCGCAGTCGATGTCGGCCTGTCCGAGCAAGACCCCAAGGATGAGTTGCAGATAGAGCTGAATCGCGGCCTGGCCAATTCGCTCGGCATTTCAGTCAACGATGCGGCGCAGGCGCTGCGTGTGGCGTTCGCCGGGGTCGAGGTCGGCGATTGGGTCGATCCTACCGGCGAGGCGCGCGACGTGGCGGTGCGTCTGCATCCGGATGACCGCATCAATGCCGAAAACATCGAGCGCCTGCCGATCGCGGTGGCCGGCAGCGACAAGATGGTGCCGCTGGAGCAGATCGCCAAGATCACCATGGGCAAGGGTCCGTCGCAGATCCAGCACTCGGACGGCAAGCGCATGATCGCAGTGTCGGCCAATGCCCAGGGCCGTTCTTCCGGCGAAGTCACGGCGGACGCCATGAAGATCGCCAAGGCGATCAACTTCCCGGCCGGTTACGGCCTGGAACTGGGCGGTGCGGCGCGTTCGCAAAAGGAATTGTTCACCGAAATGCTGATCGCGCTGGTGATGGGCATAGGCCTGATGTATCTGATACTGGTGATGCAGTTCGGCTCGTTCACCGCGCCGCTGGCCGTCATGCTGTCCTTGCCCCTGAGTCTGATCGGGGTGGTCGTGGCTTTGCTGCTGACGCATGGCACGCTGAACCTGATGAGCTTCATCGGCGTCATCATGCTGATGGGCCTGGTGGCCAAGAATGCGATCCTGCTGCTCGATTGCGCACGCAAGCGCGAAGCCGAAGGCTACGATAGGGAAGATTCGCTGATGTACGCCGGCCGCAAGCGCCTGCGCCCCATCCTGATGACCACCTTTGCGCTGATCGCCGGCATGCTGCCGGTGGCGATCGGTCTCGGTGAGGGCGGCGAATTCTACCGGCCGCTGGCGATCGCGATCATAGGCGGCACCATCACCTCGACCTTGCTGACGCTGCTGGTGGTGCCGACTTTCTATGACAGCATAGAAATCACTTACGACAGGATGGTCGCCAAGTTCCGCCGCCGCGAGTCGCGCTGGAACGCACTGTTGGCGTTTGTGCTGACCTTCATCGAAGCCTTGCTGACGCTGACTTTCGTGCGCCTGCTGTATCGCACGCCGAAGAAGGTGTGGGGCATGGCGAGAGGGCGTAGCTAAACCGGGTTTGGCTCCCCTCTCCCGCGAGCGGGAGAGGGGCAGGGGGTGAGGGCTGGCCGAGAACGACAACGGTTCGATGTACTTGAACGGTTTAATTTTGATAGGGCATGCATTTCGCTTTTGCGCACAGCCCTCACCCCCACCCCCTCTCCCGCGCAGCGGGAGAGGGGAGTCTGATCGCCGTACCTAAGACGTTCGTGTCGATACCAGCGTCTTGAAGTGCCGCAAATCCAAAACTTGACGACAGCCCCTCAATTCTAGATACTGCATCCACCGTTTTATCCCGATTATCCATCGCGCTAAAACCTTCCTTACGGCCTCCGCGGAGGCCGTTTGATTATTGTTCGACTGAAACAATTCGACAGGAGATGCCATGAGTCAGACCACCGCTGCGGCGATACCGCAGGAAACGCAGGCCAGCGAAGCGGATGCAACCGCAAAAATGCCGCGCCAGATTCCCTATATTATTGCCAACGAAGGCTGCGAGCGTTTCAGTTTCTACGGCATGCGCAACATCCTGACGCCTTTCCTGATTACCAGCCTGTTGCTGTCCATGCCGGAATCCATGCGCGCCGGCATGGCGAAAGAGATTTTCCACACCTTCGTGATCGGCGTGTATTTCTTCCCCTTGCTCGGTGGCTGGATCGCCGACCGCCTGTTCGGCAAATACAATACCGTGTTCTGGCTGAGCCTGGTGTATTGCGCCGGCCATGCCTGCCTGGCCTTGTTCGACGATAACCGCAACGGCTTCTTTTTCGGGCTATTCCTGATCGCGCTCGGTTCGGGCGGCATCAAGCCGCTGGTGGCTTCCTTCGTCGGCGACCAGTTCGACCAGACCAATAAAAAACTCGCGCAAAAAGTGTTCGACGGCTTTTACTGGATCATCAACTTCGGCTCTTTCTTTGCGTCCTTGCTGATGCCGATTTTCCTGAAACAATATGGTCCTAGCGTGGCGTTCGGTATTCCCGGCTTGCTGATGCTGATCGCGACTATCGTGTTCTGGTCCGGCCGCAACAAATATGTGCATGTGGCGCCGGTCGCGAAGAATCCCGATTCCTTCCTGCACGTGGTAGGCACCGCCCTGAAGACGGAAACGCCGGGCCAGGGCCGTCCCGGTTACTGGCTCGCGGTGACGGGCGGTTTGCTGGCGGTAGTCTCGCTGTTGCTGATTCCGGATATCGGCATCGTCGCGGCCTTGTGTCTGGCCTTGGTGCTGGTGCTCGGCTTCGGCGGCGCCGGCGCCTGGCTGCAACTCGAGCGTGCGCGCGCTGCGCATCCCGATGTGGCGGTGGATGGCGTGCGCGCCGTGCTGCGTTTGCTGGTGGTGTTTGCGCTGGTGACGCCGTTCTGGTCGCTGTTCGACCAAAAGGCCTCGACCTGGGTCTTGCAGGCGAACGAGATGACCAAGCCGGAATGGTTCCAGCCGGCCCAGATGCAGGCGCTGAATCCGCTGCTGGTGATGTTGCTGATCCCTTTCAATAACATGATCCTGTACCCGCTCTTGAAGCGCATCGGCATCGAGCTGACCGCCTTGCGCCGCATGGGCCTGGGCATCGCGTTTGCCGGCCTGGCCTGGATCGTGGTCGGCTTCATGCAGTTGGCGATCGATGGCGGCAACGCGATCGAAATCACCTGGCAAGTGCTGCCGTACGCCTTGCTGACTTTCGGTGAAGTGCTGGTGTCGGCCACCGGCCTGGAATTCGCGTATAGCCAGGCGCCGCTGGCGATGAAGGGCGCGATCATGAGCTTCTGGAATCTGTCGGTCACCATCGGCAACCTGTGGGTTTTACTGGCCAATTCCAGCGTCAAGAGCCCGGCCGTGACCGAGCAGATCAAGACCACCGGCATCAGCGTGACCGCGTTCCAGATGTTCTTCTTCGCCGGCTTCGCCCTGCTGGCGGCGCTGCTGTTTGCGCTGTATGCGAAACGCTACCAGCCGGCGAATCACTATCGCCAGGCTTGAAAGCGCCAGACGGCACCCCGGTTTTACTTAGAAACATGGGAGTATGTGAAAAAAACAGCCTATCGTCAGCGTATTTGAAGGGCTTTTAAATATACTGGAGGGGAGTATATTTTTACTTCCAGAAGGCGGAAAAGCGGCGGATTCAACTACGAAGCGCAATTTTTTTTGGTTTTTAGGGGGAGTATGTCCAAGCCGAAGAATACCTCATGTGGTGTTTTGTAACCGAGACATTTTCGCGGTCGATGGTTTAGTTTGTGCAACATCTGATCGATCT
>JACPWS010000011.1 GCA_016196925.1 Burkholderiales bacterium | reverse complement strand
TGGCTTGCGTTAGTTCTGCTTAAGCCAGTGGAGTCAATTGCACCGTATTCTGCAGGTTCAAGCTCACCACAATAGGCGACGAGTTGCGCAGGATCCAGATCCAATAAGTTTGTAAGTGCCATCAAGTATTTCTCTTTCACACCCTGCACCGCGAATTTGCTGCGCAGGGCGTTTTTTTCACTACAACATCAGCCGGACGAAGTCTCGATTAACGGGAATAAACGTTTAATGCCGGGAAGAAATAAGCGATTTCCACAGCAGCCGTTTCCGCCGCATCGGAACCGTGTACAGCGTTAGCATCGATGGAGTCAGCGAAGTCAGCGCGAATTGTGCCTTTTTCAGCCTTCTTAGGATCGGTTGCGCCCATCAAATCACGATTTTTCAAAATCGCGCCCTCACCTTCCAACGCCTGAATCATGACAGGTCCGGAAATCATGAAATCGACCAAATCCTTGAAAAAAGGACGCTAACGGTGCACCGCATAAAAACCTTCAGCCTCGACACGGGACAATTGAGTCATACGTGCAGCAACAACTTTCAAGCCAGCACCTTCGAAACGGCTGTAAATTTGGCCGATAACATTTTTTGCAACTGCATCCGGCTTAATAATAGACAATGTACGTTCGATAGCCATCTAAAAACTCCAATAAAAAGAAAGGGTTAAGATAAAAACTCAAGAATTCATCTAACCTTAGATTTTAGCACGAAACCGAATTCAGAACATGTCTTCCAAGAAATACCCTCTCCTTGCCAGGCGACCTTGATCGTCATAGCGATATTCGCCACAAAATTGAACAAGGCTGGCAAATTAGCCAGCCTTGTTTGCAAACAAACCGAAGTAAACACTCCACTATCAGATCAGATCGAATACCGCCATCGATTCCACGTGGGACGTATGCGGGAACATATTAACCACGCCGGCATAAGTCAGGCGATAACCAGCCTCATTCACCAGCATGCCGGCATCACGCGCCAAGGTAGATGGACTGCAGGACACATACACCAGCCGTTTAGGCTTGAATTCTGGCGCCACCCTCCCCAGATCTATCAGTGCCTGACAAACAGCCATCGCGCCATCGCGCGGTGGGTCGATTAAAAACCGGTCAAACCGACCCAGCTTAATGAAATCGTCAGCAGTTATCTCAAACAAATTACGCGTACTGAAAGATGTCTTCGCATCCAGTCCATTGTGGCGCGCATTTTCCAATGCACGCTCAGTTAACGCAATACTCCCCTCGATACCCACCACTTCTTTTGCCAAAGTCGCGATCGGCAAAGTGAAATTACCCAAACCACAAAACAAATCGGCGATTCGTTCGCTCTTTTGGACATCCAGCAGACGTAAAGCTCGCGCCACCAATACGCGATTAATATGATGATTGACTTGGGTGAAGTCGGTCGGTTTAAATGGCATTTTGACGCCAAACTCCGGCAGCAAGTAATGCAAATCGCTGACTGCTGGATAGTAAGGAGTCGCAGTGTCGGGGCCACCAGTCTGCAGCCACCACTGCACATTATGCTGATCGGCAAACAAGCTTAATTTACGCTCATCTTCAGCAGTCAAGGGCGCCATAATGCGCAACACCATGGCCGTCACGCCCTCGCCTATCGCCAACTCAATTTGCGGTAACGCTTCAACGATAGACAGCGAGGCAACCAAACTGCGCAAGGGCATCAACATCGTCGAAATGTGCGGAGGCAGAATTTCACAAGTCTCCATATTGGCGACATAGCGCGACTTTTTTTCATGAAAGCCCACCAGGACCGTGCCTTTTTTTTGCACATGCCGCACCGACAGCCTGGCACGAAAGCGGTACCCCCAGGTTGGCCCGTAAATCGGGCGCAACATGGTTTCCGCCCGCACCTTGCCTATATGCCAAAGGTTATCCTCCAGCACACGCTGCTTCATTGCGACCTGCGCATTAGGCTCCAGGTGCTGCATGGAACAGCCGCCACAAGTGCCAAAAAATTCACACTTAGGCTTAATCCTTTGCGATGATTCGCGCAGCAAGTCGGTCATGTTGGCCGCTTCCCAGCTTGCCTTCTTTTTAAAAGTACTGAAGCCGACCAACTCCCCCGGCAAGGCGCCCTCAACAAAAACAACCTTACCTGGCGTGCCATCCTCATTCTGCAAATGACCGACGCCGCGGGCGTCCATATCGAAAGAACGAATTTCTATAGTATTCATGGAGATAACGGCGCGACATAAGCGTCGCGCCGCTTAAGTGATAAATTCAAAAAACGGAATTATAAAAGAAGAGCGGCCACCAGTCCCGGCCACCGGAGGTGTCTCTCAAAAAAGTCAGAGTAAAGAGTCCCTGCCTACACCGCGCGAGGCAAACGAGCGCTTGAGTTTTATCAGCGCCTCTTGCTGAATCTGGCGCACGCGTTCGCGAGTGATTCCCATCTCGTCAGCCAGCGTTTCCAATGTCGCGGGATCGTCATTATCCAGGCCAAAGCGGCGAACAATCACAATACGCTGCTTATCAGGCAATTTGGATAACCAGTCGCGCACCAGTATCGTCATTTCATGATGCTCCGCGCGAATATCCGGCGCATCATCTCCATCTCCGGGCAACATATCCATGAGACTGGACTGCGGATCGTTATCAAGCGGCGTATCTAGCGATGTTGCATGCTCGGACAATGCCAGGATATCCTGCACCTCGTCTACCGGCCTATCCACCAGCATCGCGATATCCTCTAACGCAGCATCCCTGCCGTCACGCTGTTGCGATTCCAGATGGTACTTCGCCCGCAATATCTGATTAAGCTCCCGCACCATATGCACCGGCAAGCGTATGGTGCGCGCCTGATTCATGATAGCGCGCTCTATGCTCTGTCTTATCCACCAAGTAGCATAGGTTGAAAAACGAAAACCACGCTCAGGCTCAAATTTATCTATGGCGTGCATCAGGCCCAGATTGCCCTCTTCTATCATATCCAGCAAAGCTACGCCGCGATTAATGTAGTGCTTGGCGATCGACACCACCAACCGCAGATTATGCTCGATCATTTTTTGCCGGGCTTCAAAGCTCCCCTGCTTCGCCAAGGTGGCGTAATGCAACTCCTCTGCCGAGCCGAACAATGGCCGGGTACCTATCTGATTGAGATAATACTGGGTTGTATCCGTCGACAATTCGGCAGCCAACACCGTCTTAAGCTCATCGATAGGCGCAACGATCAACGATGCGGGATTATCGCCCTGCTCATCCTGCCCTTCCTGCGCGACATCACCGGACTCATCCGTCAGATCTGAGCGATCAGCTGAGACATTTGAGTCGGCATCCATATCAACCGCATCCGCAGTCGCATCTTCATCATCACTCATGGCGGACGTGTCCAGCTTGTAGTTAGTTGAGTTGTTATGCATGATCTGTGCAGTTAAGCGGTTTCCCGCATGCCCAAAGTACGAGCGTGATTAGAAATTAACGGCCCGGCAAAAATCTTGATGGATCAACAGGCTTACCTTGCTGTCGAATTTCGAAATGTAATTTCACTATATCGCTGTCAGAGTTACCCATTTCAGCAATTTTTTGTCCTTTGTTAATCGCTTGCCCTTCTTTCACCAAGATAGTTTTATTGTGCGCATACGCAGACAATAAATTGCTGGTGTGCTTGATTATGACCAGATTACCATAACCACGGATACCGCTACCGGCATACATTACTTTTCCCGTTCCGGCTGCCAATACATCCTGCCCCAATTTACCAGAGATATCCAGTCCCTTGTTCTTTGCATCGTCAAACGTCGCTAATACTTTACCTTCAACTGGCCACATCCAATCCACAATTTCGTTTTCTACAGCAACCGTCTCCGCCGATTTGGAGGGGATTGCCGCTTCAGCTTTAGCCACAACGACAGGCGCGGCTCCCGCATCCGTTTTTTGCAGGTCCGCCAAAGTGGACTCCGAATATGGGCGCTTGTCGCCACGCGGTCCCGATTTATTGATAGCAAGATTCGCCGCACCCAAAGGCTTTACTTCGATGCCGGACGCGGATGTCACGCTAGATGTTTGCACTCCCTGAACAAGCGCGATGTCTGGAGGGGTCACGCGCAATACCTGATCAACCTTAATATCGTTCGGGTTTTTCAGATTATTCCAGGTAACGATATCGCTATAACTTTGCCCATGATCGAGCGCGATACGGTAGAGCGTATCGCCACGCTTGACTACGTAGGTGCCGCGATTGCCATCCGGCGCCTTCAGCGCAGGCTTTAAAACAACCGCCCCCTGCTTGCTCTCCACAGTAACATTCTCCAGGCCACGTTCGACCACGGGCGCATTATTCGGCGCGGTGCTGCATGCCGAAATCATGCCGATCAGTGCACTTGCCACAATAAACGGTAAAACCGGTTGTATTTTCTTCATTCTCTATGAAAATTATCTCTAAATCTATTCTTTACTAAAATTCAAATCACGCCTTGACGCAAGGGCACAAAATGACATTGCTCCATTACAGTGCTGGTCCAGTCATGATTAGAAACACGTTCTATCAGTTGCAACACCTGATTTTTGCCGCCTACCGGGGCAATCAATCGCCCGCCTATGCGTAACTGTTGCAATAAAGTTTGCGGCACCTCCATACCTGCAGCAGCCAATATAATACCGTCAAAAGGCGCCAGTTGAGGCAAACCCAACATCCCATCTCCGTAATGCAAACGGATATTGGCAATACGCATAGGGCGTAAATTATTCTTTGCCAGATCATGCAAGGCTTTAATGCGCTCTATCGAATACACTTCCTTCGCCACCAACGACAAGACTGCGGCCTGATAACCGCAACCGGTGCCGATTTCCAATACCCGATTAAGTGAAGAAGCATTTCGCATAATTTCTATCATGCGCGCCACAATATACGGCTGCGAAATGGTCTGGTGATATCCGATAGGCAGCGAGGCGTCTATGTAAGCCTGACTGGCAAGACCTGACTCCAGAAACAAGTGGCGAGGCACCGCCCCCAGAGCGGCAAGGACGGTGTCATCTCGCACGCCTTGCTGCGCCACTCTAGCCACCATCGCGCGCCGCACAGCTTCCGATATCAAGGGACTGCCGCTAGAAGATGAGTGCGAATGAACAGTGTTTTGCCGCGCAGAATGCGCGGGACTCAGCATCTGGGTCGAAGCCGCACGACCCGGCGAATTCTTTGCGATGTGGTGGGCATTTTGCATCGCAGTTTGCGGCATTGCCGTTCGAGGAGAAGCATGTCGTCCGGCACCGGCAGTTTTCTGTTCAACGACAGAAGACAAGCTCAAAGGGAATCGCTTGTCTTTTGTCGTCATGCAAAATCCATTTTTAACAAATCGAGCTGTCGAACGTTCGTCAGATCGATTTGCAAAGGCGTTACCGATACATATTGTTTGGATGTCGTATCAAAATCGGTACCCATACCTGCGTCCTTGGCCGCCCCCGGTGGTCCTATCCAATAAATATCCCGCCCATGCGGATCTAACATATGAATGACCGGTTCCGAAGTATGTCGCTTTCCCAAGCGTGACTTGCGCAGTCCCTTGATATGCTGATAGGGGATATTCGGAATATTTACATTCAATAAGTACGGTGCGGGCAATTCCTGAAATCCGCGCTTCACTATGTCGCATGCAATTTGTGCCGCCGAATCCAGATGCGCCCAACCTTTTTCCGATTGCGAGAATGCGATTGCCGGGATGCCGAACAGATAGCCCTCGGTTGCCGCCGCGACAGTGCCGGAATATAGGGTGTCATCTCCCATGTTCTGCCCCTGATTAATGCCGGAGACGATTAAATCCGGTTTATCCTGCATAACGGCAGTCAAGGCGATATGCACGCAATCCGATGGCGTACCATTCACAAAATAAAAACCATTGGCGGCACGTTGAACCGACAGCGGCCGATCGAGCGTCAGTGCATTGGATGCCCCAGAACGGTTGCTATCGGGTGCCACCACCGTTACATCAGCGATCGGCGCTAAGGCTTCTGCCAGGGCAAGTATGCCGGGCGCGAGGTAACCATCGTCATTACTAATCAGGATTTTCATAATCTGCATTCTACCCGATGCTGAAATATAAATTTAGCTGTTCTTTCTTAACCGATTTTGTGCATTCTTTGAAAACATTGAGCAGCCCGCGGATAAAATCCAGCACTGCTTGCAGCCAAATCCTTGCCTGCTCAATATCTTATCCAGAAAATAAAAAACTCCACTTAACTCGTGGAGTTGCCTGCTTCTTTATTGCTAGTTGGAGGGAGCTATATCGCCGAGCCAATAGCGACCTATATCCTTCAAACCCCAGTTGACGGCGTCTTCTCTCGCAATGATTTTATCCTGCAAACCAGGGCCAGCCAGATCCAACAACTCAGGTGCGATATATCCCATAGATTTGGTCGAGAAAAAAACCCTTACTTTTGGCAACAACAGGGATTTACCTGTCTGCTGCTCAATTACCACACCCAATCTTCCCGACTCCAGACGCACCAAAGTACCGACAGGATAAATTCCTATGCTCTTTACAAATGCCTGAAAAATTTTTTCGTCGAAATGTCCATTGCTCCACTCTGCCATTTTGCGAAGAGACTCGGCTGGACACCAACCCTGCTTGTAAGGCCTGTTGGACGTAATTGCGTCATACACGTCGCACACCGCCCCCATGCGGGCATACATGCTGATTTCATCGCCCTGAAGGCGCTCGGGATAGCCGCTGCCATCCATTTTTTCGTGATGATGCAGGCAGACATCCAAGGTGATATTACTGACCCCTTTCGCTTCCAATAACATTTTATGTCCCGCCGCAGGATGCGTTTTGACGGAAACAAATTCCTCATCGGTCAGCTTGCCCGGCTTATTCAAAATATCGCCGGGTATCGCCATTTTTCCTATATCGTGCAACAAGCCCGCCAATCCTGCTTCGCGCATTTGCTCTTCATCCAGACCTAATTGCTTGCCGAGCGCGACCATCAGTGCACAAACCGCCACCGAATGCATATAGGTGTAATCATCCTTGGTCTTAAGGCGTGCCAATCCTATTAGCGCCCCCGGATTACGCATGACGGATTCCGCGATTTCCTCTACCAGAACCTGGGCATTCTCGACATCGACAGCCTTGCCCATGCGCGCCTCGTTGAACATGGAATACACCGCTTGCTTGGACTTATTGACTATCATCGACGCGCGGCCCAATTCCTCATCCATCGATACGACAGTTACCTGACGCTGCACAGATGTCGAGGTAGCGGTTGCGGGAATGGCTTGCGCAGGAGCGTTGCCCGCTTTCGGAAGCACATCCAATCCTTTAACGGTATCTATCCAGGCTTCCCGGATTTTTGTGTTCTGGATTTTTTTTAATTCTTCGATTTCATTCAGCATGAATGATTTTTGCCAGAATGGCGTATCTATCCATGAACTGCATAACTCATGAATATACATACCGACTCTTAATTGCCCAACTTCAATTTTTTTTAACATAAAGGAATTTTGCAAATAATCCGACTAGTTGAAACAACACCCAACAATTGTTTCACGATTATTCTACAAAGCAGACTTACTAACCAGTAGCCGGTCGTTCTTCTTACAAAATTTTTCCATCAGGAAATTCTTATCATCAAATTCATGGGCCTAAAGAAAGACTGCATGGCCTGATTGCCAATAAACGACAGGTTATACGGATGTTCCGCCGTGATCTGCGGAAATAATCCTGCCGCAGGAATCTGGCGCAATTGCTCCGCAATTTTCCCCCATAACACCAGCGTGGCCAACGCCACGCCCGAGCTTTGCTGATATCCGTGTAAAGCAGAAAAAATCTCTTGCAAGAAAGGTTGCCAGGCCCGCGCATCCTTCACCGGAGCGACATCGGAACGAAATACCAGCGACGCATTCAATAATAAAAATCCTTGATTGCTCATATTACTCTGCAGCTCGTCCAGCGTCTGAATAAACTTAGAATCCGCTAACCGCGCTAGACCGGCTATTCCGGCGATGGCAACGCCACTGCTATTGTCCTGGCTCAATTTACCAGCAGCGACCAACAGCATTTTGATGAAATTGCGCAAAGATGTAGCACGATTGACTTTTTTTGATAATCCGCAGCCTTCTTCTTGCGACCATAAATCGCCGACGGCGCCATCCATAAAACAATATCCGGTCGCGCTCTCTTCCCTGGGATAAGGCCCTTCACCGACCAGAACATACAGTACGGCATCCATAGGCTGGGCAAACGCAGCAAATAATCTGCCCTCGCTTGGCAAAAATTGAGTTTGGCACAGCGTCGGCAAATAACCCGGATCGGCTCTATGCACCGCCGCGAGTCCGGCGCGCAACGCAGAATGCCAGGACGGGTGTGCATGCGCCAAGGCCTCCAGCAACACTGGAGGAAAACTATCGGCAGTCAAATTCATTGCGGATTTGCTGGCATAACCTCAGGCAAAGACGCAGTCGGCAAACCTGGAGTCACCATCGGCACCGGCGTTGCAGATGGCGACGACGAGGGTGCCATAGGCATAGGCGGGACATTGCGACGGTGTTCCGGAAAAGTCGCAGGTACGTTTTGTGGCACGACGCCGATCGCAGCTGTTGGATTCGTATTTTGCGCCGAGGGTAGGTTAATCACGGAGGATTGCGGCAAATCGATACGCCGCATGCTCCCCGACTCGGAAATCATCACATACTGATCATGCACTTCCTTGAGCAAGACACCGGGCGCCAATTCTTGTTCGAGCGCGACACTTTGCGCAGGCTTGCCTTCGGCAACGACAATCGCGACACTGTCTTCTTTGCGCCGTGCTACCACCACGCCTTTTAATTGGTAATTGCTGGCCGTAATCTGCGTACTTTGACTGCTCCCGAATATGCTCCCCCACTGTCCTGCGCCCGGCTCGAAACCGCTTTGCATTGCCGGCGCCGCCACCGACCGCACCTGCGGTTTGAATACGCGCAAGCCCCAAAAACTGAGCGACATGCACAGCAAAATAAAAGCAAAAAAACTGAGAATTAAAGGCAAACGCTTCATGTTGTTCCTTATCAGCGTACCAGCTGATTAATTTCGATAATGGGCATCAACACCGCCAACACGATAAGCAACACCACCACGCCCATGGCTAAAATCAGTGCCGGTTCCAGCAGGCCGGCGATAGTCAGCGCCCGGCGCTCCAGATCTTGTTCTTGCGCGTTGGACGCCCGCTCCAGCATGGCCGGCAACTCACCCGTGACCTCGCCGGCGCGTATCATGTGAATCAGCATCGGCGGAAAATGCTTGTGCGCCGACAGCGCACGCGCCAAGCCAACACCTTCTCGCACGCTGGCAGTGGCGTCTTCGACCTGGGCCCGCATCGCCATATTCGACAACGTCTCGCGACTGGTCTGCAAAGCACGCAAGATGGGGACACCGGATCCGGTAGTTATCGCCAGGGTACTGGCAAAACGCGCCGTGTTCAGACTACGTTCAAATTTGCCGTACAAAGGCGCCGTCAACAACCAGGTATGCCAGCGCATCTTGACTTCAGGATTCTTCAGCGCAAGGCGCCATACAGAAAAAGCGGCAGCCAGCAGCAGCGCAACCAACCACCCGTAACTGCGGACAAAATCGGAAATGGCCAGCATCATCACGGTTAAAAACGGCAATTTTTGCTTGGTATTGGCAAATACCGAAACGATCTGCGGCACCACATAGGTCAGCAAAAAAATCACGATAGCGAATGCCACCACCGTCACGATGGCGGGATAGGTAAACGCCAGTTTGACCTTCTGCACCAAGGCGTTGCGTCTTTCTATATAGTCGGCCAGGCGCGATAGCACATGCGACAAATGGCCGATCTGTTCGCCAGACGCGACCAGTGCGCAATAGATATCGACAAAATCGTTGGGGTGCTGCTTCAGCGCATCCGACAAGGCGGCGCCTGCCGTCACTTCCGAACGTATGGACGCGATCAGGTCGCGGATATACGGACGCTCTGCCTGCTCCAGCAACGCGGACAAGGATTGTTCGAGCGGCAAACCGGCTTCCAGCAAGCTGGCCAGCTGACGCGTGAACAAGGCCAGTTCGACGTTCGATAAATGATCGCCAAATAAGGCTCGCTTCTTTTTGCCGTCCGCATCCAGCTGATTGTTGATCGCTTCCACCGTCACCGGCACCAGACCTTGCGCGCGCAGATCACCGCGTGCAGCCCTGGCGCTGTCGGCGCTCAATACACCCTTGCTGCTCTGGCCGGTGCTATCGACCGCTTCGTATCGGAATGCTGGCACGGCTTATTCCTTGGTGACGCGCAAAAGCTCTTCCGGCGTAGTCACGCCGGCCTGCAGCCAGCGTTCGCCGTCTTCGCGCATGGTGCGCATGCCGTTGCGCTGAGCGGTGACCCGGATTTCGGCTTCGGCCGCCTGATGATGGATTTGCGCCCGGATTTCTTCCGTGGTCAGCAATAACTCATAGACGCCGACCCGCCCCTGATAGCCGGTATGTCCGCAGTGCTCGCAACCAACCGCATGCCACTGCCCCCCGTCTTCGCGCTTGCAATGATTACACAGCTTGCGCACCAACCTTTGCGCAACCGCGCCGAGCAAAGACGACGACAACAAAAACGGTTCTATGCCCATATCCAGCAGACGCGTCACCGCCGCCGCCGAGTCGTTGGTATGCAGGGTCGCCAGCACCAGATGGCCGGTCAGCGACGCCTGCACCGCGATCTGCGCAGTTTCCAGGTCGCGGATTTCACCGATCATGATGACATCCGGGTCCTGCCGCAAAATCGCACGCAAAGCCTTGGCGAACGTCATGTCGATACGGGAATTGACCTGGGTCTGCCCGACGCCCGGCAGCTCATATTCGATCGGGTCTTCGACTGTCAGGATATTGGTGGTACCGGCGTTCACGCGCGACAAGGCTGCATACAAGGTGGTGGTTTTACCGGAGCCGGTCGGCCCGGTCACCAGCACGATGCCATGCGGCTGCGCAATCAGTTTATCGAATTGCTGCAGTACATCGTCGCTCATGCCCAAATTACTCAGATCGAGACGCCCGGCTTCCTTGTCCAGCAAACGCAATACGGCGCGCTCGCCATGCCCGGTCGGCAAGGTGGAAACGCGCACATCGACCGGCTTGCCGCCTATGCGCAGGGTAATGCGGCCATCTTGCGGCAAACGCTTTTCGGCGATGTCGAGCTGGGCCATGATCTTGATGCGCGAAATCAGCGAGGCGTGGATCGCTTTTTTCGGCCGGACGATGTCGCGCAGCGAGCCGTCGACGCGGAAACGCACCACCGAAATCTGTTCGAACGGTTCGATATGAATATCCGACGCGCCGTCGCGCAAAGCCTGCGTCAGCAGGGCATTGATCATGCGTATCACCGGCGCATCGTCGGCCGATTCCAGCAAATCTTCCACCGCAGGCATGTCCAACATCAGCTTGGCGAGGTCGAGATCGGATTCGACTTCGCCGACCACATCGGCCGCGTCGCCGCCGGATCCGGCGTAGGCTTTAGCGATCACTTGCTCTAACTCTGCATGCGGCAATACGGTTAATTTCAGCTTACCAAACCGGCGGCCGGCTTCAGCGATGGCGGTTGGCGCCGTCTTGGCGGACACCGTCAGCTCAACAGGATCGGCAGGGACCGCCGTATCGCGACTGGCCAGCACAGAAAAGTCGCGTGCAAACGCATACGGCAATAATCGGTTCTCTCGCATAGACTATTTATTCCCCTTGTCATCTGCATTGAATTTGCCGGGCGGGATAGCCGACGGGGTTGCCATCAACTTGCCTTTTTCAAGAGTCGGCAACAAGGTCTGAACCCCACCCTCTTTAGTCGGTGCGATCTGCGTGCGCATATAGTCGTAACGATCGAGAGAGACATCGCCACTTTGTTCGGCATTGCGGATCACGATCGGCCGGATGAAAATCATCAGACTGCTTTTGCCGTGCGTCTTGGTTTCGTACTTAAACAGGTTGCCCAATACCGGAATGTCGCTCAAGAGCGGCACCCCTTCGGCTGAATCATCGACGGAATCCTTCATCAAGCCGCCCAAGGCGATGATCTGCCCATCGTCCACCAGTACATTGGATTCAATCACGCTTTTATTCGTGATCAGTCCGGCAGCGTTGATCGACTTCGCATCGACATTAGAAACTTCCTGGTAGATTGCCATCTTGACCGTGCCGCCTTCGGAAATCTGCGGCTTCACTTTCAATTGTAAACCGACGTCCTTGCGCTCCACTGTCGTGAATGGATTCACGCCGGCGCTACCGCCTGCCGAGGCGGCAGTCGCATATTGCCCGGTAATGAAGGGGACGTTCTGACCAACGACGATTTTCGCTTCTTCGTTATCGAGCGTGATCAGGGTCGGGATAGACAGAATTTTCCCATTACCGTTGGCCTCGACCGCATGCGCCAGCGCGCCGAGTCCAAGCTGTCCACTGACCTGTCTAAAGAGTCCGAGAGTTAAGCCATTGCCCGGCAAGACCGAACCCTTGGCCTTGTCATTACCCGCCGCCAAACTCAAAAGATTATCTCCGGCACTGGAAAACGAAGTACCGCCGCCAACCCGGTAATCGCTATTTTTATCGCCGGACAGGCCTAGCCATTGAATCCCGAAATCGTTTTCCTTGTTCGCCTTAATTTCAACGATCAAGGCTTCCACATAGACCTGAGCCCGGCGCGCATCGAGTTGATCGATCACCGTGCGCAAATTGCGATAGACAGTCTCGCTGGCGGTAATGATCAGGGTATTGGTCGCCGCATCGGCCTGGATAAAACCTGCCGCACCACCGCTTCCCAGAGCGCCGCCGGACGAGAAAGAGGAAGCAGCCATGCCGGCGCCGGGATTGGCGGAGGCAATCGGACTATTCGTCCCGGTCGCCACGCTTCCTACGCCGGAAAGGTTGGAGGGTGAGCTAGCCGGCAGTGCGCTGTCGCTGCTGACGATAGAGCGCAGAGTCTGCGCCAGCTTGATCGCTTCGGCGTTTTTCAGATACACCACGTGCACATTGCCGGGCAAGACGGTAGGCTGATCGAGCTTGGCGATCAGCGATTTGACCAGATTGGCGCGCGCCATCGAAGGCGCTTTCAGCAAAATCGAATTCGTGCGCGAATCAGCCATCAGTATGGTGCGGCCGGAATCGGTAGGCGCATTGGTGCCATCGGCCAGCCGGCTCACCATGGTTGCCAGATCGGCGGCAATCGCATGTTTGACCGGGATCACGTCCAGATCCGCTGCGGCCGGCGCATCCAGCGCGGCGATGATCTTGCCGAGCCGCTTCAGGTTGTCGGCATAGTCGGTGATGACGATGGAATTATTGCCAGGATTGGCATTGACGGTATTGTTCGGCGAAATCAGCGGCCGCAACACCGGCACGATGTTCATGGCGGATTCATAGTTGAGTTTATAAATCTGGGTCGCGACCTGATCACCCTTGACCGTTTCCCCTTTTTCCGCCGGCACGCTCTGGGTAGGTCCGGCTTGCAGCTTGGCATCCGCTTCCGGCACCACCTTGGTATAACCGTCGCCACTGACGACTGCATAGCCTTGCAAACGCAAGGTAGACGTCAACAGGCGGAAAGCCTGCTCTTTGGTCAGCGGTTTTTCAGACACCAGATTGATCTGCCCTTTGACGCGCGGATCGATGATGAAAGTAGTGCCGGTGTAATGGCCAATAGCCTTTACAACCGATTCAATGTCGGCGCCGACGAAATTCAGTTCCGCCGTATTTTGCGCGGGTGTTTGCGCCAGAGCGGCAGTGGCGAACAAGCAGCCCGCACTCAGTACGGCGACACTGGTCAATGCAGATAACTGCTGCCGGATCGGTTTGCCGAAGGTGGTCCCCAACACAGTAGTACGGTTCATGGCTGCCCTGTTTTTCGATGGATATGTTTTCATTTGAACTCTAGTGCGATTACATCCTGTTGGCCGTCTCTGCGGCGCTGTCCCAGCAAATTAAGTAAATTTGCCAACCTGTCTTCTTGCCCTGCCTGTGCCCATGCCTTGCCGGAAAACTGCAAATGCCCTCCCTGCAAATTACCTGTGCCACTCAATAACATCGGCCCCTTGATGGTGATCAGGGAGATATCCGCCGCTGGCCCTTTCCAGTCCAGGGCCAGCCTATAAGTGCCCAGCGGTTTGACCGGCGACAGGCGCGACGCCATTTCCGCCAATTCCAGCCGCATATTCCCGGTCAAATCCAGACCGCCTGCCTGCCGCGTAAACTGTAGACCATCCCATGCCAGATGCAATCGTCCGGAAGGGCCTATAGTATTTAACGGCGCGCCCAAGCCCTGCAGGCGTTCAGGCGGCAAAGCCAGCTCCGCCGGACTCATTTGCCATTGCGTCAGATTGCCATTCAGCTTGACCGCCGGCGACAAGGAAGCAGGATTATCGAGTTCAACATCAAGCTGCCCCAGCAAAATCAGCGGCGATATCTTCCAGGAAAAACGACCGGCAAATAAAGGTGTCACCGGGCCGTCGCTTCTGGCGGCCGCACCGACAAAAGCGGATCCCCGCCAGAATGTGCCCTGCACATCGCCCAGGCTGATCCTGCCCTGGCTTTGCCGCTCCACCAGCAAGCCTACCCAACTGGCCGGCAAAAACAACAAAACCGTCAACAGCACACTGCACACCGCCGCCAGCATCCAGCTCAGACGGCGCGTGACGAGCCTAACCGCAACCATGCTCAGGACGCATTCCTCTGTTGTTTCAGCGTCAGGCTGACGCTGACCTGCCCTTTTTCCGGCAGCGCAGTGACGCGCGCTTCTTCTACCGTCAGGCGAGAAGCTTTCTGCATCTCGACCAGCCATTCCATCAGATCGCTATAGTTCACCGATAGAATTTGCAAGCGCACAATATCATCCGACACCGCTAAAGCTTGCGATTTAACGCCGCGCCGCGTCAGCGAAGTGTCGACCTGCTCCCGCGAAATCGGGGTGACCAGTTCGGACAGGCTGGCCGCCAGCTGGGCCTGCTGCGTACTCAAGGCCGCCATCTCAGCCACTTGCTGGCGCAATAGGGGAATCTTGTTTTGTAGCTGAGTGCGGCCGCTCAGGGCCGGATTCAGCACGAGCAGATAAATCAGGCTCAGGACGATAAAGGCGGCAGCGGCCGACAACATGCGGCGTTCACGTTGATCGCGTTGCTGCCAGTATCCGTTCCAGAGTTCAGTCATTTGCTTTAACATCAGCGCTTCCCTCCCACTTTGATCCGCAATACGCCATCCGCCGAGGTAGCCAGTTCCAAAGTTTGTTCCGCCAGTGCGGCGCGTAACTGTTCGAGCGGAATGATCTCAGAGGATTTGAGTTTAACCAGCAAGGCGCGCTCCTTGTATTCAAGCGAAGCGATCGTGGCCGGCTTGCCAGCCATGACGCGCTCCCACACCTGGGCAAACTGGGCCGCCAACACCACGAAATCGTCCGATGCCGATTGCCCGGCCAATCGTTTTGAGGCGCTGACTTTTTGCAGCATCTGCACCAACGGATCGAGAATGACAGTCTCTTTGGGGAAGCTGTTGCGATACGTCTGCATCACCGCTTCGCTCAGGCTGTTCGCCTCGCGTTTCATGGTGAACCATTCGAAATTCAGTCCGCCCACATTGACGAGCACAGCAGCAATCGCCAAGCTCAGCGGCCAGCGCCACAAATTCCAGTCAAATGTCGGCTTATGCATAGCGGCAATGCCGGACATCAGGTCAGGCGTATGCAATTGCAGGCCGGCGGTGCGTTGCTGCCAGCTGCCGGCTTGCAAGCTCAGCTGCCCGGCGTTTGCCATGTCCTGGGCGAGGCGTTGGTAAGTCTCGAGTTCAGCCGCCGGCACATACACCGTGATCGGCGCCTGCGGCGCCAGCATAACCAGCATTTGCAGCGCTTGCGCCCGCTCGTCTTTGGCCAGCGTCAGGCCTAGACCGTTAGCGGCCGCATGGCGCAAGACCAGCTCAAGGCTATCCGGCTTTTCCTCGATGCAGGCAACCGCAGCGCCAGCCTCTTCTGCCGGAGCCAACGCCAGTTGCCCCGGATAGGCGGCAATTTTATGCAGCGGCCAGTCTTTGACCAGCATTGCCAGCGTTTCCAGCCAGGCTTTATCCGCCACCGCGGCCGTACTCAGCCCCTCTGCGACCGGCGTGGCGACCATGATCGCGTCGCCCGGATCGCCCATGATTTGCTCTTCCAGTAAATTCGGCAAAGCGCTCTTGAATTTGGCGGCCGACATCGGCGGCACTTTGACCGTCAGCAAGCTGACATCGCTGGCGGCCAGCAACAGGCTCAGCTGACGTGCGCCCGTCGCCAGATTTTTTAATTCGGCCAGGGTCTGCTGACCTTGTTGTTGCAGCCTGCCCTCGGCCGAGATCAAGGCAAACGGCAAAGTTTGCTCCGCCCAATCGGGCTGAGTTTGTGCCGTCGCCCTGGACGGCAGGGATATGTACAGTGTGCTCGCCATGTTTATCTATTTATTCTAATTTTCTCGGACCCACAATACTTTAATGCTTGACTGGCTGCGCTCCAACAAGGCATTCACATCAAGTGTAGAACGTTTCATTCTAACTTTTCCATTGACGATGAAAAAATTCGTGGACATAGCAACATCTTTATCGGCGAGGCCGGCCGTCTTGTCTGGAAAGTTTTGCTTAAAATCCGCCACGTCCTTGAAATACCCTCTATCGCGGCGGGCGGTCATCATCGCCGCGTCGGACATGCTGAGTCCTTCGATTCTGGCAGACAATACCTCTGCTGTGGTGGTATTCACATTGATGCTGGTCGCGCGCGGCAATACCGTGACAAAATTTTTCAGGCGCAACAGCATTTCCGGCGTAAAACCGCCGATCGCCAGCAAATCGTCAACCTGGGTGAAGCGAAGAAATTGTACTTCAGGAGTTGCCGGATCTGCTGGCTTATTTCCTATCCCCGTACCGCCTTGTGTGGCGGCTTTCTTTTGGGTGCGGGCGATATTGAGAGCCACGCCCTGCGCCAAGGCCGGCTCCATCCGCAGATTCGCCAGCAAGCGGGCGAATACCTTCATTTCACGCGGATCGACCGCGCCGTCTATCGCCAGATTATTCAGGTTGTAGCGAGCCTGCGCATCGCTGATCTGGCCGGACAGGTTGGCATCGCTGTCTTCGGTATCGCCGCGGCCGTTTTCCACATATTGATCGAGCCGCGTTTCCGCCAGGGCCACGGCCCAAGGCTCGCCTAAATGATCGACTTCATTAGTAGAATGTTTTGCATCTTCGCGCAAAATCAAACGGGCCCAATCGAGGGCGCCACGCAAGATCCATTTTTTTTGCAATTGCAGACGCTGGTTTTCTATCGAACGCACCTGCACTTGCTGTTGCCAGAACAGGCTGGCGACGATAGTGATCGCCAATGTCGTCAACAGCAGCGCCGTGATGACCGCCACGCCGCGCTGATACCGCTGTTGCCGCATGCCAGGGCTCATGTCGCCCCCAGCAAGAAAACTTTGGTCAGCGCCTGTTCGCGGCCGCGCATTTGCAGCGACACTTCCAGGCCAATTTTTTGTCCGCCGCCGGCCTGGCTTTTTGCCGGCCCTTCGCTGCCACCGATGCGCCAGGCGCCCTCGCCCTCGCTCCAGGTGCGCAAATTGAAAGCATTGACTTCGGTTTGCAAAGGCACGCTTGCCGTGGTATCGGCTTCACTCATCGCGCTTAGCCAATCTTTATCGAGCGCCACCAGATCGCGGGTCGCGTCGGATTCACGCCGGCTCAGCACCCCATCCACCACCCTGTACGCGACCACTTGCAAGCGGGTCGGCTGATTTTCATCGAATACGGTGCGTATCATCAGCAAACGCGAGTCGGCCGCAGACAAACCGTCGCGACCTGCCAGCAAATCGCTGTCTGCCAGATGGGCGCAGTCGTTTTCCAGTTGGGCGAACGCCAGTTGTATGCCGCGCGTCTGCTCCATCTCCGCGGTCAAGCCTATGCGCGCCCTGACGATGCCGTCCAGGCCGCGCCAGCCGAGTACGGCGACTATCGCCAGGATGGTGACGGCGACCAGCAATTCGATCAGGGTAAACCCGGTCTGGATTTTAGCTCGCATGGCATTACAATCCATTTGGCACCACCTGGGTCAGCTTGATGATGCGCCGTTGCGGATTGTCGGCTTCGTGGACAAATACTTCTACCCGGCGAAACGAAGGGTTGGGCGTACCCAACACATGCTCTTCGCAGACCAGATGCAATTCCCCCTGCGGACATTCGAAATTGCGCTCGCCCAAGGCCGGCCATTCATGCGCCAGTCGGATCTGCGCCAGCCGGTTCTCGGCCGACCAGGTCGCCATCATGGAAGCGCGCAAGTCATTGCTGTTTTGCGTCAGGCTGCCGACCGCGCGCAAGCTGGCGCCGAGCGCGGTGCCGACGATGACCAGCGCCACCAGCACTTCGAGCAAGGTAAAACCGGCATGACGAGAGGACGAGCGGCGCATTTTATTCCACGGAAAAATGACCGATACCGTCGGCGTGCAGCGTCACGCTGCTGTCGGCGGCGCGCATGGTCAGGGTAAACGGTTTGTCGACCGGTTCGCGGCCGAACAGGATACGCATGGTGGGCGCCGCCTCGGCGGTTTGCTGAGTGATCGCCAGTTGCACCGGCGCCAGCGCAAACGTGCGCTCGCGCAGCATCTCGTCCTTGATCGGCGTCCAGACGCGCTCTTCGCGCACCAGGAAGCGATAGCCAAACTGATCGGCTTCAAACGCGACCGCCTGGTTGCGCACGATCGCTTCATCGCGCGCCAGTTGCATCAGCAGCGCGATTCGCTGGGCATCGGCTTGCAGGCGCTGGCGCTCGCTGGGCATGGCGTTAAAGCTGACCACGCCCAGCATCATGCCGGCAATCACCAGCACCACCAGCAATTCCAGCAAGGTAAACCCGCGCTGCCCGCGTTTGTTTTTCATGCGCCGCCTTATCCTTATATATCCCAGGAACCGATGTCGGCATCGTTGCCGGTGCCGCCCGTCTGGCCATCCGCTCCCAGCGAAAAGATGTCGACTTCCCCTTTAATGCCGGGAGACAAATATTGATAAGGAGTGCCCCACGGGTCTTTAGGCAACTTATCGATATAACCGCCGGTTTTCCAGCCATTCGCGGCCGGTCCGGTGGTCGGCTTGACGATCAGCGCCTGCAAGCCTTGTTCGGTCGTCGGATAACGCTGGTTATCCAGTCTATACAATTTCAGCGCCTGCATCAGGGTGGAAATGTCTTGCTTGGCCGCCGCGATACGCGCGTCGTCGGTGCGCCCCATCAGCTTGGGCACCACCAGGGCGGCGAGTATGCCCATGATGACCACCACCACCATGATTTCGATGAGAGTGAAGCCTGATGCCAGGCGCGGAAATCTGGCTAAACGCGGTGTCGCTGCGACAGTAGGTGACTTGAACATAAAAACGTTTCTGTGAGTAAGGTAGAGTCTGAACAAAAAATTCCGGCCGCATTACCAGCCTAACAACAAGCAAGCGACAGCAGTATAAAGCGGGAGTCGGTGTTCATGGCTATTTTCTGTTTCGCATAGCAACAAAAAAACCAGTTTATCCACATACTCCCCCAAAAAATTACAACATATGCGCTGTCGTCCGCGTATTCATTGGCCTTCAAAATATACTGGGGGCAGTATATTTATGTCATCCAAGGGCAAACGGCGCAAACGCCGGCCGCATGGCGCTGAATTTTCTTGTGCCTGCCTCAGGTATTGCGGCGCGGATAGCCCTCTGCCAGTATGCGCGCCCAGACCTGGTCTTTTTGCTGCTGGCACATAAACACCCAATCCGCCACTTCGGCCACGGTGCGCCCGCAGCCGCGGCAGACGTCGTCGAAGGTGGTCGAGCACACCGCCACACAAGGGGTATCGGGGCGTTCTTTTTGTTCACTCATGGTGTCGCTGCCATCTCGCCGTCATTTACTCGTTGATGAAAAAGACGAGCGTTCGCCTTTTGAGAAAGGCTCAATGGTAACGCGATTCTTTCGTCCTGCGCTGGTGCCTCCCGTCTATTTATCCCGCGCCGCCGTGCGACGGGGCAGTCCGGTTGACATGGAACCGGCTTCGGCAGCAGAATCGGTGGCTTTCCCTCCTCTCTCACATTAAAGGTGCGATCATGAAAGTAGCCGTAGTCTTGTCCGGTTGTGGCGTATCCGACGGCGCCGAGATACACGAAAGTGTGCTGACCATGCTGGCCCTGACGCGCGCCGGCGCCGAGATCGAATTTCTGGCTCCCGACATTCCGCAAGCGCGCGTGGTTAACCATCTGAGCGGCGAAGCGGCCGCCGGCGAAACCCGCAATGTACTGGTGGAAGCGGCCCGCATCGCGCGCGGCAAGATCAAGGACATCGCCCTGGCCGATAGCGGCGATTACGCTGCAGCATTTTTCCCTGGCGGCTACGGCGCCGCCACCAATCTCTCCGATTTCGCCGACAAGGGTGCGGCTTGCACGGTGCAGCCGGACGTGCTGCGTTTTGCCAGCGCCATGGCGCAGGCAGGCAAGCCGGCCTGTTATATCTGCATCGCACCGGCGCTGATTCCGCAGATTTACGGCCCCGGCGTCAAACTTACCATAGGCACGGATGCCGCCACGGCCAAGCAAATCGAAGCGATGGGCGGGCAGCATATCAGCTGTCCGGTGCATGAATTCGTGGTCGACCAGAAACACAAGGTGGTCAGCACGCCGGCCTATATGCTGGCGCAAAACATCGCTGAAGCCGCCAGCGGCATCGAAGCCGCGGTGGCCACGACGCTGGCGCTGGCGAAGGGCCACACGCCATGACCCATGATTTTTTCCAATCGCTGATCTTGCTGATCCTGGTGACCGACCCCTTCGGCAACGTCCCGATTTTCGTCAGCGCGCTCTCACATGTGGCGCCGGAACGGCGCTGGCGCGTGGTGGTGCGCGAGTGCGCGATTGCCTTCGTGCTGTTGTTGCTGTTTATGTTTTTCGGAAAACACTTCCTGTCCGCCTTGCAGCTATCCGAAGTGTCGCTGCGCATAGGCGGCGGCGTGATCCTGTTCCTGATCGCCTTGCGCATGGTATTTCCTCAGGAAGGAGGCATCTTCGGCGATGTCGAAGGCGATCACGAACCGTTTATCGTGCCGCTGGCGATCCCGGCGCTGGCCGGCCCGTCGGCACTGGCGACGGTCTTGCTGTTTTCTTCGGACAGCCGGCGCGACCTGGCGCTGCACGTGGCGGCGCTGACTGCGGTAGCGCTGGTCTGGCTGATCGTACTGCTGAGCGCGGAGCGCATGCAAAAAGTCTTGGGCGAACGCGCCATGACGGCGTTCGAACGCCTGATGGGCTTGATTTTGACGGCAATGTCGGTAGAAATGCTGCTGGCGGGTATCAGGGAGTACCTGAAGACGCTGTAGCGGACTGAGATGCCGGTGTGAGGGCCGGCGGCTGCCCATCGGTTCCGGACAACTTGCGATTAAAGCTGAAGTAACCGAGCAGGAACAGAATCAGCGCGATCACGAAGTGCTTGAGGAAATTCCTGTTCATCGCGCCACCTTTTTTCAAATCACTTTATCTTGTTCCATCTGCGCAATTTCAGCTTCGCTATAACCGAGGCCGCGCAAGACTTCCTGGTTATGCTGTCCCAGCTCAGGTCCCAGCCATCGCGTCTGGCCCGGCGTCACCGACAGTTTCGGGCTGATCGCCGGCAACTTGACCGGCGTGCCATCGGCAAACGCATGTTGCTCGAACATCTGGCGCGCCAGGAATTGCGGGTCGCTCATCATGTCGCGCACCGAATAAATTTTCCCCACCGGCACGTCGGCTGCCTTGAGCAGCTGCAAGGCTGTATCGATATCTTGTGTGGCGCACCAGGATAGTATCGCGGCATCGATCTCGGCGGTGCGCGGCACGCGGCCGTCGTTGCGCGTCAGCTGCGTATCATGCGCCAGGTCGGCGCGCCCTATCGCCAGCATCAGTCTATGGAAAATCGCATCGCCATTGCCGGCGATCACGATATTTTCGCCATCACCTGTCGTATAGGTATTCGAAGGCACGATGCCGGGCAAGGCGCCGCCGGTGCGTTCGCGCACCACGCCGGCCTGGTCGAACTCCGGCACCAGCGATTCCATCAGGTTAAACACCGACTCATAGAGAGCCACGTCCACCATCTGGCCCTGGCCGGCCACGCATTCCGCGCCGCCCTTGCCGTTCCAGCGCCCACCGCTCACGTCGCGGTGGCGCAAAGCCATCATGGCGCCGATCACGCCGTGCAAGGCCGCCACCGAATCGCCAATGGAAATCCCGACCCGCACCGGCGGCCGGTCAGCGTGACCAGACACATAACGCAGACCGCCCATAGATTCGCCGATCGCGCCGAAGCCGGGCATATCCTTCATAGGCCCGCTCTGACCATAACCGGACAGGCGCACCATGATGGTGGCCGGATTGATCGCCTGCAGGTCGGCGTAGCCTAGCCGCCATTTTTCCAGCACGCCGGGGCGATAGTTCTCTATGATGATGTCGGCATCCAGCGCCAGCTTGCGCGCGATCGCCTGCCCCTGCGCCGACTTCATGTTCAAGGTAATGCTTTTCTTGTTGCGCGCCTGCACGCTCCACCACAAGGAGGTACCGTCCTTCAGCACGCGCCACTGGCGCAAGGGGTCGCCGCCCTCCGGCGCTTCGACCTTGATGACTTCAGCGCCGAATTCGGCCAGCATGCGCGCGCAAAACGGACCGGCGATCAGGGTGCCGAGTTCGAGAACTTTGATGCCCGCCAATGGGCCGGTGCCGGTCTTTGCATTCATGGGATTAAGTGCTGCGCCTGTCCAGCATGGCGCGCGCGATAGTGCCGGCATCGACATATTCGAGTTCGCCGCCGACCGGCACCCCGCGCGCCAGGCGGCTGACTTTCAGACCGCGCGCCTTCAGGGTTTCGCTGATGTAATAGGCGGTGGCTTCGCCTTCATTGGTGAAATTGGTGGCAAGTACGACTTCTTTTACGATGCCGTCGCTGGCGCGCGCGATCAGTTTTTCCAGATGAATGTCTTTCGGACCTACCCCATCCAGCGGAGAGAGCCGCCCCATCAGTACAAAGTACAGCCCCTTGTAAGTCAGGGTCTGCTCTATCATCAACTGGTCGGACGGCGTTTCCACCACGCATAGCAAGCTGGAATCGCGCTCCGCATCGAGGCAGGTTTCGCACACCTGGCTCTCGGTGAAGGTATTGCAGGAAGCGCAATGCTGTATCTGCTCCACCGCCTGCAGCAAGGCCCGGCCCAGCAAGGACGCGCCTTCGCGGTCGTGTTGCAGCAAATGATAGGCGATGCGCTGCGCCGACTTCGGCCCGACGCCGGGCAAGCGGCGCAGGGCTTCCGCCAGTGCTTCCAGGCTGCCGAGTTTTTTCACGTTCAGAATGGCATCTTGAAGCCGGGCGGCATAGGCATGCCGGCGGTCAGGCTAGACATTTTTTCCTGGCTGGTCGCTTCCGCCTTGCGCACCGCGTCGTTAAAGGCAGCGGCAACCAAGTCTTCCAGCATGTCTTTGTCGTCGGCCAGCAGGGATGGGTCGATGCTGACGCGCTTGACGTCGTTTTTGCAAGTCATGACGACTTTCACCATGCCGGCGCCGGACTGGCCTTCGACTTCGATCAGGGCCAGTTGATCCTGGGCTTTTTTCATATTGTCTTGCATGGCCTGGGCTTGCTTCATCAAGCCGGCGAGTTGATTTTTCATCATAAGTGGTGCTCCTGAAATTAAGGAATTATTGAAAATGTAGAGAATTATTGATTAAACCGGACGTACGCTGCCGGTAACGATGCTGGCGCCGAATTCGCGCATCAGGGTTTGCACGAAACCATCGCGTTGTATCGCTTGCTCCGCCGCCTGCTGCCGGGCGGCGCGCTCTGCGACGGCCTGGGCATTGGCGGTCAGCTCAACCGCGCCTATCTTGCTGTCGACGCGTACCGTCTGGCCGAAACGCTCAGTCAGCGCAGCCGCCAGCTTATCGACGCTGCCGGCCGACAACAAGGTCGACAGCGGCACGCGCAACTCGAAGACAAAGGTGTTACCGTCGCGCTTGCAGCTGATTAATTCGCTTTGTTGCGCCAGTTGCTGCGCCACACCGCGTACCGGCAAGGCGGCAGCCAGGCTTGGCCACTGCCCATCCCAGTTCAGCTCGGTAACCGGAGCCATGGACAAAGTACGATCGGCAGCGGCCGGGGCGATGCTTTCCACCACTGGAGCTGCAACAGCCACAGCCGGCGCGGGTTCTGGCGCAGCCACTGTGCGCGGCTGTAGTGTCACCGCCGGCGTGGACGTCAGCAAAACATCGTCGTCCCAGGGCGGCGGCATATCGTCCATGCCCGCCGGTTCCGGCTCAGGCAGCGCAACCGGTCTCGCCTGCACCGGTGCTGCCGGCGCTGTCGGTGTTACCGGCGCCAGCGGCGCACTGGCCACGACTGCGGCAACTGGTGCTACCGGTGCAACTGGCCTGGCCGCGCCTGGCGTAGCTTTGGCGCTGGCGGCACGGGCCGCTGCCAACGCTGCCATGGCGGGACTGACGCGTGCAGCCGGCTGGTTGGTCTGGGCAGCAGAGGCAGTTGCTGCAGCTTGCATGACGGGTGCAGACGGCACAGCCGGGGTAGCGACCGGCGGCCTGATCGTGGACGATGGCGCCGACGGCGTCGAAGGCAAGGACGGTCGGCCTGCCGGCGGCTGACCGGATATTGCCGGAATCACCGCCGCATCGCCGTCGGCCGGACGGAAAGCCAGCATGCGCAACAGCGTCATACTGAAGCCGGCATATTCATCCGGCGCCAGCGCCAGCTCATTGCGACCGTGCACGGCGATCTGGTAAAACAATTGAATTTCTTCTTTGCCGAAGCTGTGCGCCAGGCGCAACACCTGTTCGCGTTCGGGCAGATCGGTCGCCAGCGCGGCCGGCACCAGTTGCGCCACCGCGATCTGGTGCAGCAAAGTGCCAAGGTCTTGCAAGGCTGCCTTATACGACAGGCTGCGCGCCGCCATTTCATCAGCCACATCCAGCAAGGCCTTGCCGTCTTGCGCCGCCAGCGCATCGAGCAAGCGTATCAGGTAAGACTGATCGAGTGCGCCCAGCATGCCTTGCACCGCATCGAGCGTGACCTTGCCGGCCGCATAGGCAATCGCCTGGTCGGTCAGCGACAAAGCGTCGCGCATGGAGCCGTGCGCGCCCTGCGCCAGCAAGCGCAGGGCCGGGGTTTCGAATGCGATTTGTTCCTGACCCAGGATGTTTTCCAGGTGGCCGACGATATGGCCGGGCGGCATTTGCTTCAGGTTGAATTGCAGGCAGCGCGACAGCACGGTGACCGGGATCTTTTGCGGATCGGTGGTGGCCAGGATGAACTTGACGTGCTCGGGCGGCTCTTCCAGCGTCTTCAACATGGCGTTGAAGGCGTGGTTGGTCAGCATGTGCACCTCGTCTATCATATACACTTTAAAACGTGCATTCGACGGTGCGTAAATCGCCTGCTCCAGCAGCGAGGCCATCTCATCGACGCCGCGGTTCGAGGCTGCATCCATCTCTATGTAATCGACGAAACGGCCGGCGTCGATCGCGGTACAGGCTTCGCACACGCCGCAAGGGGTGGCGGTGATGCCGGTTTCGCAATTGAAGGATTTCGCCAGGATGCGCGACAGTGTGGTCTTGCCGACCCCGCGCGTACCGGTGAATAAATAGGCGTGATGCAGCCGCTGCTGCTCCAGCGCATGGGATAAGGCACGGACCACGTGCTCCTGCCCCACCAGCGTTTCAAAGCTTTTGGGGCGATATTTTCGGGCTAGGACTTGATAAGACATCCCGCGATTTTACCTTATTCGGGCAGCGAGACTTGCAAATATCCGAGCACCAGCGCCCTGAGCTGGGCCGCAAACCCGGCTTCCTGCAATCTGTGCGGCGCCAGCATCAGCTTCTGGTACAGCACGCCATACACGGCGGCGTGCACCACTTCAGCACTTTTGCCGGCATACGCGGCGGCATCGCTGCTGGCGCAAAACGCCTGCTCCCAGATCCCGACGATCTGGCGGTACAGGATTTGATAAGCGCCGGCGTCGGAAATCTGGCGCTCCAGAAAGATCAGAGCCGACCATTCTGCGCTGTTTTCAGCGTGCAAACAGATGATCCTCTCGACCAGATGCGCCGCCACGACTTCCAGCGGCTGGCCTTTCTGCTCTTCTATCCAACCCTGCATGTGGGTACCGACGTTTTTAAAGCGCTGGTGTATGCAATGGGCGGCGATCGACTTCTTGCCGGGAAAATATTCGTACAAGGTCCCCAGCCCGACCCCGGCCACCATGGCGATGTCGCGCATGGTCAATTGCGCATAGCCTTTTTCGACCAAAAGCCGAACAAAGGCATCCAGAACCGCATTTTGCGTCATTCTGGAACGTTGCTGCACCGGCTTGCGGCGCAATTTTAAAGGGCTGACACTCTCGACCATCGCGTTTTCATCATCCTCAACAAAGGCGAACATAGGCGCTCGCCCGCCACGCTACACTGTCTGCACCGCATTTCAAAAAACAGGAGACGTGACATGCAATGGCTAACCCATGAAATCTACAACCAGGTACCGGAGCTAGAAGACTACAATATTTTCACCAGCGATGCGGTATTAATGGACGGCTTGCAACGCGCCGGCGGGGATTGGCACGCAGATGCGCTGGTGCGCGCCGGCCAGGAGCTCGGCAGCCATGCAGTGCTGGAACTGGGCGAGCTGGCGAATCGCCACCTGCCGGAATTGCGCAGCCATGACCGCCAGGGACGCCGCATCGATCAAGTCGATTTCCATCCTAGCTGGCATCGCTTGCTGGGCTTGCTGCGTCAGGAAGGTTTGCACGCGCTGCCGTGGATGGCGCCGCGCCGCGGCGCACAGGCGGCGCGCGCCGCCGGCTACTATCTGCAGGCGCAAGTGGAGGCCGGCTCGCTGTGCCCGACCACGATGACTTTCGCCTCCATCCCGGTATTGCAAAACGAGCCGGCGCTGTTTGCCCAACTGAAAGACAAGCTGTTTTCGCGCCAACACGATGCGCGCGATCTGCCGATAACGCAAAAAACCGCCATCATGATAGGCATGGGCATGACCGAGAAACAGGGCGGCTCGGACCTGCGCAGCAATTCCACCGTGGCCCGCCCGGTCGCCGCCGGCGGGCGCGGCGAAGCGTATCTGCTGACCGGACACAAGTGGTTTTTTTCGGCACCGATGTGCGATGCGCACCTGGTGCTGGCAAACACCGAAATCGGCCTGTCCTGCTTCTTCGTGCCGCGCTGGCGTCCGGACGGCAGCAAGAACAGCGTGCTGGTGCTGCGACTGAAGGACAAGCTCGGCAATAAATCGAACTCCAGCAGCGAAGTGGAATTCCAGGATGCTTACGGCATCCTGGTCGGTGTCGAAGGACGCGGCATCCCCACCATCATAGAAATGGCGAACCTGACCCGGCTCGATTGCGTGATCGGCAGCGCAGCCATCATGCGCCAGGCGCTGGTACAGGCCATTCACCATACACGCCACCGCAGCGCCTTCGGCCATCTGCTGGCGGACCAGCCGCTGATGCGCAATGTGCTGGCCGATCTGGCGCTGGAAAGCGAAGCCGCCACCCGCCTGATGCTGAAGCTGGCCGGCGCGCTGGAAGCGCCCGACGACCCGCTGCAACGTGCTTGGAAACGCATCGTCACGCCGGCCGCCAAGTTCTGGATCTGCAAACGCGCGCTGGAATTCACCGGCGAATGCATGGAAGTCTGGGGCGGCAATGGCTATGTGGAAAGCGGGGCTATGGCGAGGCTGTACCGCGAAGCGCCAGTCAACTCCATCTGGGAAGGTTCCGGCAACGTGATGTGCCTGGACGTGCTGCGCGCCGTAGAGCGCGACCCGCAAGGCATGCAGCTGATACTGGGGCAATTGTCGGTCTCGCCGGCCGCAGGAATACCTCAGATGGCCGGCGAGCTGCACGATTATCTCAAACTGAATGCAGAACAGCGCGAAACCGGCGCGCGCCGCTTCGCCCAGACCCTGGTGCTGGCATTGCAAGCACAACTGATGCTGGAACAGGCGCCGGCTGAAATCGCCGACGCCTTCCTGCGCAGCCGCCTCGACGCCGAATGCGGTCGGGTGTACGGCACCCTGAGCGCCGGCGTTGATAGCCGTCTACAACAACAGATAATGGAGCGCGCCTACCCTGCCGCAGCTGCCTGAGCCTGGACCGGCGCGCTCCCGCTCTCAGGCGTAAGCGCGCGCGTCCAGCACCTGTCCCGTCATGTCGCCCGTCACGCTGGCCAGATAAGTTTTGGCGGTAGTCGCGGCCGACAGCGTATGACTGGTATCCATGCCCATGGCAAGCGCAGTCTCGGTCACGAACACCGGGCTGGCGGCATTCACGCGCAAGCCGCGCGGCAACTCCAGCGCGGCGGCGCGCACAAAACCTTCGACGGCCGCATTCACCGGACTGATGGCCGCACTGCCGGGCATGGGACTGTGCGCCAGTGCGCCGCTGGTCAGGGTGATGGAGCCGCCATCATTCAGATAAGGCACGCCTATACGCAGCAAATTCACTTGTCCCATCAGCTTATTGTCAAGGCCGAGTGCAAAATCGGCATCGTTCAGGCCCAGCAAGGGGCCGAATTGGGATTGGCCGGCGCTGGAAACGACGGCGTCGATGCGGCCGACGCGTTCGAACAAAGCGGCGATACTGGCCTTGTCCGACAAATCGACCTGGTGATCGCCGGCCTGATAATTGGCGCCGATCACGTTATGGCCGCTTTCAATCAGGCGTTGTTGTACTGCAGCGCCTATGGTGCCGTTGCTGCCTATCAATAGGATTTTCATGGTGTTTCCTTTTGTGTTGATGAAGTAAGGGAAGCACGGATTTATTCTGATTTCGTCATCCCCGCGAAAGCGGGGATCCACCTAAGTGTTTGATTTACATGGATTCCCGCTTTCGCGGGAATGACGCTTTTTGAATTAATCTGCGTTTCCTAAGATAAAAATTTAGTGCTGGAGCTGCGTTGGCGGTTCGGCGGCCAATCCGCTGGCATAGCGATACGATTGCTGTACCAGCCACCACACCACGTCCAGCTCGGCTTCGTCGCGCGGCCCATACACCAGGACATTGGTGCGTGAGGTGTAGCGGCCGGCCAGCGGATGCGATTCGGCCCAGCCGCCGGCCATGGCCAGGGCATGACTATGCGGATCGAGGATCATGTGCAAGCTGCCGTCGTGGGCCGGATGCAAATGGGCGAATTCGCGGCCGACCATGAATGCATCGGGGTTGCCGGCTTGCTCCAGCCACAGGGCGCGCGTGCCGGGTACGGAAATACCGCTGGGCCGGATACTGACGCCGGCCAGACCCATCATGCGCTGCCATAGTTTTTCCTGCAGTTCAAGCGGACTGGTCTGGTCCAGTTGTTGATGCGGCGTTCTCGGCGTGGTGCTGGGCTTAGCGCCGGTTCGGGCCGGCAGGCGGGTGTAGTGCGTCATGCTGAAATTCCTGTGAAGTAGGTGTGAAGCCACTATACTTCTTCCACATTTGCAGCAGAAGCCATGAAAATTGGATGGCGCAATCCCATTTTTGGAATAATCCACATGCACCTCGACCTGCTCTCTTCTTTCATTGCTATTGCCGACGCCGGCAGTCTGGCCAAGGCCAGCGACAAGAGCGGGGTTCCCACCTCCACCCTGTCGCGCAATCTGGCGCGGCTGGAAGCCGAACTGGGGCTGCGCCTGGTTCAGCGCAGCACACGCGCACTGACCCTGAGCGAAGACGGGCGCCAGTTGTACCAGCGCACTGCGGCCCAGGTGCAAATACTGAAGGAAGAGCTGGAGCTGGCCGCGCACGCCAAACTGGAACCGCGCGGCTTGCTGCGTCTGACCGCACCCAGCAGTTTCGGCCGTGTGGTATTGGCGCCGCTGATCGCCGAGTTCATGCTGCGCTATCCGGAAATCGAAGTCGAGGCGCTACTGGTCGACCACAAGATCAACCTGATAGAAGAAGGCGTCGATCTGGCCTTCCGCATGGGGGCGCTGGCCGACAGTTCGCTGATCGCGCGCGCGGTGGGCACGGTGGAGCGTGTGCTGTGCGCCAGCCCCGCTTATCTGGAGGCCCATGGCCGGCCGCAATTGCCGGCCGATATGCACCGGCACCGCTTCCTAAGTTTGACGCGCGATCTGCAAGCGCTGGACCTGGTATCCGGCGCCGGCCAGAAACAGCATCTGAGCCTGCACGCCTGCCTGGTGTGCGCCCCGGCCGACGCCCTATTGCCCAGCCTGCTGGCCGGCGTGGGTATAGGCTGGGTGCCGGGTTTCCACGTCTATGAATCGCTGCGAGCGGGTCAGCTGGAGCGCGTATTGCCCGATTGGCGCCTGCCGCCATCGACCATCCACATGGTCTATCCTAGCGCGCGCGGCACACCGCGCAAATTGTCGGCCTTCATCGATTTTGCCGGGCAAGCGCTGGCGCAGGATGCGCGCTTCAAGCGCGGCTAAATTCTCCATTCCCGTCGGGATGCGGGGCTTGGCGCCGTAAGATGTTCATGCTTAGGCTTCGTTTTGCGGTAGCGGACTTTCCCGGCGGCGCAATTCTTCTCTTAACGCCGCAAGCTCTTGCGCCAGCGCGCGTATATCGGCATGCAATTCGCGCTCCAGCACTGCCTCTTCTTTACCGACGAATAGCGCGGCGATGTTCGCCGTCACGATGGAAAACATGGCGTAACCGAACAAAACGATGAATACCGCGAATATTTTGGAAGCCGGGGTCGACGGCACGATATCGCCGTAACCGACGGTCGCCACAGTGGTAAACGCCAGCCAGACGCCGTCCGCGTAATTCAAGACATTCGGCTCCAGCCAATAAAAACCGGCGCCGGCCGAAGTCAGCATCAGCAAAGCCAGCATCAGCATTTGCACCAGATGACTGGGCCGCATCTGACGCAATACCAAAGTGGCGATGCGCAACACGATCGCCGCGCACAAGCCCAGTCGCAGCAGCCACCCGGTCGTACTCCAAGGCGTATCGAAAGGTATGGCGCTCAGCAAACAGCCCACGACAATGAGGATATCCAACAGCATCTTGCCGCTGCGGCGTTCTCTGTGCCGGTTCAATTTCCATTGCGCCACAGTGTCGCCCGCGATGATGAAAGCCACCGCTCCGTACATGATATGACCTGCCCTGCGCGCAGCATCGGTTTCGCCGGCCAGCAGCAGATAAAAGGCGGGAATCGACAAAATTAAACCCAACAACAGCCAGGGGCGCGTAAACCACGCCAGGAATCTTTGCGTCAGTGGGAATATCTGGGAATCGTCGCTGGCGTGGCGGTCCTTGGCTTTTTTCACTTCCCTCTCCGAAAAACGGTATATCCCGCACTATAAATAATATTTATCCGAGGCGGGTCGGCATTGAGCTGACACAAGGGCCACGCAAAAACGGTGCCGGCGGCAGTCGCGGCGACGAAAAAAAGCCCCCCGGAATCCTGCCAGGGGGCGTTTCAGCGGGAAACAGAGTTTATTTATAAGCGCCGCAACCGACAAAATAATTGTCGAGTTTTTCCACATAGCTCGATTTCATTTCCAGCGCCTTAGTCATGGGGTTCGGCCATTTGTAATCGACCCAGCCCTTACCCTTGCTGTTGACCACATCGATCATGGACTTGACGATCAATTTACCGTCACTGTCTTTCAGGTCCATCATGTTTTTCCCTACCATCTTGGGATTATTGCCGTGCGTCATGTTATTGCCACTCATGTCATATACGAACAGATAAAGATCACGATCATGGAAGTCCTTGTTCGCAGTATTAGAGAATTCGGCAAACGCTTTTTCCTTGCCATGCTCCTTGATGTAGGCAATGCCCTTCTTTACCATCGCCATCGCCTGTTCTGTCGTCCCCCGCTCGTCAGCCGCGAAGGCGGGAACCAGCAAGCCCAGGCCCAACAAAAAGGACAACAAAAATTTGCTGAAGGTTTTCATCAGTAGTCTCCTTGAATCGTGTTCTGGGGATAAAACCGGGAAGTGCCGGTTCAGCATAATTTAAACCCGGAGAAACACAAGGCGCACGCACATAATCGCTTAGAAACGGCGACAGTCTTAGGCAGAGAAAGGGAGGGTAAAGCAGGAAGAGTTAAGTTGGCGAGCCTGGTCTGCGGCACTTGCGGGAAATGACTGTGGCTGCTTCGTTCCCGACCTGACCAGATTGGCCATGCCGCAATGCGCAGGGGCCCGCCAGCGAGCATTATAGCGCATGGGAATAAAAACGCGCTAGCTTTTCTCCGGCTGCAACAGGCGCCTCCGGACTCAAGGGGATTTCGCACCCTGCTTCCGGGCCTTGATCCCGCGTTTCGGCGTTTTCATCGCATGCAAAAAGCGCCAACCTCAACATTTCAATATTATCAGTGGATTCCGCATGCCGAAAGATATTTGCCAATATGCAAATTGCAGTATCATGCTTCGCGCACAACATGCAGAAGACGTTCTCACAACAACAGATAAGGACAAGCAATGGAACTTCGTATACAGCATCTGTCAAAAAAATATAGCACCGGCGTACAAGCCTTGAACGACATCAGCCTGACGATACCGGCCGGCATGTTCGGCTTGCTCGGCCCTAACGGCGCCGGCAAATCGACATTGATGCGCACGCTGGCCACACTGCAGGATGCCGATTCCGGCACGGCGCATCTGGACGCGATCGATATCCGCACCCATAAAGACACGGTGCGCCGCATGCTCGGTTATCTGCCGCAGGATTTCGGGCTGTACCCGAAAGTCAGCGCCTATGATCTGCTGGACCACTTCGCCGTACTGAAGGGGCTCGATCAGCGTAAGGAACGGAAAGAAGTAGTGGAAGCGCTGCTGCACCAGACCAATCTGTACAACGTCAAAAATAAGCATGTGGGCGGCTTCTCCGGCGGCATGCGCCAGCGCTTCGGCATCGCCCAGGCCTTGCTCGGCGATCCGCAGCTGATCATCGTGGATGAACCGACTGCCGGCCTCGATCCGGAAGAGCGCGTGCGCTTCCACAACCTGTTGTCCGACATCGGCGCCGACAAGATCGTGATCCTGTCCACTCATATCGTGGAAGACGTGGCCGACCTATGCAATCACATGGCGGTGATCGATAAAGGCTCGGTAATCCTGACTGGCCAGCCCTTGCAATTGATAGACCAGATCCAGGGCAAAATCTGGAAACGCTTTATCGACAAAGCCGAACTGGCGCAATTCCAGCAGCAATATCAAGTGATTTCCAGCCGCCTGACTGCCGGCCGCACCCTGATCCACGTGTACGCCGACGCCCATCCCGGCGAAGGTTTCAGCACCACCCAGGGCGACCTGGAAGATGTGTATTTCTCGGCCATGGCTGGTTTGCTGCAGCACGGCGCGGCGACCGGCTCCCGCGCGGCATAAGGAGTGACCATGTTAGCCATACTTTCCTTTGAGCTGCGGCAGAAATTCCGCAGCCTGTCGACTTATGTGTATTTCCTGATGTTTTTCTCGCTGGCGATGTTGTGGATGGCGGCCGCCGGCGGCGCTTTCTCCGGCGCGGTGATCGATTTCGGCGGCAAGGTGCATATCAATGCGCCGGTCGCGGTGTCGCAAACCATCGCCTTCCTCGGCTACCTGGGGGTCGTGATCGTGGCCGCCATGATGGGACGCGCCGTGCAGCAGGATGTGGAACACAATATCTGGCACTTTTTTTACAGTGCACCACTCACCAAGCTGCAATATCTGGGCGGACGCTTTTTAGGCGCCTTCCTCGCCTTGCTGGCGATTTTTTCCAGCCTGGGTCTGGGCGCCTGGCTCGGTTGTTACCTGCCCGGCATAGAAGCGGTACGACTGGGACAACCTATCCCGGCCGCTTATGTGATGCCTTACCTGTACTCTATCGTGCCTAATTTCCTGGTGTTCGGTGCGATCTTCTTCACGCTGGGCGCCTTGTTCCGCCGCATGTTGCCGGTGTATGTGGCCAGCGTGGTGTTGCTGATCGGCTATATGATCGCCAGCTCCTTCTTGCGCGACCTGGATAACCGCACGCTGGGCGCCCTGCTCGACCCGTTTGGTTCCGCCGCCATCAGCCGCGTGACCGAATACTGGAGCATCGCCGATAAGAACAGCAAGCTGGTGCCGCTGACCGGCCTGTTCCTGATCAATCGCCTGATCTGGGGCGCGGTCGGCATCGTGATGATAGTGCTGTGCTACTGGCGCTTTAACTTTGCCGCAATCAGCACTGCCGGCAAACAAAAGAAAGAAAAAGCCGTCGCAGCGCCGGCGGTGACCAGCGTGCCACGGGTGCAACCGCGCTTCTCCGCTGCCGGCCTGTGGCAACTGTTCTGGCGCCAGAGCTGGCTGAATCTGCGCGAAACGGTCAAGAATGTGTATTTCATCGTGATCCTGCTGTGCGGCGTGCTGTTCATGTTCGCACTGTCCAACGCCGTCACCAAGATTTACGGCACCTCGACTTATCCGGTCACCTTTGCGGTGCTGGAAGTGCTGGGCGGCAGCTTCAGCCTGTTCATGCTGATCATCACCACCTTTTACGCCGGCGAACTGGTGTGGCGCGAACGCGATGCCCGCGTTGCGCAATTGCTGGATGCGCTGCCGGTGCCGAACTGGCTGCCCTTGCTGTCCAAGTTGCTCTCCCTGGTGGTGCTGCAAGGCGCCCTGCTGGCGGTGCTGATGTTGTGCGGCTTGCTGATCCAGACTTTCAAGGGCTATACCAACTACGAGTTGGGACACTATCTGTTCCAGTTATTCTCGCTGCAATGGCCGGACTATGCGCTGCTGGCGGTGCTGGCGATGGCGGTACAGGTGATCGTCAATCATAAATACGTCGGTTATTTTGTGATGATCGTGTATTACATCGCCGATATCGCCTTGCCCGGGATGGGGATAGAGCACCCCATGCTCAGATTTGGCAACATCCCGCAGATCACCTATTCCGCCATCAACGGCTATGGTCACTTCTTGCCCGCCGTGCGCTGGTATCAGGTGTTCTGGGGTGGCGCGTCGCTGATGCTGCTGGCCGCCGCCATGCTGTTGTGGGTGCGCGGCGCCACCGGCGATCTGCGTGGGCGTCTGCGGCTGGCGCGTCTGAGCCTGAGCAAAGGCACGGGCAGCTTGCTGGCGCTCGGCCTGTGCGTGTTTGTGGGCGCCGGTGGCGTGCTGTTTTATTACACCAATATCCTGAATCACTACAAAAACAGCTTCACGCAACAAGCCGAGAATGCCGAGTACGAGAAGAAGTACAAGCAATATGAAAGCCGTCCACAGCCGCGCATTACCGATGTCAAACTGGCGGTGGATATTTTCCCGGTCACCCGTACTGCCCGCATCAAGGGCGATTACCAGCTGGTCAACCGCACTAACGCAGCGATCAATGAAATCTTCATCGTCCAGCATGAAGACGCCCGCATCGCCAGCATGCAGTTCGACCGCCGGCAAAGCGCAGCGATCGACGACCGCGAGCACAACTTCCTCAGCTACAAACTGAGTCCTGCCCTGCAAGCTGGTGAAAAACTGGCCCTGCATTTCGAGCTGGAATACGCACCGAAAACCCTGCTCGGCATGAGCAGCGGCCAGCACGTACTGTATAACGGCACTTTCTTCAACAGCCAGTTGATGCCGCACATCGGTTACCAGCCCAACCTGGAACTCAGCGAGGAAAAGGAAAGGCGCAAACACGGTCTGCCGGAAAAAGAGCGCATGGCGGAACGCGAAGACCCTAAAGGTCTGGCCAACAGCTATATTTCCAACGACGCCGACTGGATCACGTTTGACGCCGTGGTTTCCACCAGCGCCGACCAGATGGCGATCGCGCCCGGCACCCTGAAACGTGAATGGGAACAGGATGGCCGCCGTTATTTCCACTACGCGCCCGAACTGCCTATCCTGAATTTCTATGCCTTTCAATCCGGCGCGTATAGCGTCAAGAAGGCGCAATGGAAAGACATCCCTATCGAAATCGACTACCAGAAAGGGCACGAATACAATCTGGAACGCATGGTTAAAGGGGTGCAAGCCTCGCTCGCCTATTACACCGAGAATTACAGCCCTTACCAGCATAAACTGGTGCGTATCGTCGAGTTCCCGCGTTACGCCAGCTTTGCCCAGGCTTTCCCGAACACTATCCCGTATTCGGAAGGGATAGGTTTCATCGCCAAAGTCGACGACAAGGACCCGAAAGACATCGATTACCCGTTTTACATCACCGCGCATGAAATGGGCCATCAATGGTGGGCGCATCAGGTGGTGTCCGGCAATACCAAGGGTGCGACCGTACTGGTGGAATCGCTGGCGCAATACTCAGCCTTGATGGTGATGAAACAGGCGTATGGCGAAGCCAAGATGCGCAAGTTCCTGAAATACGAACTGGATCGTTACCTGTTCGGCCGCAGCCAGGAACGCAAGAAGGAATTGCCGCTGGCGCACAATGAAAACCAGCAGTACATCCATTACCAGAAAGGCAGCCTGGCCATGTATCTGCTGCAAGACATGATAGGCGAAGACAAGGTGAATGCCGCCCTGCGTGAAGTCATCGCCGCCCATGCCAATCAGGGCGCGCCATACGCCAACGCCAAGGCGCTGGTGGATGCCTTGCGCAAAGTGACGCCGCAAGATAAGCAGTACCTGATAGCCGACTTGTTCGAATCCATCATCCTGTTCGAAAATCGCGCCCTCTCCGCCAGCGCCAAGCCTGTGGCCGACGGCAAGTACGAAGTCAGCATCAAGCTCGCCGCCAACAAGCTGAAGGCGGATGAACTCGGGGTGGAGAAAGAAGTCGCCCTGAAAGACTGGATAGACATCGGTGTCGACGACAAGGACGGCAATTCCCTGCTGCGCGAACGCAAGTTCATCGACCGCAAGGAAATGACCTTCAGCATGATAGTCAAAGGCGAACCGACCAAGGCCGGCATCGACCCCGACAACAAATATGTTGATCGCAAGCCGGATGACAATCTGATCAAAGTGGAGATGTCCAGCAAGTAATCGCGCCGAACTGTAATCGGAGTTTTTTTTGGGGGTGGGCGTGAAGTCCACCCTTTTTTATTTACTGATACATCTGAAAAAGCGCTGCCCATGAAATACATACATGGACAAAAATACTTTTTCTCGACATGGCTCTGCGTAACATCAGCTAAATAAGCGAAAGTTATTGTCGAAAGACAAATTGCTGATTATATTAAGCCCATAGCGGGCAACACCATGGGCTTCATAGCAATTTTCCAAACGTGAGCTTAGGAAAAAACATGAACAGCAAATTCGCGCAGCAGCTCGGGTCGGAAGAGACTTATCCGCACCTTCTGGAAAAGAATTATCCGCACATCGTGGAAAAGATGGCACTACATTGGGAAGCCGCCACTTTTGAAGATTACCTAGCCAGCCTCTTGTTCGATCAACGCGGTCACAGAGCCGGTTTCCCTCCTGGCATTTTGCAAGAGATTTTTTCCCTGCAAAACCATTACCGCTCCCGGCAAGCGCCGCGACCGATCTCCATTGACACCTGGGCCGATTCGGTGGCGCTGCCACGCCGACATCACGGCGAATAAAGGGCGGCGGCCCGCCTACAAACCGAGCTGCTGCCAAATGTCATCGACCCGGCGCTTGACTTCGGGCGTCATCTGGATAGTCGTGCCCCACTCGCGGCTGGTTTCGCCCGGCCATTTGTTGGTCGCATCTATCCCCATCTTGCTGCCGAGACCACTGACCGGCGAGGCAAAATCGAGGTAATCAATCGGCGTGTTATCCACCAACGTGGTGTCGCGCAACGGGTCGACGCGGGTGGTGATGGCCCAGATCACTTCTTTCCAGTCGCGGATATTCACATCCTCATCCACCACGACGATGAACTTGGTATACATAAACTGGCGCAAGAAGCTCCAGACCCCGAACATCACGCGCTTGGCGTGGCCGGCATAGGATTTCTTGATTTGCACCACCGCCATGCGATAGCTGCAGCCTTCCGGCGGCAGGTAGAAATCGGTGATTTCGCTGAATTGCTTTTGCAGCAAGGGGATAAATACTTCATTCAAGGCCACGCCGAGCACGGCCGGTTCATCCGGCGGTTTGCCGGTATAGGTAGAGTGGTAAATCGGATCGCGCCGCATGGTGATGCGGTCTATCGTGAATACCGGGAAGCTGTCTTGCTCATTGTAATAGCCGGTATGGTCGCCGTACGGCCCTTCCAAGGCGTGTTCGTAGCCGCTAGGGTGTGACTCATCCGGGTAAATATGCCCTTCCAGCACGATCTCGGCCGACGCCGGCACCCGCAACTCGCTACCGATAGCCTTGACCAGCTCGGTGCGACTGCCGCGCAGCAAGCCGGCGAACTGGTATTCGGACAAGCTGTCCGGCACCGGCGTCACCGCGCCGAGGATGGTGGCCGGATCGGCGCCCAGCGCCACCGCCACCGGATACGGCTGGCCCTTGCTGACGATCGCGTGTTCGCGGAAATCGAGTGCGCCGCCGCGATGCGCGAGCCAGCGCATGATGACTTTATTGCGCCCCAATACCTGCTGTCTATATATACCGAGATTTTGTCGCTTCTTGTGCGGCCCCTTGGTGATCACCAGTCCCCAGGTAATCAGCGGCGCGATATCGCCGGGCCAGCAATGCTGTATCGGCAAGCGCGCCAGATCGACATCCTGGCCTTCCCACACGATTTCCTGGCATTTGGCGCCGCGCAGCTCTTTCGGCGCCATGTCCCACACTGCTTTTACCAGCGAACCGAGTCCCATGATTTCTTTAAAACCCTTGGGCGGTTCCGGCTCCTTCAGGGCCGACAGCACATGGCCGATCTGGCGCAATTCGCTGACATCTTGCGCGCCCATGCCGAGCGCGACGCGGCGCGGCGTGCCGAACAGATTGCCCAATACCGGCATGGTATGACCGCTAGGCCGGGTGAACAACAAGGCCGGCCCGCCCGCCCGCAAAGTCCGGTCGCAGACCTCGGTCATCTCCAAATATGGTGAAATGGACATCTCCACCTTTTTTAGTTCGTCTAATTTTTGCAGTTGAGAAATAAAATCTCTCAAATCCGAATATTTCATCATTTTTCGCTTTTTTGTCGCTTTGCACTAGTTAGTCAAGGTAAATCCGGCAAGTATTTGATTTTATTGACTTTTGTTGCGATGCAGCAGAATTCTTAAGATACAAAAGTAATTAAAACTAGCTTTGATAGTATTGACTCGATATAAAACCACCCCTACAATTCGCCCAACTTGATGAAGAGGTTAATGACTTCCGCCGCTTTCAAAACCAGAAAGTAACGCCCAACGGTAACATCATTCACGGGGATCGGGCCCCACACAACATTGTAAGGATTGTTTTCACAAGGCGTCTGCCTTAACCCGAAAAAAGTTGTTTGTCCCTGGATGCTCCATGACCAAGCCCAACCGGCTTGACTTGACAAACGACTCCGGCGTCTTCCGCTCGCGCCTTGCGACGAAGACGATGTTTCTGATTCGCGGATTAATACAGTTTGCGCACGGCTCTGCAAGGGCCGGCAATGCATCGCGAAGATTCAGGAGGTAACATGTTTCAACGTTTTATATTAGCAGTACAAGAAAGCGGCCTCAGCGCTGCCGACAAACGCCACACGCTGACCCTGGTCGCGCGTGATACCACCAACGGTTTTATCGCCACCGCCCGCCACCTGTTGACGATCTTGGGTGTGGCTGCCATCGCCGCGCTGGCGATGATGTTCATCAATCCCGAACTGACCGACAAATTCAGGGACCTTTCCCCCTACACCATCGCCGAAGAGGCTGAAGAAGAGCCGGTTGCTCCGCCTAGCCTGGCCACGCTGATGCCGGCTCCCGCTCAGGGCAGCGCCGATACGGCAATTCAAAAGATCGCCACGCCCGATGAAGACGCCAGGATACTCGGCAATCAGCGGCAACAGCAATGGGTCACGCGCTGGCTGGCAAAGCGCTATCGCGTTGCCAACGATGCCACCAATATGCTGGTGTCGGCCGCCTACCTGACCGCCAAGGAAATCAAGCTCGATCCTTTACTGATCCTGTCCGTGATGGCGATAGAATCGGGCCTGAATCCGTTTGCCGAAAGCCCGGTCGGCGCGCAGGGGCTGATGCAAGTCATGTCCAAAGTCCATCATGATAAATTCCAGGAAATGGGCGGCGTGAAGGCGGCGCTGAATCCGGTTGCCAATATCAAGGTCGGCGCCCTGATCTTGAAAGATTACGTGGCACGCGCCGGTTCGGTCGAAGCCGGCTTAAAAATGTATGTGGGCGCCGCCGATGCCGACAGTGACGCCGGTTACGGCTCACGCGTGTTAACCGAATACAAACGCTTGAAAGACGTCTCTGCCGGCAAGAACGTGCCTACTTTCTTTGCCGCCGCTCCGGCGCAAAACTTAGCGCCAGCCCGCAAAGCCGACTCCAACGAAGCCAAAACGACGGCCGACAGCAAAAAGGAACAGATCGCTGCGCTGTAAGCTGCTGCAAATCTGCCCACCCGATAAGAAAACCGCCAATCGGCGGTTTTCTTATTTCTTAGCCAGGAACAAACGCAGGCGCGCTACCGCTTCCTGTAAATTTTCCAGCGAATTGGCGTAGGAAATCCTGACATGCGTGCTTGCGGTGGACGGGCCGAAATCGAGGCCAGGCACGATCACCACCCCAGCCTGATATAAAACTTCTTTGGCAAAGCGGTCCGCGTCGTCGGAAAAGCGCGAACAATCGGCATACACGTAAAACGCCCCGTCCGGCATCACCGGCACCCCGAAACCGAGTTCGCGCAAAGCCGGCACGAGGTAATCGCGCCGGCGGCGGAATTCCGCCTTGCGCGCCTCGTAAATGGCGAGCGACTCCGGCGCAAAGCAAGCCAGCGCCGCGTACTGCGCCACCGAAGAGGCGCAAATGAACAGGTTTTGCGCCAGCTTTTCGACCGCAGCCAGCATGCTTTCCGGCACCACCAGCCAGCCCAGCCGCCAGCCCGTCATATTGAAATACTTGCTGAAGCTGTTGATCACCACCACGTCCTCAGCCAGCGACAGGGCGGAAAACGGCGCCGCATCGTAACACAAGCCCTGGTAAATCTCGTCGACGATGGTAAAGCCGCCGCGCTGCCTGACGCTGGAGATGATTTTCGCCAGCTCAGCGGACGCAATCGAGGTGCCGGTCGGGTTCGAGGGCGACGCCAGCAAGACGCCGCCGGTGTTCTCGCCCCAGTGCTGGCGCAGCATCTCGTCGGATAATTGAAAACGCTGCTCGGGGCCGCTGGCGATCAGCCTGGCCTTGCCCTCGAACGCCGCCACAAAATGGCGGTTGCACGGATAGCAGGGATCGGGCATCAGCACTTCCCTTCCCGGCTCCACCAAGGCGGCGCAAGCGAGCAGCAAGGCAGCCGACGCGCCGGCCGTGACGACGATGCGCGCAGCCGGTATATTCAAGCCGTAGGTTTGCCGGTAATGCGCGGAAATCGCCTCGCGCAAGGCCGGCACGCCGAGCGCCGCGGTGTATTGCAAACGCCCGTCCGCCATGGCCTGACTCGCCGCCACCAGCACCGCCGGCGGTGCGGTAAAGTCCGGCTCGCCTATGCCCATGTGGATCAGATGCTGGCCTTGCGCCTCCCGCTCTGCCGCCATTTTCATGAGTTCCATCACGTGGAACGGGGCGATATTATTCAAGCGGGACGCGAGATTGTTTTCCATAGCTACACCTGACAAAACCTAAAAAAACGTAACTGTTCACCCATTCTGTATGCATCGCCGTCGATAGCACAAAAACGCTAACCGCGGAGGCGCAGAGAACGCAGAGAAAAGCTTTTTTGGACTCCTCTGCGTTCTCTGCGCCTCTGCGGCAAAGGATTTTCATCTCCGGCTGAATAGTTACAAAAAAACGCCTTATTTCTTTCCAGAAAAATAAGGCGTTGATATTTCTTCTAAAAAACGCTTACTTAGCGACGACCTCATTCGGGCGCAGCTTGGCGGCCAGCTTATCGAGCACGCCGTTCACATACTTGTGGCCATCGAGGCCGCCGAAGGATTTGGCCAGTTCCACCGCCTCGTTGATCACGACGCGATATGGGATTTCGCTATGATTTTTCAGCTCGTAGGCGCCGATCAGCAAGGCTGCGTGTTCTATCGGCGAGAGCTCGGCGATGGTACGGTCTATCAGGGGGGCGATCTCTTCGCGCAAGGCGATGGACTGGTTGATCGCGCCGTGCAGCAGCGCATAGAAATGCTCGCGGTCGGCCTTGTCGAAGCCGTGCGCCTGGCGGATGTGAGCGTCGATCACACCGGAATCTTCGTTATTCAGCAGCCACTGATACAAACCCTGCAGCGCGAACTCGCGCGCACGGTGGCGCGGCGAGCGGCTTTTGCTGGGATTGGCGTGTTGGGATTTACTGTTCATATTTCTCTCTTAATTCACTTGCTTGGTCTTGCTGCGTTCTTGCTGCGGTCTAGCCGTATTTCATCCGGCATGGCGTAGCGTTCAGGCGTCGTAATGCACATCTTCGGTCGCTTCGGCCAGATCTTCCAGGGCCAGCGTCAGGTTCGCCATTTCGACCGCGACGCGGGCGGCATCGGCGCCTTTTTCGCGCATGCGCGCTTCGGCTTGCTCGTCGTCTTCCGTGGTCAGGATGGCATTCGCCACCGGGATGCCGGCGTCCAGCGCAACGCGGGTGATGCCGGCGCCGGATTCGTTAGAGACCAGCTCGAAGTGGTAAGTCTCGCCGCGTATCACCGCGCCGAGCGCGATCAGCGCATCAAATTGATTGGTTTCCGCCATCTTTTGCAAAGCCAGCGGCACTTCCAGCGCGCCCGGCACGGTAACGTGCAAGATGTCTTCGTTCAGCACGCCGAGCCGCGCCAATTCTCCCAGGCAAGCTGCCAGCAAACCGTTGCCGATATTTTCGTTGAAACGGGCTTGCACGATACCGACGCGTACGCCGGCGCCATCCAGATTTTTTTCGTAGTGTCCTACTGTCATGTTGTTCTTTCTTGCGCGTTTGCGCTTAAATTATTCGGGAAATATTCGGAAAATCTCACAGCCTTAATGCGCGCCCGGCTTGTCGAGATAACCGACCACTTCGAGGTCGAAACCGGTCATGGACGGCATCTTGCGCGGGTTGGCCAGCAACTTCATCTTGCGTACGCCTACGTCTTTCAAAATCTGGGCACCGATGCCGTAATTGCGCAAGTCCATGCGCGCCGCGCGGTTCTGCGGCCGCGTGTCCGGCGTTTCCAGCGCCTTGAACTGGTCGAACATCTGTTCCGCGGTTTCTTCGCAGTTCAGCAGCACGATCACGCCCGATTCGGACGCCTTGACGGCCGCCATGGCCGAGGCGACATTCCAGGAATGGGTAGTGACCTGGCTTTCCAGCAAGTCGAGGATGGAAACCGGCTGATGCACGCGCACCAGCGCCTCGCTGTCGCCGCTGATCTCGCCATGCACCAGCGCCAGATGGGCAGCACCGCTCGGCTTGTCACGATACACCACGGCCTGGAAGCTGCCGTACACGGTATGCATGGCGCGTTCGGCCACGCGCTCGACGATGCTTTCGGTCTGACTGCGGTAATGGATCAGGTCGGCAATCGTGCCTATCTTCAAGCCGTGCTCTTGGGCGAATGCTATCAGGTCGGGCAGGCGCGCCATGGTGCCGTCGTCCTTCATGATTTCGCAGATCACCGAAGCCGGCGTCAGGCCGGCCAGTTCGGTCAGGTCGCAGCCGGCTTCGGTATGGCCGGCGCGCATCAGCACGCCGCCTTTTTGCGCCTTCAGCGGAAACACGTGTCCCGGCTGCACGATATCGTTCGCCGTCGCGTTTTTATCGACGGCGACTTGCACGGTGCGGGCGCGGTCCGCGGCCGAGATGCCGGTGGTCACGCCTTCGGCCGCTTCTATCGAGACCGTGAAATTGGTGCCGAAAGAAGTGCCGTTGCGGCTGGTCATCATCGCCAGGTTCAGCTGATCGCAGCGCTCTTCGGTCAATGTCAGGCAAATCAGGCCGCGGCCGAACCTGGCCATGAAATTGATCGCTTCCGGCGTCACGAATTCGGCGGCCATAACCAGGTCGCCTTCGTTTTCGCGGTCTTCTTCATCGACCAGGATTACCATGCGGCCGGCGCGCAATTCGGCAACGATTTCCAGGGTGGTTGACATGCTCATAGGGCTTATCCTGCAATGGGCCGCGTCGCTGGCGAGCGGATACCCATCTGTGTTGGGGGAAACCGCTATTTTAAAGGATTTACGCCCGCCCTTCCCGTGCTTTCTGCGCTTTCTGCGCTTTCTGTGGATTTGTCGGGCATTTTCTAGATTTGTATCACACCGCGGCCGATTTCCAGCACCCGGCCGCCGACGCGTATCCGGCTGTCGGCGCCGATGTCGAGATAAAGCTGGCTGGGACGCTGCACCTGCTCGCCTTGTGAAATCAGCAAACTGGCCGGCAGGCGGCGCCCGCTATGAAGCCACCAGCCGCCCAGATTGGCGCAAGCCGAGCCGGTGCCGGGGTCTTCCGCCACGCCGCCGCCAACTTTGGCAAAGAAGTAACGCGCGAGCAGCGGCAAACGCTCTCCCGCAGCCGGCGCCGCCCCGTCCGGCGCAAACACATAGGCCGTCTTGCGCCCGAGACTGTTAGCCGGCCAATACGCGAGCGCGGCGCTGTCCGGCTGCGCGCGGCGCACCGCCTCTGCCGTTTTCAGCGGCACCAGCAATTGATCGCTGCCGGTATTCACCCATAGCGGCTCGGCCGCCAGATCATGTTCCGCCAAGCCGAGCAAGGCTGCCACTTGCGCCGGCGACAATTCGCAGCTCATCACTTGCGGCGCCCCGGCGTTGGGCGGGCTGAAGGTCCAGACGCCGTCCCGCAGCGACACCGGCACCACACCGGCCCGGCATTCCAGCGTCAGCGCATCGCCCGTCTGCAACAAATCGTGCACCACCTGCGCCGTGCCCAGGGCCGGGTGGCCGGCGAACGCCATTTCATGCCCGGTCGTAAAAATCCGCATACGCGCACTGGCCAGCTTGGACGGCAGGAGGAACACAGTTTCGGATAAATTGAATTGCAGGGCCAGCGCCTGCATCTGCTGATCGCTGAGTCCGGTCGCGTCTTCAAACACGCACAGGGGATTGCCACCGAAAGTCGCTTCGGCGAACACGTTCAGCAGGCGATAGGGATAGGTCGTCATAGGATGAGGTTTTTATTAATGGATAAGCGGCATGGCCGGCGCCCGAGGCCGGCAGTGTTACAACCAGCGCCTGACCCTGGCGCAGTAGTCGCGGTAAGACGCGCCGAACAGGCGGCGCAAGGCCCGCTCTTCCGGCAGTATCTGGAAATGCTGTATCCAGGCGACGAATACCGGCAGGTAAGCCAGATTCCACAGTTTGCCCAGCCATAGCACCAGAGCGCACAACAACAATAAATCGGCCAGATAGATGGGATTGCGGCTGTAGCGGTAAATGCCGCTTGTGATCAGATGGCTGGCTTTTTCCGGCCGCAAGGGGTTGATCGTCGTGCGCGCATGCATGAAGGTCAGCGCCGCGACCGCCATCAGTCCGGCGGCCGCCAACGCCAGCCCCAGCGCCAGCCGCGCTTGTCCGGCGAATTGAAATTGTCCGGCCGGCAGCAGCGCTGCGCTGCCCCACATCAGCGCGGCGATCAGGGCGACGACCGCGGGCGGCGGCAAAAACCTATGCATATAGTGTCTTATTGTGTTTTTAAGAATTAAAAGTTTCTTCGCTGCCGGGCAGACTACGTTGCGACGCCCCGCAGCAGCTAGTGTAAAGGAAGCCTGCGCTTTCCGGCAAAACCGCCAGCCTGCGGTGCGACATTGCTTTGCCAGGGTGCAAGCCAGGCGAAACGCATTGCGCTAAAATCGGCTGGCATATTTACACCGCCAGCACGGGAAAGTCCATGAACAGTCATTACTTCAGTCAGCTTATCGCGCAAGACCAGGGCCTGCTGGTGTTCGTCAATGTCTTGCTGCAGCAACTGGGCCTGCCGCTGCCTTCGGTGCCGACCATGATGCTGGCCGCCAGCCGCGCCGGCGGGGTGCCGGGTCTGAGCTGGTTGTTGCTGGCGGCGGTGATTGCTTCGTTGCTGGCTGACTGGGCCTGGTATCAGGCCGGGCGCAGCTTCGGTTACCGCGTGCTGTCGCTGCTGTGCAAGCTGTCGATCAATCCCAGATCTTGCGTCAACCAGACCGAGGCGCGCTTCAACCGATGGGGTGTGTGGTCGCTGGTGCTCGGCAAATTCATCCCCGGCTTTTCTACCGTGGCGCCGCCGGTGGCCGGCGCGCTGGGCATGCCGCGCACCTCGTTTTTTCTCGCTTCTGCCATCGGCGCCGCCCTGTGGTCCGGCATCGCCTTGCTGGCCGGTTACGCGCTGCAAGCGCAGATAGAACAGGCGCTGGCCTTGCTGGCGCAACACGGGGTACGGCTGGCGGCGATCGTGCTGGCGCTGATCGCCGTCTGGATGGGCTGGAAACTCTGGCGCAAACATCGTTTCGAGCGCATGGCCGCCATGCCTCACGTCGGCACCGAAGAAGTGCTGGCGGCGCTGGCCGGCCCGCGTCCGCCCTACCTCATCGATCTGCGCGGCGCCAGCCTGGTGGCCGAGAGCGGGCGCATTCCGCAAGCCCATCTGAGCGACTATCAGAGCATCGCCCTGTCGCTGCCCGATGTAGCCAAGGATTACCCGATCGTGACGATCTGCGCCTGCCCGCAAGATGCCGGCGCGGTGCTCGTGGCGCACCAGTTGCAGGGCCTAGGCTATAGCCAGGCTTACCCTTTGCGCGGAGGCTTTGCCGCCTGGCAAGCGCTGGCCGCCCAGCACCCCGGCTTGCTGATTCCGGCTCGGAGCGCCGGCCGGCCGGCTTAAAAGCGCCCTAGCATACTGGGATGGAGTATATTTTCAACGCCTTTAAAATCGCTGACAACAAGGCATTTTTATCGCATACTCCCCCATAAAAGCCTAAAAACACGGCAATTGTGGGGCTCAGCGGCCGAGCGCGGTGCTGCCTGCCCTATTTCCCGGCCGGCCAGCCCAGCGCCGCGAAATGCAAGACCCAGTGCCGCTTGCTGTCCACGCCTATCAGCACCGCCGCTTCGTCATCGTAAAACGCGCCTACCGGGCATGCCGCCAAGCCGCGCGCGACCGCGCCCAGCAACCAGCGTTCGCTCACCATGCCGGCTTCCAGATAGGCGTGGCGGTAACCGCGCGCACCGTCGGCCAGCATGGGCTGGCGCGCGGCCGCCAACACCAGCACCACGGCCGCCCCGCCTATCACATCCTGCGACAAGGCGGCCGACTGCGCTGCGGCGGCAAACTCGCCGGCGCGCACCAGCGCCAGGCTATGGTCGCCCAGATAGCGATACACGCCGGGCGCCAGGCCGGCGACGCGGCTCACCACCAGATGGACCTGAATCGCCTCCGACAATTGCGGCGCCTGCCGCAGATCGGCCAGGATGGACGCCAGCGTCGCCAACGGCACGCTCGCGGCCGCATAGCGGCGCTGGCTGCGCCGACTGACGATGGTGCGATACAAGTTTTGGCCGGCCGCGGCCGGCGGCGGCAAGGCGAGGCCGCCGCTCCCGGCGGGCGGCGCCAGCAAGCGCAGGGAAGTCGCTTGCTGCGCCATGCCGGTCACGCCCAGCGCCTGAGCGTCTGCCGCGCGCGGCGCCGGCGGCGCCAGATAGAGGCCGGGCTGGGCCGCTGCGGCCGGCGCGCCGCCGGCCGGCCGCAAATCCATGATCGCCAGCACGCCTTCTTGTACGCCATCGACGCCCAAAGCACTGGCCGCCTGCGCTTCGTCGAAGCGGCTTAACAGGCGCGCTCGCATGCCGGCCGCATGCGCCGCCAGACGCAGGTTTTCCAGCAAGTGACCGGCATCGGCCACCGCGTAACGATAAGCGCGGTCGCGGTATTTGTAGCCGGTGCGGCGGAACACGGCCGTCAGCAAGACCAGCACATCGGCATCCTCAGCCGCGCCAAAGCCGGCGGAGCTGGCGGCATCGACGGCGATCAGCTCCAGCCTGTGCCGTTCGGGATCGTAGTGATACAGCCCCGGCGTCAAGCCTTGCACGCTGCGCACCAGCAGATACAGTTCGCTGGGAAACAGGGCGCCGGAAGACGGCGCGGCGCGGTAGCTGTTGCCGCCGCGCCTGGCGGTGACGCCGGAAGCCAGATGCAGCAGTTCGCCGAGCTCAGCCAGACTCAGCCGCTCGCTACGCGGCCATGGCGCGCGCAGGGCCGCGCCCAGGCTGCGCTGATTCGTATTGGCTTTTTCCAGTGCGATGCCGGGCGCGGCCGGATAATGCTTGAATTCGGGCGGCGCCACGCCCCACTCCACCCCTTGCGCGCGGCGGAATACGCCGCCGCGCGACTCGGAAGAAAACTCGTGATAGCGTATCACCGCCTCCGCCGTCCCCGCCACCGCGTCGCCGCCGGCGCCCCAGACGAAACTCAGCTGATTGACGCCATGGCGCGTACCGAGCCAGAACACGCCCGCCAGCACGGCGACCAGGCCCAGGGCCTTGCCCAGCGTCAGCGCCCCCGACCCGGCTGGTGTCCGGCGCTGCGGGCCGCGCCGCAACCATTGCAAGACCATGGGCAAGTTGAAAAACAGATGGATAGCCACCAGCAGCAAGGTGCAATAACCGAACAGATAATGCCAGTCGAATACCGGCAATTGCTGATTGGCGACCCAGAACACGCCCAGGCTGGCGGTGCCCAGCAGATAGGCGATTAACAACAGGCTGGTTTGTATATTCAAGCCCAGGCGCGAAGGCGCCCGGCCGCGCCAGGTCTGCCAGGCCAGATAAGCGGCGTACAGCATCAGGGGCGACAACACCCAGAGTATCTTAGGCACGATGTGGCCTGCCAGGAAAGTCAGCGTAGTTGTATTCTAGTTCGCATTTTTGCGACTGGAGAAATGCGCGCCATCGCCTAAAATGCTTTCAGCCCCTTCCGTTTCCCCGGAGCGGCAGACGCTCACGTTTTCACAGGGCCAGACATGCCGAACCTGATCCATGCAAGCACCCCTCTCGTGCTGGCATTGCTGTGCGCGGTCAGCAGCGACGCTGCCGGCGCCGCCGGCGGCATCGTGTTCGCTTGCGCCCCGCAGCAAAGCCTGCAGCTGCGGCGCGCGATGACAGCTTACCTGCGCGAACTGGGCGTAGAACGGCAGCTGGTGACGCAGACCGGCACGGCCGACGGCACGCTCGGCTACACCCTGAATAGCGCGGCGGACGGCACCCTGGAGCTGCAGCGGCAATACCGCATCCCCGACGAATCCTTGCGCTTACCGCTGAAAAACGGCAAGACCCGCGCCGTGCGTACGGTAGCCAAAAAAGAAATCCTTCTGGCCCTGCTCCAGCCGGGCCGTCTGACCCGCTTGCATGGCGCGGCCTGCACGGTAGCCGCCTTGCGCGAGCAGGTCGGGCTACGCCAGAATATCGTCGCCTGGAGCGAAGAATTATCCTGGGTCTGGCCCGACGGCGAGCTCGCCTACTGGAACCGACAAATGTGGGATAGAGGCACACCGCTGGCCACGGTGCCTTTGCGGCGCGCCTTGCTGGACGCCTTCCTCCATCAAGACCGTTACCGCATAGGCTGCTATACGGCGGCCAAACTCGTGTATGCGCACGCGGTGCTCGATTACTACGTTCGCGTCAGAAAAGACAGTCCCAAAACCGCCCTGGTACGCAGCCGCCTGCTGCACGACGCCGAACCTCTGGTAGGGGTCGAGCCGCCCGCGATGTGGGACTTCGAGAGCGATTTCGACGCCGCCACGCGCGATGTCCCCGGCAAGCTATTGCGCCTCAATTCCGGCGTCGCCGCTGGCAATTTCGTGCCGGGCGACTGGGTTTATCTGCGCAACACCGATCCCCTCAGCGCCCAAAAAACCGGCTACGAAGGCTCCAATGCCATTTATCTGGGACGCGGCCGTTTCAGCGACTATTACAACGACCATCGCCACTCCTACACTTATGCCGAGAAAGTCGACGAAGTCTATCAATGGCGCCACGGCGTGTTCAGCCGCAGCCGCGACGCAGCCAAAATCGTGCCGCTGAGCGAGGCCGATATCGCGCGCCTGAGTCAGGCGCCGGCCGAGGGCGGCTTGCTGCTCGACTTGCGTGCGATCCCGTATTGGTTCGGTTATGAAGATTTGCCGCAACTGCCTCCCCCGCGGCAGCTCCTGACACAGTCCAGTGCAGCATCCGATTAACGCCGCGCGCCCGCGCTCATGGGAGCGCCTGCAGCGATCCGCGCCGGCTGTTATGCTGTCTATCCTTTCAGGCAATTACTCATGCACCGGGGCCAGCACCTGCGCGCCCGGGAAAAAACTTGACGCTATCCACATCGCTACCCACGCCCCTCTATGTCGAAACCAGTCTTTAGCCCGCGCCACCTCGCCACCGCCCTGATCGTGATCTTTTTATGGGGTATGAATTTCGTGGTGATCAAGATCGGACTGAAAGGCGTGCCGCCGTTCTTGCTGGGCGCGCTGCGTTTTATGCTGGTGGCGTTTCCGGCCATCCTGTTTCTGCCGCGCCCCAAGGTGCCGCTAAAGCTGCTGCTGGCGTATGCGCTGAGCATCAGTCTCGGCCAATTCGCGTTTTTGTTTTCCGCGATGGCGGTCGGCATGCCGGCCGGGCTGGCGTCATTGGTGCTGCAGGCGCAGGCTTTCTTCACGGTCGGCTTATCGGCCCTGGTGTTCGGCGACCAGCTGCGCGCCAGCAATCTGCTCGGCATGCTGATCGCCAGCATCGGACTGCTATTACTGGGCAGCGCCAGCCTGGCCAATTCCGCCAGCCAGGTCACCGTACTGGGTTTTGCGCTGACGCTGTGCGCCGCGCTATCCTGGGCCAGCGGCAATGTCATCAACAAGAAGATAGGCCCGACCGCCGTGCTCAGCCTGGTGTCCTGGAGCGCGCTGATCCCCATCGTCCCGTTCTTGCTGCTGTCGCTGGTTTTCGAAGGCGCCGCTACCATCACCCACAGCCTGACGCACCTGTCCTTATCGTCGATCCTGACCGTGGTATACCTGGCCGTGGCCGCCACCCTGATAGGCTACACCCTGTGGGGCCGCCTGCTGTCCAGCCTGCCGACCCACATGGTGGCGCCGCTGACCTTGCTGGTGCCGGTAGTCGGCCTGAGCGCCGCCTGGATCTTGCTCGGCGAAGCCCTGCAGCCGCGCCAGATACTCGGGGCCGCGATCGTGATGGGCGGCTTGCTGGTGAACGTGTTTGGGGCGAGGCTGAGTGAAGGGGTAAGGCGGGTGTTGGCCTGACGGCACTCCGGCCGTGCCGGGTCTTGCGGAATAGCGGCTAAGCGCCGCGAACACTCGCGGATTTGGCGCACCGATTCAAACCCTACCCAATCTATGCCAAAAATGCTGATCCGCCCCGCCCAAGCAAAAGACGCCAACAACCTGGCCGCCCTGGCCCTGCAAGTCTGGCTGCACACCTATGCCAAAGAAGGAATCCGCGATGCGATTTCCGTCTATGTGCTGACAGAATTCACGCCGGAAAAATTCCGGCAATTGATCGCCGCGCCGGATAAGCTGCTGCTGGTCGCGGAATCGGACCGGCATCTGATCGCCTACGCAGTACTGGCCTTCGACACGCCGCAGGCCGCTGCGCCGCAGGCCGCGACCGAGCTGGCGACGCTGTATGTGCAAGCCCATTTCGCCGGCCGCGGCGTGGGTTCGCGCTTGCTGCAGGACTGCGCCGAGGCTGCGCGCCAGCGTTGCGGCAACGGCGCGCTGTGGTTGACGACCAATAACCAAAATGCGCGCGCCATTGCGTTTTACCGCAAGCAAGGCTACAGCAAATGCGGCACCGCTTATTTTGTGCTGGATGGTGAGCGCCATGAGAACGATGTCATGGCCAGGCCGACGAATTGAGGAAAGCCGCTGGATCCCAGCTTAAAGCACGCTGGGATGACGACTTTTAAATTGCGGCTTAGCTAAACCACATCCGCAATATGCACAGGCTTCCCAGCCCGATTTTCGCCGGAAAGCCGCATGCTTAACGCGGTGTGTTTTTTGGCCTGCGCTCGTGGCGCTGCGGAACAGCACCGTCCGGCTGGTCGGGCTAAAAGACCTCGGCGGACTCGGCGAGATAAGCGGCGCAAAACCAGAGTCGGCTTACACGGCGGGCGACCGGGTCGGTATGTTCACCCTCATTTCCAATAGCGATAACGAGCTGCTGGTCGGAGATAGCGACCAACATCTGGATGTTGTACTTTCCGTCTATCGCCACCCCGCTACCCCAAGCGGCGTTCAGTCGATTGCGGTCAGCACCGTCGTACATGTCCACAATTTCCTGGGGCGAGCGTACATGCTCCCGGTAACGCCGCTACATAAACTGATCGCCCCGGCACTACTCTCCCGTATCCGCACCGGCTGCGGCTTGACGGCAGATAAATAAGGATAGTTGCCGAGGTCCGGAATCGGTCGCATTGACAGCACGAATCCGTGTACTGGCATGACCGCAGCCGACTATGCGCCTTAGTTGGCGTTTGACTACCGATGACAGGTCGTGGATACTTCCACAGGCCTTGCAATTGGACGAAACACGCCGGCATTTAACGACAAAGGCGGACGCCCCAGTTACGCGCCATGCGACAGCCGCAACTGTTTTTTCTTGCCTCAGGTTTTCTACTATTGACGAATCTCATCCAGACCGAAATGACTGATCTTTTTTCTCAAAAATCCGCAACCGCGCCCGCACCGGCGTTTGGTGAACAAAAGTCGGCTAGCGCCAAATGGCTGCCGGCCATACTGGTTTTCATACTCGCTGGGCTTGCGTTCTCCGCCTGGTACGCCATCAGTCAATACAATACTTTGCAGGCCAACGACGAGCGCGTCGATGCCGAGTGGAGTCACGTACTGAATCAATACACGCGCCGCGCCGATCTGGTCCCGAATCTGGTGAGCGTCGTCAAGTCTTACGCCGCGCACGAAACGACATTGTTTGGTGAAATCGCTGCGGCGAGAAACAAACTGGCGACGCTTCCCACCTCCATAGAAAACAACAAAGACCCGCGCGCACTGGAGCAGTTTTTACAGGCCCAAAGACAATTATCCATTCCTCTTTCACGTTTGCTGATGGTGGCGGAGAATTACCCCGAACTGAAGGCGAGCGAGTTATACCTCGATCTGATGGTGCAGCTGGAAGGGACGGAGAACCGTATCACTTATTCGCGTCAGCGCTATATTGAGGCCGTGGCTGATTACAATTTCACGATACGCCGCTTCCCTACCAACTTGATTGCGGCGCAAGCGGGCTACAAGGCCAGGCCAAAATTCGCGGTAGAAAATGAAACGGCGATCAAACATTCCCCCAATATAGAATTGAAATGATAGGCCGATTGTTTTGGGGGCTGGCATTCTGGTTAATTTGCACGGGAGCTTCCGCCCTTTCGTCAGACAACGAGGTGGTGTTATCAAAAATCGCTTTCCCCATCCCCGATAAATACCAGTTAGTCAACGACTACCTCGGCGTGTTAACGCTTTCAAAATCGCTGGAAATTACGAAGAAGCTGCAATCTTTAGAGCATCAAAACGGTACGCAAATCGTCTTCCTGTCGGTGCCATCAACCGGCCAACTGGAGGCACGGGATTATGCGATCCAGGTCTGGAACAAATGGGATATCGGCAATAACGGGCAGGGAAATGGCGTCCTGTTCCTGGTCAGGCAAGACGGTCAATTTTGGATATCTACCGGTGCGGGCATCGCCGGCGCCCTGCCCGACGTCAAGATCGCCCGCATCGTCCGCCGAACCATCCTGCCCTTATTCGAAAAAGAAAAGCACGCCGAAGCGATAGAGGCTGCAATTGACGAGATGATCAAAGCCGCCAGAGGTGAAGACAGTACGCCCACGTTCTTCTATTACCTCGACGCGACCGGTGCGTATTTTTCGCCTATGCTGAGCTTCTACGAGCGGCTGACGATGTCGCTGACGCGAGAACAGGTGTTGATCGGCATCCTGATACTTTTCGGAATAGCTTACGCGGCCGGCCTGTTCTGGCATCGCCGCAAACTTAAAAAAATAGCAAAATGAAACACGTATTGGTCTTTATCGCACTCGGCCTCGCCGTCTGTTTTTTAGCCATCAAAAAATCGGATTTGGATATCTTGATGATTCCCGTCACCAGCTATACCGAAGCCCAGACCGGCAACCGCTTCGTCGACGCCAATCCGGATCAACTACCCACGACGCCGAAACAATTGGCCGAACCCGGTGTGTTGACGGTCGTGTATTTTCACGACGAAAATTGTTCCGGCTGCCATCAACTCGATCAGAATATTGCCGACTTCCTTCGTGTGCGGCCCGATGTGGCGATACGCAAGGTACATATCAGCCCGGGCAATAACGGCTACAGCAAAGCCATCAGAGATTATCGGTGGAAAATCTACATGGCGCCTTGCATTTTAATCTTCGGCAAAGATGGCAAATTAATTGCGGCGGACGAGAAAACCAACGCCGCAGGCCAAGACTTGCTGGAAGAGTGGATTTTTAAAGAGTTGCAACAAGCGGCGAATAAGAAAACATGAACCAGGGGCGCCCTGCCCATGCGCCCCTGGCCTGTTTTTGCGCGCCGGCCCGCATAAACGGATTATGTTGAGCTGGACGGCGAACGCCATGAGAATAATGTCATGGCCATGCCCGTTGATTGAGGAAAGCCACTGGATCGCAGCTTAAAGCGCGCTGGGATGACGGCTTTCAGATTGCGGCAGGCTGAACGGTATACACAATAAATACGGGCTTCCCAGCCCGATTTTGACTGGAAAGCCGCATGCTTACTGCGATGCGTTTTTTTGGTCTGCGCATGCGGAGCGCGCCGGATTACAGGCCGGTATGCGCCGCGATATACGCTTTCATCTTTGCCACATCGGCATTCATCACTTCAAAGCGCTGCGGTAGCGCTTCTATGTTTTCGAAGCCGGCCGGACGCTCGGCGTCGCGCCCCAGCGCTTCGCGTATCGTTTCATTGAACTTGGCCGGCAAGGCGGTTTCCAGCACGATCATCGGTACGCCCTCTTGCAAATGCTCGAGTGCGACCTTGACGCCATCGGCGGTGTGGGTATCGACCGTGATGCCGTAGTCTTGTTTGACCTGGCGGATGGTGTTGAGTCTATCGGCATGCACCGATTTGCCCGAGACGAAACCGAAGCGCGCGACCTTGGCGAATTCGTCGCCGTCGCTGCCGGGGCCGCCGGACAGGTCGAAGCCGCCTGCAGTTTCGACTTTCCTGAACAAGGCCGCCACCCGGGCGCTGTCGCCGTCCAGCAAGTCGTAGATGAAGCGTTCGAAATTCGAAGCTTTGGAGATGTCCATGGACGGGCTGGTAGTGTGCCAGGTCTCGGCCGACTTGCGCACCCGGTACACGCCGGTGCGGAAGAATTCATCGAGCACGTCGTTTTCATTGGTGGCCACCACCAGTTGCGCGATAGGCAGGCCCATCATGCGGGCGATGTGGCCGGCGCAGATATTGCCGAAATTGCCGGACGGGACGGTGAACGAGACTTGCTGCTCGTTGTTGCCGGTGGCGCTCAGGTAGCCGCGGAAGTAGTACACGACCTGGGCCACCACGCGCGCCCAGTTGATGGAATTCACGGTGCCGATTTTCTGGCGCTGCTTGAATTCCAGATCGTTCGAGACGGCTTTCACCATATCCTGGCAATCGTCGAACACGCCTTCCACCGCGATATTGAAAATGTTAGTGTCTTGCAGGCTGAACATCTGGGCGGTCTGGAAGGCGCTCATCTTCTTGTGCGGCGACAGCATGAAGACGCGGATGCCGCGCTTGCCGCGCATCGCATATTCTGCGGCGCTGCCGGTATCGCCGGACGTCGCGCCGAAAATATTCAGCTCGGCATGCCGCTTGTCCAGCGTGTATTCAAACAGGTTGCCGAGCAATTGCATCGCCATATCCTTGAAGGCCAGCGTAGGCCCATTCGACAAGGCTTGCAGGATCAGCTTGCGGCCGCCCTTATCCTGCAGCACGCGCAAAGGGGTGATCTGCGCCGCATCTTCCTGTTTGCGCGTATTGCGGTAAACGTCCGCAGTGTAAGTCTTCGCGGTCAGCGCCTGCAGGTCGGCGGCCGGAATATCGGTCGCGAATTTCTTCAACACTTCCAGCGCCAGCCCGGCATAGCTCAGCTTGCGCCAGGCGTCCAGCTCGGCGCCTGTGACTTGCGGATAGCTTTGCGGCAGGTACAGGCCGCCATCGGGAGCCAGGCCGCCCAACAGGATTTCGGAAAAATTTTGCTGCGCGGCGTGGCCGCGGGTCGAGACGTAGTGCATGACGTGGAATAGTGATGTGGAGAAATCGTTTTCCACATTATATTCGCTCCGAAGGCGGAAAGCCCCATCCCTTCCGCAGAAAGCAGCCTGGTTTCCGCTAAATATTTTCCGCGCGCCAGACCACAGTGCGGTTCCTGCCCTTGTTCTTGGCCTGATACAGTGCGGCGTCGACGCATTCCAACAGACCTTGCGATTCCATGGCAGCCTCGTTTTGTATCAATCCTGCCGAGAAGCTGATACGCAACTCGGGCGCCGTGGCCGACAACGCGATTTGCCCTATGCATGCATGCAAGCGCCCAAGCACGGCAAGCGCCTGCAGCACGCCGGTCTCGGGGAAAATCAGTAAGAATTCTTCCCCGCCCCAGCGCCCCAGTATGTCGGTTTCGCGCAAGGCGTCTTGCGCGTGCGACGCAAATCCGCTCAGCACTTCATCGCCGGCCTGATGCCCGCAGGTATCGTTAATTTGTTTGAAATTGTCTATATCTATCATGGCGATGCAAAACACCCTGCCATTTCTCAGATATTGCTTGTGCGAGTTGGCCAGCGCCTGTTGCATGTAGCGACGGTTGAACAGCGTCGTCAGTTCATCGCGCACGGCCAGATCGTGCACGCGCTCCAACGCTTGCTCCAGGGCAGCCCGCTGTTCGCGCAGACGCTGGCGCAGGTTGTCGATCCGTTTGGCGATCCAGGACATCATCAACAAGACCGAACCCAGCATCAGGAAGGAAATCGCTTCCAGATGCGCCGGAAAGCGCTGCGGAAATTTTGCCGACATCAGCACCATCGACAGACCAAGGATGCTGATGGCGACCAGGCTCAGCCAGGTGGTCTGCGCGGGTCTCAGCGAAAGCATGCCAAACACCAGGACCAGCGGCAACAGGATCAGAATGACACCGCGAACTTCACTGAAGGTGAAATAAGAAATAAGTATGGCGATGACGGCAAACAGGCTTTGCTCAAACGCCAGCGAAGGATCCTGGGTGCGCTCGGAAAGACCGCTGCGCAAGAAGAAATAAAGCGAACTCATGCCCAGCACTATATACGCCCATAACACCCGGGCCGCCGTGCGCTGCGTCATGCCGCGCTGTTCGGCATACACGCTGATCAGCAGGCAAATCGCATACACCGCGGCCGTCATCATCCAGCGCGCGATACGTGTGGTGCGCTTGCTGTCGGTGCTGAAAATTAATGCATAAGCGCCGTCTGTGATTTTTTGCCAGCGTGTATGCATAATTTCAAACAAATTCTCCAATTCGTTTTACTCCGGACATGACAATATTGCCTTAGTCGGACAGCACTATCCGCCAATGATGGTCTGTAGACAGGCCAAAATCAGCGGTGTATCACCACCATCAGCGCCTTGGCTTCAGTCTTGCCGATATTGCGTATCGCATGATTTTTGTCGGCCTCATAACGGGCGGTGCCGCCGGTTTTCAGCTTTTTCCGCAAGCCATCCACCTCCACCTCCACGCTGCCCTGCAACAGGGTCAGGTGTTCGGTGGCGCCGGGGTCGTGCGAATTCGAGACCAGCGCGCCGCCCGGCGCCAGGCTCAGTTCATACCATTCGTATTTTCCGGCCAACTCCATCGGCCCCAGGATGCGCAACACATAGCCGGCGTGCTCGCCCGGCAGGGTCGGGGTTTCATGCGCTTCCAGCATGCGTATCGGGTCTTGTTGGCGCACTTCGGACGACAGCAACTCGGCCATGCCCACCCCCAAGGCATTCGCCAGCCGCCAGGCCACGGCGATGGTCGGGTTGGCTTTTTCGCGCTCTATCTGCGACAACATCGATTTCGAGACGCCGGCGGTGCGCGACAAGTCTTCCAGCGTCAAGCCGCGCTCCAGGCGCATTCTTTGTAAAGTGGCGCCGACTTCGGGCGGTGTATTGGGTAGCACTTTTTTCATATTAGCTATTGCGCTGTTAAATAAGTCCGTCTAATATTCGATATATCGAAATTTAGTTCTAAATATCGAATTATTCAAATATTTAGGAATTTGTTTTTAGCAGCAGTGTAACAGCAGACGCTGCCTTTCCAATTAATGCGAAGACTAATACGGAGACATCTATGAGCCAGACGACTTCCAGACAACATTTCATCAGCGATCTAGCCGGCAAACTGGACGGCCTGCGTGAGCAAGGCCTGTACAAACCGGAACGCGTGATCGCTTCGCGCCAGGGCGCGGTCGTGACTTGCGACGATGGCCGCCAGCTGATCAACCTGTGCGCAAATAATTATCTGGGCTTGTCCGGCGACGAATCGATGGTGCAAGCGGCTATTGCCGCCACCGAAAAATTCGGCTACGGCCTGTCTTCGGTGCGTTTCATCTGCGGCACCCAGACTGTGCACAAGCAACTGGAAAAAGCGCTGGCCGACTTCCTCGGCACCGAAGACTGCATCCTGTATGCGGCCGCTTTCGACGCCAACGGCGGCGTGTTCGAACCGCTGTTCGATGAAAACGACGCCATCATTTCCGATGCCTTGAACCACGCCTCCATCATCGACGGCATCCGCCTGTGCAAGGCGGCGCGCTATCGCTATGCGCACAACGACATGGCCGACCTGGAAACACAATTGCAAGCGGCGGCCGGTAAGCGCCACCGCATCATCGTCACCGACGGCGTGTTCTCTATGGACGGCACCATCGCCCAGCTCGACAAGATCTGCGCACTGGCCGACCAATACGATGCGCTGGTGATGATCGATGAATGCCACGCCTCCGGCTTCATGGGCGCGACCGGGCGCGGCACGCACGAACACCACAATGTAATCGGTCGCATCGACATCATCACCGGCACGCTGGGCAAGGCCCTGGGCGGCGCGATGGGCGGCTTTACCGCCGGACGCAAGGAAGTGATAGACACGCTGCGCCAGAAATCGCGCCCTTACCTGTTCTCCAACACGCTGGCGCCTTCTATCGCCGGCGCCTCGCTGTCGGTGTTGCAGCGTCTGGCCGCTTCCACCGAATTGCGCGACCGCCTGCATGCGAACACCGCGCACTTCCGCCGCGAAATCGCCGCGCTCGGCTTCACCATCAAGCCGGGCACCCATCCGGTAGTGCCGGTGATGCTGTTCGATGCGCCGGTGGCGCAGAAATTTGCCGCGCGCCTGTATGAACTGGGCGTGCTGGTCACCGGCTTCTTTTATCCGGTGGTGCCTATGGGCCAGGCGCGCGTACGCGTGCAGCTGTCGGCCGCACACAGCATAGAACAACTGAACACCGCCCTGGCTGCCTTTGCGCAAGCCGGCCGCGAACTTGGCTTAATTAAGTAAGCTGATTAAATAAGGAAAATGAGCATGGAACGTATTTTAGTCATAGGTGCTAACGGCCAGATCGGCAGCGAACTGGTAGAAGCGCTGGCAATACAGCATGGCGCCGCGAATGTAGTGGCGGCCGACATCAGCCCGGCCAGCCTGTACGGCGCGCAAGTGTATGAAGTGATCGATGTGCTGAATGCACAACGCCTGGCCGACGTGGTCGGGCAATACCAGATCACCCAGGTGTACCAACTGGCGGCACTGTTGTCGGCCACCGGCGAGCAAGCGCCCTTGAAGGCCTGGACCCTGAACATGGATGGCTTGCTGAATATCCTGGAACTGGCGCGCATCCGCGGCGCAGCCGGCCAGCCGCTGAAAGTATTCTGGCCGTCCTCGATCGCCGCCTTCGGCCCGAACACGCCGGCGGTGAATACGCCGCAATACACGGTGATGGACCCGAGCACGATCTACGGCATCAGCAAACTGGCCGGCGAGCGTCTGTGCGAATACTATTTCCAGAAATACGGCGTCGATGTGCGCAGCATCCGCTACCCCGGCATCATCAGCTACAAATCGCCACCGGGCGGCGGCACCACCGACTATGCAATCGCGATTTTCCATGCGGCGTTGCGCGGCGAGTGCTATCCGTGCTTCCTGGAAGAAGAGACCACGTTGCCGATGATTTACATGCCCGATGCGATCCGCGCCACGATTTCGCTGATGGATGCGCCGGCGGCCGAACTTTCTATCCGTTCTTCCTACAATGTGGCCGGTGTAAGCTTTAATCCGCGGGAATTGGCCACTGCAATCAAACAAAATTTGCCCGGCTTTGACATACACTACGCGCCGGACAGCCGTCAGGCTATCGCCGCTACCTGGCCGCAGAGCCTGGACGACGCCCAGGCCCGCAAGGACTGGGGCTGGCAGCCGGAAGTCGGCCTGCAGCAAATGGTGCAAGACATGTTAAAAAACATTCAAGTCACGCCCAAGGAATTGCACAAGGCTGCATAAAACAACCGAGACAAATGAGGTAACAGATGGACATGCGTGTATTCGACTTATTCAAGATAGGCGTGGGTCCATCGAGTTCCCATACGGTGGGGCCGATGCTGGCGGCGCGCCGTTTTTTGCTCGAATGTCCGGAGTTATTCAAAGCCAGCAAGGTGGAAGTCGCGCTGTACGGTTCGCTGGCGCTGACCGGCCACGGTCACGCCACCGACAAGGCTGTCATGCTAGGTCTAATGGGCGAAACGCCGCAAGACCTGGTCCCCGACAACGTCGATGAAAAGCTGGCCCGCCTGGCCGCCTGCGGCGAACTCGCCTTATTGGGCGAATATCCTGTGAAATTCGACAGCACAGTCGACATCCACTGGCACAAGCAAGAAGTCTTGCCCGGCCATCCGAACGGCATGCGCTTCACGCTGACCCGCAAAGACGGCAGCCTGGAAGAAAAAGTGTTTTATTCTACCGGCGGCGGCTTCATCTATTCCGCCCAGGAATTGCAGCAAGGAGTTACGGCAGACGCCGGCCAGCAGCCGCTGCCCTACCCGTTCGCCACCATGGCGGAATTGCTGGCGCACGGCCGCCGTAGCGGGCTGTCTATCGCCGCCATGCTGCGCGCCAACGAAAATGTCTATGCCAGCGACGAAGAACTGGACGCCGGCCTCGATAAAATCTGGACCGTGATGAAAGGCTGCATCGCGCGCGGCCTGCAGATTTCCGGCGAATTGCCGGGCGGCCTGCACGTCAAGCGACGCGCCGCCAAGCTGTGGCGCGCCGCAAACGAAAGCACCGACGTCCTGCCGCATGACGGCATGCACAAGGTCAGCCTGTATGCGATGGCGGTCAACGAAGAAAACGCCGCCGGCGGCCGCGTAGTGACGGCGCCGACCAACGGCGCGGCCGGCATCATCCCGGCCGTGTTGCGCTATTACGCCGAGGATTGCAAACCGAGCGCCCCGGAACTGGGGATACGCAACTTCCTGCTGGTAGCGTCCGCGATCGGCATGCTGTGCAAGAAAAACGCCTCGATTTCCGGCGCCGAGATCGGCTGCCAGGGCGAAGTCGGCGTCGCTTGCGCCATGGCTGCCGCCGGCCTGACTGCCGCCTTGGGCGGCACTAACGAACAGATAGAATCGGCCGCTGAAATCGGCATAGAACACCACCTCGGCATGACTTGCGACCCGATCGGCGGACTGGTGCAAATCCCTTGCATAGAACGCAACGGCATGGGCGCCGTCAAGGCCATCACCGCCGCCTCGCTCTCTTTGCGCAGCGACGGCACGCACCAGGTCAGCCTGGACGACGTGATAGAAACCATGCGCCAGACCGGCTTCGACATGCAAGCCAAGTACAAGGAAACCTCGCTCGGCGGCCTGGCGGTGCACGTGGTCACGGTTAACTACGCCGCTTGCTAACGTCAAACTGAGCCATCGCTCCGGACTGGAGCAGCAAGGCAAGCGCGGCTATTTTGCCTTATTCAGGGCTGCCAGGAAAACCCCGGCTCGCCGGCCTGCCATAAGAAAAAAGCCCAGGCATCGGCCTTAGCGTTCAGCGCAGCGTCCTCGCCCACTGCCGCGCTGCGCAACAAGACCGGCTTGCTATTGCTGGCGCTGGCCGCCTGCAAACGCGCGACGTATGCCGCCGCCGCAGGACCCGGCTCCGCCGTAGCGCCGCTCAGCAATAGCGCCGGATAGCGGACGCCGGCGCGCAAGGCCGGATATTCCACTTCCTTTGCCACGGCTGCCGAACGCTTCGGCGCCTTGCGTTTGCCGTCCGGCGGCGCGACATCCGCCATCGCATCCGTGATCTGCACCGCCGCGAATAATTCCGGCCGGCGGCTGACGGCGGTCGCGACCGTCATCCCTCCCGGGCCGGCTTCCTGCGCCAGCAGTTTTTTAGACGAGGTATAGCCCTCCTTGACCAGGTAATCGGCGGCGGCGATGAAACCGGCCGCCGCGTCAGGCTGACGCCCTTCAGGGCGATCCGGCAAGCTAACAAGCGCGATCAGGCCATCGCGCTCCAGCCAGGCCAGCCAGGACGCATCGAAATGCGGCAGCTTTTCCGTCCTGCTTTTTTGTTGCGCGATCAGCAAAGTCGCATGTAAGCTGCCCGACGCCAAAGCTTGCGGGTAAATCAGGGTCAGCGCCGCGCCTTGCTGGCCGGGCGGCGTGAGGCGCTTGCTGGCAATACGATGAACGCCGCTTTGCGCCGGCCGCAATAGCTCGGTATTGCGCATTTGCCCATCGGCCAGTACCCGGTAAGCGAGCGGCGCCGCATTCAGTGCCTCCAGCACCAGCAGCGCGCCGTCGTCGCCGGCGTCGGCGTCCAGCCGGCTGATGCGGCCGTCCAGCGGCAAGGCGAGTTCCTCTTGTTTACCGCTCGCCATGTCCAGTTTCAGCAATTTACTCAGATTGCCGTCGGTCGCATGGATATAGGCGGCATTGCGGGCGACTGCCAGCGCCAGCAGGGTATCGGCGCCGGCTTTGACAATTTCTTGCGCGCCGGCCAGTTGCGGCCGTTTCAAAGCGAGCTTCAGCACGCTGCCGTGGTCGGATTTTTTTTCCGACAACAACAATAACCGTTCTGCAGCGAGCCTGACTTCGCGCACCTTGTCCGCCGGACCCGCCAGACGCTGCCAGGAAGTCGCCGCGCCTTTCAGCTCAGCCAGCCGGGCGAAATAGATGCTGATCCAAGGGGTCCCGGCATGCCGGATTTCCGCCAGTACATACGGCGAGCCGCTTTGCGTCTGCAGTTGCGGCATGTCGGCCGCGGCCAATTTAAGCCGCGGGCTAAGGCCGGCAGCGATGACGGTCCGGTCCTTGCTTGCCGCCTGTCCCAGTACATGTTGCCAGATCGCGTTGCCGGTGCCGGCACCAGCGCTGCGGCGAAAGTAAAGCGCGCTGGCATCGGGCTTCCAGGCGACGCCGCTTGCGGTCGTATCGATACCGTCCGGCATGTCGTCGAGCGCGCTGCCGTCGCTGCTGCGCAAGATCTGCAAGCGGCGGCGTGCGCCGCCGGCCGCTGTGTTAACGACGGCGACCGCAACCAGGCTGGCATCGGGCGCCGGCGTGAAAAAGGCGATGCTTTCACCTGCGCCGGTCGCCATCAAGATGCGCTCGCCGCCGGTCGCGGCATTGCGCACAAACAGGCGTTGCACCCCTGCGCTATCGGTGCTCAGATAAAACTGCGATGCATGCACTTCGCTCAGTTCGCTCACTGTCGCAGCGTCGCTGCGCAAGGCGTACAAGCTTTGCAGCAAGGCGTTGCGCCCGGCAATGTGGGTCAATACGCTATCGGCCAGCGCCGCCTGTTTCTTCATCCAGGCACGCACTTGCACATCGTCCTGCTGCATCAGGATACGATAGGGGTCTTGATGGTCTTGCTGCTGCCCTGCATTTTCTCCTGTCGCTGCCGAGGGCAGAGGCGGATAGTCGCCCCAAGGCTGCAACTGCGCCATTGCCGTCGTCAGCGTGGCGGCCAACATCGCGCCTGCCAGCCAACGCCCACCCCGTATCGCCATATCAACTCCGGATATCCATCTGAATGGTAAACATTTAATGCTTTCCTGAAATCGTTCAGGCACCGTTCAAGTGCGGTTTCCCGATTTCCACCCCCGCCTTTTTGCATTTCGTCGCATACCGCTGGCAAGCCAGGGAGCAGCTGCCTAAAGTGCTGACATCGCAACATGCATTGCACCTACCGGAGAATGAAAATGAAATCTGCCAATAAGTTCAATACCGCCGTCTTATCCCTCGCTGTCGTCGTCGCCGGCTGCGCTGTCGCAGCAGCCTTCCAGCAAGGCAAGCAGCTTGCCGCCGTAAATCAGATGGCGACGGTCACCATCACCGCCCAGCGTCTGACGCAAGAACAAAAAATAGCTTACGATATGCAGCAATCGGGCCAGGCTATGCAAACCGTACTGGTTACCGCCAAACGCCTGGGCGCGGAAGAAAAATCGGCGATGGACAGGCAAGAGCAAGCAATACAGCAAGCCAGGATACGCGCGCAGAAAAAAGCGCAATTACTCGTTTAATATTTCATTTGCACAACAAAGCCTTATACTAGAAGACCTTATCGTTTGTCGCAATTCATTTACATCAGCAGGCAACCATGTTTAAAAACTCTCTCCGCTTCTGTTTGCTCTCTTCGGCACTATTGCTAGGCACGACCGTGAGCCAGATTTGCCTCGCAATGTCGGCGCCGTCCGGCCAGCAAGACAAGGTGGCGCCGGAAGCCGCAGCGGCCAGCGCCGCGCAAGCTGCCGTTCAGCTCGACAGAAGCGGCGTGGACCGGGCGTCGGTGCATCTGCAAATCCTGCAACAAAGCAATACCCATTTCGCGGATACCGTACCCGCCAGAAAACCTGGCGCCTACGACAAGAAAGCGCAAATCAAGGCGCCCAGCAATTCCTGATACTCCCCCTGCTTTTTAAAAAAACCGCCTTGTCGCCAGTATAAACATTGCGCCCTTGCAGCATACTGGAGGGGAGTATATTCAGGCACCAGGAGCGGTTACGGGAGGCGGATGCACTACAAGGCGCCGCGATCGATACGCTTGCTGAGGATGATGGAAGTCGAGGTTTGCCTGACTCCGTCCAGGGCGCCGATCTGATCCAGTAAGCGGTCCAGCATTTCCGTAGTGGCGCAGCGCAGGGTCAGCATGTAATCGATCGCCCCGCTGACCGCGCACAGGGTCTCCGCTTCCGGCAACTGCTGCAAATATTTAATCAACCCGGCCGCATCGCGCGCCTCGACCGACAAGCCGACATAGGCGCGCACGGCCGGCTGGTACATTTCCTGATTCAATTTCAAGCCATACCCGGCAATCACGCCGCGCTTCTCCAGGGCGGCGATACGGGCGATCACCGTGGTGCGCGCAATCTTCACCTGCTTGGCGATGGTCGTGACCGGCAAACGGGCGTTATCCATCAAAAGCGCCAGGATTTTATTGTCGACTTCGTCCAGATCAGGTTTCATGATGTCAATTTGCAGTAATAGTTAATCAAATTGTCGTGCATCGTTACAATATGACGATAATTTAGACGCTATTATCTGACAAAACTTGGGTCTAGACTTAACTCAGAAACTTTTTTCAACAAATTCCTGGAGACTAACCATGGCAACTAAACTCATCCTGCTCGGCGCAGGCAAAATCGGCGACGCTATCCTGAATCTCTTGTCGCATACCGGCGATTACCTCATCACCGTGGCTGACCGCGATATCGAGCGCCTGAAATATGTAGCCCAGGCCGGCTTCCCTAATGTCACGACCGTACAAGCCGACCTGGGCGACAAGGCCGCCGTGACCGAATTGATACGCGGCCACCAGGTCACCATGTCGGCTTGCCCATATTTTCTGACACCTATCATCGCCGGCGCGGCACGCGCAGCGAATTCGCATTACTTCGACCTGACCGAAGACGTGGAAAGCACACGTGTCGTCAAGCAATTGGCGGAGGGCGCCGATTGCGCATTCGTGCCTCAGTGCGGCCTGGCACCGGGCTTCATTTCCATCGTCGCGAACGACGTCGCCAAGCGCTTCACCAGCCTGCGCGATGTCAGCATGCGCGTCGGCGCCCTGCCGACCTTCCCTAACAATGCGCTGAAATACAACCTGACCTGGAGCACCGACGGTCTGATCAACGAATACTGCAATCCTTGCGAAGCGATCGTCGACGGCCAATTGCGCGAAACTGCCGCGCTGGAAGAAATCGAACACTTCTCGCTGGACGGTATCGACTACGAAGCCTTCAACACTTCCGGCGGCCTGGGCACTTTGTGCGAAAGCCTGGAAGGCAAAGTACAGAATCTGAACTACAAGACTGTGCGTTATCCTGGTCACCGCGATATCGTCAAGATGCTGATACGCGATCTGGAACTGGGCAAACTGGAACGCCGTCCTATCCTGAAAGACGTGCTGGAAACCTCGATTCCTATGACCAAGCAAGACGTGGTCTTGGTGTTCGTCAGCGTAGTCGGTATGCGCGACGGCCGTCTGGAGCAGGAATCCTATGCCAAGAAAATCTACGCACAAGAAGTCAACGGCCAGTTGTTGTCCGCGATCCAGCTGACCACCGCCTCCGGCATCTGCGCCATGGTCGATCTGGTAGTGTCCGGCAAATTGCCGCAACACGGCCTGGTGCGTCAGGAACAGACTAATTTGTCCGACTTCCTGGCTAACCGCTTCGGTAAGTACTACGCAATTTAAGCAGATCAGCAAGACTAGCCCGCAAGGAATACAATGCGGGCTATAGGGGCAAACCGCCCCAATAACAATACAAATGGCGGCCTCACTTTTCCGACACGGAAGCAGCGAAGCCGCCATTTATCACTGTGAGTGAGACATCATGAACAACACAAACATTCAGGCCTTGCTGGCTGAACTCGGCGTCAACCTGAGCGATTACCAGGGCCAGGACATCGTCAGCAATTCTCCTATCAGCGGCCTGACCATGGCTACCCTGAAGGCCGACAGCGCCGCCGAAGTCAAGGCGCGCATAGACCGCGCCCACACCGCTTACCTGCAATGGCGCAAGGTACCGGCCCCGCGCCGCGGCGAGCTGGTACGCCTGTTTGGCGAAGAACTGCGCACCCACAAGCAGGCGCTCGGTCAGCTGGTCACACTGGAAGCCGGCAAGATCCTGCAAGAAGGTCTGGGCGAAGTTCAGGAAATGATCGACATCTGCGATTTCGCGGTCGGCCTGTCGCGCCAGTTGTACGGCCTGACCATCGCTTCCGAGCGTCCTGGCCATCGCATGATGGAACAATGGCATCCGATCGGCGTGGTCGGCGTGATTTCCGCTTTCAACTTCCCGGTCGCAGTCTGGGCCTGGAATGCCGCGCTGGCTTTCGTGTGCGGCAATAGCGTGACCTGGAAACCATCCGAAAAAACGCCGCTGACCGCCGTCGCCACCCACGCCCTGTTCATGAAAGCGGTAGCCCGCTTCAATGCAGTGAGCGCCGACGCTCCGGCCGGCCTGGCCGAGCTGATCATCGGCGGCCGCGAGACCGGCGCCCAGATGGTGGACGACAAGCGTGTCGCGCTGGTCAGCGCCACCGGCAGCACCCGCATGGGCCGCCAGGTAGCCGAAGCTTGCGCCAAGCGCCTGACCCGCACCATCCTCGAACTGGGCGGCAACAACGCTATGATCGTCGCACCTAGCGCCGATCTGGAAATGGCCGTGCGCGGCATTACCTTCTCCGCCGTCGGCACCGCCGGCCAGCGCTGCACCACGCTGCGCCGCCTGTTCGTGCACGACAGCATTTACGACACACTGGTACCGCGCCTGAAGAAAATCTACGCCGGCCTGCCAGTTGGCAATCCGCTCGAAAAAACCACCCTGGTCGGCCCGCTGGTCGACAGCGCCGCGTTTGACGCGATGCACAGTGCGCTGGCCGCCGCCAAGGCGGAAGGCGGCGTAGTGTTCGGCGGCGAACGCGCCACCGTTGCTGGTTGCGAAAACGCTTACTACGTGCATCCTTCGCTGGTAGAAATGCCGACCCAGACCGCTTCCATGCATCATGAGACTTTCGCACCGATTATGTACATCGTGCGTTACAGCGATCTGCAGCAGGCACTTACCTGGAACAACGAAGTGCCGCAAGGCTTGTCGTCTTCCATCTTCACCACCGACATCCGCGAAGCGGAATTATTTGTGTCCGATTGCGGCAGCGACTGCGGCATCGCCAACGTCAACATCGGCCCGTCCGGTGCAGAAATCGGCGGCGCGTTCGGCGGCGAGAAAGAAACCGGCGGCGGCCGCGAATCGGGTTCCGATTCCTGGAAAGCCTATATGCGCCGCTCGACCAATACGGTCAATTACAGCAACGCCTTGCCGCTGGCCCAGGGCATCAGCTTCGATATCTGATACCGACTGACCGTCTGCAAGCCAGGAAAACCGCCACGTCGCTGGCGGTTTTTTTACGCGGTCGATTTGCGTCGGCCGCTCCGCCCAACTAAACTGTCAACCGCCCTCACTCTTCCCTGCGCCATGAAACTCCAGATAGACCGTGCAGCCATCCGCCAGCTGGAAGATTTACCGAATATAGGCAAGGCCGGCGCCGCCGATCTGCGCCTGCTCGGCATCCACACGCCGGCGCAACTAATCGGCCAAGACCCCTATCGCATGTATGAGGAATTGTGCCGCCTGACCAAGACCAGACACGATCCCTGCGTTTATGACGTATTCATTTCCGCCGTGCGCTTTATGGAAGGCGCCCCCGCGTTGCCGTGGTGGAATTACACAGCCGAACGCAAGGCTTACCTTCGGGCCGGCAAATAAAGGCGCTCCTGACAGAGACAAGCAAGTTTGATATACTTGATCAAAATGCTCAACAACTCAGGGCATTAAGAATTCACTGTGTGGAGTACCTCTATGCGCCTCACCACCAAAGGACGTTTTGCCGTCACGGCAATGATAGACCTGGCCCTGCGCCAGGATAAGGGACCTGTGACCCTGGCCGGCATCAGCCAGCGCCAGGACATTTCCCTTTCCTATCTGGAACAACTGTTTGGCAAATTGCGTCGCCATGAAATCGTGGAATCGGTGCGCGGCCCAGGCGGCGGGTACAATCTCGCCCGCAAGGCGCAAAATGTGACGGTGGCCGATATCATCATCGCGGTCGACGAGCCGCTGGATGCCACCCAATGCGGCGGAAAAGGCAATTGCCACGGCAGCGATCATGAAAATGGCATCCATTGCATGACGCACGACCTGTGGGCCACGCTGAATGCAAAAATGGTCGACTATCTGGATTCCGTCTCGCTACAGGATCTGGTGAATCAGCAAAAACAGAAAACCCTGGATAACAGTGTCGTTGTCATGCACCAGCGTGCGCATGCCGACCATACCGCCTCTCGATAATTTGGAGTCTTGAATGAATGCCCCTCTGGAAAAAAGTCTGCTGGATACCCTGAAGGCACCGCACTTCCCTATCTATCTCGATTATTCGGCGACCACGCCGGTCGATCCGCGCGTCGCAGACAAAATGATCCCGTTTTTGCGCGCCCATTTCGGCAACCCCGCTTCGCGCAGCCATATGTACGGCTGGGATGCGGAGGCTGCGGTGGAAGAAGCGCGCGGCCACGTGGCGGCGCTGGTGAATGCCGATCCGCGCGAAATTATCTGGACTTCCGGCGCCACCGAAAGCAATAACCTGGCGCTGAAAGGCGCTGCGCAGTTTTACAAAGCCAAGGGCAAGCACATCATCACGGTCAAGACCGAGCACAAGGCCGTGCTCGACACCGTGCGCGAACTCGAGCGCCAGGGCTTCGAAGCGACTTATCTGCAGCCGCAAGACAATGGCTTAATCACCGTCGAGCAAGTCAGGGCAGCGATCCGCCCCGACACGATTTTAGTGTCGGTGATGTGGGTCAACAACGAAATCGGCGTGATCCAGCCTATCGTCGAGATCGGCGAACTGTGCCGCGCCAAAGGCATCGTATTCCACTCGGACGCCGCACAGGCGACCGGCAAGGTCGCGATCGACCTGGAAAACACCAAGGTCGACCTGGTATCATTCTCGGCGCACAAATCTTACGGCCCGAAAGGCGTGGGCGCCCTGTACATCCGCCGCAAACCGCGCGTGCGCCTGGAAGCGCAGATGCACGGCGGCGGCCAGGAGCGCGGCTTCCGTTCCGGCACCCTGCCACCGCACCAGATCGCCGGCATGGGCGAAGCGTTCCGCCTGGCCAAGGAAGAAATGACAGAAGAGCTGGCGCATATCCGCGCCATGCGCGACCGCCTGGCGCAGGGTTTGCAAGAAATCGAAGAAACCTATGTCAACGGCGACATGGAGCACCGCGTGCCGCATAACCTGAACGTCAGCTTCAACTATGTCGAAGGCGAATCGCTGATCATGGCGATCAAGGATATTGCCGTCTCGTCCGGCTCGGCCTGCACCTCGGCCAGCCTGGAACCGTCGTACGTCTTGCGCGCCCTCGGCCGCAGCGATGAACTGGCGCACAGCTCGATACGTTTCACCATAGGCCGCTTCACCACGGAAGAAGAAATCGACTTCACGATAAATCTGCTGAAGACCAAGGTGTCGAAACTGCGCGAGCTGTCACCGCTGTGGGATATGTATAAAGAGGGAATCGATATCAGTTCGATTCAATGGGCAGCCCACTAGAAACTGCCGCAGATTATTTAGGACAATAGGATAAGGAGTATCACCATGGCTTACTCAGAAAAAGTACTCGATCACTACGAAAATCCGCGCAATGTAGGCGCGTTTGAAAAAGGCGACGACACGGTCGGCACCGGCATGGTCGGCGCCCCGGCTTGCGGCGACGTCATGAAATTGCAGATCAAGGTCGGCGCCGACGGCGTGATCGAAGATGCCAAATTCAAGACTTACGGCTGCGGCTCGGCGATCGCCTCTTCGTCCCTGGTGACCGAATGGGTCAAGGGCAAGACCCTGGATCAGGCTCTGGAAATCAAAAATACCGCGATCGCGGAAGAGCTGGCTTTGCCGCCGGTCAAGATCCACTGCTCGATTTTGGCGGAAGATGCGATCAAGGCGGCGGTGAATGACTATAAGAGCAAGCACGGCACGGAGCAAAACGTCTGATTTTGCGGTTTTGATTGGAAGCACCATGGCTATTACACTGACTGAAAAAGCGGCGAAACACGTTATTCGCTATATGGAAAGGCGCGGCAAAGGCATAGGCCTGCGCTTCGGCGTGCGCACCACCGGCTGTTCCGGCATGGCATACAAACTCGAATATGTCGATGAAATGAGCAGCGACGACCAGGTGTTCGAGTCGCATGGCGTCAAGGTCTTCGTCGACCCGAAAAGCCTGCCTTACATAGACGGCACCGAACTCGATTTCGCCCGCGAAGGCTTGAACGAAGGCTTCAAGTTCTACAACCCCAACGTCAAAGACGAGTGCGGTTGCGGCGAAAGTTTCAGGATTTAGCCGGCATGCAGAATCATTTTGAGCTGTTCCAGTTGCCGCAGCAATTCACGCTGGATCAGGAGCGACTGGAGCGCGCCTACCACGAAGTGCAGGGCCGGGTTCATCCAGATAAATTTGCGCACGCCGGCGACGCCGAGAAACGCGTCGCCATGCAATGGGCGACGCGCGCCAACGAAGCATATCAGACCCTGAAAAAACCGCTGCAGCGCGCCACTTACCTGTGCGAATTGCAAGGCGTGGATTTGCAGGCCGAGTCGAATACCAGCATGCCGCCGGCTTTCCTGATGCAGCAAATGGAATGGCGCGAAGCATTCGACGACGCCCGTCACGCCGACGATATGACGGCTTTGCTGGCGCTGGAAGCCGAATTGCGCTCGGCGCTCAAGGCGCAACTGGGCAAAGTCGGCGCGACGCTGGATGGCGGTGATTTTACGGCGGCGGCGCAACAGATCCGCGCCTGCATGTTCCTGGAAAAATTCATGGCCGATATCGCGGCGCTGGAAGAATAAGCGTAGCTGGCTTCTCCGCGCTCCGGAGGAAAGCCCTTTTTTAGCGAACCGGACAGATACCGGCAAACACCGAATAACCGGGCGCAACTGTCGTTGCGCCGCTAACCGATTTCATCATGGCATTACTGCAGATTTCCGAACCCGGCATGTCCACCGCACCGCACCAGCACCGGCTGGCGGTCGGCATCGATCTCGGCACCACCAATTCGCTGGTGGCGACCGTGCGCAACAGCATCCCCGAAGTGTTGAACGACGACGAGGGACGCCCGCTGCTGCCTTCGGTGGTCCGCTATCTGCCGAACGGCCATGCGCACATAGGTTACAAGGCGCAGGCCGAGCAAACCAACGACCCCAAGAATACGATCATCTCGGTCAAGCGCTTCATGGGGCGCGGGCTGAAAGACATCGCCTATGCTGAAAATCTGCCTTACGACTTCCAGGACAGCCCTGGCATGGTGCAGCTAAAGACCATCGCCGGCATGAAGAGTCCGGTCGAAATCTCGGCCCAGATTCTGGCGAGCTTGCGCCAGCAGGCCGAAGACGCCCTCGGCGATGATCTGGTCGGCGCCGTGATCACCGTCCCCGCCTATTTCGACGATGCGCAAAGGCAGGCCACCAAGGATGCCGCCAAACTGGCCGGCCTGAATGTCTTGCGTCTGCTGAATGAACCGACCGCCGCCGCAATCGCCTACGGCCTCGACAATGCCTCGGAAGGCACCTATGCCGTATACGATCTCGGCGGCGGCACCTTCGACATCTCCATCCTGAAGATGCGCAAAGGCGTGTTTGAAGTGCTGGCCACCGGCGGCGATTCAGCGCTCGGCGGCGACGATTTCGACCACCGCCTGTTTTGCTGGATATTGCAGGAAGCCAGGCTGGCGCCCCTGTCCGACGAAGACACCCGGTTGCTGATGGTGAAGGCGCGCGACGCCAAAGAAATCCTGTCGAGCAAAACCTCGACCTCCATCGACGCCAAGCTGAATTCGGGCGAAAGCGTGCACCTGCAAATCACGGCGGCCGTCTTTGCGGAAATCACCCAGCATCTGGTGCTGAAAACCATCACGCCTTGCCGCAAGGCGCTGCGCGACGCCGGCTTGTCGGCCGACGATGTCGATGGCGTGGTGCTGGTCGGCGGCGCCACCCGCATGCCGCATGTACGCAAGGCGGTCGGCGAGTTTTTCCAGACTACGCCGCTGGCCAATATCGATCCCGACAAAGTGGTGGCGCTAGGCGCCGCGATCCAGGCCAATCTGCTGGCCGGTAACCGCGCCGCCGGCGACGACTGGCTATTGCTCGACGTGATCCCGCTCTCGCTAGGCGTAGAAACCATGGGTGGTCTGGCGGAAAAAGTCATCCCGCGCAATTCGACGATACCTTGCGCCCGCGCGCAAGAATTCACCACCTTCAAGGATGGCCAGACGGCGATGGCGATCCACGTGGTGCAGGGCGAACGCGAACTGGTCAGCGCCTGCCGTTCGCTGGCGCGCTTTGAATTGCGCGGCATCCCGCCCATGGCGGCCGGCGCCGCGCGCATACGCATCACTTACCAGGTCGATGCCGACGGCTTGTTGTCGGTATCGGCGCGCGAATTGCGCTGCGGGGTGGAAGCCTCGATCACGGTAAAGCCGTCTTACGGCCTGGGCGACGAAGAAATCACCCGCATGCTCCAAGATTCGTTCGCCGCCGCCGGCACCGATATGGAACAACGCGCGCTGCGCGAAGAGCAGGTCGAAGCCGAACGCATCTTGCTGGCGACCCAATCCGCCCTGCAAACCGACGCCGCCCTGCTGTCCGCTGCTGAGCAAGCCGCCATCCGCGCCCTGATGGCGGAAGTCAGCCGGCAAAACCAGGGACAAGACCATCAAGCCCTGCAAGCCGCGATCAGCGCGCTGGCCGATGGCACCGAAGAATTCGCCGCCCGCCGCATGGATCGGAGCGTACGCAGCGCGCTGGCCGGCCGCAAGCTCGAAGATATTGCCTGAACCACCGATTTAGCGAGAACATCATGCCCCAAATTATAGTCCTGCCGCACGCCCAACTCTGCCCCGAAGGCGCGGTGATCGAGGCAGAAGAAGGCAAATCCCTGTGCGAAGCGCTGGTCGAAAACGACGTCGAGATCGAGCACGCCTGCGAAATGTCCTGCGCCTGCACCACTTGCCACGTCGTGGTACGCGAAGGCTTTGCATCGCTGAACGCCTCCAGCGACGACGAAGAGGATTTACTGGATGCCGCCTGGGGCCTGGAAGCCACCTCCCGCCTGTCTTGCCAGGTCAAGCTAGGCAAGCAAGACATCACCATAGAAATCCCCAAATACACCATCAATCACGCGCGTGAAAACCACTAAGCCGGAGAATTAGCATGAAATGGACCGATACCGCGCGCATCGCCGAAGCGCTCTGCGACAAATTCCCCGACATTGATCCGCTCACCGTGCGCTTCGTCGACCTGCATAACTGGGTGCTCGAGCTGGAAGGCTTCGACGACGACCATCAGCGCGGCGGCGAAAAAATACTGGAAGCGATACAGATGGCCTGGATAGACGAGGCTAAATAAGCTTTTCTGTTCCTTTGCCACATCAGGCAAGGCATTCATGTCTTGCCGAAACGCAAAAAACCTTTTAGTATCCAAAGATTGCCTGTTCAATCATAATCCTGTCCATTTTAACAAGGGCCAGCACCTACCCCTGTCGGTGCAAGATAATTTGAACGAAGCCAGGACCTCCGGCGCAACCGGAAAGCGATGCACAAGGATCTTGCAATGCAGTTTCGACATTTTCTATCTGCACTTCGCAGCCGAATCACCCTCAGACTGGCGATAATTCTGGGCGTGCTGTTCGGACTGACAGTTCCTGCCGCACTCCTGATCCCCTACCACCTGCACACCATAGAAACCGCGGCGCGCGCGCGCAACGCGGAAGACCACCATCGCCTCACTGAAATCCTGTCCGTCATCCTGAGCGAACCGCTGTGGCAAATCACCCCCGAGATCGCCAACATCTCGAGCGAAGTCGTGTATTCCGACCCGCGCGTCGCCAAGATCGAAGTCATCACGCTGCCCGATCGTAAAGACTTCATCAAGAACGATGTCCGCATGAAGTCGCAAAAAGGACCGTTCAGCAGTTTAAAGCGCGAAATCCGCCATGGCGAGCAAGTCATAGGCGAAGTCACCCTGACCCTGGCCGAAGATCTGCTGCAAGAAAGCCTGGCCTCCGACTTGCGGCGCTATTTCAGCACGGCGGTGCTGTCCCTGGTGCTGGCGATCATTTTTATTTTAATGATATTGCAATGGCGTCTGGTCAAGCCGATCAGGATCTTGATGAGCGAATCGGACCGGCTCGCCAACGGCGAACTCGCCGACCCGATTTCCCTCAAGCGCGAAGATGAGCTGGGCCACCTGGCCAACAGCCTGGAAGTGACCCGCCAGGCGCTGCAACGCTCGTTCGGCGAGCTGGAAATCAAGAACCAGCAATTGCTGGAGTATTCCGGCACGCTGGAATCCAAGGTAAGGCAAAGAACCCAGGAACTGGAAAGCGTCAACCAGAATCTGGAAGCCGCCCTGAAGAATGTGAATTCGGTCCAGGCCGAACTGGCGCGGGTCGAGCGCATGGCAGCGCTCGGTTCCATGGTCGCCGGCGTCGCTCACGAATTGAACACCCCGCTCGGCAATTGCCTGCTGGTCGCCAGCACCCTGGAAGAAGAAACCCGGCACCTGATACAAATCATGGACGAAGGCAAAATGCGCCGTTCCGACCTGAGCCGCTACGCCGGCACCGCCCTCGATTCGACCAAACTGCTGTTACGCGGCCTGCAACAGTCGGCCCATCTGGTCGGCGACTTCAAACAAGTGGCGGTCGATCAGTCGAGCGCACAAAGGCGCCAGTTCTCGCTGCTGGTGATGCTGCAGGAATTGACCGCCCTGCTGCATTCGAGCTTGCGCAAAACGCCCTACACGCTGGAACTCGATATCCCCGAAGATATACAACTCGACAGCTATCCCGGCTTGCTGGGACAAGTGTTCACCAATCTCGTGAACAATTCGGTCGCGCACGGGCTGGAAGGCCTGAGCGAAGGACACATGTGCTGTAGCGCAAAAAAACAAGACGATCAAGTCCTGATCGTATTTGAAGACGACGGCAAAGGCATCCCGCCGGAAATCATCAACCGCATCTTCGAACCGTTCTTCACCACTAAGTTCGGCCAGGGCGGCAGCGGCCTGGGGCTCAGCATCACCTTCAACATCATCAACAACGTGCTCGGCGGCAGCATCCATGCCTCGAGCGTGATAGACCACGGCACCCGCTTTGAAATCCGCTTACCCCTGGTCGCCCCCGGCGATCGGGACGGCAATGATCCGCTGCTGAACGCCTGATTTGGCTTGAAAACACCGAAATATACTCCCCCCTAGTATATTTTTAAAGCCTTTAAACATACGGGCGTCAAGCCGTATTTTTAAAAATCGGGGGGGAGTATATGAGCAAGGTCCGCGCGCCGACACCTTAGAGTATACTAGCGCCCCGATACGAATTAGCAATTTCCCATCATCACCATGCGCCAATACCTAGACTTCATGCGCCATGTACAAGCACATGGCACACGCAAAACCGACCGCACCGGCACCGGCACCGTCTCGCTGTTCGGCCATCAGATGCGGTTCGACCTGAATCAGGGTTTCCCGCTGCTGACCACCAAGAAACTGCACCTGAAATCCATCGTCCACGAACTGATCTGGTTCCTGGCCGGCTCCACCAATATCCAATACCTGAAAGACAACGGCGTTTCTATCTGGGACGAATGGGCCGATGAAAACGGCAACCTCGGCCCGGTGTACGGTTCGCAATGGCGCAACTGGCCGGCGCCCGACGGCCAGCACATCGACCAGATCGCCCAGCTGATAGACCAGATCAAGAACAACCCCGATTCGCGCCGTCTGATCGTCTCGGCCTGGAACGTGGCCGACATCCCGCAAATGAAGCTGCCGCCCTGCCATGCACTGTTCCAGTTTTACGTGGCCGACGGCAAACTGTCTTGCCAGCTGTATCAGCGCAGCGCCGACATCTTCCTCGGCGTGCCTTTCAATATCGCTTCCTATGCCCTGCTGACCCACATGGTGGCGCAGCAGACCGGCCTGGGCGTGGGCGATTTCATCTGGACCGGCGGCGACTGCCATTTGTACGCCAACCATATGGAGCAAGTCGCCGAACAGTTGTCGCGCACGCCGTTCGCCTTGCCGCAGTTGCAGATCAAACGCCGGCCGGCCTCGATTTTCGACTACCGCTACGACGATTTCGAATTCCTAAACTACCAGTTCCATCCCGCGATCAAAGCGCCGGTCGCGGTTTGATTTATCGGACATCACCATGTCATCTTTAACGATTATCGTCGCCACCGACAAGCAACTGGGCATAGGCATCGCCAACACCCTGCCCTGGCGCCTGCCGGAAGATATGGCGCATTTCAAACGCACGACCAGCGGCCACCCGGTCATCATGGGGCGCAAGACCTTTGAATCTATCGGCCGCCCCCTGCCGCATCGCCGCAATATCGTGGTCTCGCGCAATCCGGACTGGAACCACGCCGGGGTCGAGGTTGTCACGTCGCTGCCGGCGGCGCAAACCCTGGCCGGCGACGCGGAAAGCTTCGTGATAGGCGGCGCCCAGATTTATCAGCAAGCGCTGCCGCTGGCCGACAAGCTGATCGTGACCGAGATCGCGCAGGAATTCCCCTGCGACGCGTTTTTCCCCGCCATCGATCCTGCCGTCTGGAGCGAAACGGCCAGGGAAGAACATCATTCGGAAACAGCTGATTTGCATTACGCATTCGTTACTTACCAAAGAATTTAGGAGCACACATGTCAGGACACGGCTTTCACGTACACGGCCCGCACGATCACGAACTCGAACACGCCGCCCACGGCAATGACGATTTTGCCAGCCGCATCGCCGTCATGACGGCCATCATGGCCACGGTCGGCGCCCTGTTCGGCTACGAAGGCGGCGCCACGCAAAACAGCGCGGCGATGTACAAAAACGATTCCGCCATCAAAAAAACCGAAGCTTCCAACCAATGGAACTTTTACCAATCGAAATCGAACAAGCAAAACCTGGCCGAACTGGCCATGGCCTTGCCTGGCGTCGACGTAGAAAAGTACAGATCCGAAGTGGCCCGTTACAAGGCCGAGAAGGAAGAAATCAAGAAAAAAGCCGAGGAACTGGAGGTCGAATCGCAGCAATGGGAACACGAATCCGAAGCCGCGCTGCACCAGCATCACCGCTGGGCGCAGGCGATGACGGCCGTGCAGATCGCGATTTCTCTGGCCGCGATCACCTTGCTGACCAAGAAAAAATGGCTGCAATATGCCTCGTATGGCACGGCCGGAATCGGCGTGGCGCTGGCCGGACTGGCCTGGTTCCATATTTAAAGAGAGATAAAAATGAAAAAAACCCTCGGCCTTATCCTGTTGGCCTCGGCGTGTTCCGCCCAGGCGCAAACCTCGGAATTCGTGCAATTGGTGCCGGCGCCGTATCTGCCGAAAAATGTCAATTTTTCGCTGGGCGCAGTCGCGCTCTCTATGCCGAAATACACAGGCGCCGACGAGCACCGTGTCACCGCTTATCCGATGTTTGACGTCCAGTGGAAAAACGGTGCCTTTTTCAGCGCCTACAACGGACTCGGTTACAATTTCTCCAAAGACCCCAGCCTGCAATATGGCCCGCGCATGTCGCTCGAAGCGGCGCGCGATGAATCGCGCTCAGCCAGGTTAAGTGGCCTGGGCGACGTCAACACCGCCCTGGAACCGGGCGCGTTTTTCAATTACTCCGTCAACCAAAACTATTCCCTGCTGTCCTCGATCCGCTATGGCTCGGGCAGCGATCACAACGGACTCCAGCTCAGCCTGGGCGGGCGGGCGACGACCTCGCTGAACAGCCGGCATCGCTTATCGGCCAGCTTCGGCGCCGACTGGGCCAACACCGCCTATGTACAATCGTATTTCGGCGTCAACGCCAGCCAGTCGTCCGCCAGCGGCTATGCGCAATACGCGCCGTCCGCCGGCCTGACCGACGTCCGCGTCGGAGCCAACTGGCACTGGAACATCGACACCAACTGGTCGCTGACCACCGGCGCCACCATGAAATACCTGACCGGCGACGCCGGCAAGAGCCCATTCGTATTCCAGAAAAATCCGGTGACCGTGTTCTCGGCGGCGAATTATCGGTTCTAAGCGGGACCCGGTAAGCATCAAAAAAAGCAGCTGAGTGCATGCAACACACTCAGCTGCTTTTTCTTTCAGCGAGACCTGTTTGGCAAGCCTTAAAGGCCGCCTCACAAAGTCCAGTAATTGACACGATGTCTATGGCTTGAACATATCAAAAGATGATATCTAGCAAAAGTCTGCCTGAAACACCGGTTGGAGTAATATGTGTATTGCGTTGCAGCCCAGAATCATCACTATAAATATTCTGACTTAGATAGTTCTGCTGCAATAGATTGGATAAAGAAAAACGCATTTGAGTTTTCTGATTAAACTTCCACAACATACTTATATCCAACATACGTTTTGGAGAGTTATAGCGCGCTTCTGATTCAGATAAACGTACAAGACCTCCGGTTTGAAAACTATAGTTACCGCTAATCGTTAACGGGATGTCTGCTGCTTTGTAATCGACGCCAATGTTAGCACTAAATGGTGTTTGACTATCGAGACGGTTATTCGGTCCTCGAACGCTTGTTACCTTCGACCAATTGAGATTCATATTGGCACGCATCTCTATAGCGGGCGATTCTTTATAGAATTTACGCAATGGAAATTTTAGTTCCGATTCGACACCATATGCTGTTGCTTGCCCTTCATTAACAGGCAAGGAAACCCAAATTCCATTGACGTTAGTTACAACACGGCGAATCACGTCATCAATGTGACGCACATACGTACTGATTGAATACATACCACTTTCAGTAAAGTAATGTTCATATGCAATGTCTAAGCCAAGAGATAATTCTGGTCGCAAGCTTGGATTTCCGGTGCCCTCTGGTGAGATGGGACTGTTGTTGATATCCGCAATTATTTCTCTGCGAGGTAAAAGTTTTTCAGTCTGAGGTGCTTTGTAAGTACGGGCAATGCTTAAACGTAATTGATCATTTTTACTATCCGGCAATTTCCACAGTGTTTGTAAAATAGGGCTAAGTACACTTGAGCGTTTCTGGACTGCGCTATATGCAGACCCCTCACTCGTAGTATTAATCCCCTCCCAACGCCCCCCCCAATAAACTGACCACTGTTTATCAATTTCCCACTCATCTTGAGCAAATACAGCAAATGTACCGACGTTTGCTTTGAGATCGTCGGAAGCATTTAGAGGCCCAGTTATATTTGGGCTTATATCTTTAATAGTGATATTTTCCTTACGTTGACTATACGCACTATTAAAACCTATTACGAATGCATGCTTTTCAACGAAAGGAACGCTATATTTTCCACTAAAACTTAATCCCTGATCAGTATTAGCATCTTTCGAGTTACGAGTTAAAATTTGAACGTTCTGAGCATCGTACCCTTCAGTCAAAACACTAGTGTTAGTTCGATTGAAATTAATACCAAATTTCGTTTCCAGCTTTGCGCTATCAGCTAATTTTCTTACCCAGTTTATGTTGCTACGTAACATGGCTGCATCTACATCAATTCCTATAATAGACTTCGAAAACCCAGTCGATATCCCATAAATAGTTTTTGTTGCTTGCGGTTGACTACCCATCAAGTGGTAGTAATTTATGAAATTTTGATTCGTAATGGTATCGTTTTCACCTAGCGCCCAATTGATTCTGGGAGCTATATTCAAACTGTTAACCGTACCTTCATTTTCATAAAAGCTGTTTCTTAAAAAATTGAGTTTCCCCAGTTGATCATAGCTATCCTCTACCCCTGTTATGGTCGGGCGTAAAAATTCATTATGTGTAAGACTGCTCGTAATCAGGTAAGAAAATTTATCAAATTTATCTGAAACATCCAATGTTAGATTATTTGAACTCTTCCCATTTTCAAGTTGTGTATATGCCTTAATTTGACGTTTTGCAGACTGGGCCTTCTTTTTCAAAACTATATTTATAGTCCCAGCTATAGCCTGAGTACTGTACTCCGCAATCGCAGAGCGGACAATTTCGATCCGTTCGATTAAGTTCGGATTTAAAGAATCGAGTGAAAATCCGGTTGGTACTGGCTCCCCATCTAACATCAAATTTACATAACCAGAGCTTAAACCTCGCATGCGAATTGAACCTCCTCGCCCAGGAGCCCCACTGAATGTGATGCCAGGCAATCGCTTTAACACCTCCGAAACATTACTATCTCCATAATTCAAAATTTCGTCTGAGGTCACCACAATCTTGCTGACTGTATCAAAACGCCTTTCGTCATATTCCTTCTTTCCTTGAATTTCAACTTTCTGTGAATTTTGCTGCTTCACTTCGCCTCGGGTGAGCATCGGTTGAGTGCCCTCTTCCGATGCAGCTAAAACCGGACGGTCAACACTATTCAGTAAAAAAACTAATATTGAAAGACGAAAGCGACAAATAGACTTAATCATGAAATTGGCAGAATCATATTTTGAACTTAGAGGGCGATAGCGCCCCCTACATCGAGATAACGCTATTACTAAGGAAGCATGGATTTAATCGGATTTCGTCATCCCCGCGAAAGCGGCGATCCACCTAAGTGGTTGATTTACATGGATTCCCGCTTTCGCGGGAATGACGCTTTTTGAATTAATCGACGTTTCCCTAAAGCGAATAACAATTTATTTAAGATTAAATTGCGCTAATTGGAATCGTCTTATGCTGGTTCTTTTTTGGCAACGTTTTTACCACATAAAGAGGGCAAGCAAGTTGTGAATTCTTACCAGCAGCGAATCCTCCCATCCAAAGCTTAATTAATTCTTGATTAATATCTAATTCGCCGGTTTCTTTAATATGGCCAATTTTATTATTGTCTTCATCTAGTGCAGTCGTGCACTTAACCAAACTACCATCAGCTCTAATTCCAAATGAGTTCGAAGCAGCTGCATAACAAACAAATCCACTGCCTTCTGATGAGCTATGATTGACGGCATCCAATAACGATGGTTCGCTTAACACTGATATTTCTTTGTTTAGCGATTTACGAGCACTATTGAAGCGATGCAAAATTAAGGACATGGCGTCGATTCCGTTAATGTAATTCGTAGTCTTAACGTGTCCATCGTTGAACGCGCCACCGTAGTCTGCAATAGACCTTGGGTGCAATTTAAATCGACCATCATGCGCAAAATTTTTGATTAAAATATCTGTAAGTTCAGATTGGACAGCATTGATGTTCGAAGAATGTAAATGCATTCGTATATCGATATTGAAATCCAAATTTGTTTCTGAAGCGCTTATCAGATTTCCAAAAATTACGTCATACGTTCCTGCTCCATCCGCTCGCAATCGTGTTTTATTGTGATGATCAGGTGGCCCATCAAGCGTTATTTGAAAATCTTTCACTCCTAAATCCACCAATCTTGCCAATACATCGGGAGTAAGTAAGTATCCATTTGTTGTCATCCCACTTCGGACGCGAAACATTGCAGGGAATTTCTCGAGCATTTTTTTGCGAAACAGCTCAATCTCTTCAACAACTTCAAGAGCCATCAATGGCTCTCCACCAAACCAAGAGATATAAAGATCCAATAATCCGTCTTCGCAACGTTTTTCTAGCCTGAATTTTGCATAAAAAGGGCAAAGATCGCCGTAAGTGATTGATAGAATGAGAGTTATCAAGAAACGCATTCGTCAACACCAACAGGACTTTGCCCGACATGAATTCTACGCCAGAACAACTGCGATTTGCACCTA
>JACPWS010000102.1 GCA_016196925.1 Burkholderiales bacterium | reverse complement strand
GAGATCGATCAGATGTTGCACAAACTAAACCATCGACCGCGAAAATGTCTCGGTTACAAAACACCACATGAGGTATTCTTCGGCTTGGACATACTCCCCCTAAAAACCAAAAAAAATTGCGCTTCGTAGTTGAATCCGCCACCAGCGTATCGCAAGGCAGAAAAAAAATACTCCCACCCAGTATATTCAGGCATCAAATCCTGGTCCATGGCCGGAAGACCTAGAAAATCGAGCGCGCAGTCAGCGTCGTAAAGCGCTCCAGCGCATAAGTGCCGGCCAGCGAATTGCCAGTCGCATCGAGGCCCGGCGACCAGACGGCCACCGCCAACTCGCCCGGCACCAGCGCCAGGATGCCACCGCCGACGCCGCTCTTGGCCGGCAAACCGACCCGGTACGCGAAATCCCCGGCCGCATCGTAAGTGCCGCAAGTCAGCATCAGGGCATTCAGGCGCTTGGCGGAACTGCGGTCGAGTATTTGCAAGCCGCTCCACGGCACGGTGCCGTGCTGCGCCAGGAAGCTGCCGGCCTTGGCCAGCTCGGCGCAAGTCATGCTGATAGAACATTGGCGGCAATAGCTGTCGATCACGGTACTCACCGGATTATGCAGGTTGCCGAAGTCTTTCATCAGATGCGCGATCGCGTAATTGCGATGCGCGGTTTCGCGCTCCGATTGCGCTACCGTCAAGTCGAAATCGATGCCGGCTTCAGCGGCGATGCTGCGGGCGAATTGCAACACCGCGACGTCGGACTGGACGAAGCGGGTGGACAGAATATCCGTCATCACCAGGGCGCCGGCATTGATGAAAGGGTTGCGCGGCTTGCCGCGCTCATACTCGAGCTGCACCAGGGAGTTGAACGGATTGCCGGACGGCTCCCGCCCTACACGCGCCCAGATCGCATCGCCTTCGCGCGAAAAGGCCAGCGCCAGGGCGAATAACTTAGTGATGCTTTGTAGCGAAAATTTCTGTTGCGCCGCCCCGACCTCGTAGGTGCTGCCGTCCAGGCAATACAGCGCCATGCCGAATTGATCGACCGCCACCGTGGACAGTTGCGGAATATACGACGCCACCTTGCCCTCGGACAGCAAGGGCTGGACTTCCGCGTGTATCGTCGCGAGGATGGCGGCGTAATCGGGCGTCATCAGGCTTTGGGCAGCGTGACCCCGTGTTGCCCCTGGTATTTGCCGCCGCGGTCCTTGTAGGAAGTCTCGCAGACTTCATCGCTCTCGAAGAACAGCACCTGGGCGCAGCCTTCGCCGGCGTAGATCTTGGCCGGCAAAGGCGTGGTGTTGGAGAATTCCAGCGTCACATAGCCTTCCCATTCCGGTTCGAACGGGGTGACGTTGACGATGATGCCGCAACGCGCATAAGTCGATTTACCGAGGCAGATCGTCAAGACATTGCGCGGAATGCGGAAATATTCCATGGTGCGCGCCAGCGCAAAGGAATTCGGCGGGATGATGCAGACGTCGCCCTTGAAATCGACAAACGATTTTTCGTCGAAATTCTTGGGATCGACGATGGTGCTGTTGATATTCGTAAAAATCTTGAATTCGTCGGCGCAACGGATATCGTAACCGTAAGAAGAGGTGCCGTAACTGACGATCTTCTGGCCATTAGCCTGACGCACCTGCCCAGGCTCAAACGGCTCTATCATGTTGTGTTCTTGCGCCATGCGGCGTATCCATTTGTCTGCCTTGATACTCATGCTAGTTCCCTGCCCGATTGATAGTGGGTGGAATTTTACGCGAATTTAGCAGCGGAATTGACGTTTTTATCTGGCGAAACTTGATGCAAGGCGCGGGAAAAGCGGATTTTTTGAGCAAATCGGCCGCGCATCCGCATCATCGACTGCGCTACTGCCTGCACTGCGGCCGGCGATCGGGCAGAGCGCCGCGATTCTGCGACGGCCGATATCAATTTTTATAAGAAGGGAAAAACAATTGCTGACCATCGACTTTAAAGTCAGCAATTTTTTTCTGCCCTTCCGGTGACGTCAGCCACGCGATCAGGCTGTTGGCGCCACGGATATTGATGTCGGCATATCTGGCCGGATTGACGGCGATGATGCCGTAAGGATTGAACATTTTCGCATCGCCTTCCACCAGTACGGCCAGCCCGGTCCTGGCGCGATAGGCGCCATAGGTGGCTCTGTCGCTCAGGGTATAGGCTTGCAACTGCGCCGCCATGGTCAGCACTTCGCCCATCCCCAGACCGGCGGACAGATAAGCCTTGCCCTCCGGTTTTTGCCCGAGCTGTTTCCAGTACTGTTGCTCCATCTGGTCGGTGCCAGAATTGTCGCCGCGCGAAATGAAGCGGGCTTTGCCCGCGACGATCTTGCGCAGGGCGGCGACGACATCGTGGCTGCCACGGACGCCGGCCGGGTCGCTGTCCGGGCCGACGATGATGAAATCGTTATACATGACGTCGCGCCGGTTGACGCCATGCCCGTCGGCCATGAAGCGGTCTTCCGCCGGCCGCGCATGCACCAGGGTGACGTCGACATCGCCGTTTTTCGCCAGCTCCAATGCCTTGCCGCTGCCGACGGCAATCACATGCACCTTGATATGCGCGCCTGCTTCGAAATCCGGCAAGATCGCTTTCAGCAAACCGGAATTTTCCGTGCTGGTGGTGGTCGATAAACGCAGGATTTCTTCCGCCGGGCAGACATGCACGCCGGACAATGCAAACAACAAGGCCAACGTCATGACAATTAAAAAACGAGGCATACGCTTCCCTCCCGAAATGAGCTGTCATTTTCGCATGATTCCAAAGGCGGAGCGAACATATGCACGAATGCAATTTTATTAAAAGCCGCTCTGAACTTCCTCGCGTGGGTAGTGGATTGATTTAAAATGCCAGCCACCAGGCAGCGACAACCAGCGAGCCGGAAAGCTTTCCTATCAACCCGCATCAGGAAAATAATGGCATCTTACCCATCCAAATCATTAGCAGCAGCGGAGACACCCTTGCTATCGATCAGACAAAAAATCGCGGCGATCCCGGAAGGGGCCGGGGCGCTGTTTTTCATACAAATCTTTGCGACCCTCGGTTTCGCGGTCCTGTATTCCACCCTGGTACTGTACGCGACCAAGAAATTAAACTTCAGCATCAAGGATGCGACCGCCATCATGGGCGTGTTCGGCGCCTTCAATTACGGCCTGCATTTGTTCGGCGGCTATCTGGGCGGGCGCTTCATCAGCAACCGCAACCTGTTTGTCGGCGGCATGGTGTTGCAAGTACTCGGTTGCGCCAGCATCGCCGGCGGCACCAGCGCGCTGCTGTACTGGGGTCTGGCATTGTTCCTGACCGGCAGCGGCCTCAACGTGACTTGCCTGAACCTGATGCTGACGCAGCGTTTCAAGCCGGAAGACAAGCGCCGCGAAAGCGCTTTCCTGTGGAATTACGCCGGCATGAACCTCGGCTTCTTCATCGGCTTTACGGTGGCCGGCTATTACCAGTTGCAAGAGAATTACCCTAGCCTGTTCATCTTCGCCACGGTCGGCAATTTCCTCGCGATCGTGCTGGCGGCGGCTAACTGGAAAGTCTTGTCCGACCTGAACACTCCCTTGCTGGAAGCATCGCCGCTACAGTTCAGATTGCGCTTGCTGCTGGGCATCCTGATCCTGGTCGGCCTGGTGCCCGTGGTACACCTGATGTTGCATCACGCCGACCTGAGCGGCAATCTGGTGATGCTGGTCAGCGCCATCATTGCGCTGGTCCTGGCCTACCTGGCGCTGATCCATAAGGATGCCTGCGAACGCAACAGGATGTGGGCTTATCTGTTGCTGACCCTCGGTTCGCTGGTATTCTGGGCGCTGTACCAGATGGCGCCCATGGGCTTGCAATTATTTGCCGTCAACAACGTCGATCGCATGGTCTGGGGTTTTGAAGTGGCGCCGCAATGGATACAAAACATCAACAGTTTCACGATCATGTTCGGCGGCCCGCTGATGTCGGTCTTGTTCGATAAATTACGCGCCAAGGGCTGGAACATCGATATTCCCAAGCAGTTTTCCGCCTCGCTGATCTTGATAGGCGCCGGTTTTCTGGTCTTGCCGGTCGGCATAGCCTTCGCCGGCGCGAATGGCCTGGTCGCATTCAAGTGGATAGCCATCAGCTATCTGTTGCAAAGCGTCGCCGAATTGCTGATCTCGCCTATCGGCTACGCCATGATAGGACGGCTGGCGCCGCGCCAGTATCAGGGCATCATGATGGGCGCCTGGATGCTGGTCACCGGCACCGCCTCGATCATGGCCAGTTATTTCTCTGGCCTGATACCGGAAGCGAGCGAAGGTCTGGCGGCATCGACCAACCCGACCTATCACCAGATTTTTTCCGCACTGGGATGGAGCAGCGTGGCGGTCGGCATCTTGCTGGTAGTCCTGATCCCGTTCTTGCGCCAGCTTATCCGCGACAACGCCGAGACGGCTTAAGGCCTGGCCGGCGCCGGCATCCGGCGCGGCGCCCCAGGCGGGACGTCGCGTCAGGAGCCGCTATTCCTCTATAGGCGTAAAGCGTTGCTGCCGGACGCCGTCGATCTCGATCATTTCAAAGAACACAGCCTTGGGCCGGGTCCAGACGCTGCCGTTATGCGAACGATAGACGATGACAGGCGTCAGATCCGACTCCTGGGTCGCCTCGCACACCAGTTCATAAATCCCGCCCTTGTAATGGCGATAGCGTTGCGGGCCGGTTGCCGGCTTACTCTTTTTCGGCGACGCCGGCCGAACCGGCCTGTTCTGTTTTTCCAGATAAGCCGGCACCTTGGCCGCCGCCAGCTTATTAATTTCTTGCAATAGCTGCGGAGCGATGCTGTGCAGGCGATAGCGTTCGCGCAACTGCTCCCCCAGATGCAGCAGCAAGGCCGAGGCGACTTCGGCATCGGCCTCGGCGCGGTGGGCGGCGCCCTTGAAGCGTATCCCCAGACTGGCCGCCAGCGGCCCCAGCGAATAACTGGACAAGCCGGGCAAGACCCGCCGCGACAGTTTCACGGAACAAATCAAGCCGGTATGCGCCGGAGTCAGGCCGAGGCGGGCGCTTTCCGCCCGTAGAAATTTTTCGTCGAAGCTGGCGTTATGCGCGGCCAGCGTCGCGTCGCCGATGAAGTCCAGCAATTCCGGTATCACCTTGCCGGCCGGCGGCGCCGAATTCACCATGTTCTGGGTAATCCCGGTCAACTGGGTAATGAAAGAAGAAATCCTCACCCCGCAATTAATCAGCGAGACATAGCGCGCCACCACGGCGCCGCCGACGATGCGCAAGGCGGCCACTTCCGTCACGCGCCCGCCATGCTCGGGGCTCATATCGGTGGTCTCGAAGTCGATCATGACGATGGGTGTGTCAAACATATTTTCCCCGCTGGCTGGAACTAATTGCGGCAGGCGCAATCAGTAAAATGGATTGTTCAGAGTAGCGCCATTGTAAACGCTGGATGCGCTGTCAGCCGCGCCACGACGCAACGAAGCCCGCACCAGGCTTGCTTCAGGCCGCTCGAGCATCAAATATACTAGAGGGGAGTATATTTAAAAGCCTTTCAAATACGCTGACGACAAGGCGTTTTTTTGACATACTCCCCTTATATATCATCAAAAGTGGATAGTTTTTACGGCTATCCTGAAACGGCCGCAGCACTGCCGGCAAGACCGCAGCAAGACCGGTATCACAAATAAAAATTATGCCGCCTGGCATAGCACAAGCGATTTTGGCTGTAAAAAAATGACTAACTGGATACAACAACAATTTTCCCTGTCCGCCCACGACCTGTTGCGCGATCGCATTTATCGCCGCCTGTGGTCGTCCATCCTGATCAGCTCTTTCGGCGCCCAGATCACCATGCTGGCGTTGCCGCTGACGGCGGCGATTTTATTGCATGCCAGCGCGACGCAGATGGGTTGGCTGACGTTCATGGAAACCCTGCCCTTCGTGTTGCTGTCGCTGCCTTCCGGCGTCTGGCTCGACCGGGTGCGCAAATTGCCGGTGTATATCGCCGGCGAAACGCTGATCGCGCTGGCGGTGGCCAGCGTGCCGCTGGCCTGGTGGCAAGGCTGGCTAGACATGCGCTGGCTATACGTAGTCGGCTTTATGATCGGCATGGTCAACACCACGGCCGGCACCGCGGCCCAGATCGTGTTGACGCAAATCGTGCCGCGCGAGCGCCTGGTGGAAGCCTATGCCAAGAACGCGCTGGCGACCTCGGGCGCCGAAGTCGCCGGCCCGGCCACGGCCGGCGCCCTGATCAAGCTGCTCGGCGCCCCGCTGGCCTTGCTGGCGGACGCCGTCCTGCTGCTGGCCTCGGCCCTCATTTTGCGCGGCATCCGCGTCAATGAAATCCGCCCGCCGCGCGCCGATGCGCATTTCTGGCGCGACCTGAAAGCCGGGGTCTCGTTCGTCGCCGGCAAACCCTTGCTGGTGGCGCTGGCGATCACGGTCGGCACCTGGCAGCTGTGCTATAACGCCGCGCTGGTGGTGCAAATCCTGTTTGCGACCCGCGTCCTCGGCTTGTCGGAACAGGCGGTCGGCCTGAGTTACATGGGCATGGGCATAGGCACCATCATCGCCAGCATCTACGGCCACCGCATCAGCCGCCGCCTCGGCCCCGGTCCTTGCATGGTGCTGGGCGTGGCGGCCTGCAGCCTGGGCTGGGGCTTGCTGGCGCTGGCGCCCGCCAATGGCTGGGGGATGGCGGCGTTTATCGTGATGTTAGGCTGCTTCTCCATCGGCGGCGTGCTGATCTTCATCAACTTCCTGGCGCTGCGCCAGGCGGTCACGCCCGAGCCCATGCTGGGGCGCATGACCAGCACCATGCGCTGGCTGATACTGATCCCGGCCGGGCCGGGCGCGCTGATCGGCGGCTGGATGGGCGAACATCTGGGCTTGCGCTATGCGCTCGGCTTTGCCGGCGTCGCCGCAGCGCTGCTGGCGCTGCTGGCGGCGCGCAACCCGGTGATACGCGGCATTACCGCCCTGCCCGAACTCAGCAAACAGGAAGAAATGCAACAAGCCTGAGGCGTTGCGCAAGTACCGTGAAAAGCGGGATAATGCGCGTTTGTCTATACAATCTCATCAAGCCTTCACGGAGACAGGGAGGCAGATGGGCCGCCAGGCCCGCCGCACGACTTGCGACGGGCTTACTTTTGACTACAACAAGGTATAAAAATGCCAAAAGAAACGTCATCTTCATCGTTCCGACCGTATATTCCCGCCTCCGCCCAACTTCCCGAAATGAGTTTCCGCGCCCTGCTGATGGGCGTGGTGCTCGGCATGATATTCGGCGCCTCTTCGCTGTATCTGGTGTTGAAAGTCGGCCTGACCGTCAGCGCCTCTATCCCGGTCGCCGTGATTGCGATCACCTTGTTTCGCCTGAGCAATAAATTCGGCGCACAGGATTCCACCATCCTGGAAAACAGCATTACCCAGACCGCCGGCTCGGCCGGCGAATCGCTGGCGTTCGGGCTGGGTGTGACGATGCCGGCCATCCTGATCCTCGGCTTCGATCTGGAAATTTCACGCGTGATGCTGGTCGGCGTGCTCGGTGGCTTGCTCGGCATCCTGATGATGATCCCCATGCGCCGCACCATGATCGTCGAAAAACACCTGGAGCTGAAATACCCGGAAGGCACCGCCTGCGCCGAAGTATTGAAAGCCGCCGCCACCCAGACTTCGCGCGTAGCGGCCGGCGAAACCAGCGACCCGCATGCGCAGGACGATGCCGGCAAACGCGCCGCCATCATCTTCGGCGGCTTCGGCATCGGCCTGCTCTACAAAATCGCCAACGTCGCCCTCAAGGGCTGGAAAGACACGCCGGAAGTCGTGTTCGGCGCGCCGCTGAAAGGCGGCTCGATCGGCGCCGAAGTCTCGCCGGAATTGCTGGGCGTAGGCTATATCATCGGCCCGCGCATCGCTTCCGTGATGGCGGCCGGCGGCGTCATGTCTTATCTGTTGCTGATCCCCATGATCAAATTCTTTGGCGATGCGCTGAGCGTGCCGCTGACGCCGGGCACCAAACTGATCAGCGAAATGGCGCCGCACGACATCCGCAGCGCTTACGTTTTGTACATCGGCGCCGGCGCGGTTGCCGCCGGCGGCCTGGTCAGCCTGGTGCGCGCCCTGCCCACCATCTGGCGCAGCTTGTCGGCCGGCCTGTCCGGCCTCGGCAAAGGCGCGGCCGCTGCGGCTTCCACCCTGCGCACCGAGCAGGATATCCCGATGAAGTGGGTGCTGATCGGCGCCCTGGCTATCATCGCCGTGATCACCGTCGCCACCCCGCTGCACATGAATCTGCTCGGCGCGCTGCTGATCCTGGTGTTCGGCTTCCTGTTTTCCACCGTGTCGTCGCGCCTGACCGGCGAGATCGGCTCCTCGTCCAACCCGATCTCGGGCATGACGGTCGCCACCCTGCTGTTCACCTGCCTGATTTTCTTGCTGATGGGCTGGACCGGCGGCCAATATTACGTCACCGCGCTGTCGGTAGGCGCGATCGTCTGTATCGCTTCCAGCAACGCCGGCACCACCTCGCAAGACTTGAAGACCGGCTACCTGGTCGGCTCGACACCGCGCCTGCAGCAGTATGCGATCCTGGCCGGCGCTTTGTCTTCGGCGCTGATCCTCGGCCCTATCCTGTTGAAACTGAACGACGCCGGCACCGTCTACGTGCCTATCGCCCAGATCACGCCAGCCCTGGCCGTCGACGCTTCCGCCCTGACCGAAACTGCGCAATTGCAAGGTCCGCAGGCGGAACAGGACAAAGCCACCTACAAAGTCTGGCATAAGAACGACGCCGTCGGCGCTCCGGCCGGCAAATACCTGGTCGACCATGCCGGCAAAGTTGTGTATCTGGTCGATCCGGGCATCAACGGCGCTTACAACAAGCGTCCGGACGGTTCCGAAGTCAAGAAATACGATGCGCCCAAAGCGGTGCTGATGTCTTACATCATCAAGGGCATACTGGACCAGCAATTGCCGTGGACCCTGGTCTTGTTCGGCGTGATGATTGCGCTGGTGCTGGAAATGGCCGGCATCCCTTCGCTGGCGTTTGCGGTCGGCGTGTATTTGCCGCTGTCTTCTTCCGCGCCATTATTTGTCGGCGGCATGGTGCGCTGGCTGGTCGATCGCCGCAATAACCAGCTGGCGCACAACCAGCATCTGAACGAGGAAGAACAGCAAGCGGCGGGCGACCGCAGCTCGGGCGTCTTGCTCTCGTCCGGCTATATCGCGGGCGGCGCCCTGGCCGGCATCGTGATCGCCTTCACCGCCGGTATCCTGACCGATTTCGACAAGAAGATAGGCGACTGGGCAACGGCAAACAATCCCTTCTTCGAGGGCGTCGATGCAAATGCCTTGTCCATGCTGCCATACGCATTGCTGGTGCTGGCGCTGTACTGGGTAGGACGGGAAAAAAAAGCCGGCTAAGCCGGGCATAATTTTTCCTTTGCAACCATGAAAAATGGCTTAAGCGCAGCTCGCTTAAGCCATTTTTGTTGGCGATTCGCGCCGCGCTCAGATCTCCGCAGCGAACGCCGCTATTGCAAGTACAATGGCGGCACATCCATTTAAAAACCTGTGCACCATGTCTAATCCCCACTTAAGCGATTGCAAGAATCAGGCGCTAGCCGTTGGCGATATCGTCCGTATCGTTACCCTCAGCAAGCAATTTATCGATAGTTTTCCGGCCGACGAAAGAATTCTGATCGAGTCGATGATAGGCAATTTTTTCAAGATAGTGGCGACCGATGAGCTCGGGCAGCCCTGCGTCGTCAGGGAATGGCATGACGAACGCGGCATCCTGCAGACGCATGTGATCGCGCTCGATCCCGAAGAAATGGAAAAAATCTGAGCCGGCATCCCGCCGACTCAGAGCGCCCGACCGGCAGCGCTGTATGGCATCAGCTGATGAAATTGAACAGCGACAGCGCCGAAGTCTTGACAAACGATTGTTGCGCCGCCTGCAAAGTCACTTGCTGCTGGTTGAGTTCGGTAATCGCCTTGGCATAATCGAGGTCTTGCAACTCAGATAGCGTCTGTTTGTACATCACCCCGGTCGCGTCGCCGACATTATCCAGGTCGTCTATTTCTTTCAGACTGGAGCCCAGCTTTGCTCTCGATGTCAAGACGTTGTTAAGAGACTTGTCTATATTGCCGTTAGCCTGACTCAGTCCAGCCGTTAAATCCAATTTTCCCGCTACCGTCGTGGCCGATGTTTTCAAGACGCCAATCAGATCGGTCAGCGTCTCGAAGATATTTTGATTGCCAGGCTGGATAGAAAAATGATCTCCCGGCCCCGGCGCATTCGGATTATTGGTCAAAGTCAGCTTAATGCCGTCGAAGCTCAGCGTTTGCGGACTGGTATAAGCCGTACTCGGCACCACGACGGCGCCCGTCGTTTTATTGGTGACGGTAAATGCCGTGGCCGTATTATCGAAAGTGACTTCGTAATTATTGCCGGTGAGACTAGCGGCGGTAGGCGTATCCACCACCGCAGTTGCAAGAACCTGCCCGGTATTGGATGGGTTGGCAACGGTGTTGAACGGTCCGTTAGATGTGCGGATGTTTTCGAAAATCGCCGGACCAGGCTCGCTCAAAGGCAGTTGACGCGAAGTGTCGACCTGCAAAAACCGTTGCCCCTGATCGCCGTTGTAGCTCGCCCCTCCGGCGGTCTTGGTATAGGGTGCGATCGTGTTGGAAAAACCGGAGAATAAATAATTGCCGGTGCCGTCGGTAGCATTTGCCAGACCCAGCAATTGCTCCAGGTTTCCTTGCAATTCCAACGCGATGGAAGCACGGTCGGTATCGTTTAAGCTACCGTTACCGGCGCTCACTATCAGCGTTTTAACATTATGCAACACCGTGGTCGCATCGCCCAGCATCCCATCCGCCACGTTTAAGGTGCTTTTCGCATTCTGGCGGTTCACTGCATACTGGTCGTTCAAGGCATCCGACTGCGTGATGACGAGGGCGCGCGCGGAACCGATAGGATCGTCGGAAGGCGTTAAAATTTTGCGGCCGGACGCCAGTTGCTGCTGAGTCTTATTCAAACTCACTTGCAGGTCGCTGATGCGTGCGCCACTCGTTTCATAAATCGTACTAGTACTGATACGCATAATAACCTCTATCCACCGATCGCCAGCAATGTCGAAAACAACTGGCTTGCGATCTGCATCAATTTCCCTGCCGCCTGATAAGCTTGCTGGTAACGCAATAAATTCGCCGCCTCTTCATCCAGATTGACGCCGGATTCGGACTGTTGCGCCGCAGTGGCCTGTTCCAGCAATTTGGCTTCAGAAGCGCTGGTCACTTCGAGTTCGTGCGCCTTGTTACCGACCAGGCTGACGAATTGCGCGTAGGCGCCCTGGAACGTGGTGCTATTGCCCGCCAGCGTATTTTGCGTCTGCAAACCGGCTAACAACACGGCATTGCGGTTATCGCCGGTGCCACTGAGATTCTGTGTGATATTGAATACATCCCCGTCCGCCGGCGAACCGGAAACGGTGAAACTGATGCCCGCATAGCTGAGCGTGGCGCCGGCGGTATACGGCACGGCGCTACCGGCCGGATAGGTGGTCGAAGTACTGCCGTTAGTCACCGTCACATTCGCGTTGGCCGGAAAACCGGTCAGCGTATTCCCGGCAGCGTTGTAAGTCAGTTTTGCCGGGCTGACCGGCAAAGATGACGCCAGAGTAAAGGTGTCGCCGTTAGCAGGCGCAGCGGCGCCATCCTTGATGACGAGGCTGATGCCGCTGAAACTGATGGTCGCCCCGCTGGTATATGGCACCGTTGCGGGAGGCGCATAAGTCGTGCTCACCGCCCCGGCCTTCACAGTAACCGTGGCGCCGGCTGGGAAACCGGACAAAGTACCCGGAGCTGCAAAGTTCAGTGTCACCGGGGTGCTTAAGCTCGCCCCGCTATAGGTATCATCGGTCGCCACCGCAGCGATCGTCGCGCCAGCCGACGTGCTGCTCGCCGCGACCAGAGAATTCAGCACGCCGGAGCTAATCTTGCCGCTACCGGTATTGGTGGCCGGGATCGATGTCGCAAACGGCGCCGCAGCCGCTATTTTAGAAGTATCTGAAATGGCGACCGCGAAACTGGATGCCCCGTTCGCCGTCGGGCGTATCAAAAATTCATCCCCGTCAGCAGGTACGGCGGCGGCCGGAGGCGGCGCCAACTGGAAAGACACGCCATCGACCGTCAGCGGCAGAGTCGCCGTAGTCTTGACCGCCCCATCGGACAGGCGGGTAATTTTGTAATTCCCGCCGACAAACTGAAGCCGGTAATCGCTGGTCGTCAACGCGCCGGCATCCGTGATCGAGGCGCTGATCTGCGCGGTACCGGTGTTGTTATTGCTGGGACCGGAAACTGGCGCGGCGATACTGAAAAAATTACCCCCGGGCTGCCCATTCAAATCCTGGCCAAGTTTATGCTGCTCGTTGAAGGCCGCCGCGATACCGATCGCCACCCGCCCCATAGAATTTTGTGCGACATCCAGCGTATTCGCGCGAAAATCGAATAAGCCGCCCAGCTTCCCGCCTGGCAAGCTGTTTTCGGCAATCTGCACCGTAGCGCCGTTGCTTACATAGGCGACTTCAACCCGGGTAGGATCGGTCGCCGACATACTCGTCTGCAACTGATTGACCAGGGACCCCAGCACCAGGGGCTGACCGTTGCCGATAAATACATTGTATTTTGCCCCTTGCGGCACCACCGACACTTTAATCAGCTTGCTTAACTCCGTCACCAGTTGATCGCGCTGATCGAGCAAGTCATTCGGAGGTGCGCCGTCGGCAACGCTTTGGGCTTTTTCTATCGTGTCGTTTAAGCGCGCCAGTTCTGTGGCATAACTATTGATCGTGCCGATTGCGCTACCGATCTGATTATTCACATCGGTGCGGATTTCGTCGAGACGGCCTTCCAAACCGTTGATGCGGCCGCTTAAAGATGCCGCTGCGGACAGCGTCGCCTGACGCGCCGCGGCGCCGGCGGTACCGTTCGGGCTGGACGCCAGATTTTGTATCGCTTTAAAAAATTCTTGTACCGCCGGAGAAACGCCGGCAGACGCATCGGCAACGAGGTTATTGATTTGCTTGATCTGGCTGGAATAAGCGTCGACCTGATTCTTGGTGGATTGCGTACTATTGATTTGTTGCGACAAAAATTGATTGAAGACGCGTTTGATCTCGTCGACAGAAGTGCCTTGCCCGACAAAACTGCCGCCCAACAGCTGAGGCGTCATCGCACTCTGCACCACAACCTGGCGACTGTAACCAGGGGTTGCTGCATTGGCAATATTATGACCGGTGGTGCTGATACCCAGCTGTGCTGCGGCGAGCGCAGATTGCCCGATGCTGAGAATGCTATTACCCATGATTATTCCTGCTTATATGCTTAACGCTTATTTACCTGCCTAGAGCCTTCAGTATAGTTTTCGGAGAAAACCATGAAAACTTTAATCCGCTCCGACTGCAGACCCTAAGTCGACAATGTGTGTTTGATAATTTTAGACAACTTATTCGCATATTGCGGATCGGTCGCGTATCCCGCTCTTTGTAAGCCATAAGCAAAACTTGACGCATCCTTGGCATTGGCGAGCACATTTTCATAGCGAGGATTCTTGGTCAGCAATTTGGCGTAATCTTTGAAAGCCTCGGCGTAACTGTCATAAGCCTTAAATTTCTCCACTTTTTTATAAGCCACGCCGTTGACATATTCGGTGGTAACCGCATTCACGGTCTTGCCCTTCCAGCTGCTACCGGCTTTGATGCCAAAGATGTTGTGACTGGCTGAGCCGTCGGCGCTCTTGATTTCCCGCTTGCCCCAACCGCTCTCTAACGCAGCCTGCCCCAATAAAAATTTCGCCGGTATGCCGGTTTCCAGGCTGGCCTGCTCGGCATGCGTTTCCAGTTTTTGCTGGAACTCTCTCACATGGCCGACATTTGAAGTTGCGGCCTTTTCCACACGCGCCGTTTGCGGTTCAAGTTTCAGATTGCCCAGATAAGCCTCGATACCGCGCGCCCCTGCCCCGTTGGCAGCGGCCGGGCCGTCCGGTTGAAGAATTTGAGACGCTGCATTATTAGACAACTGTCTGACCAACGCATCGGCCAGGCCCATGCCCCTGCTAGCCATATTCTGCGACAACTGCTGATCGAGCATAGACGTATACATGCGGCTTTGCTCGTTATCAAAAGGGCCATCCTGCCCCCCGGCCTGGCGCATCGACTTCAGCATCATGTTCATAAACAAGGCTTCGAACTGCTTGGCGGCCGACTTCAGCGCTTCCGGAGAATTGTCGCGCGCAGATTGTTTGAGTTCGTCCAGCCCTTTGCTGTCGAAAGCCAGTTTATCGGTGAGATCAGCGCGCCCTATCATGTTTTTCCCTTAAATAATTTCCAGGTCCGCACGCAAAGCACCCGAGGCTTTAATCGCCTGCAAAATTGCCAGCAAGTCCTGAGGTGTCGCGCCTATGGCATTCAAGGCTTTCACCACGTCCGTCAAGGAAGCGCCTGCTTTCAGTACGGATAGCTGACCGCCTTCCTTGGTGATGGAAATGTTCGAATTTGCCGCAGCGGCAGTCTGGCCGCCGGACAAGGCGTTGGGCTGGCTGATCGCGTTATCGGTATTGATGACGACAGACAAATTGCCGTGCGCCACGGCACATGCATCCAGGGTAACGGCCTGGTTCATGACGATAGAACCGGTACGCGCATTCAAAATAACTTTGGCGGCAGTCTGTGCCGGCGTGACTTCTATGCTTTCCAGCACACCTAAAAAAGCCACGCGCTGATCGGCGCCGGCAGGCGTCTTTACCTGTATGACACGCCCGTCCAGCGCTGCCGCGGTGTCGGGGCCGAAACGGCGATTGATCGCATCGACGGCGCGGCTGGCGGTAGAAAAATCGGAGGTATTCAATTCCAGATGTATCACATTCCCCTGCCCCAGGGCGGACGCAACAGCACGTTCCACCGTCGCCCCCGAGGAAATTCTGCCTACGCTTAAATGATTCACTTGCGCCTTGCTGCCGCTTGCGGAAGCTCCCACACCGCCTACCAGCACGTTGCCCTGCGCCATGGCGTAAATCTGGTTATCCGCGCCTTTCAGCGGCGTCATCAATAAGGTACCGCCGCGCAAGCTCTTCGCATTCCCCATGGAAGACACAGTCACATCTAAAGTTTGACCCGGCTGAGCAAACGGCGGCAGCGAGCTGGTCACCATGACCGCAGCGACATTCTTCAGCTGTAAACTGGTGCCAACCGGGATGTTGACGCCCAGCTGTTGCAGCATGGAGATGATGCTTTGCACGGTGAACGGCGTCTGCGTGGTCTGATCGCCGCTGCCATCCAGACCGACTACCAGCCCGTAGCCGATCAACTGGTTTTGTCGCACGCCTTGTATGCCCGCCATGTCCTTCAAACGCTCGGCCCGACAAGCGGGTGCAGGAAAGACTCCCGACAAGCCTATGCAAAGAGCGAGAATAAACCAGTATCTGGAGTAAGTTAAAGCGTTCATTGCCATGCTCTCTGCACTCGCTATAAAGGAATAAAGCTCAAGAAAAAACGCGTCAGCAACGAATTCAGTTCTGCCGCATCGACCCTGGAGGTTGAGCGATATTCAAACCGCGCATCGGCCACCTGGGTCGAGGCGACGACGTTTCCTGCCGCGATAGTCTGCGGATTGACGACGCCTGAAAAACGCACGTATTCGGCGCCCTTGTCGAAGGCCATTTGCTTTTCGCCGCTCACCAATAAATTCCCGTTAGGCAACACATCGATGACCGTCACCGCGATTGTTCCCGTGAAGGTATTGCTGGCGGTTTCCGCTCCTTTTTCGTCGAATTTATTCGAAGAACTGGTAGAAATGGAAGCTTGGGCGGTCGTCGTTGCCGGTATGCCAAATATCGTAGGCGCGGCAAACGAGATGCCGCCCGATTTGCTGCCGGAAGTTGCCGCCGCCTTGCCGGCCGAAGTTTTCTCGCTGATGGCAATCGTTAATACATCGCCGACCAGGCGCGCCTTCGCATCTTCAAACAGCGGCCGATAGCTTGCCGATTGAAAAATGGCGCCGTTCATTTCACGCTGCGGTTTTGCCGATTGCGGCTGGATGCTCGTCGGTTGATGCACGATAGGCGCCGGCGTGAAGGCGCATCCGAGCAAGCTGGCGGCTACGATTCCCATGAACATCAAACGCGTTTTCATGTTGTCCTCAACTAGCCCGGCTTTTACAGTTGCGACAGACGCTGCAGCATCTGGTCAGAAGTGGTGATCGCCTTGCTGTTGATTTCGTAAGCGCGCTGGGTTTGTATCATGTTGACCAGTTCTTCGGCGACATTCACATTCGAAGTTTCCACATTCGCTTGTATCAGCAAGCCGGCCCCGTTCGTGCCCGGCGTATTCGTTCCGGGATTGCCGGAAGCGGCAGTTTCGACATATAAATTTTCGCCCATCGACATCAGGCCGGCAGGATTGATGAAGGTCGCCAGCTGTATCGAGCCCACCTGCACCGCAGCGGACGATCCCGGTTGCGTGACCGATACCGTGCCGTCGCGCCCTATGGTGATACTCTGTGCATTAGCGGGAATGGTAATCGCCGGCTGGATAACAAAGCCGCTCGACGTAACCATCTGCCCTTGATTGTCGACCTGAAAAGAGCCATCCCTGGTGTAAGCGGTGGCACCGTCCGGCATCAGCACTTGAAAAAAACCTTGTCCCGAAATCGCCAGGTCTTTGGCGTTGCCGGTTTGCTGCAAGTTACCTTGCGTAAAAATACGTTCCGTCGCTACCGGCCGGACACCGGTGCCCAGTTGCAAACCGGAAGGCAACTGGGTTTGCTGCGAACTTTGCGCGCCCGGTTGACGCAGATTCTGATACAACAAGTCTTCGAATACCGCGCGCGAACGTTTAAAGCCAGTCGTGCTGACGTTCGCCAGGTTATTGGTAATCACGTCCATTTGCGTCTGTTGCGCATCCAGGCCGGTTTTCGCTATCCATAATGAACGTATCATTTTTCCTCTCCCAGTCTGCCTCGCCGGCAGAACATTGATTTACGCTATTTTGCTACGACCATGTTCAACTCAAAGCCAGAATCTGACTGGCTTTAGTGGCATTGCTCTCGGCGTTCTGCATCAGCTTCATCTGCATTTCAAACTGGCGCGCCAGGTTGATCATCGTGACCATCGATTCCACGACATTGACATTACTGCTCTCCAACATGCCCGAGGCCACACCGACGGCGGCATCGGCATCGGCCGTACTCCCGTCCCTGGTCTTAAATAAACCATCGTCTGCACGCTGCAAATTATCTTCCGGAGGATTGACCAGCTTTAAGCGGCCGATCACCTGCACCGCGTTCGGCTTGGTGCCGCTCGGAATCGTCGATACCGTGCCATCCTTGGCGATGGCAATCGAGACATCCGGCGGTATCGTGATCGGTCCGCCGTCGCCGACCAGATTTAAGCCGCTCTGTGTTTGCAACACCCCGTTTTCGCTGAGCTTGAGACTGCCATGCCGGGTATAGGCTTCGGAACCATCGTCTTTTTGTACGACCAGCCAGCCCTTACCCTGAATCGCCACATCCAGCTCGCGTCCGGTTAGTTGCAGGCTGCCGGTAGAAAAATCGCTGCCCACCGTCGCATCCACCACAAACGCCCGGGTAGGCAAACCCTCACCCAAAACCGGTACCGCGCGAAACGAATCCATCTGCGCGCGAAACCCGGTCGTGGTTGCGTTGGCGAGGTTATGCGACGTTGTCGCCTGCTGCTCCAGGATATGTTTCGCGCCCGTCATCGCGGTATAAACTAACCTATCCATCGCAAGCTCCCCGCTGAGATTTTTTCATCAACAAAACAAGGCTTCATCGCAAATCATCAACGCAAGTTCACCAGAGTCTGCAATACCTGATCCTGAGTCTTGATCGTCTGGGCATTTGCCTGATACACCCTTTGCGCGGTAATCATGTTAACCAGCTCGCCGGTCAGATCCGTGTTCGAGTCTTCGGTCGCGGACGAGGTCAACACGCCGAGGCCGCCGGTATTCGGCGGACCGACCAGGGCCTGGCCGGACGCCGAGGTTTCCGTCCACTGGTTATCTCCCAGCGATTGCAAGCCATTCGGATTGGTGAAGTTGGCCAGCACCACCTGTCCCAGGACCGCAGTCTTACCGTTGGTATAGCTACCGACTATGGTTCCATCTTTCGCAGTATTGAATTTCGATAATTTCCCCGCGGTATAGCCATCCTGCGTCATCGCATTGACGCTAAAGTCGGCGCCGTACTGATTGGATGCGCTCAAATCAAACTTGACCAATAAAGGCGCAGCCGCCGGCAAATTGTTAATCGGGGTCATCGCACCGGAATTTACCGGGATGGTTAATTTCAAGGCTTTAGGGTCGGTTGCCGAGAACGCCGGAGTGGCAGAAGTAATTTTGCCGAACTGGTCGAACGCCAGCGTCCCGAATTTGACCGCCGGTCCGCCGACCGGAGTAAGCCCGCTAGGATCGATGCGGTTGCCATCCACAGTGGCGAACATATTCCATTCTGTCGTGCCCGCTACCGCCGGCGGCGTAGTGACGGGATCGACCTTGACATAAAAAGTTTGCAATACATGCGAGTTGCCCAGACTGTCGAATACAGAGATCGAAGTCGAACTATTAAACGAGGTCGGATCGGTTGGAGAAAATGCGATCGGCGTGATGACCGGCGGAGTGGCAACCGGTTTTTGTGTTCCGGGAACCAGGCTGCGCGAATCGAGATTCAGGCCGGCAACGATCGCCGTCGTTTGCGATGGTGCAATATCGGAGGTATTGATTTGTATTGGCGCGGAAGATCCGGTCGATAAAACGCCGCTCGAATTCGCCATATATCCGGTTAACTGCGCCCCTTGCGCATTCACCACAAAGCCGTTCTTATCGAGCTGAAACTGTCCATTGCGGGTATAGGTAACCGCGCCGTTGCTCGACATCCTGAAAAAACCGTTACCGTTTATCGCTATATCCAAAGGATTATTGGTTGCAGTAATATTTCCTTGCGTGAATTGCTGCGCTATCGTGGCGACCTTGGTACCGATGCCCACGGTGGTGCCACCGCCGGCGCCGCTCAGCGAATTCGCGAATACATCGGCAAACTGCGTCTGCGCTTGTTTAAAACCGACCGTATTGGCGTTGGCAATATTATTGCCTATCACATCCAGCGATTTGGAGGCGGCATTCAAACCACTCAAGCCTTGTTGGAAACCCATGATCTTTCTCCCTAATAAATATTGCTACTATGCTGGCTGATCGCCGTATCAATAAATTTGTCTGACATCGTTCATGCCGATATCGCCCACATTGGTCACGCTCAACTTCACCCCTTGCGCACTGGAGGCAATGCTGGACACCATGCCGAAACTTAATGTGGCCGCATCCAGCTTCTTTTCGGCAGAGCTGGCCGCCAGCTCGAACTGATAGACGCCGTTCGGCGCGGCAGCGCCGCTGTCGGTCATACCATCCCAGGCCAGCGTACTCACGCCCTGCGGCATGGCTCCCAGGCTCATTTTTCTTACCACCGCCCCGTCGCTGTCGCGAATAGTCACCTCGACCTTGTCGGCAGCCTGCGGCAACTCCATGCCGTAGACCGCCTTGCCGTCGGTCAGACCTATCACTTTGCCGGGAACGATCACCCCATGTCCTATCATGCTGGCCGCTTGCAAACTCTGACTCGCCTGAAAACTGGCGTTCAAAGTCGCCACGCTGGCATTCAATTTATCTATTCCGCTGACAGTGGATAATTGCGCCAATTGGCTGGTCACCTGCGCGTTGTCCATGGGATTCAGCGGGTCCTGATTCTTCATCTGCGTGACCAGCAAAGTCATGAAACGGTCCTGAGCTTCCTGGGTAGTCGTCTTGGATGTCCTGGCCCCATTCATGGTGGTCCGCAAGCCAGGATCAACGACATCGGTTTGTATGGTAGACATGGTGCATTCCCTCTATATGGTCTTTACTGTCCCAGCGTCAGCGTTTTCAGCAACATCGTTTTGGCGGCGTTCATCGTTTCCACATTGGTCTGGTATGAACGCGAGGCAGAAATCATATTGACCATTTCCTCGACGACGTTGACGTTCGGCATCGCCACATAACCCTTCTCGTCCGCCAGCGGGTGCTTGGGGTCGTACATCAATTTTGGCGGGCTACCATCCTCCACCACTTCGCTGACCTTCACCGCAGTGGAAACGGAACCTGCTACCGGCACCGCGCTAAACACAACTTGCTTAGCCTTGTAAGGCTGTCCGTTCGAGCTGGTCACGCTGTCGGCGTTAGCCAGATTGCTGGACACGACATTCAGCCGCTGCGCCTGCGCGCTCATCGCCGAACCGGCCACACTGAAAATATTAAATAGCGACATGATGACTACCCCTGTATGGCCGCCAGCATATTGCGGACCTGCATATTGAGTATGGTGAGACTGGCTTCATAGCGCAGCGCATTATCGGTAAACTGGTTGCGCTCCACATCCATATCCACCGTATTGCCGTCGACATTGCCTTGCGCCGGCACGCGATACTGAAGCTTCTCGGCGCCTGCACTGCCCGCAATATCCATATGCCGCTCGGAAGTCTTGTTTAATTCTGCAGGCGACTGGCTGGCAGCGCGGTGCAAAGCGTTGTTCATCGCATTAGAAAAATCGATATCCCTGGCCTTATAATTCGGCGTATCCGCGTTGGCGATGTTGGATGCCAGCAATTGCTGGCGCTGCCCTCGTATCGCCAGGGCAGCCTCATGAAAACGCATGAAATCATCGAGCTTGCTAACCATACCACCTCCATCCTCATTCCGATCACAACCGCATAACGGTCTTCGATACCTCGCATAATAGGCGCCCAGGAGCAAGCGCGATCGCCAAAGCAGATGGGGAAAAACCTGTTTATTCGCGCATTCAAAATAGCGCATCGCTCCTAAAATGCAGCTATAGAATCGGACCGTAGAGAATGTGATGAAAATAGCCAGGAAGCTGATGGGTTTATTGGCGCTAGCGATAATGCAAGCGACGACAACGCTCGCGCTTGCTGAAAATTTGGCCATAGCGCAAGACCACGCCTTGCTCAGACAGGCGGCAGCGGATTTTTTAAAATTGCAGTCCGCCGGCCATCCAGGG
>JACPWS010000101.1 GCA_016196925.1 Burkholderiales bacterium | reverse complement strand
CCGGCATGCTTTTAGGTGTAGCAGGGGTTTATGGGTGCATGCCCCCATACCTGCGCAACGATCTTCGCTTGCAAGCGAAGATTCCTAAAGCGTGAGCCGGAATCCAGTGACGTATTACTGACGGCAGACACTGGATCCCTGCTTTCGCAGGGATGACGCCTTTAAAATTGCCGTTTCATTGGGCGCATCTGCACTTCATTTAGCCTTCTGCTGGGCAAACAATGCATCCAGCTTTTGCTCAAAATCGTGATAATTGATGCGCTCATACAATTCCATGCGGGTCTGCATGGTGTCGACCACGTTCTTTTGCGTGCCGTCGCGCCGGATCGCGTTGTACACGTTTTCGGCCGCCTTGTTCATCGCGCGGAAGGCCGACAGCGGATACAGCACCAGGCCGACATCGACCGCCGCCAGTTCCTCGACGGAATACAAAGGCGTGGCGCCGAATTCTGTGATGTTCGCCAGGATAGGCACTTTCACCGCGTTCGCGAATTGCTGGTACATCGGCAGTTCGGTGATCGCTTCCGGGAAAATCATGTCGGCGCCGGCTTCCACGCAAGCCAGGGCGCGCTCGATGGCGGCCTCCAGGCCTTCGACCGCCAGCGCGTCGGTGCGCGCCATGATCACGAAATTCTCGTCGGTGCGGGCGTCGACCGCGGCCTTGACGCGATCAACCATCTCTTGCTTGCTGACGATTTCCTTGCCGGGCCTATGGCCGCAGCGCTTGGCGCCGACCTGGTCTTCAATATGGATGGCGGCCGCGCCGAACTTGATCATCGATTTCACGGTGCGCGCCACGTTGAAGGCCGAGGAGCCGAAGCCGGTATCGACGTCCACCAGCAAAGGCAGGTCGCACACGTCGGTGATGCGGCGCACGTCGGTCAGCACGTCGTCCAGATTCGAGATGCCGAGATCGGGCAAGCCGAGCGAACCGGCCGCGACGCCGCCGCCGGACAGGTAAATCGCCTTGAAACCGGCGCGTTTCGCCAGCAAGGCGTGGTTGGCGTTGATCGCGCCGACCACTTGCAACGGGGATTCTTCCTGCATCGCCTTGCGGAAGGCGGCGCCAGCGGAGTAGTGGCTCATAAGTCTCTTTCACAGTGAAGGGTGAGGTATTGCTAAGCTGTATTGCAAAGCCCGTGCCAGCTGAGGCCGCAAACCAGCCCTCCTATACAAATCAAGCACTTAGATCGCCGCGCGGCGAAGTAGAGTTTGATTTAGCGCAAACTACGTTTCATAATGATGTTTCACAATGAAACAATGCAACACCAGAACGAAAGCTGAAACATGAAACATCGCCCTGCCCCAGCCCGCGACGGCAGCGACAAACCGGTCATCTGGACCGTCTCGATTTCGCGCCTGTTCGACCTGTTCCGCGACATCATGGTGGAATACGACGCCAGCGCCGAGATCGAACCTATCCACATGGGCTTCGAGGAAGCCGCGCAATACCTGCGCGAACGCCTGCTAACCGAGCGTTGCGACGCGGTGATCGCGGCCGGCTCGAACGGCGCCTACCTGAAGAGCCGGCTGCCGGTGCCGGTCGTGATCGCCAAGGCCAGCGGTTTCGACGTGATGCAGGCGCTGGCGCGCGCGCGCAAGGTCACGCCCGAGATCGGCCTGATCAATTACCAGGAAAGCATGCCGGAACTGACGGATTTCAAGACAACCTTCGGCTTCAAGCTCGAGCAACGCACTTACGTTACCGAAGAAGATGCGCGCGCCCAGATCGGCGAGCTCAAAGCCAGGGGCATCCGGGCCGTGGTCGGCGCCGGCCTGATCACCGATCTGGCCGAAGAAGCCGGGCTGACCGGCATCTTCATGTATTCCGCCGCCTCGATCCGCCAGGCGTTTGACGATGCGCTGGAAATCGCGCGCCTGACGCGGCTGGAAGCGGCGCGCGGCCGGCAACATAGCGCCGCCGACGCGCTGCGCGCGCGCCACGGTCTGCACGACTTGCGCGGCGAATCGGCTTCCATGCAAAACCTGCGCCACGCCATCATGCTGTATGCGCGTTCGCCGGCCACCGTGCTGCTGCAGGGCGAAACCGGCAGCGGCAAGGAATTGGCGGCGCAAGCGCTGCACCGCGAAAGCCCGCGCGCGCGCCAGCCTTTTGTGGCGGTCAATTGCGGCGCACTGGCCGAATCGCTGCTGGAGTCGGAATTGTTCGGCTATGAAGAAGGTGCGTTCACCGGCTCGCGCCGCGGCGGCCATGCCGGCGTGTTCGAGGCGGCGCAGCGCGGCACTTTGTTCCTCGATGAAATCGGCGAAATGCCGCTGAACCTGCAAACCCGCTTGTTGCGCGTGCTGGAAGAGCGCGAAGTGGTGCGGGTCGGCGGGGTGCGCCCTATCCCCATCGATGTGCGCATCGTCAGCGCCACCCATTGCGACCTGGAACAAAGAATCCGCGACGGCAAGTTCCGCTCCGACCTGTTTTACCGGCTGGCGGTGCTGCGCCTGCAGATACCGCCGCTGCGCGAGCGCAAGCAAGACTTGCCGGCGCTGGCCGAATGGTGCCTGAAAAACGCGCTGGCCTCGCTCGGCGCAAGACCGCACGCGAATCTGCATGCCGAAGTCCAGGCTTGCAGCGGCTTGCTGCAAGCCTATACCTGGCCCGGCAATGTGCGCGAGCTGCGCAATATGATGGAAAGGCTGGCGCTGTTTCTGGCGGCCGAGCCGCTGCAGGCGCTGACGCCGAATTTCGTGCAGCGGATCACGCCGGAACTGCTGTCCGCCCCGGTGCCGGCGCCGCTTGCCGGCTTAAGCGCCGCCGCCCAGCAGAATGTAGAAAATTTACAACAATTACTGCAAGACTTCGGCGGCAACCGCCAGGCCGTCGCCGACCATCTGGGGATCAGCCGCACCACGCTGTGGCGCCGCCTGAAAGACACAGAGTTTGATCTGGCTCGCAGCCAGGGCGGCGCGCCTTAAGGTAAAATACCCGATTACCTTCTCCCCTTTAGCGCAGCAAGTTACCACGGTAGCGGACTGAAAAAAACATGAAAAAATTACTGATCGTTGATGATAGCAAAGTATCAAGAATGGTAATTCGCGCCCATGTCAAGGCGGCGCATCCCGATTGGGAGTTTCTGGACGCCGCCAGCGGCGAAGAAGCGATCGTCATGGTGCAACAGCACACGCCCGATTACTGCACCATGGACATCAATATGCCGGGCATGCTGGGCACCGATGCCGCGGAACAGATTTTGCACGCCCATCCTGCAATCCGCATCGCGATTTTCTCGGCTAATGTCCAGGATGTGGTGCAACAAAGGGCCAGCTCCATAGGCACATTTTTCGTCGCCAAACCGGTCACGGAAAAATCGATACACCAGGTACTGACTTACTTCGCAGGCAGCAAGTGAATACATTGACCGAACTTCACCTGGATGCCTTGACCGAGGTGTTCAATGTCGGCGCCGGACGGGCCGCCGCCAGCCTCTCCGAAATCGTCGGCGATGAAGTCCGGCTATCGGTGCCTTCGGTAGAAATCCGCAGGACGGCGGAACTCGACATCGCCATGGCGGCCCTGGGCGGCACCCGCTTCGGCGCCGTGCGCCAGCGTTTCGGCGGCTCGTTCGAAGCGGAAGCGGTGTTGCTGTTCACCGAAGATCATGCGCTGGAAATCGTGCGCGACATGATGGGTTCGCAGATGAGCATAGAAGATCTGGCCGAATACGAGCAAGAAGCGATGTGCGAACTCGGCAACATCATCCTGAATGCCTGCCTGTCGGCCATGGCCGATATGCTGGACATCGCCCTGAATTGTTCCCTGCCCGATTACACCGTCGCCACCACCGAAGAGATCTTCAGCCGCATCTGCGACGAAGCCGAACAGCCCTACGTCTTGCTGCTGCACATAGACTTAGCGATAGAGAAACGCCATTCCGAAGGCCACCTGATCTTCTTGCTCAGCTCCACTTCGCTGGCCAATCTGATCGTGCAGATCGAACGTTTTCTGGGAGCGCTCTGATGTCCGCCCGCCCACCCGTCCCGGCACCGGTGATGGAAGAAATTTTCAAGGCCATCAATCTGGGCCTGATCGTCGTGGACGCGGCGCAAACCGTATTGCTGTGGAACGAATGGATAGAAAAGCACAGCCGCATCCCGGCCGCGCAAGCGCTGGGCAAGACCATCTGCGACACGTTCGAAGAAGCGCCGAGCCGCGCTTTCCTTGCCGCGCTCGGCAATACTCTGAATTACGGCTTGCCGGTCGTGCTGTCGAACGCCTTGCACCGTTCGCCGCTGGCGCTGTATGAAAAGACCGAGCCGGCGCAAGAGAATATACGCATACACCAGTCGATCACGCTGACGCCGCTGGGGCCGCTGGAGCTGACAGACGGCGCCGGCGGCGAACGTTGCTGCCTGATCCAGATCAGCGATTCCAGCACCTCGATCAAGCGCGAAAAAATCCTGCGCACGCATTCCGAAATCCTGAAGCGCGAAGCGACCACCGACGGCCTGACCGGCATCTACAACCGCCGCTTCTTCGACGAACATTACAAGATGACGCTGGGGCAGGCGCTGCGCCACCAGTTGCCGCTGTCGGTATTCATGGTGGATATCGATTTTTTCAAGGAATACAACGACTACTACGGCCACATCGCCGGCGACAAGGCGCTGTGCCAGGTCGCCAGCGCGCTCAAGGCGCAGCTGTTGCGCGCTAGCGATGTCGTGGCGCGCTACGGCGGCGAAGAATTTATCCTGATGCTGCCGAATATGGCGCCGGAGGCCGCCCTGCAATTCGCGGAAAAACTGCGCCAGGCGATATGGGATCTGGCTATCCCGCACAGCAAATCGGGCGCCAACCAGCGGCTCAGCGTCAGCATAGGATGCGGCAATTACGATAAAGCGTCCGACGCCGCTTCGCACGCGCTGCTGCGTTGCGCCGATGCCGCACTGTACCAAGCCAAGAAAAACGGCCGCAATCAGATTGGCTACCTGCCGCTGCAAGAGTTTTGCCTGGACCCGGCCGCAGCGGACGAGCTCAAGATCCATTCCGCCTAGCCAGTCACCGGCGCCGTTGGCCGCATTACCGGCCGCCCTCCCCATAAATCACTTTTTTCCAGGAAATTTTCATGCCTTTTTCTATCTCCCGTCGCAGCTTCCAGCGCCTGCTGGCCGCCGGGCTGTTCAGTTTCAGCAGCCTGGCCATGGCGCAGCAAGTGTTGCGCGTCTCCGCCATCCCGGACGAAGCCCCGACCGAATTGCAGCGCAAGTTCAAGCCGCTCGGCGCTTACCTGGAAAAGAAACTCGGCATGAAGGTCGAGTTTACGCCGGTCACCGACTACGCCGCTTCGGTGGAAGGCTTGGTCAACAAGAAGCTCGACATGGTCTGGTTCGGCGGCTTCACCTTCGTGCAGGCCAAGGTGCGCAGCAAGGATAATGTATTGCCGCTGGTGCAGCGCGAAGAAGACGAGAAATTCAAATCGGTCTTCATCACCACCGACAAGAACATCAACCAGCTGGCCGACTTGAAAGGCAAGACTTTCGCTTTCGGTTCCGAATCGTCCACTTCCGGCCACCTGATGCCGCGCTCTTACCTGCTGGCCGCCAAGATCAATCCCGACACCGACCTCAAACGCATCGCCTATTCCGGCGCGCACGATGCGACGGTGGCGGCGGTGGCCGGCGGCAAGGTCGACGCCGGCGCGCTGAATATCTCGGTGTGGGAAAAACTGGTCGCGCAAAACAAGGTCGACACCAAACAAGTGCGCGTGTTCTACACCACGCCCGGCTACTACGATTACAACTGGTCGGTCAGGGCCGACATGCCGGCAGAACTGCGCCAGAAGATCAGCGCCGCTTTCCTGGCCTTGGATGCGTCCAAACCGGAAGACAAGGAAATTCTCGACCTGCAACGCGCCACCCGCTACCTCCCAGCCAAGGCCGACAACTACAAGGCGATAGAAGCGGCCGCCCATAACGCGGGCCTGCTCAAGTAATGCTGTCGCAGTTAGCCTTACAGCATCTGTATGTACGCCACCCGGCCGCCGCCGGTCAGGCGGCCTGGGCCTTGCGCGACCTGAACCTGAACGTGCAGGCCGGCGAACAGATTGCCGTGATCGGCCCTTCCGGCGCCGGCAAGACTACCCTGCTGCATACGCTGGCCTGCGCCCAGCGGCCGGCCGGCGGCGAATTTTCCCTGTTCGGGCAAGATCCGTGGCAATTGTCGTCGGCCGCCCGCCATCGCTGGCGCCGCCAATTATTCCTGGCGCCGCAAACGCCGCCCTTGCCGGCGCGTCAGCGCGTGGTGACGGCCGTGCTGGCCGGCCGCCTGCCGCGCTGGAGCCTGCTGCACGCGGTGCGCAACCTGATCAAACCGGCCGAGCCGCAAGCCGCCTGGGAAGCGCTGGCGCGCTTTCATCTGCAGCACAAGCTGTATGCCCGCGTCGATAAACTGTCCGGCGGCGAACGCCAGCGCTGCGGGTTGGCGCGCCTGCTGCTGTCCGAGGCCAGCCTGTTGCTGGTGGACGAACCCTTGTCCGCGCTCGATCCCACGCTGGCCGTGCAAACCCTGAGCGCCTTGCAGCAAGAAGCCGCGCGGCGCCAGGCCACCCTGATCTGCAGCCTGCATCAGGTAGCGCTGGCGCGCAGCCATTTTTCCCGCATCATAGGCTTGCGCGACGGCGCCATCGCCTTCGACAGCACGCAAGTCAGCGACCACATGATAGACGAGCTTTACCGCAACGCCGGCAGCGCGCCGTCTGCGCCGCCAGAGGAAGGCGATGCGGCGGCGCCCCTGTGCGGCGACCCGCGCTGCTTCTGACACCCGATGAATTTGTCCACCCCCGCAACGATCAAGCAACTCGCCGCGCCCGACCCGGCCTGGCGCGGCCGCGTCACAGCCGCGCTGCTGGCGCTGCTGTTGCTGTGGCCTATGCTGGTGCTGAGCGAATTCCAGCCCTGGCTGCTGGCCGACGCCCAGAGCCTGAACGCGACCGGGCGTTTTCTGGCGGCATTCTTCCCGCCCGCGCACAGCGCCGATTTTTTATGGCTGGTGCTGGAGGCGACCTGGCAAACCGTCGCCATCGCCACTGCCGGCTTGGCGCTGGCTTTGCTGGCGGCGATCCCGCTCAGCCTGGCCGTCAACGAACACTTATCGATTTCGCGCCTGGGCAGCGGCCGCACGGGCCGGCTGGCGACGCTGCTGCGGCAAGCGTTACGCTGGCTGCTGGTGGCCTTGCGCAGCGTGCCGGAACTGGTGTGGGCGCTGCTGCTGGTGCGCATCGTCGGCCTCGGCGCCAGCGCCGGCGTGCTGGCGATCGCCCTCACCTATTGCGGCATGCTGGGCAAGGTCTATGCCGAAATCCTGGAAGCCGGCGACACCCTGGCCAGCGACGCCCTGCTGCACAACGGCAGCGGCCGGCTGGCGGCCTTCCTGTTCGGCGCACTGCCGAATGCGGCGGCCGAGCTGACTTCCTACACCATCTACCGTTGGGAATGCGCGATCCGCGGCTCGGTGGTGATGGGCTTCGTCGGCGCCGGCGGCCTCGGCCAGCGCATGGATGAAGCGATGAAAATGCTGGCCGGCGATGAAGTCGCCACCATGCTGATCGTGTTCGTGCTGCTGGTGGCGGCCGCCGACGGCGTCAGCAAAATTTTCCGCCGCGGCCTGGAATGAGCCTGCCGCCCGCCCCGCCGCTGCCGCGCGCGCGCGTGCTGGCCCTGCTCGCCATCGCCGCGCTGATCGTCGGCAGCTTCCTCAGCCTGAAACTGGAATGGGCCGCCCTGTTTTCCGCCGATGCCGCCCGCAATAGCTGGGAATTCCTGCTAGGCTTCGCCCCGCCCGATCTGGCGCCGGCCTTGCTGAAAAAAATCGCACTGGCAAGCTGCGAGACCCTGGCGATGTCGGCGCTCGCCACCGTGATCGCCGCGCAGCTCGGACTGCTGCTGGCCTTGCCGGCCAGCGGGCGCTGCGGCCGCGTCGCCCAACCCGCCACCCGCCTGCTGCTGAACGTGGCGCGCGCGATTCCCGAACTGGTATGGGCTTCGATCGCGCTGATCGCCGCCGGCCTCGGCCCGTTCGCCGGCACCCTGGCCCTGACCGCCCACACCAGCGGCGTGTTGGGACGCCTGTTCGCCGACGCCCTTGAAAACACGGCGCCGCAAGCGGAACAGGCGCTGCGCATCAACGGCGCCGGCGCCGTCAACGCCTTCCTGTACGCCACCCTGCCGCAACGCTTGCCGCAAATGCTGTCCTACACCCTGTACCGCTGGGAAAACAATATCCGCGCCGCCGCCATCCTCGGCGTAGTCGGCGCCGGCGGCCTCGGGCAAATGCTGAAATACCACCTCTCGCTATTCCAGATGCAAACCGCCGCCAGCGTGATCATCGCCATGCTGTTGCTGGTGGCCGTGGTGGATGCCCTCAGTTTCGGCTTGCGGCGCTGGCTGACGCGTTAAAGCGGCAGCGCGGACGCCGCCTGCGACGCGGCGGCTTCCCTTTCCGGCCGCTCAAAAAAATGGGCGCGATATCGCGCTGCTGCGGCAAACCCGGGAACGCCTCCCCGCGCAGGAAGACGAAGCCTGAGATCGAGTCGTCGATGACGCAGCAGCCTGCAGCCGGCCTGAACCAGGCCAACTTCCACGAACAATATGAGCAATATGGACGACGCGCGCCCTGTACGGCGACCGCCTCTCGCTGGCGCCGATCGTCACCGTGGCGCACGGACTATCCGGCCGCCTGATTCTGTCCTACTATGAGATCAGCCTGGCGTCGTCCGCTACGACGGCGCCAGCCGGCTACCATACCAAACTCTCCAGGGGCGACAAATGAAAACCATAAAATGGCTGCTACTCTTCGTTTTATCTGGCTGGCTCGGCGCCGCATCGGCCGCAGATAACCGGGCCGATGCGGTCGCCATGGTAGACAAAGGTCTGGCTTACCTGCAAAAAAATGGCAAAGACGCGCTCATCAAAGAAATCAATAACAAAAACCCGGACTTCATCAAAGGCGACATCTACCTGTATGTGCGCGCCATGGACGGCGCGGTGTTGGCGCATCCGGTCAACTCCAAACTGATAGGAAAAAACATGCTGGAACTGCCCGATGCCGACGGCAAGTATTTTCGCAAGGACATCATAGAAATGGCGAAAACCAAGGGCAAAGGCTGGGTCGATTACCGCTACAACAATCCGGTCTCGAAACAGATCGAAGACAAGACCACTTACATCGTGCGCAGCGGCGATGTGATACTGGAAGCCGGGATCTACAAAGGAAAATAAGCCCTGCTCCATAAAAAAACGGATACCTCGGTATCCGTTTTTTATTTCAGACCGCGCTGCAAAGCCGCGCTCAGGTCAGGCTCCAGACGTATTCAAACTTGGTCCAGGCTTGCTGCGGCTTGCCGTCCTTGGCGCCCGGCTTGAATTTGCAGGAAGTATAGATTTTCATGGTGGCCTTATCGAGCGCCTTGGAACCGCTCGATTTTTCCACCTTGGAATCGACCACATTGCCGTCGGCGCCGACCAGCACAGACAACACCACCGTGCCGGCTTCTTCATTCATCAGGGCGGCCTTAGGGTAGACCGGCTTCTCGCAGCTTTGCTTATCGACCACAGGCGCGACTTCGTTGGCAGACACAGCAGAGGCGCAAGCGCATAAGGCGGCGGCTAATAAAATTTTTTTCATGTTCAAACCAGATTCAATAACGGGGAATTCTTTAGCGGACAAAATAATTGCTACATGGAAACGGATCGCCATTTTAAAGCAATGCTTTCCACGTGGCAATTTTCATCGTTCGCCTTTGCCCGCTTTTTACGCAACTGTGGTTTTTTTGTGCGGCGCAAAATCGCCGCCCGGCACCCCGCCTCCGCCACTGGCGCACGCCAACCTACCCCTTAAATCGCATTTTTATGGGGAGTATCACGATTTTTCAAGCTATCGTCAGCATAAAATAAGGCTTACAAAAAATACTACCCCCCAGTATATTTTTTCTGCCGGCAGACATTTTGCACCGTTTGCAGTCTTGTCGACCCGACACAGCATTAACCCAAGCCACCTCGCGTTGAAGGCGATTTTCTATCGCTAGCAACCGGGAGCGCCCAGGGCACTCGCATGTAGCCATTTGCATCAAACATATCGTCATTCCCGCGTGGTTTTAGCGGGAATGACGGTGTTTGGAATGATTTGCACTGAACGGGGTATTTACATTGCTTCATACGATTGCCCTGCGGGAGCGCCGTTGCAGAATTGCCAACTTCGCAGATATAGGCTAAACTCCGCCGCGCCTGTAACTCACAATGGAAATAGACCATGCACGTAGAAGTACCCAAAGCTAAATTCGCTTCGATCAGGGAGTTCGCAGGCGAATACCTGATGATAGTGATCAGTATCGCGACCGCCCTGGCGCTGGAGCACGCCGCGCAAACCATGCATCATAATCACCTCGCCCACGAAGCGACAGAAATAATGGACCGTGAAATCCAGTCCAATATCACATCTATCCAGGATGCACGCAAAAAGAACGCAGTGCAGTTGAAGACCTTGATGCACCTGGGAGAAGTGCTGCTCGCAGACATCAAGTCCAAGCAGCCGGACGCCGCTATCCTCGATCACTTCAAGCAAGAGGCGAAGCAAGATTTCAACTTACTGATCGCGACGCCGTCGCCACACTGCGAAGCCTGGGACGTGGCAGTCGCCAACCAGAGCGCCAGCTGGTTGCCGCCGGAAACCTTGCATAAATATTCCACTGCTTACTCTATCCAACGCAGGCTGCCGCAAATGGTCACCGAGAATATCGCCACCATATTCAGCGGCGCGCGCATGATCGACATGCAAAGCGACCTGGAAGCCGGCATCGCCAATCCGCGCGACGTGTTCCGCTCCCTCAACCAGATGATCGGTGTGCACAACATCACCGACCTCGCCTTAGAGACGGTGGAATCGAAGCTGTTGAAGAATTTTCCTAAGGGTGCTGTGCACTAATGCCGCGCGCCGGGAAATCATCCCTGTCTGCGCATCTTCCCCAATAAAAAACGGCTACCCCTCACAAGGTAGCCGTTTTCATTGCTACTACTAAGGAAACGCAGATTAATTCAAAAAGCGTCATTCCCGCGAAAGCGGGAATCCATGTAAATCAAACACTTAGATGGATCCCCGCTTTCGCGGGGATGACGAAATTCGATTAAATCCGTGCTTCCCTAAAGCTTACTGGTAATCGGCCACCGGTATGCAAGAGCAGAACAGGTTGCGGTCGCCGTAGACGTTGTCGGCGCGGCCTACCGGCGCCCAGTACTTCTGCTGGCGCAGCGAAGCGACCGGGTAAGCGGCGGTTTCGCGGCTGTAGCCGTGTTTCCACTCGTCGCCGACCAGGACCTGGATGGTATGCGGTGCGTGCTTCAAAGGATTGTCTTTCGCGTCGAATTCGCCGGAAGCGACCTTGGCGATTTCTTCGCGGATCGCGATCATGGCGGCGATGAAGCCCCTCCCAAGCGGTAATCTCTTTGCCGGTAAAGCGAAGGTCAAATTCCGTCTCTCCCCCCCCTCTGCACCAAAAAAGTGGAATAGCTCATTCGGACAACACGGCCGAATCTATTTGGCAAGAAGCTCAACACACAAGTATTTACAATTTACAAAGGTTTATGTTATTGTAAAAAAACAATTGCTTCACGATCAACCGTCTATCCGACCTTTAAGATGTGCAACCGATTAAAAATTTTACGGAGATTTTTATGTCATCAAAGCTCGTCGTCAGCCCCCCCCCCCACGCCAATCCCGTTTACTGATTTTATTAATGATCAAGCTCACATTGGCATCGCCACTGCTGGGCTATTCCAGACTCGCTCATCCTCAAGAGCTTGGCGACAATAAGGAAGGCGACACATCATGCGCCGCACCTGCGGATAATGATTGTGATGGCGATGATTGCGACAATGATGATGATGATGATGATGACGATGATACCGAGGGCGACCCACCCGCCCCCGACGACGGTGGGGATGGCAATGACGGCAGTTCCGCTACCGGCACACCAGGCGGCACCGATGGCAATGGCAGCGAAAACAATACCGGCGGCGGTGCTGGCGGCGGTTGCGTCGAAGTGTGCTCGTATTTGCCTGACGGGCAGCAAGCCGGACAAATCTGCGTCGGCGACAGCATGCAACTGGGTGACGCCGTCAGCTTAGCTGCGGCACGCGGCATCGTCAGCTTTTCCAAACGCAAACGCGCCCAAGGCTTGCGCATCACCACCGCATCCGGCGTAACCCTGGTTTGCTCTGACAGCGCGCCGATCCCGACGCTCGCAGGATTAATGCTCGCGCCCAAGCTCCTGGGTCAAACGGTGGCGGTACGCCGCGACCAGGACGGGCAAAGTTTGCAAGGCTGGGAACTGGTCACCGAACTGGTCTGGCTCGGTGAGATCGAGGTGCAGCACATTACCGTCGGCGACCGCTGCTTTTGGGCCGGCGAAGCGCCCAATGCGTATATCTTGCACCATAATTTGAAGCAAGAACCCGGTAGCGGCGGCGGTAACAGAGAAGACGAATTTATCGATACTTGGGACCTTATGGGCGATCCGATAGACTTGCGCCTGGCCGATAAACGCCATATCCAAGTCGATTACGCCGCGCGCGGCGCTGCCGCCCTGCGCATGGCACGGGTATATCACAGCAACGCTGCGGTGAACAGCGCCCGCGTGACCGTACCTATGGGTGCCGGTTGGCATATGTTGTATGACCGCAGTTTGCAAGTGTTAAGCGGCTCGCAAATTCGTCTCCATCGGGCGAACGGCAGCACACTGGACTTTAGCGGCAGCGGCTCAAATTGGGCGTCTGATTTGCCTGCGGGCGCACTTAGTGCCATCAGCGGTGGCTGGCAATACGTCAACAACCGCAATATCGTTGAAGTGTATGACAGCAATGGGCGACTACTCAGCCTGACACATCATGGCCGGGTCACGAGCATGCAGTATGAAGGCGGCGGGCGTCTGGCCCGCGTTGTCAACCCGTTTGGACGCACGCTGAACTTCAGTTATGACGCTGCAGGGAGGGTGTCCAATTTAACCCTGCCCGATGGAAATTCCCTCGGCTATGCTTATGACAGCCGGGGCAACGCGACCAGCATCAAATTTGCCGATGGCTCGCAGCGCAGCTATGTCTATGAAAACACCGGTTTTCCCAATGCACTGACCGGCATCGTCGATGAATCAGGTCGCAGGCGGCTAACCTGGGGCTATGATGCGCAAGGGCGCCCCAATCTCGCGTATTACGGCCAGGGTACCAACACGGTTAACGCGACATATAACGGCAATCAAGTCGTCACCACGGATGCACGCGGCATCACCCGCACCCGCAACTACGGCTATATCGGCAATCGGCGTGTGCTCACCAGCTTAGCCAGTAGCGCCAGCGCAGACAGTGCCGCCACCAACTGGCAGTTTAGCTATGACGGCCGCGGCAATCGCTATTCGGTCACGTCGCGCACCGGCGAGCTGCGCAACTTCAGCGTCGATGCGAGAGGCCGCACCCAGGCCGTCACGCGCGCAGTAGGAACAGCGCAAGCCACCAGTCTGCAAACCACGTGGCACAGCACGTGGCGCACACCGGTTCAAACCACCGGGCATGGCATCACCCGCAACTTTACTTTGGATACTGCGGGCCGCGTCACCGCCATCACCCAGGGGGCGGTGATACTGCGCAGTCGCAGCTATAATGCGCAAAACCTGCTCGCATCGGTCACCGACGCACGCGGCGCGACTATCAGCTACACCTACGATGCGCTGGGCAACCGCACCAGTCGTCGCGATGCGCAAGGACAAACGACCACGTATTCCAACTTCAATGCCCACGGTCAGGCACAGCGCATCGTCACGCCCGATAACATTGTCATCAGCCGCAGTTTCGATGCACGCGGCAGACTGGCGACACGCAGCGTCGGCAGCCTGACTACCAGCTACAGTCGCGATGCCGCCGGCCGCATTTTACGCACCAACTTACCCGATGGCAGTGCGCGCACCTTTGCCTACGATAGCGCCGGGCTGCTCAGCAGCCGCGGGAACCACTTGGGCGAACAACTCAGTTTGAGCCGCGATGGCGCGGGCGCAGTGACCAAGCGTAGCCTGCTGGATGCCGGCGGGACGGCGCGGCGCACGGCATATAACCAATATACCAGCATGGGGCGCTTATCTGCCTTAGTCAACTCTAAGGGACAAGCCACCAAACTGAACTATGGCGCCGACGGCCGCTTAAGCAATATCGTCAATCCACTGAGCATCGCGCGTAGCTATCAGTACGACCCCCTGGACCGCGTGATCAGCACCAGCCAGCCGTTTGCCATGAGTTCGACGATGATGAAAAGCGCCAGCTTCAGCACCCAACTGGCAGCGGTGATGGCCGAAGACACCAGCGATTACGGCGGCAGCAGTGGCGAGCCGGCATCGAGCACCGATGCCATAGGCGTGGCTACCGGCTATGGCTACGACGGCTACAACCGGCGCGTGAGCGAGAATGGCAATGATGCCGGGGTTAAAAATTTCCCTCGCAATGCCGCCGGCGACGTGAACACCATCACCGATGCGCGCGGCATTACCCTGAGCATCAGCCGCGACGGCTTGGGGCGGATTACTGCCATCACGCCACCCTCCGGCACGGCGTTGCGCTATAGCTATGTCGCCGGCAGTACCGATGCACGCCTGGCGACGATGAGCGATGCCAGCGGCGCAACCAGCTGGGCCTATGACAGCAATGGCGGCTTGACCAGTAAAACCCAAACCTTGGGTACGGTCAGCAAAACCCTGAGCATTTCCCGCGACAGCCTGGGCCGCGCCACCCTCGTGACTTACCCGAGCGGGACGACGTTAGCATTCAGCTACAGCGGCGACAAAGTGGCGAGTCTCGCGGTGAATGGCGTAAGTCTGCTCAGCAATATCAGTTATGCCCCGCTCTCGGGTAGCGCGACCGGCTGGCGCTGGGGCAATGGCGCAAGCTACCAACGCGGCATAGATCAGGACGGCCGGGTCGCCAGTGTAACGCTGGGCAACGCCACCCGCAGTTACCAATACGACGCCGCCGGTCAGCTGACCGGGCACAGCGACGCCGGCGCCCGCGCTGCCGCTTATGGCTACGATGCGGCCGGCCGGGTGGTCGCGTATACCGGTGTGGCAGGCAATCAAACCTATAGCTACGACGCTAACGGCAATCGCCTCAGCAGCAGCTTTGCCGGCGCGACAGCGAGCTATACAATTACCGCCGGCACCAACCGGATTGCGGCAGGCAATGGCTACAGCTATAGCTATTTCGCCGATGGCGCGATCGCTGCCGACAGCAGTCTGCGCTATGTCTACGACAATTACGGCAGCCTGTCGCAAGCGATCAGCAACGGCGACTTTAAAGCCAACTATGTCAGCAATGGCCTGGGGCAACGGGTGCAGCGCAGTAACTACACTTGGGTCGAGGGCACGGGCGGCGGCACTTTGCCGCTGGCGGCGCCGAGAACACCCGCGCCCTTGTCGAATGCCGCCAAGCGGCGCACCCGGCTTGCCT
>JACPWS010000010.1 GCA_016196925.1 Burkholderiales bacterium | reverse complement strand
GCTGTCCAGCCATTGCAGATCGATGCCGGAACTGCGCGCCGTAGTTGCCGCAGCCTCAGCCGCAACGGCCGGCTTTTGCTCATCCGCCAGCACGGCGGGAGCGAAGCAGGCGGAGCAGAGGGTGGCCACGGCCAGGGAGAGCAGGGAGCGTTGCATGTCGGTATCCTTATGTTTTATCGGAGATGGATAGGATGTAATTCCAAAGCTTAGGTTCAGTTTTACTGCTCGAATTCCTGCCGCAACAAATTCTTTTGCACCTTGCCCATCGCGTTGCGCGGCAATTCGGCGACGAAACGGACTTGCTTCGGCACCTTGAAATTCGCGATCTTGCTCTTCAGCGCGCTGATGACGTCGGCTTCAGCCAGCGTCGCGCCGGGATGCAGCACGACTATCGCCGTCACCGCTTCGCCAAAATCGGGGTGCGGGACGCCGACCACGGCCGATTCCAGCACGCCAGGCAATTCGTCGATATAGCCTTCTATCTCTTTCGGGTAGATGTTGTAGCCGCCGGAAATGATCAAGTCCTTGCTGCGTCCGACGATGCTGAGGTAGCCGGCGGCGTCGAATTGGCCGACGTCGCCGGTGCGGAAATAGCCGTCGGTCGTGAATTCTTCCGCAGTTTTTTCCGGCAAGTTCCAGTAGCCGCGGAACACATTGGGGCCGCGCACCTGGATGTCGCCGATTTCATCGCCGGCGCAGCGGCTGCCGTCGGCTTTCAGCACGCGCACCGCCACGCCTTCCAGCGGCAAGCCGACCGTGCCGCCCTTGCGCTCGCCGGCATACGGGTTCGAGGTCAGCATGGCGGTTTCGCTCATGCCGTAACGCTCGAGTATGGTGTGGCCGCTGCGGCGGCTGAATTCGTCGAAAGTGTCCGGCAGCAAGGGCGCCGAGCCGGACACGAACAGGCGCATAGTGCGGCAGGCGTCGCGGTCGAAACCGGCTTCGGCCAGCAGGCGTACGTAATAGGTCGGCACGCCCATGAACACGGTGCTGCGCGCCAGCAATGCAACGACTTGGGCGGCCTCGAACTTGGGCAGGAAAATCATCTTGCTGCCGTTCAGCAGCGCGCCGTGGCAAGCCACGAACAAGCCGTGCACATGGAATAGCGGCAGCGTGTGCAGCAGCACGTCGCCGGCTTGCCAGCGCCAGGCGCGTTGCAAGACTTGCGCATTCGAGGCCAGGTTGGCGTGGCTCAGCATCGCGCCCTTGCTGCGGCCGGTGGTGCCGGAGGTGTACAGAATCGCCGCCAGATCGTCGGGCTGTCTGGGCACGGTCTCGAAGCGGTCGGGAAACGGCGCGGCGCGTTGCAGCAGGCTGCCGCTATTGTTTCCGTCCTCAGGGGCGTCCAGCGTGAACACGTGGCGGCAGCCGTTCTTAAACGCGATTTGCGCCACCCAGCCGAAGTTGTGCGGGGCGCACACCACCACTTCCGGCGCGGCGTCGGCGAGGAAATAATCGAGCTCGGCGGCGCGGTAGGCGCTGTTCAGCGGCAGATACACATAGCCGGCGCGCAGCGTGGCCAGGTATAGCAGCAGCGCTTCCGGCGATTTTTCCACCTGCACCGCGATGCGCGCGCCCGCTTGCAAATCCAGGCTGGCCAGCAAATGGGCCAGGCGGGCGCTGGCGTGCTCCATGTCGGCCCAGCTGTAATAACGGCCATCTGCTGTTTCCAGGCAGCAGGCGCTTTTGTCGGCCGGAAAACCGGCGGCGAGAGTGGCGTATAGATTGCTCATGATCCGGTAAAGCGGGGCGGGGTTTTATTCAGGAAGCTGGAGACGCCTTCGCGGTAATCGATGGACTCCAGAAAGGCGAAGGCGGCGCGCATTTCTTCCTCGCTGAGCGGGGCGGCCAGCACGCGGAAGCGGCGCGCCAGTTGCTTGTTCATGCGCGCGGCCAGCGGGGCGCCGCGCGCGATGCGGGTCGCAGTCTGCTGCGCCTCGGCATGCACGTCGTCGGCCAGCCTTTGTATCAAACCCTTATCTTTCGCTTCGGCGGCGTCGAACACGCGGCCTTCCAGCAGGATTTCCAGCGCGACCGCCGGGCCGACCAGCGCCAGCAAGGCTTGCATCTCGCCCGGTGCGAGCGGGAAGCCGAGCCGGTTGATCGGGATGCCGAAGCGCGCAGACGGCGCGGCGATGCGGATGTCGGCCGCGCAGGCAATCTCCAGTCCGCCGCCTACGCACACGCCGTCGATGGCCGCCACCACCGGATGCAGGCAGTCGCTTATCGCCTGCAAGGCCAGCGCCAGCGTGTGATTGTGGTAGTGCATGCCGCTCGCCAGATCGTGGCGCACGCTGGCGAATTCTGCGATGTCGGCGCCGGCCGCGAAATTGCCGTCGGTGCCGCGCAAGATGATGCAGCGCAGGCTGGTGTCGGCCGACAGGGCGCTGAATAGCTGCTGTAACTGCTGCCACATGGCGACATCGAGCGCATTCAGTTTGCCGGGGTTGGACAGCGTGACGCTGGCTATGCTATCCCGGATATCGCAAAGCAAGGCACCCATAGCTTAAACCTTCGCAGTTTTTTTATAGGCGAACAGCAGCAAGGCTACGCCGGCCAATATCATCGGCAGCGACAGCATCTGTCCGGCCGAAATAGTCAGGCCGGCGAGGCTGACTTCGTAATCGGGCGTGCGGAAATATTCGGTAAAGAAGCGGCTGCAGCCGTACAGCAGCACATACAGCGAGCCGACCGCCAGCCGCGGCCTGGGCTTGCGCGCAAACAGCCAGACGATCACGAACAGCAAGACGCCGTCGATCAGCATCTGGTAAATCGGCGAAGGATGGACCGGGTGATCGAGGCCGGGCCAGAGCATGGCCCAGGGCAGTTCGGCCGAGGCGATCCGGCCCGGCAATTCGTGATTGATGAAGTTGCCGAGGCGGCCGGCCGCATAGCCGAGCGGCACCAGCGGCGCGATGAAGTCGTACACGTCGGCCAGCTGCATCTTGGCTTTGCGCGCCCACAGGAACATCGCCAGCAGCACGCCGAGGAAGCCGCCGTGAAACGACATGCCGCCTTTCCAGACTGCGAAAATCTCGAGCGGATGGGACGCGTAATACGGCAAGCCGTAAAACAGCACTTCGCCGAGGCGCCCGCCGAGGATGACGCCGAGTACGCCGTAAAACAGCATGTCGTCGATGTGTTCGCGGGTCCAGCCCTGCGCCGCGATGTGCGGCTGCCTGAGGCGGACCCGACCCAAAACAATGAACTGGGCGAAGGCGACCAGATACATCAGGCCATACCAATGGATGGAGACGGGTCCGAGGTTGAAAGCGACGGGATCGGGATTCGGATGGATCAGCATGGAGTCTTTTCTAATAATTGCAGGAACGCTTGCAGCACCGCGGAAGGATTATCCTTGCGCCAGGCCAGACCGATTTCTACCACGGCGCCGGCGCCCGACAAAGGATGATAGCGCACGCCGGGGCGCTGCAAGTTAGACACCGATTGTGGCACAAGTGCTATTCCCATGCCAGCCGATACCAGGCTGACGATGGTTTGCATTTGTATCGCTTTCTGACCGATGGCGGGCGTCAGGCCGGCCGTGTGGAAGCAGCCGAGGATGGCGTCGTGCAAGGCCGGGGCGATCTTGCGTGGAAACAGGATCAGCGGCAAGCCCTGGCAATCTTCCAGGGAGATGCCGGGGCGACCGGCGGCCAGCGTTTCCGGCACGGCCAGCATCAGGGGTTCGCTCAGGACTTTGCGGTAATGCAGCAGGTGCTGCAGTTTTTCCGGCAGCGGCGGTATCAGGAAACCGGCATCGAGCTCGCCTTTTTCCAGCGCTTCCAGTTGCACATCGCTGGTGGCTTCGCGCAATTCTATGCTGACGTCCGGGTGGCTGCGGCGGAACTCGCGCAGGGTGGGCGGCAAGATGCTGTAATCGGCGATCGAGACGAAGGCCAGCGAGAGATGGCCGCTGCTGCCGGCGGCGGCCCTTTGCACCAACTGCGGCAAACTAGCGGCCTGTTGCAGCAGGCGGCGAGCTTCCGGCAGCAGGGCCAGGCCAGCCGGGGTCAGCGCGATGTTGCGCGTAGTGCGCTTGAATAAAGCGGCGCCCAGGCTCGATTCCAGCGCCTGTATCGCTTGCGACAGCGGCGGTTGCGTCATGTGCAGGCGCGCCGCAGCGCGGCCGAAGTGCATTTCCTCGGCGACCGCTAAAAAGTAGCGTAGCTGGCGCAATTCCAGGTTGCGCGGTTCGGGATCGGACATGGATACGCCCAGGCAAGGTTAGGGGACGAGAAAAGGGCCGGCATACTTTTAGCCGGCCCGGAATAGGTTTGCGCTGATTGCGTTAAGGCGGGATCAGGAAGCGTTCAGGAACGCCGGCCTGTTTTTTTTTCGAAGGCGCGCTTCACTCTTTCTTGTTTGATTTTCTCGAAGTGGGCGTGATCCTTGCGCTTGTCCAGACCCAGCATGCGTTCGAAAAATTCAAACCAGAGAAAAGCGACGGAAGCGAGACCGATGATCCACCACCAGGACATCGCGGCAAAGATCCAGACATCGGCCAGCTTGAGCACCAGCAGTAAAACGAGAACGATAATGATGAACATAGTGTGATTTCCTTTGGGGCAAGACTAGCGAAAAACCGCTGCAGCGGCGTTGTAGTTCCTGGACGTACATCGGTACTGCCTTCGCCGCCGGCCTTGCCGGGCAATAAGCCCTTTTGAGGAAGATTAAAGCGGATTTTGCAGTAGGTCAACCGGTCGCCGCAAACGACGTTTTATCAAGGGAAAAAGCGGTAAAATGGGCGTCAGTTTTTAACCTGGAGAGAGCGATGAAATATTCTTTATTGGTAGGTACAGCCTTGGCAGTCTTGGCTTCCGGTTCCGCGCTGGCCAATGCCGATCTGGCAAAAGCAAAAAACTGCATGGCGTGTCACTCTGTAGATAACAAGGTGGTGGGCCCGGCCTACAAGGAAGTGGCCAAGAAATACGCAGGCGACAAGACGGCGGAAAATAAATTGGTACAGAAAGTCATGAAGGGCGGTAGCGGCACCTGGGGCGCGATTCCTATGCCGGCCAATCCGCAAGTCAGCGAAGCCGAAGCGCACACCCTGGTCAAGTGGGTGCTGTCTTTGAAATAAGCGAATAATCTGGTCCGGCGCATCTGTGCCGGGTTTAAAGCCAAAAGCCCGGAGCGATCCGGGCTTTTGGCTTTTCCGCTCCGATACAAAAAAAGACGCTGCAAGCCGAAAAGCTTGCAGCGTCTTTATCTCAAGCGGTATTACTTAACTACCTGCAGCAATTCGCGCTTACCGCCTTTGTAGGTGTACAGAGTCAGGGTGCCGTCCTTGATGTCGCCTTTGTCGTCAAAGGCGATGTCGCCGGTCACGCCCTTGTGCTTGATCTTGGCCAGCAGCGGCAGGTATTTTGCCGGTTCGGCCGATTTGGCCTGTACCATCGCATCGACCATAGTCATGATAGCGTCATACACATACGGTGCATAGATTTGCACTTCGACGCCGAATTTCTTCTTGTAAGCGGCTTTCCAGTCATCGCTGACTTTTTTCTGGGCTTCCAGAACACCGCCGGCTTCGGCGCAGACTACCTGGCCTTCGCCGATCGCGTCGCCTGCCAGTTTTACCAGGTCAGCGGAGCAGATGCCGTCGCCGCCCATGAATTTAGCCTTAATGCCGAGCGCTTTCATCTGACGCAGCATAGGACCGGCTACCGCATCCATGCCGCCGAAGAAGATCACGTCAGGGTTTTTCGCCTTGATGGAGGTCAGGATGGCGCTGAAGTCTGTCGACTTGTCAGTCGTATGTTCCTGCACGACCACTTCTGCGCCTTTACCTTTGGCGCCTTTCATGAACTCGGCTGCAACGCCTTCGCCGTAGGCTGTCTTGTCGTCGATCACGGCGACTTTTTTCGCCTTGTTGATCTGTACCGCGAAACGGCCCAGGGTCCCGCCCAGCTGGCCGTCGTTCGCCACTACGCGGAACGCGCCTTTGAAGCCTTGCTGGGTGTACTTAGGATTGGTTGCAGAAGGGGAAATCTGGACGATGCCGGCATCGTTGTAGATCTTGGAAGCCGGGATAGTCGTGCCGGAGTTCAGGTGGCCGATCACGCCGTTAACTTTTGCGTCGACCAGTTTCTGTGCTACGGTGGTGCCTTGTTTTGGATCGGCGCCGTCATCTTCCGCCAGCAGTTCGAACTTGGCTTTTTTGCCGCCTATCATCACGCCTTTGGCGTTCAGCTCTTCGATCGCCATTTTGGCGCCGTTTTCATTGTCTTTGCCCAAGTGAGCAATCGCGCCGGAGATAGGACCGACGTGGCCGATCTTGACGACCATATCTTCTGCTGCCGCAGCACCGGCGAAAGCGAAGGCAATTGCGCCAGCCAGTGGAATCATTTTAGTTTTGAACGACATGAACAATCTCCTAAGGTTTAATAAAGTAGGACTACATTACTGCATCGCTGACTTATTCAGAGAACTGAATAGCCAGAAGGTACAACAGAAAAAATGTTTCGCAAAGCTATTTTGTGTGGTTTTTTCCTCATTACGACAATTTTTATATGTCCCAATATCGCACCCTGGATAAGGTAGATCGCAAGCTGCTGAACTTGCTGCAAAAGGATAATCAGACCCCGACCCGCGCGCGGGCCGACAAGCTGCGCGTCTCGCAGCCGACCTGTCTGCGCCGCATCCGCGAGTTGCGCAAAGCGGGCGTCATCAGCGCCGAAGTCGCGATGGTGGATAGCTTCGCGCTCGGTTACGGCATGCTGGCTTTTCTGGAGGTGTCGCTGATTAATCAATCGGATGAGCACATGCATGAATTCGAGTTGCGCATGAACAGGGAAGCTGAAGTCATGCAATGTTATTTTGTATCGGGCGAGTACGATTACTTCCTGGTGGTGCATGTGATAGACATGGATGCCTACTATCAGTTTGTGCGGCGAGCCATTTCCGGTTCCGGCAATGTGCGCCATTTCCATTCCCGCTTCCCGATGAAACGCGCCAAGTTCACGACCCGCATCGTCTTCGACGAGAGGGCGGAAGAATTGCCGGTGCGCGTAGCCAATAAACGTTGAATATTTAACGCGCTCAAGCCGCTAGCGGATGACAAAAAAACGCATTTGCAAACTCGCCAGCAAATGCGTGAGGGGAAAATGGGAAAGGGGTTTACTGCGTTGTTTATGCCGTCGCCGCCCGTCGGCGGCGGGGCGGCGTCACATGCCGGTAAACGCAAAGTCCAGGGTAGGGCGACGTCCGGAAACGATTTCTGCGATGGCCTTGCCGGAACCGGCGCCCATGGTCCAGCCCAGCGTGCCGTGGCCGGTGTTCAGATACAGATTGCTGTATTTCGTCTTGCCTATATACGGGACGTTGGATGGCGTTAAAGGGCGCAGGCCGGTCCAGTACACCGGATTACCGTAGTCGCAGGCGTGCGGAAACAGTTCGCGGGTGCGGCGCGTGATCGCTGCGCAGCGCGCCGTGTTCAGTTCGCGGGTATAGCCGTTGATTTCGCAGGTGCCGGCCACGCGCAGACGGTCGCCCAGGCGCGACACCACCAGTTTATGGCCGTCATCGGTCAGCGAGATGGTCGGGGCTTGCTCGGGATTCGTGACGTGGTAAGTGGCGGAATAGCCTTTGCCGGGATAAATCATCAGATTGACGCCGAGCGGTTTCAGCAAGGCTTGCGAGAAACTACCCATGGCCATGACAAAGGCGTCGGCGCGCAAGACCCGGTGGCGTCCTGTGCCGTCGATCACTTCCACCCCGGTAATTTTTGCGGTCGCGCCGCTGCCTTCGCTCAAGAGGCGGGTCACCGTCGTGTTGAACTGAAAATCGACCCCGGCGGCAGCGGCCTTTTGGGCCAGGCCGGCAGTGAACTTATATACGTCGCCGGATTCATCGGTTTCCGTGTAGTCGCCGCCGACTATCTGGTCGCGTATGCCGGCTAGTGCCGGTTCCCTGCGCAGCACTTCTTCGGCGTCTATCGACATCCTGGGGCAGCCGAGTTCTCGCATCAGCCGCGCGGCCGGCAGGGAATTCTCGAATTCTTTCTGGTCGGTGTAAAAGTGCAGGATGCCCTTGCTCAGGCTATCGTAGTCTATCCCGGTTTCGGCGCGTAGCGCTTGCAGGGTCTGGCGGCTATATTCGGCAATGCTGACGATCTGGCGGATATTTTCGTCGGTGCGTTTTTGCGTGCATTCGCGCAAAAAACTCAGTCCCCAGCGCCATTGCAGCAGTTCCGCGCGCGGGCGAAACAACAGCGGTGCATCGTCCTGCCCCAGCCATTTCAGGACTTTTAGCGGTGCGGACGGATTGGCCCAGGGTTCGGCATGCGATACCGAAATCTGGCAACCGTTGGCGAAACTGGTCTCTTGCGCGACGCCGGGCTGGCGCTCTATCACGCAGACATCGTGCCCTTCCTTTTGCAAGAACCATGCGGAGGATGTGCCGATAATGCCTGAACCCAGAACGATGACTTTCATTGTGGAAATCTCCTGTTGAAGTGGGAAGATTGTAGAAAGTTATTGATTTTCCAGGTGTTCAATAAAGTCTGAAATTATTTTAATTTAAAAAGAAAATTTAAGAATTCTGTTTAAAAATAAAAGTATTTTGCTGAAACATGTTTATTTTATAGATTTCGCCTTGGCGATTTCCTGGGTCACGGCGCGCCTGATCACGTCGTCCATGGTCTGATGCAGTCCGGAGCGGATTTCGATTGCCAGATTTTCTACGGCGGTTTGCAATACATCGGCCAGGCTGTCGCGTACCCGGTGTTCCAGCACGAAATCGATGCGTGACAATACCTGGCGCAAGATGTCTTCTCTGAGAGTCTGTTCCAGTTTGTGCCAATCTTCTTCGCTGATGCTGCCGGATTGCTGTTGTGCAGCGGCCTCATCCAACCCGGTTGCGGCAGGCATGTCCAGCTCCGGTGGAATAATTTCGGTCAGTAGCGGGATGCTGTCGTCGATTTGATTGTCCATTATTTCGCCACTGTATGCGTCAGGGCATGTCCCTGTTGCTGATAAGCGCGGTAGCGTTCGCGGCCGGCCAGCCTGTCTTGTTCTTCGTCGGAAACGATTTCTATCATGCGTTCGAAGCGCAGGAAATTGCCGGGAGTAGCGGAAGACAGGTTGATCAACAACTCATAATGCGGGCACTCGGCTGCGTCGTCCGCGCTCAGGATGACCGGGGTCAGCTCAGCCAGCGGATCGTCCAGCATGACGTGCGGCAAAAAGTCGGCTTCCGAAAAAGTCCATAGCGCTTCGTTCAGGCGCTGCAGTTGCGTGAAATCGTGATGAAACACCACGATCTTGCAATCGGCCGCGCGCGCCTTGCGTATCAGGCGGCAGGTATAGGCGATCTTGTCCGCCACATTGCTATGAAAGTCGATGCGCGTCATTTTAAAATTGAAAGCCTTTGTCCGGCGCCGGTGCAGGTTTCGGTGCGGGCGGCGACTTGCGCAGCTTGCCGTTGCCGCTTTCCTTAGGCGCCGGCGCAGCTGCTGGCGCGGCCGGCTCGGCTGGAGGGTGGCGGTATTCTTTCGGCAATTTATTGCTGTCGGGATAGCCTGCATTCGTTAAGGCTGATTTCCAGTTGCCGCTATCGAAACCGTTCAGGGTATTGCCGCCTATCTGCAACAAAGGAACTTGCGCATTGCCGCCGGCTTGCCGCAATTTTTCTATGTCTTCATTGCTCTTCACCGTTTTCTCGGCAAACGGGATGCCGCCGGCTTTTAACAGCTTGCGTCCGTCGTCGCAGGGAGTGCAAGACTCTGCAGTGTACAGCGTCACCGGATTTTTGGAAGCGGCATTGGCCAGTTCGTAGGGCAGGCTGACGGTGTCGTCGGCTTCGGGCAGCGATTTTTTTTCAAGCAACCTGAGTTCCGGCGACGGCGGCCGGTCGCTATAGTTGATCTTGCCATCCGGCCCCACCCACTTATATAGCTGCGCCTGGGCTTGGGCGGCAAACAAGGCCGCCGGCAATACGGTGCAGAGCATTACTTTTGCAAGCAACTTCATAATTTTCTCCATCAGACTCAGATTTTCATGCCGCTATGGCGCAACAGCGCATCGATAGTCGGCTCGCGGCCGCGGAAAGCCTTGAACGATTCCAGCGCGGGGCGCGAGCCGCCGACTTCCAGCACTTCGGTCTGAAATTTTTTGCCGGCAATGCGCGACAGGGTGCTGCCTTCGGGCTGGCCATGTTCTTCAAACGCGGCATAGGCGTCGGCCGATAAGACTTCCGCCCATTTATAGCTGTAGTAGCCGGCCGCATAACCGCCGGAAAAGATATGGCCGAACGAGTGCTGGAAGCGGTTGAATTCGGGCGGAGTGAAGACGCTGACTTGTTCCCTGACCGTGTTTAGGATGTCTTGCACGGTATGCGATCCGCCCGGCTGGTAACTGTCGTGCAGGCGCATGTCGAACAGGGAGAATTCCACCTGGCGCAGGGTTTGCAGGCCCGATTGGAAATTTTTGGCCGCGATCATCTTGTCATACAGCGCGCGCGGCAAGGCGGCGCCGGTCTCGGCGTGGGCCGTCATGCCTTGCAACACGTCCCATTCCCAGCAGAAATTTTCCATGAATTGCGAAGGCAATTCCACCGCATCCCATTCGACGCCGGAGATGCCCGACACGGCCAGGTCTTCCACCTGAGTCAGCAGATGGTGCAAGCCGTGGCCGAACTCGTGGAATAGCGTGATCACTTCGTCGTGCGTGAACAGGGCTGGTTTAGCGACGCCGTCGGTGCTTACCGGTTCGCTGAAATTACAGGTCAGGTAAGCCACCGGGGTCTGGATGCCGCTCGCGGTGCGGCGCCGGCCGCGCGCATCGTCCATCCAGGCGCCGCCGCGCTTGCCGTTGCGCGCATACAGGTCGAGGTAAAACTGGCCGACCAGCTTGCCGTCTTTTTCTATGCGATAAAACTTGACGTCCGGATGCCAGGTGGCTGCCTGGTCAGTCTTGATGTCGACGGCGAACAGGGTAGCGATCACGCGGAACAAGCCTTGCACCACTTGCGGCTCGGGGAAATATTGCTTCACTTCTTGCTCGGAAAACGCGTAACGCTGTTCGCGCAGTTTTTCCGAGACATAAGTCGTGTCCCAGGCTTGCAGATCGTCTATGCCGCATTGTTCGGCGGCGAACGCACGCAACTCGGCCAGGTCTTTTTCGGCGAACGGGCGGGCGCGCTGCGCCAGGTCTTCTAGGAAGTGGCTGACCTGGGCCGGCGACTCGGCCATCTTGCTGACCAGCGAGACTTCGGCGAAATTCGCGTAGCCGAGCAGTTCCGCCTCTTCTTTGCGCAATTGCAGCAACTCGCCGATGATGGCGCTGTTATCCCATTCGCTGTTGGCGCCGAGTTCGGAGGCCTTGGTGGCGTTCGCGCGGTAAATCGTTTCGCGCAGGGAGCGGCTGTCGGCGTATTGCAAGACCGGGAAATAGGAAGGGAAGTGCAGCGTGAATTTATAGCCGGGCTTGCCGTCTTTTGCGGCGGCTGTTTTGGCAGCCTGTAATACGTCTTCCGGTAAACCGGTTAATTCCGTGAGGTCTTCGATAAACAGGCCGTAAGCGTTGGTCGCATCCAGCACGTTTTCCGAGAACTTGGTGGACAAGGCTGCTTGTCTTTCCTGAATCTCGGCGTAACGCTGTTTTTTATCTTCCGGCAATTCTGCGCCGCCGAGGCGGAAATCGCGGATCGCATTCTGGATAATGGTTTTCCTGGCGGCCGGCATTTGTTCGAAAGCGGCACTGGCGCGCAAGGCTTTGTACTTGTCGAACAAAGCCAGATTCTGACCGAGCGCGGTCCAGAATTCGGTGATGGCCGGCTGGTTTTCGTTATACGCGGCGCGCAACTCCGGCGTGTCGACCACCGCATTCAGATGGCCGACTATGCCCCAGGCGCGCCCGAGTTTTTCGGTGACGTTTTCCAGCGGTTCTACAAAATTCTCCCAGCTGACTACGGTGCCGCTGTGTTCCAGCTGCGCCACCACCGCCCGGTTTTCTTCCAGCAGGGCGCTGATCGCCGGGCTCACGTGCTCGGCGCGGATATCGTCGAAACGCGGCAGGTCGCTAAAGTCCAGCAGGGGATTTTCTTGTGTCATCTCAGGTTCTCTCGGCTGCTTCGATAGTGTTAACCAGTAGCATGGTGATCGTCATCGGACCGACGCCGCCCGGCACCGGAGTGATGTAGCCGGCTACTTCCGCGGTCGGCGTGTAATCAACGTCGCCGCACAGTTTGCCGGCTTCGTCGCGGTTCATGCCTACGTCTATCACCACCGCGCCCGGTTTCACCATGTCGGCCGTCACGATATTGCGCTTGCCGGTGGCCACCACCAGGATATCGGCGTTGCGGGTATGGGCACCGAGGTCGCGCGTCTTGGAATTACAGATGGTGACGGTGGCGCCGGCTTGCAAGAGTAACATCGCTTGCGGCTTGCCGACGATATTCGAGGCGCCGACTACCACGGCGTTCGCGCCGCGCACCGGGTAGTTGATGGATTCCAGCATCTTCATCACGCCGTACGGGGTGCAAGGGCGGAACAGCGGTTGGCCGGTCATCAGCAGGCCGGCGTTGCTGATGTGGAAGCCGTCCACATCCTTTTCGGCGGCGATCGCTTCTATCACCTTATTGGCATTGATATGCGCCGGCAAAGGCAATTGCACCAGGATGCCGTTGATTTTCGGATCGTGGTTCAGGCGGTCTATGTGCGCCAGCAACGCCGCTTCGCTCAGGTCGGCCTCGTACTTTTCCAGTACCGAATAAAAGCCGCAATCTTGGCAAGCCTTGACCTTGTTGCGTACATACACTTGCGAGGCCGGGTTTTCGCCGACCAGGATCACGGCCAGGCCAGGCTGCTTGCCTTGCGCGCTCAGGGCGGCGGCGCGACGGGTGACGTCGGCGCGGATTTGTTTGGAGAGTTCGGTTCCGCTGATGATGTGGGCAGTCATGATGATGTGTTTAGAGAAGATCAAAGCGAGATTATAAGTGATGCATCTCCAGGCTGGAAACCTGATCGCAGGCGAACTTCGGCGGCACGACGTCAGCGCCGAATAAAATCTTGCGGTGCAGCATAAATATCACATTATGAAATTCAATATCGCTATTTGAAAAATTAAAAACTCCTGTTAGAATTCTCCCACTAAACAAACTATGCACCAGTTTTCGGTAAATCCCCCTGCGCCTGCCTAGGGCGCGCATAACAGGAGAGCACTATGTCACCCAAGATGGACCAGGTTTTGGCGCAAGCCGTCAACGATCCCGATGTGATGGAAACCCAGGAATGGCTGGACGCGCTCGAGTCCGTGATAGAAAACGAAGGCCCTGAGCGCGCCCATTACCTGATGGAGCGCATGGTCGATCTGGCGCGCCGCCGCGGTGCGCATGTGCCGTTTTCCAGCAACACCGCTTACGTGAATACTATCCCGGCCGAGCAGGGCGCGCATTGCCCCGGCAATCTGGAAATCGAAGAGCGCCTGCGTTCTTACATGCGCTGGAATGCGATGGCGATGGTGGTGAAAGCCAACCGCCTGGACGGCGACCTGGGCGGCCACCTGTCCAGCTTCGCCTCGCTGGCGAATATGCTGGGCATAGGTTTCAACCATTTCTGGCACGCCCCGACCGAAGAGCATGGCGGCGACTTGCTGTACATCCAGGGTCATTCCTCGCCCGGCATCTATGCGCGCGCCTTTTTGGAAGGCCGCATCAGCGAAGAGCAGTTGCTGCACTACCGGCGTGAAGTCGACGGCAAAGGCCTGTCTTCTTACCCGCATCCGAAACTGATGCCGGATTTCTGGCAATTCCCTACCGTGTCCATGGGCCTCGGTCCTTTGATGGCGATCTACCAGGCGCGCTTCCTCAAGTACCTGCATGCACGCGGCATTGCCGACACCGAGAAGCGCAAGGTCTGGGCTTTCTGCGGCGACGGCGAGATGGACGAGCCGGAATCGATGGGCGCGATCGGCATGGCCGGCCGTGAACAGCTTTTCCGCGGCGCCGGCTGGAACGTGGTGAAAGTCATCTGGGGCGAAGGCTGGGACGATTTGCTGGCGAAAGACAAGGACGGCATCCTGCAAAAAGTCATGATGGAGACCGTCGACGGCGAATACCAGAATTACAAAGCCAAGGACGGCGCCTACGTGCGCAGCCATTTCTTCGGCAAGCATCCTAAATTGCTGGAAATGGTCGCCAATATGTCGGACGACGATATCTGGCGCCTGACCCGCGGCGGCCACGATCCGCACAAGATTTACGCCGCCTTCAAGGTCGCGCAAGAGAACAAGGGCCAGCCTACCGTGATCCTGGCCAAGAGCATCAAGGGTTACGGCTTCGGCAAGGCCGGCGAGGCGCGCAACACCGCGCACAACACTAAGAAACTGGACGACGAAGCGATCAAGGCCATGCGCGACCGCTTCCAGTTGCCGATCTCGGATGCCGAGCTGCCGGCGATTCCTTTCTTCAAGCCGGCCGACGATACGCCGGAAATGCAATACCTGCATGCGCGCCGCAAGGAACTCGGCGGTTATCTGCCGCAACGCCGCCAGAAAGCCGACGAAGAACTGGTCGTGCCGGAATTATCCGCCTTCCAGGCCATGCTGGAGCCGACTGCCGAAGGGCGCGAAATCTCCACCACCGCCGCCTATGTGCGTATCCTGACCGCCTTGCTGCGCGACGCCAGCCTTGGTCAGCGCGTGGTGCCTATCATGGTCGACGAATCGCGCACTTTCGGTATGGAAGGCCTGTTCCGCCAGATCGGCATCTTCAGCCAGGTCGGCCAGTTGTATGAGCCGGTCGATAAGGACCAGGTCATGTACTACCGCGAAGACAAGGCCGGCCAGATTTTGCAAGAGGGTATCAACGAAGCCGGCGGCATGAGTTCCTGGATCGCGGCGGCCACCTCGTATTCCACGAATAACCGCGTGATGATCCCGTTCTACACCTATTACTCGATGTTCGGCCTGCAGCGTATCGGCGACCTGGCCTGGGCCGCCGGCGACATGCGCGCCCGTGGTTTCCTGCTGGGCGGCACTGCCGGCCGCACCACGCTGAACGGCGAAGGCTTGCAGCACGAAGACGGCCACAGCCACGTGCTGGCTTCGACCATCCCGAATTGCGTGCCTTACGACCCGACCTTCGCGCACGAAGTCGCAGTCATCATGCACGACGGCTTGCGCCGCATGGTCAGCAATCAGGAAGACGTGTTCTATTACATCACCCTGATGAACGAGAACTACAGCCATCCCGGCCTGAAAGCCGGGCAGGAACAGGGCATCATCAAGGGTCTGTACCGCTTGCAGGAATCGAAAGCCGAAGCCAAACACCGCGTACAACTGCTCGGTTCCGGCACGATATTGCGCGAAGTCATCGCCGCTGCCGACTTGTTGCAAAACGACTGGGGCATCGCCGCCGACGTCTGGTCCGCACCATCGTTCACCTTGCTGGCGCGCGACGGCCAGGACGCCGAGCGCTGGAACATGCTGCACCCTACCGATGCGCCGCGCGTGCCGTATATCGCCGAATGCCTGCAAGACACGGCCGGCCCGATTGTGGTTGCCACCGATTACATGCGCACCTTCGCCGAACAAGTACGCGCCTTCATTCCTAAGGGCCGCAGTTACAAGGTGCTGGGCACAGACGGTTTCGGCCGCTCCGACACCCGCGCCAAGCTGCGCGAGTTCTTCGAGGTGAATCGCTACTTCGTGGTAGTGGCTGCCTTGAAATCGCTGGCGGACGAAGGCCTGTTGTCGGCTTCCGTGGTGGCGCAAGCGATCAGCAAGTACGGCATCGATGCGGATAAACCGAATCCGGTGACTGTGTAATTTGTAGATTTAAATAATCCCACTAACGTTCCCTCCCCTTCCAAGGGGAGGGCTAGGGTGGGGATGGGTTTCTGAAAAACACCCCGGTATGCGATAGAAACCCATCCCCACCCCAACCCTCCCCTTGAAGGGGAGGGAGTAAATGGAGAACAGCTATGAGTAACGTGGAAGTCAAAGTGCCGGACATCGGCGATTTCAAGGAAGTCGAAGTCATAGAATTGATGGTCAAAGTCGGCGACACCATCAAGGTCGATCAATCCCTGATCACGGTCGAATCCGACAAGGCCAGTATGGAAATCCCGTCCAGCCATGCTGGCGTGGTCAAGGAAATCAAAGTCAAGGTCGGCGATAAAGTAGCGGAAGGTTCGCTGCTCTTGGTCGTGGAAGCAGACGGCGCCGCTGCGGCCCCTGCGGCCGCACCCGCCGTCGCGCCGGCACCAGCAGCGGCCGCACCAGCCGCGCCGGTAGCCGCTGTCGTTGTCCCCGCAGCCGCAGTCGCCGCCGCACCCGCAGCAGCCGCAGCGCCGGTACAACCTGCCGGCAAGGCGCACGCCTCGCCCTCGATTCGCAAGTTCGCACGCGAACTCGGCGTCGATCTGACGCGCGTCGCCGGTTCCGGCCAGAAGGGCCGCATCACGCAAGAAGACGTGCAGAATTTCGTGAAAGGCATCATGGCCGGCAGCACTGCGGCGCCGGCCTTGGCGGCGGCAACGAATGGCAGCAGCAGCGGCCTGAACTTGCTGGCCTGGCCTTCGCTGGATTTCAGCAAATTCGGCGCCACCACGACCCAGCCTTTGTCGCGCATCAAGAAACTCAGCGGCCCGAATCTGCACCGCAACTGGGTGATGATCCCGCATGTCACGCAATTCGACGAAGCCGATATCAGCGACCTGGAAGAGTTCCGCAAATCCTCGAATACGGCGATGGCCAAATCCGGCGTGAAGCTGACCATGCTGGCTTTCGTGATCAAGGCCAGCGTCTCGGCCCTGAAGAAATTCCCGGCCTTCAATGCCTCGCTCGATGCCAGCGGCGAGAACCTGATACTGAAGCAGTACTACAACGTCGGCTTTGCGGCCGATACGCCGAACGGCCTGGTGGTGCCGGTCGTCAAAAATGCCGATCAAAAAACCTTGTCGCAAATCGCGGTCGAAATGGGCGAACTGTCGGCCCAGGCGCGCGAAGGCAAGCTGAAGCCGGCCGACATGCAGGGCGCAACTTTCACCATTTCTTCGCTGGGCGGCATAGGCGGCACGGCCTTCACGCCTATCATCAATGCGCCGGAAGTGGCGATCCTGGGCCTCTCCAAATCCAGCATGAAGCCGGTATGGGACGGTAAGGCTTTCCAGCCGCGCCTGATGTTGCCGCTCTCGCTGTCTTACGATCACCGCGTGATCGACGGCGCCATGGCCGCCAAGTTCACCGCCTATCTGGCGGATGTGCTGGCTGATTTGCGTAAAACCTTGCTGTAAGCGCGACTTTCGTTACGCGCGAAGGAAACCCATCCCCACCCCGACCCTCCCCTTGAAAGGGAGGGGGATTACGGAGCTAAAGCTATGAGCATTACGGAAGTCAAAGTACCCGATATCGGCGATTTCAAGGAAGTCGAAGTCATAGAATTGCTGGTCAAAGTCGGCGACACCATCCGTGTCGATCAGTCGCTGATCACGGTCGAATCCGACAAGGCCAGCATGGAAATTCCTTCCAGCCACGCCGGCGTGGTCAAGGAAGTCAAAATTAAAATCGGCGACAAAGTGGCCGAAGGCTCCTTGTTGTTGCTGATCGAGGCGGAAGCCGGCGCAGCGGCATCCGCACCTGCCGTTGCAGCGCCTGCGGCAGCCGCCCCGGTCGCCGCCGCACCTGCCGTGGCTGCAGCGCCTGCACCGCAAGCCTCCAGCTACGCCGGTACGGTCGATATCGAATGCGACATGATGGTGCTGGGCGCCGGTCCCGGCGGCTATTCGGCGGCGTTCCGCTCGGCCGATCTCGGCCTGAATACCGTCCTGATCGAAAAATATGCCACGCTGGGCGGGGTCTGCCTGAATGTCGGTTGCATCCCCTCCAAAGCCCTGTTGCACGTGGCGGCCGTGATCGATGAGACCGCCTCCATGGCGGCGCACGGCGTGACGTTCGCCAAGCCGGAAATCGACATAGCTAAGCTGCGCGGCTACAAAGAAGGTGTGATCAAGAAAATGACCACCGGCCTGGCCGGCATGGCCAAGGCGCGCAAGGTCAACGTGGTGCAAGGCGTGGGCCAGTTCGTGAGCCCGCACCACATCCAGGTCACCGCTGCGGACGGCAGCAAGAAGACCGTGCAGTTCAAGCAAGCCATCATCGCGGCCGGTTCTTCGGTGGTGAACCTGCCTTTTGTTCCCGTTGATCCGCGCATCGTCGACAGCACCGGCGCGCTGGAATTGCGTCAGGTGCCGAAGCGCATGCTGGTCATCGGCGGCGGCATCATCGGCCTGGAAATGGCGACCGTGTATTCGACGCTGGGCGCGCGCATCGACGTGGTGGAAATGCTGGACGGCCTGATGCAGGGCGCCGACCGCGACATGGTCAAGGTCTGGCAAAAGCACAATAGTCACCGCTTCGACAACATCATGCTGAAGACCAAGACCGTGGCGGTGGAAGCGCTGCCCGAGGGCATCAAGGTTTCCTTCGAAGCAGCAGAAGCCGGTGCAACCGCCCCGGCGCCGCAAGTCTACGACCTGGTGCTGGTCGCAGTCGGCCGCAGCCCGAACGGCAAGAAGATCGCTGCCGAGCTGGCTGGCGTGGCCGTCACCGAACGCGGTTTCATCAACGTCGATCAGCAGATGCGCACCAATGTTCCGCACATCTTCGCCATCGGCGACTTGGTCGGGCAACCTATGCTGGCGCACAAGGCGGTGCATGAAGCCCATGTGGCGGCCGAAGCCGCCGCCGGCGAGAAAGCCTACTTCGACGCCAGCGTGATTCCATCGGTGGCCTACACCGATCCGGAAGTGGCGTGGGTCGGCATCACCGAAGACGAAGCCAAGGCCAAGGGCGTCAAGCTGGAGAAGGGCCACTTCCCGTGGGCCGCCTCCGGCCGCGCCGTGGCCAACGGCCGCGACGAAGGCTTTACCAAGTTGCTGTTCGACGCCGAAACCCACCGCATCGTCGGCGGCGGCATCGTCGGCACCCATGCCGGCGACATGATAGGCGAGATCGCCCTGGCCATCGAGATGGGCGCGGATGCGGTCGACATCGGCAAGACCATCCATCCGCATCCTACCCTGGGTGAATCGATAGGCATGGCGGCCGAAGTCTACAAAGGCGTCTGCACCGACTTGCCGCCTATGCGCAAGAAGTAAATGTTCTGAGCTTTAAACAAAAAACCGCGACCTGGATCGCGGTTTTTTTCATGCTTGCGATTACGCTGCGCTAATCGCACCTACCCGGGCTTGCGCTGGCATTACGCCGGCGGTAGATGTTTTCCCTTAGTCGTGAGCCGCGTGAAGCCATCACGGCTCCACTCCTCGCTACCCACGCCGTGATGCACGAAGAAAAGTCCATCCGGGTCGTATTTCTTCTTCACCTGCGCGAGCCGGGTGTAATTGCCGCCCCAGAAGGCCGTCTGCCAGTCGGACAGAAAATAATCGCTCTCGGACACGTAGGAACCGGCGCCGGGCGCTACTTTCAAGATCTCGTCCATCGCTTTCGCTATCTGCCGTGCGCGTTCCCTGGCGTGAGCCGGATCAGGCGCGGCGCCCGGCATACCGGGATATTGCGGTCCGGCGCCGCCGGCGATGATGGCCAACGCAAAGGCGTCCAGTACGCAAGGGTTCATGGCGGTATTGCGTGCGGCATCGATTTCGGCCGCCGGTGCGCCGGCCAAGCCTTTGTTGAAGTGGAAGGCGATCCGCCAATGGCGCGTACACCGGAATACCGCTTCCGCCAAATCGGTCTGCCTATCCATACGCAGCAAGGAGGCCGGCAGCCACGCCGATTTATAACCGTGAATAAACCAGCCCGCTTCTCCCAGGTCGCCTTTCCACAGTACATGGTGAGCGGGCGCGCCTGGCCGCTCGTCGGCGACCACGAACCCTGGGGCATGCTGCTTGAAAAATTCGGCGTCCCAAAAGTGCTGGGCCGGCAACGTCAGGCATGTAAATTCCTTCTCGAAGGAATAGTCTTGCCGCGCCCGCACCCATTCGAGGAAAGGCGCCCAGATTTCCGCCGTCTGCTGCTTGCTGAGGCCCTGAAAAACCATGGACACATCGACGGTATTGCCCGGATTGAAAGCGATCTGCTCGCCCCAATGCGGATTGAACAGCGCACTGCCGTAAAAGGCGATGACCTGGCTTATCAGCGCGCGATACGCCGCATCCGAGGACGCCTTGAGCGTAAAAAATACCGCCCCGAAGGTCTCCGGCAGTTCACGCGTACGCAAGGTGAGACGAGTGACGACGCCGACGCTGCCGCCACCGCCGCCCTTGAGCGCCCAGAACAGATCGGGATTGGTGCGGGCATTCGCGACGCGCACCTCGCCATCGGCTGTGACGACCTCCGCTTCCAGCAGACCGGCGGCCGCCGTCCCGTAAGTCTTGGAGAAATTGCTGAAGCCGCCGCTTTGAACCAGGCCGGCGACACCGACAGTCGTACAGCCTCCGCCTTGCACATAACGTCCGCCGTGTGTGGTCACAGCATCGTAGGCATCGATCCACATCGCACCGGCGCCCACGGTGACGGCTGCTTGCGGCGCATCCAAGCCGGCGCAACCTTGCGCGACGAAGTCGGAGTGCAGGCGTACGTCGTTCATGTGCCGCGTCCACACCAGCAGCGAATCGGGTGCATCTGAGGTGCCTTGGTAACTGTGTCCGCCGCCTTTGACGACCAGGCGCAGATGATGTTGGCGGGCGAAATTCACCGCGGCGACCACGTCCGCCGTGTTCTTTGCGGCCAGTGCATAGGCGCTTGGCTGCGACGTCCAGGCATCGATCCAGCCGCTGGTCTGCGTCAAGGCGGCTTGGTCGCCGATGGCGAAAGTATTCGCGAGGTGCGCCAGCGCTTCATTGCAAGCCGGACCGCTGGCTGCGGCCGCGCAGCCAGCAAAAAACGGATCGAGTTTGATGAATTGTCCCGCTACATTTTTCTTCAGGCTATCCCAGCTCGCCGCTGAGGGCCAGCCCGGCTCGCCGGGGCGCACGCGGGAAAGAACACCTTTTTTCGACGCAGTTGCACCCCACGCGGTACGGGCGAGTCCGCCGGACAATGCAAAGGGGATCGCCGGGATCGCCGCCATTTTGAGCAAAAATCTTCTTTTCACTGAGTCATCCTTAAACGATAGTTTTAAACAGTCCTAGTCATGCGCTGCTTACCGCCGTTTGTGTAGTTGGCTAATTGACATGACATTGCTCAGAGTAAATGCAAATGAAGGTCTTGTCTAACAAAATGTGGCGAACCGAGGCTGGGTAAATCGATAGGCATGGCAGCCGAAGTGTACAAAGGCGTCTGCACCGATTTGCCGCCTATGCGCAAGAAGTAAATGTTCTGAGCTTTAAACAAAAAACCGCGACCTGGATCGCGGTTTTTTTCATGCTTGCGATTACGCTGCGCTAATCGCACCTACGCGGGCTGCATATACCGGCAAGCCAATTTCATTGGCGGAACTTTTTTTTTGAGGTAAAAAAGGGGGGGGCGCAACGCGGATGAGCATTGCGCGATCTGGATTAGCGGCCATTTTCATATACTCCCCCCATGTTTTTACAAAATCGCCCTGTCGTCCGCGTATTTAAAGGGTTCTGCAGAATACTGGGATGAGTATATTTTTACCTCGAAATAGCCTGGCGCGGCACGGCCCGTGTTCAGGCGTTCAGGGTCTGCATGCCTTCCGCGCTATAACGCGCGCCGGTGGCGGCGTCCGGCGGGAACAGCAGGTTCAGTTCCGCCAGGTGCGCCGCCGTCAATTGCACGGCGACGGCGCCGGCGTTTTCTTCCAGATAGCGGCGCCGTTTGGTGCCCGGTATCGGCACGATGTGCTCATCCTGCGCCAGCACCCAGGCCAGCGCCAGTTGCGAAGGCGTGCAGGCGTAGCGTGCGGCCAGTGCCTGGACTTTTTCCACCAGCGCCAGGTTTTTATAGAAATTTTCTCCCTGGAAGCGCGGGCTGTGGCGGCGGTAGTCGTCCTCGGCGAATTGCTCCGGGCTGGTCAGCGCGCCGGTCAGGAAGCCGCGCCCGAGCGGGCTGTAGGGCACGAAGCCCACGCCGAGCCGGCGGCAGGCGGCGAGCACATCCTGTTCCGGGTCGCGCGTCCACAGCGAGTATTCGCTTTGCACGGCGGTGATTCTATGCACTTTGCTGGCGCGCTCCAGCGTGGCCGGGGACGGTTCGCATAAGCCGATATGGCGGATTTTGCCGGCACGCACCAGATCGGCCAGCGCGCCTACCGTGTCTTCTATCGGCGTGTCGCGGGCTATGCGGTGCTGGTAGTACAGGTCGATGGCGTCTATGCCGAGTCGCCGCAGGCTGCCTTCCACCGACTGGCGGATATAGTCGGGCTTGCCGTTGACGCCGCGCGCATGCGGGCGATCCGGGTCGCGCACGATGCCGAACTTGGTGGCGATGAAGCATTGCGAGCGCTTGCCCCTGATCGCCTTGCCCAGCAATTCTTCATTGGTGTAGGGGCCGTACATGTCGGCCGTGTCGAGCAGGGTGATGCCGAGTTCCAGCGCGCGGTGGATGGTGGCGATAGACTCGGCATCGTCGCGATTCGCATAAAAATCGCTCATGCCCATGCAGCCGAGGCCGATGGCGGAAACGACGGGGCCGTCAGCGCCGAGCCGGCGCGTTCCTACGTTAGTTGTTAAGTCTGACAGTGTTTGCTTGATGGCGTTCATGGGAGGCATCCTCGTTTGTTGGCGTTGACGGTATGACGCTGGCCGGCAGACCGGCTTGCATGGTTTCATACATGGCGATCTTTTTGTGCAAGACCGCCAGGTTGCTTTGCAGCTCGGCGAGCGTCTGTTCCACGCTTTGCGTATGCTGTTCCAGCAAGGCTTTGCGTGCTGACACACTTTCCGGCGTATCCCCCTGCCTGCGCAATTCTGCGTAGTGCAGCATGTCGCGCACAGGCAAGCCGGTACTGCGCAATTTCAGCAGGAAGCCTATCCAGCGCAGGTCTTCTGCGCGGAACAGGCGGTGCGAATTGACCAGGCGCGGCACCGGATCGAGCAAGCCTATGCGTTCGTAATAGCGCAGGGTATGCACGCTTAATCCGGTGGCGGCGGCGGCTTGTTGTATGGTCATGGAAGTGGTCATGGCAGCTACTTTAGGAGTTCGAGCGCACTCTAAGTCAAGGGGGTAAAATGAGAAAAACGAGAAAAATGAACATATTTTCCGGCACCAAGACGCGCATCTTCGCATGAATTTTCTGACAAGGTGCAAGGCTGGAAAACAGTGCCTTGCCTTGCCTTTTTTTGTATGCGCCTATGTCGGTCGACAGCGATAGCCAAAAACGAATGGAATATTGCGCAGGGAAAACTAAAATAGCAATCGTCCGTGCAATCAGAATAAACCCGTGCTTCCCTAAGGAAACGGCGATGTCCACTGACCCCATCTTGATCGTCGACGACGACGCGAGCAATCTGGCGACGCTGAAACAAATACTGGAAGCGAACTATGCCCTGGTGTTTGCGCGCAACGGCGCCGAGTGTCTGGCCGCCATAAAAAAACACAGTCCGGCGCTGATCTTGCTGGACATTAAGATGCCGGATATGGATGGCTATGCCGTCTGCCGCCGGCTCAAGGCCGATGCGGCCAGCGAAAATATACCGGTGATCTTCATTTCTTCGCTGGGCGAGGTCGGCGACGAATCGGCCGGCTTCGACAGCGGCGGCGTCGATTACATCGTCAAGCCGGTTTCCCCCGCGCTGGTGCAGGCGCGGGTGCGCACCCACCTGTCGCTGGTGCGCGCCAGCGCCAGCGAGCAGCATTTTCGCCTGCTGGTGAATACGGCGCCGGTGATGATGTGGATGAGCGATAGCCAGGACCGCCTGGAATTCTATAACGAGGTCTGGCTGGCGTTCAGCGGGCGCAGCTTGCGCCAAGAGCTGGATCGGCAATGGGAGAACGACGACGTCCATCCCGACGACAGGGCGGAGCGGAGCGAGGTTTATCGGCGCAATATCGGGCAACGCCAGCGTTTCGAACACCAGTACCGGCTGAAAAATGCGGACGGCGAATATCGCTGGCTCAAGGCGGTGGCGGTGCCGCGCTATGCGGCGGACGGCCGCTATTCGGGTCATATCGGCTGTTGCATAGACATCAGCGAGCAAAAACAGCGCGAACAGCAAATCTCGGCGGCGCTGACCGAAAAGGAAACCTTGCTGCGAGAAGTGCATCACCGGGTCAAGAATAATCTGCAAATCATCGACAGCCTGCTGAGCCTGAAGTCGGCCCAGGTGCAAGACCCGCTGACGCTGGAGATATTGCGCGACAGCCAGAACCGGGTCAAGTCGATGGCGCTGATACACCAGATGCTCTACCAGTCGGACGATTTTGCGCGGGTCGATTTTACCGACGTCTGCGACTCCATGGTGCGCCATCTGTTCAACTCTTACGGCGTGGACACTGAGCGCGTGCGGCTGGTGCAAAATACCGAGCCTGTGCTGCTGCCGATGAATACCGCCATCCCTTTGGGCTTGGTGGTGAACGAACTGGTGTCGAATGCGCTCAAATACGCTTACCCGGACCAGCGCGGCGGCGAACTGCGCGTGCTGCTGGTGCGTTTGCCCGGCGGCGAGCTGGAGCTGTGCGTCAGCGACGACGGCGTCGGCTTGCCGGACGGCGCGACCAACGCCGGCAGTCCCACCCTGGGCTTGCAACTGGTGCGCATCTTGAGCGAGCAGTTGGCGGCGACGCTGACCATAACGCGCTGCCATCCCACCAGTTTTACGCTGCGCGTGCCGGCGGCCGATGGCGCTACCCTACACTAGCCCGCTGGACGCGCCGGCAGCTCAGCGCAAACCGCTGAGCTGCGCTTCCTTGGGATAGCTAATCAGATAATCGGCTGAAATTTGCAGCGTCTTGCCCGCTGCCAGCGGCGCCGACCAGGCCATCACGCCCGGTTGTTGATGCCAATTCGCCTGGGTCGGTTGCGGCGAGAATTGCGCTTGCACCCGGATGTCTTCGTGTTGCGCCACCGGCGATGCCGCTAACACTTCCAGGCGCACCGGCGTTTTGTGCAAGTTTTCGAACCGGTACCGATACGCGATTTTTTGCTCGACGCGGCTGCCGGTGAAACCCTTGTTGGCGCCTTCGCGCCGCTCGGGTTCGAGCTCGACCCGCAGCATAGGGTCGCGCCCGAAAAACAATTCCAGGCGCTCTTCATTGCCGAGCCGCAGCTGGCTTTGCCCGACAAAATCGCCGTCGCGGAATAATTGCAGCGTGCCGGCCGGCCAGGAACCGCCGGGGCGCGCTGCATCCGCCAGCAGATAAGCTTGCGCCTCTTGCTGCGGCTGCACCCGCGTCAGTATTTGCGCGTCCAGCGTCTGGCTGGCGAGCGCAAAGCTGACGCGCTGGCCGTCGCTGGCGAGCTTGATCTTGCCGGGCACCGCGAATTCGGCGGCGTACTCGCCCTGGAAGACGCCGACGTCGAAATCGGCGGCGTTGTCTTCGCCGGCCATCGCCGGTCTTGCGAGGACGACCGGTGCCGGCGCGAGAGCTGGCTTCGCATACGAAACCTGGTAAGTAGGCGCCGGCGGCCGGATATCGAGCGTCCACGGCTGCGGCGGATTCGGGCGGCTCGCTAAATTCGGCTGCACGGTGGACAGGCGCAGCTTGACGTCGCTCCAGTCTTCGCCGCTGCTCTGCGCCACCTGGGCGTGGCGCTCGAGCCGCACTTGCGCTGTGGCGCTGTCGAGATAGGCGCGGTAGAGCGGCATCCAGCCGGCGCCCGCCAGCCGGTAAGACAGGCGCAGCTCGCCTTCGTTGTGCGCCGCCAGCTTCACCAGCACCGTGCGCACTTGCGGATTGGCGTCCAGCTGGCGCTTGCGTTCGGCCAGCAAGGGGCTCAGCTGGCGCGCGATTTCTTCGCTGCGGCGCAGCAACTGATGCTGGCGCTGCAATGCATCCTGGCCGGTGCGGCGCAATTGCTCGGCGCTGCTGACGATAGCCGTGGCGCCGCCGGGCTTTTCATTGCCGTAGTTTTTCAGATAGCCGAGCACCAGTTCTTGCGCGCCGCTGTCGGCGCCGATCGCGGCTTGCTGTTCTTCCAGTTCGCGGATGCGCGCATCGAACGGGCTGGTGGCGCACTCGGGCGCGCGCGCTCCAGCGTCTGCACGCTGATGTCGCCGACCTGGATGCCGGCGTCCGCTTGCACTTGCAGCGATTCGATGTCGAACCGCGCCGGCAAACAGCTGAGCCGCAATTCCCTGGCGCCGGCCGCCAGCCTGGCCGCACGCTCCACGCTGGCGCCGCCCGGATACACCAGCACTTGCGTGATTTTAGACGGCGCGGCGCTTTGCGCCAGGCACAGGCCGGGAATGGCGGCGGCGAGGAAGAGCAGAGGTTTTTGCATGAAGATTCCGTTCGCGGGTAGCGCTGAGCAAAGTAAAAGGGAAGGGCGGCGGATAGCCTGCGGAGGTAAATCAAGCCGCTTAGCGTGTCATTATTGCATTGTCGCCTGGCAGGCGTCCATCGGCGACGACGACGGCGCGGCGGCTGCCGCTAAAACGGCTGGCCGCGTGCGCCGCCGTCCCAGGGTCGCCAGCCGGGTCGGGCTATAAAACATATACTCCCCCTCTATTTTTATAAAATCGCCCTGTCGTCAGCGAATTTAAAGGGCTGTGAAAAATACTAGGGGGGAGTATTTAACGCTATTTTTGCGGCTCTCTAAGGGCGACGCAACACCGCCGCCTGCATTTTTTGAAAAACCGCTCACTCCGCTTGCTGCGGCAAGGCGATCGTCCTCAGCTGAAAACGGCCGTCGTCGTTGAATAGCCAGGTTTCGAATAGCTCCAGCTTGCCGTTGCGCAGCAGATGGGCCGGCGGTCTGACGAACGGGGCGGCGTTGTTGAGACTGGAGAGGGCGGTCGTTTCCGCGCCCTTGTTGTGATTGCTGCGCACGATTTCAGTATGCAGCAATTTGCCGTCGGCGTTCAGCAGATACTTCAAGACGATCACCGCCCGCAACAAGGCTTGCGGCCGCTCGGCATATACCTTGCCGGCATTCGCCTGGGATATGTGCTGCGCCAGTTCGCGTTGATAGGAGCTCAGCGACTGCGCCGTGGAAAGCTGTACTTTTTCTTCCGGCGGCGGCTTGCGGGCTTCCGCCTTGCTCTTGGGAGCTTCGGGCATGGGGCTGGAGCAAGCGGCAACGAGGCAGCTGGCGATAAGAATCAGACGTCCGGTTTTCATGGTGCGCTCCTTCAAAACGACGGCCTTACTGAGGCAGGCGAGGCGCAACTCCGGCCAGCCTGCACAGCTATCTTACGCCAAATGCTCAGCTTTAATCCAGAGTGCGCCGGCGGGCCGCTGTTGTGCGCCGGAGACAGATGCGCAGACGCTTCCGTCTGGGTGCCGGCCGGCTTTCACTGAGTTTTAGAGATTGTCCTCTACGCGTTCGATTGCGGTTGCAGCGCGATGCATGACTTAATGCTACGACAAAAATCAACATCGTCGCCCGGCAAACCGAGGCCAACCGGCCCTCGCCGCGCCCGGACGCGATCTCGAGCTTTCCTATCCGCGCTTGAGCAGAGCAGACGTTTCCCTATCCTTTGCATGTACCGTTTTACGACTTTTTCAGGAGAGTTACCATGCGTATCCCTGCACTCTTAGCGCTGTCGGCCTTGCTGTTCGCCACCGGCGGCGCCCAGGCCGAGCTTTGCCGTAACGCCAGCAGCATCGAAGCGGCGCTGTATTCCAGCCCGATGAATTCCCCCGGCATCATTTCACCGACAGACGGCACCTGCTGGTTGCCGGGCGTTACGATCACCAGTTACGACGGCGTGAAGCTGGCCGCCAATCTTTTCTTGCCCAGGAGTAGCTACAGCGGCCAGAAATTCCCCGGCATCGTGATGATAGGCAGCTGGGGTGCGCCGGGCCGCATGGAATATCTGGGCCAGCAACAGCGCCTGGCGCAGGACGGTTATATCGTGGCCAGCTATACCGCGCGCGGCTTCTTCCTGTCGGAAGGCCTGGTCGATGTGGCGGCGCCGGCCGATGTGCGCGACGTCTCGGCGGCGCTAGACTGGCTGCAGGCGAATACGCCGGTGGACGTACAAAATATGGCGGCCAGCGGGATTTCCTATGGCGCCGGCCTCTCGCTGATCGCGCTGTCGCAAGATACGCGTTTGAAAACCGCCGTCGCCTTCTCCGGCTGGGCCACGCTGGCCGACGAACTGTATGCGGCCGAGACGCCGAACCTGACCTGGTCCGGCGTCCTGAACTTTCTCGGCGATACCACCGGCCGGCCCGATCCCGAAGTCGGCCGGAATATCCAGACGCTGAACAATCCGAATGCCACGGCGGCCGAGATCGCGGCGATTATGAGCTGGGCGCTGCCGCGTTCGCCGTCCAGCTATGTCGCCGCGATCAACCGCCGCAATGCGCCGGTGTTTATCAGCAAAAACTACCAGGACGACATGTTCACGCCGAACTCCAGCATGGCGATGTTCAGCGCGCTGACGGTGCCGAAAAAACTGTTGCTGAATGCCGGCATCCACACCAGCGCGGAAATCCTCGGCGCCTTGCTCGGTATAGACAACACCCCTTACGACCAGGCGCATCGCTGGTTCAACCGCTGGCTGAAAGGCGAGCAAAACGGCATAGAGAATGAGCCTAAAGTTTCCATGCAAATCAAGTTCAGCAAGCAGCGCGACGCCTTGAGCAACTGGCCGGCGCCGGAAGTCCATAATCAGACGCTGTACCTGAGTCCGCGCGGCGCCTTGCGTTTCGACTGGGGCTGTTTCTGCGCCAGGGGCGACAAGGGCGCCCTCTCCGCCAGCCAGAATCAATCGAGGGATGGCGACACCATCTACAATTTTTCCGACACCACGGCCAGCAGCGGCCTGATCCCCATCCTGTCCACCACCGCGGAAACGTTCGGTATTCCGGTCGTCAATTCCTTGCTGACGGTAGGCTTGTCGACCGGCGTGCGCTATGAAGGGAGCTGGTTGAGCGCAACGCAAAAAATCCGCGGCATCGCCAGGCTGAATCTGCGCCTGACGCCTTCGCAGGCGCGGGCGCAGGTGGTGGCGTATCTGTACGACGTCGATCTTATCGGCACCGGCGTCCTGATCACGCACGGCGCGCGCAGTCTGCACAGCGCCGTGCCGGGGCAGACGATAGATTTCCCTATCGAGTTTTCGGCGATCGCTTACGACATTCCGGCCGGCCATCATCTCGGCATCGTGCTCGATACGGCGGATAGCCTGTACGCGCAGCCGGTCAACGCTGGCGAGCGTTTCAGCGTCAGGTTTGAATTCGATCCGGCGCGCCAGGCTAGCCTGATTTTGCCTACGCTTTAAGCTGAAAAAAAGCCAGCGACCGCCGCTGGCTGGTTCGTCTTCGTGTCAGTGATATCGCGCACGGCTGAATCGCGAAATCCGTTTAAACCTTCTGCAGGCTTTGTTCCATGCCGGGCGACAGCCACAGTTCGCCATCGGCGTCGACGATCATCGCGTCCACGCCCGCCAAGTGTGCCACGCGTGCGCGTCCGGCCGCGGCGCCGGCCACCATGATGGCGGTGCCGAGGCCGTTGATCGCAGCCAGATCGTCGCCGATCAGGGTCACGCCGTGCGGGCCATGGGTGGGATAGCCGGTCTTGGGGTCGATGATATGGTGCAGGCGCTTGCCGTCGCGCATCACGAAACGCTCGTAATCGCCGGAAGCGGCGACAAAACCCCGATTCAGGGCGAGCACGCCGAGTAATTTGCCGGGCTGGCGCGGATCGCGCAAGCCTACCCGCCACGGCCGGCCGTTCAATTGCCCGTTGACCAGCACGTCGCCGCCGCCGTTCAGCATGGCATTGTTGACGCCCATGCCCTGCAGGCGCCGCATGCCGGCCTCGAGTATCGGCAGCTTGGCGATGCCGCCCAGATCGAGGCGCGTGCCGCGCTTGCTCAGATAGGCCGTGCTGTGGCGCTGGTCTATGATTAAATGCTTTTGATTCACCAGCGGCAATTGTGCCGCGATCTGCTGCGCGGAAGGAATGCTGTTTCCATTGGAACTGAAATTCCAGCCGCGCAGCGAGCCGACCGTTGCGTCGAAATCGCCGCCGCTCGCTTGCGACGCCAGCTGCGCCATCAGCAAGACTTGCAATAATTCCGGCGGCACCGTCACCGGCTGTATGCCGGCCGCCAGATTGATCGCGTTCAAGGCGCTGGTGTTGTTATAGCGGCTCATCATGTCTTCCAGCCGCGCCATTTCCGCCAGCGCCGCTTCGGCCGCGGCCGCCAGCTGCGCCGTGTCCTTGCCTTGCAGCGTCAGATCGACGCGGGTGCCCATCAGCGTGCGTGAGGCTTGATGGATGCCGGTCCTGGCTTGTACGGCGGGAACGGCCAGGCCGCAAGCGATCAGCGGCAAAGCGAACGCCAGCCGGCGCCGCCCCGCTTGTATGGTGTCAGGAGTTTTAGAAGACATGATTTACTTTCAGAAAAAATCAGCGCGACTGGGCCACCATGTAATCGACACCGGCCTTGATTTCATCGTCGCTCAATGCCGGAGCACCGCCGCGGGCCGGCATCTGGCCCTTGGCGCCGGTAAAGCCTTCCAGCGCGTGTTGGTACAGCGTATCCATGCCCTGGGCGATACGCGGCCCCCAGTCGGCCTTGTCGCCCGGCTTAGGTGCGCCTGCTACGCCGGCGGCGTGGCACATGGAACAGGTCTTGCCGAACACGGCTTTGCCTACGGTATTTTCCGCCGCGGGTGCGGCGACAGGTGCCGGTGCCGATGCGGCGGCCGGTGTGCTCGCTTCTTTTTGACCGCAGGCGCTCAGCAAGGCCAGGCTCAGTGCGGCTAACAACATAGTGGATGATTTCATTGCGTCGTTCTCTTTAAAGGTAAATAGCCAAAGCTCACCGCTAAACGGCGCAGCATTGGCGCGTTAATTTGGGAGGTACTGCACAGATGTCGACCGCTGAGGGAAGCACGGATTTATTCTGACTTCGTCATCCCCGCGAAGGCGGGGATCCACCTTAAGCTTTTGATTAACATGGATTCCCGCTTTCGCGGGAATGACGCCTTCTGATTTAATCTGCGTTTTCTTAGTGCGGTTGGCGGATTGTAGTGCGATACGGCTACATTTTCACGCGCCAAATGGCATAGACATGTCCTGGATCAAGCTTAGCCTTGCACTGTTTTAACTTCCTCGGTCTTTTTGATTTAGCTCAATGGCGCTTCTTTCTCTCGGCGCAATATTCACCTCGGCAAAAATTTATCAACGAGGCCTGCCAGTACCGTATTGGAGAGGGCCGTTTAACGAGGATTCCATCATGAGTAAAGACCGGCAAGCGGAAGAAAAACCAGCATTGGCAATGGGCCGCCGCAAGTTCATCAATACCGCGGCTCTGGCGAGTCTGGGCGGTTTGGTAGCTTGTACCGACAAGTCGGGCGGCGCAGCCGCCAGCGCCGCTGCATCGGGTTCGGCATCCGCCTCGGCACATGCCGCCGGCAACGCCACGCATCTGAAACCGGGTGAACTCGATACTTATTACGGCCTGTGGAGCGGCGGCCACAACGGCGACGTGCGCGTGCTCGGTCTGCCTTCCGGTCGTGAAATTCATCGCATCCCTTGCTTCGTGCCGGATGCGCTGGTCGGCTGGGGTATCACCAACGAATCCAGGAAAGTCATGGGCGCCAGGCCCGACGGCAACCTGAAATACACTGTGGGCGACACGCACCACGTGCATGCTTCCTACAAGGACGGCAATTACGACGGCCGCTACGCCTGGGTCAACGACAAGATCAACGCCCGTATCGCCCGCATCCGCCTCGATTACTTCGTGTGCGACAAGATCACCGATCTGCCGAATGTACAGGGCTTCCACGGCATCTTCCCGGACAAGCGCGACCCGGTCGACGAAAAAATCAACTACACCACCCGCGTGTTCTGCGGCGGCGAGTTCGCTATTCCTTTGCCGAACGCCGGCATCGAAGACGGCTCGAAATACCGCTCGCTGTTCAGCTGCGTCGACGCCGAGAGCATGGAAGTGCGCTGGCAGGTGGTGATCGACGGCAACTGCGATCTGGTCGCCACTTCTTACGACGGTAAACTGGCCGCGACCAACCAGTACAATACCGAAAACGGCGTGCATTACGAAGACATGATGTCGGCCGAACGCGACGCCTGCCTGTTCTTCAACGTGGCGCGTATCGAAGCCGCCGTCAAAGCCGGCAAGTTCAAGACTATCGGCGACTCCAAGGTGCCGGTGGTGGACGGCACCCATGAAGCGAATAAAGATCCCAAGACTGCGCTGACCGCTTACGTCAGCGTACCGAAAAACCCGCACGGCGTGAACGCCAGCCCGGACGGCAAGTACTTCATCTGCGCCGGCAAGCTGTCGCCAACGGCCACCGTGATCGAACTGGCCAAGGTGCTGGAATATTTCGACGGCAAGCTCGAAAAACCGGACAACGCCATCGTCGCCGAAATCGAACTCGGCCTCGGACCTTTGCATACCGCCTTCGACGGCCGCGGCAATGCCTTCACCACCCTGTTCCTGGACAGCCAGGTCGTGAAGTGGAACGTCGATGCCGCGATCAAGTTCCACCAAGGCGACAAGGCATCCAAATACGTGGTGGACCGGTTGGACGTGCAGTATCAGCCCGGCCACTTGAATGCATCGCAATCGGAAACCAAGGCGGCGGACGGTAAATACCTGGCGGTCGGTTGTAAGTTCTCCAAAGACCGTTTCTTGCCGGTCGGGCCGCTGCATCCTGAGAATGAACAGTTTATCGACATTTCCGGCGAAAAAATGGTCTTGCTGGCCGACCATCCGGTACGTGGCGAACCGCACGATTTCATCATCTTCAAGCGCGATCTGCTGCGTCCTAAGCAAGTGTATGCGCTCGACGATTTTCCGCTGGCCGTCAAAGATCCTAAAGATTCCGGCGTGTTCCGCAACGGCAAAAAAGTCACGGTCAAGCTGACTTCGCAAGCGCCGGCTTTCAGCATGCGTGAATTCAAGCTGAAGAAGGGCGACGAAGTCACGCTGATCCTGACCAATCTGGACAAGGTCGAGGATCTGACACACGGTATCGCGATTCCGAAATACAACGTCCAGTTCGTGGTCAATCCGCTGGAAACCGCTTCGGTGAATTTTGTGGCGGACAAGCCTGGCGTATTCTGGATTTATTGCACCAACTTCTGCCATGCGCTGCACCTGGAAATGCGCACCCGCATGATCGTTGAAGCTTAAGGAAGCACGGATTTAATCGAGTTTCGTCATCCCCGCGAAAGGTGAAGCAGGGAATGACGCTTTTTGAATTAATCCGCGTTTCCTAAGTGTAGTTGTCAGTAGCACGCTGTGCGGCAGCATAAGAAACGCACAGCGACCAAGCAAGGGCGGCGCCGGTGTCGCCCTTGTCCAGCAGGAACGAGACATGCATTTATTCAGCAAGAGCTTGGCGACCAGGGTTGCTCACTGCCTGGTCGCATTTTTTTTCTTATTCTCCTTTGCGTCGAACGAGGTTCGCGCGAACGCGTATGAAGCGGCCTTGCCGCCCGATTTGCATACCGCCAAAGACTTATGCGCGATGCTGCCTTGCGCCGATGTTTTTCCCGGCGCCAAGAGTTTTTCCGAGCGCATCGGCCAGCCGCCGTATGTGGAAGCTTACGGCGAGCCCGAGGCCGGCAAGAACAAGCTGCTCGGCTATGTGATGCTGTCGACCGATATCACCGATACCCCGGCGTATTCCGGCAAACCGGTGGTGACCCTGATCGGCATGGATAGCAAGGGGCGCTTTGTCGGCGTCAAGGTGCTTAAACATTCCGAACCGATTTTGCTGCTCGGCATCCCGGAATCGGCGCTGTTGAAATTCAATCGCCAATATATAGGTAAGTCGGTCGCCGACAAGATCGAGGTCGGCCAGTCGCGGCCCGAGGAAGGCGTGCTCGGCGTCGATGCGATTTCCGGCGCGACCGTCACCGTGATCGCCCAGAACCAGGTGATGACCACATCCGGCGCCGTGGTGGCGCGCCAGGTCGGCATATTGGCGCCGGTCAAGCGCGACGCCGCACGCTATGCGGTCAACGGGCGGCGCCTGAGCTGGGAGCAACTGCAAAAGTTAGGCGCGGTGCAGCGCTTGCTGGTCCAGCCCGAACAAGTCGGGCTCGAGCGCGGCGGCCAGCCATTCATCGAACTGTGGTTCGGCGACCTGAATCATCCCGATATCGGCGTCAGCCTGCTCGGCGAAAACAGCTGGAATAATCTGCGCGCCCAACTGAAAGAAGGCGAGCATGCTTTTTTCATCATCCGCACGGCCGGCAAGGAATCGTTCAAGGGTTCCGGCTTCGTGCGCGGCGGCATTTACGACCGCGTGCAAGTCAAGCAGGGCAGCGATGCGTTTACCTTCCGCGATCTCGATTACCTGAATCTGTACGGCCTGGTAGCGGCCGGCGCGCCCGCTTATAGCGAATCGGCGATTTTTGTGATCCGCTCCAAGGCTTTTTCTGCCGCTTATCCGTGGAAGCTGGCTTTCCTCGGCAACCGGGTCGACCGCGCGACCGGCACCCGCAGCTTCGCCAATTTCGACAGCAATTACTGGATGGCGGCCGAGTTGCTGCAAGGCGGCCGGCCCGTGGTGGAAGAGGCGGCCGCCCCCTGGGTGCGGGTATGGAACGCGCGCGCGCTGGAAATCGCCTTGTTCGCAGCCTTGCTGGTGGCGGTGACGGTGGTCTATGCCTTGCGCGAAAAACTGACGCGGCGGTCCACCCATAAAAACAAGTGGCCGGTGAACGCCTTCAAATACACGGCCTGGGCGCTCAGCATAGGCTTGGTCGGTTTCGGCGCGCTGGCGCAACCGTCGATCACGCAAGTGCTGACCTGGTTCCATGCGCTGCTGTTCCAGTGGACCTGGTCTTTGTTCCTGACCGATCCGTTTATTTTCCTGTTCTGGATCTTCATCATCGTCACCGTGTTCCTGTTCGGGCGCGGCTTGTTCTGCGGCTGGCTGTGCCCCTTCGGCTCCTTGTCCGAGGCGATGTACAAGCTGGGCGGCGCGATCGGCCTGAAGCGCTTCCAGGGCCATTTGCCGCGCGCCTGGCACGACAGACTGAAGTGGATTAAGTATGCGGTCTTCTTCGGTTTGCTGGCGATCTCGATGTTCTCTATGGGCCTGGCCGAAATGCTGGCCGAAGTGGAGCCGTTCAAGACCACCTTCCTGGTCGGCGTCACGCAGCGCGCCTGGCCTTACGGCTTGTTCGTCTGCAGCCTGCTCGGCCTGTCGCTGTTCATCGAGCGCCCTTACTGCAAATACATTTGCCCGCTCGGCGCTGCGCTGGCGATGCCCAGCACTTTCCGCTGGTTCGGCTTGCGCCGCAAGCACGACTGCAATAGCTGCAAGGCTTGCGCCAAGGGTTGCGGCTCGCTGGCGATCGATGACGATGGCCGTATCGACCACCGCGAATGCCTGCACTGTCTCGATTGCATGGTCTTGTACACCGACGCCAAGGCTTGCCCGCCGCTGGCGAAAGAGCGCAAACGGCGCGAACGCGACGGCCTGGAGATCACGCCTATCGCCCGCGACGGCTACTTCATCCCCATCCATCCGGTAGCGAGCGTCTCAAAATCCGGCCCCGATCCGCGCCTGGCGAGCGATCCGCTGGCTCCGCCGCATCTGGCTGGCGCCAGCGGCATCGAGTGGCTGAGTCTGGAGCTGCGCGATCACCTGTGGCCGTGGAGCGCCGAAGCTTGGACGTGGAAAAATATAACTGCGCGGGCCTTGCAAATGGCTGGATTCTCGCTGGCAATCGCAGTCAGCCTTGCCTGGATACTGGCGGAGCTGGGACGCCTGTCTTCCGGCGCGATCATAGCTTGGTGGTTCGGCTGGAGCGTGTACGAAGTGCTGATACGCTTGTCCGGCAAGCGCTATGTCAAGGATGGCCCGTGGTGGCAAGCGAATTACCGCTACGCCAGCGTGATGGACATGCTCAGTTATGTCGGCTTTAAAAACCTGCTGCTGGGCGCCGGCCTGTTCCTGACGCTCAAGGCGCTTGGTTTGCTGTTGGCGTGATGAAACGATTATTTTTATTCTTGCTATCGGGTTTGCTGCTGGCCGGCGCGCAAGGCGCGACTGTGCGCGTGCGGCCGGGCGACTCCTTGCAACAGGAAATAAACAAGGCCCAAGCCGGCGACGTGTTGGAAATCGAGCGCGGACTGTACCAGGGCAATTTCGTGATAAGCAAGCCGCTGACCCTGCGCGGCATAGGCCGGCCCACGCTCAGCGGCGATTTCCACGGCGACACCCTGCGCATCAAGGCCACCGACGTGCTGATCGAAGGCTTGATCGTGCGCGATTCCGGCGACAGCTTGCTGGAGCAAAATGCCGGCGTCACTATCTGGCCCGGCTCGCACCGGGCCGTGGTGCGGCGCTGCGATCTCAGCTACAACCTGTTCGGCCTGTGGATAGAAAAATCGAACGACGTGACGGTGGAAGCGAACCTGATCACCGGCAAGCGCGATTACAACTCTTCGCAGCGCGGCAACGGCGTGCAGCTGTACAACACCGACGGCGCCCGCATCCTGGCCAACAACATCAGCTTCGTGCGCGACGCCCTGTATGTCGACGTCTCGCATCATGCGATTTTCAAAGGCAATAAGTTGCACCACAGCCGCTACGGCACGCATTACATGAATTCCTATTACAACAGCTGGGAAGACAACGACAGCTATTACAACCGCGGCGGCCTGGCGCTGATGGAAGTGCGCAACAACATCGTGCGCAACAATCGCAGCTGGGGTAATTCCGATCACGGCATCATGCTGCGCACTTTGCAGGATTCGGTGATCGAGAACAATGTCATCGCCGGCAATAACCGCGGCCTGTTCATTTACGACGTCGAGTACGCAACGATCAAGAATAATCTGGTGGTGGATAATTTCGTCGGCGTGCATATCTCGGCCGGTTCCACCCGCAACGAAGTCGAGGGCAATGACTTCATAGGCAATCGCGAACAAGTGCGCTATGTCGGTGCGCGCGACGAACGCTGGGGCGAAAAAAGCGGCAACCACTGGAGCAATTACCTCGGCTGGGACCGCGACGGCGACGGCGTCGGCGACCTGCCTTACGAAGCGAATGACATGGTGGACAGACTGAGCTGGCAATACCCTAGCATGAAGCTGCTGCTGGCCAGCCCGGCGGTGCAGGCGCTGCGTTTGCTGGGGCGGCAATTCCCGGTATTGCGGGTGCCGACTATCGTCGATCCCAAGCCGCGCATGCAGGCAAACAATAAACAATGGAGTGTATGGAATGGCAAGCATTTCCCCGGCCGCTGACAGTGCCGACGATGCCGTGATCGAGGCGCGCGGCGTCGCCAAACATTACGGCAGCCTGCATGCGGTGGACGGCGTCGACCTCAGCGTGCGACGCGGCGAGATTTTCGGCTTGATCGGCCATAACGGCGCCGGCAAGAGCACCCTGTTCAAGATGATGCTGGGCCTGACCGAACCGAGCGCCGGCCAGCTGCTGATCTGCGGCACCGCAGTCGGCGCGCGCGCTTTCCGCGCTACGCGGCGCCGGCTCGGCTATCTGCCGGAAAACGTGGTGCTGTACGATAACCTGAGCGGGCTGGAAACCCTGCGCTTCTTCGCCCGCCTGAAGGGCGCGCCGCTGGAACAATGCGCGGCCACGCTGGAGCGCGTCGGCCTGGCCCATGCGCTGCAGCGGCCGGTGCGCGAGTATTCCAAAGGCATGCGCCAGCGCCTCGGTTTCGCCCAGGCCTTGCTCGGCAAGCCGCAAGTGCTGTTTCTGGACGAGCCGAGCAACGGCCTCGATCCGCAAGCGATACGCGATTTTTACGCGATGCTGCGCGATCTGCGCGACCAGGGCGTGACCATCATCATCACCTCGCACATCCTGGCCGAGCTGCAGGAAAGAGTGGACCGGCTGGCCATCATGGCCGCCGGAAAAATCCAGGCGCTCGGCAGCGTGCATAGCCTGCGCGAACAGATGCAGCTGCCCTTGCATCTGGAGCTGCGGCTGGTGCCGGGGCGTGCCGCGGCGGCGCAACAGGCGATCAGCCATCTGAGCGGCGTCAGTTGCGTGGCGAGCCGCGAGGGCTTGCGCGTGAACTGCGCGCGCGCCGCCAAGATGCAGGTGCTGGGCGCGCTGACCAGCCTCGGCGGCGGCGTGCTCGATATCAGTGTGCACGAAGCTTCGCTGGAAGACGTGTTCTTCGGCTTTTCGGACTGACTATGGAAACCATACAAATTCTCACTCTGGCGGCCAAGGAATTCCGCGACCGCATACGCAATCGCTGGGTGCTGGCGGTGGCTATCGTGTTCACCGTGTTTTCGCTGGTGATCACTTATTTCGGCGGCGCCCAGCAAGGCCAGGTAGGCATGCGCTCTATCGAGTTCATCATCGCCAGCCTGGTCAGCCTGGTGATTTACCTGATCCCGCTGATCGCGCTCTTGCTCGGTTTCGACGCCATCGTCGGCGAGCGCGAACGCGGCTCGCTCGACCTGCTGCTGGCGCTGCCGATCACGCGGCTGGAACTCTTGCTCGGCAAATACCTGGGGCTGGCGGCCGCGCTCACGCTCTCCACGCTGGCCGGGTTTGCCTTGATGGCCGTGCTGCTGTACCAGCAATTCGGCTGGGCCGGTCTGTATCACTACCTCGGCTTCGTGTTCAGCTCGGTCTTGCTGGGTCTGGCCTTCCTCAGCCTGGCAGTGTTCATGTCGGTGCTGGCGCGCGAACGCACGCGCGCTTCCGGGCTGGCGATCGCGCTCTGGTTCTTTTTCGTGCTGGTGTTCGACTTGTTGTTGCTGGGCGGACTGGTGGCGAGCGGCGGCGCTTATGGCGGCGATATTTTTGCGTATTTACTGCTGCTCAATCCGGCCGACGTATTCCGCATCCTGAATGTGTTTGCGTTGGAAGATGTACGCAGCCTGTACGGCCTGGCCAGCATCGTGCCGCCCGCGCTGGCCAAACCCTGGCTGATGGGCAGCGTGATGCTGGGCTGGATCATTGCGCCGCTGGCGCTGGCGCGCTGGAGATTTAAATGAGTATCACACGACGTCGCTTTTTATTCGTTGCCCTGGCCGCCGCTGTGAGCGCTTGCGGACAATCCGCCGCACCGGTCATCATGCCGCTGGAGATCGATCCGCACACCACCTGCGATCTGGACGGCATGTTGCTGGCCGATTACCCCGGCCCCAAGGCGCAGATTTTTTACGTAGGACAGAGCGCGCCGACCTTTTTCTGCGATACGGTAGAGATGTTCCACACTTTGCTGGCGCCGGAACAGATCAAGGCGGTGCAAGCCGTGTATGTGCAAGACATGGGAGCCGCCGACTGGGAGCAGCCGCGCGGCCACTGGATAGACGCCAGGACGGCTTACTACGTGCTGGGCAGCAAACGTCACGGCTCCATGGGGACTACCGTCGCCAGCTTCGCGCAGGAAGAGTCTGCCAGGAAATTCGCCGCGCAGTGGGGCGGCCGCCTGCTGCGCTATGCCGAAGTCAGGCCCGACATGGTGGACCTGAGCGGCGGCGCCCTGCACGATAGCCGGATGTAAGCCATGCCGGTTGCCACCACATTCCGACGCGCAGCCTGGCTATTGGTGGCGGGCGTTGCGCTGGCAGGCTGCCTGCAACTGAGGCCCTGGCGCGGCACGCAAGCGGATGCCGCGCGGCTGGCAGTGGTCGGCGAAGTCTGCGTGGTGGCGCCGCCGCAAGCCTGGGACCCCGGCTCCGGCCTGACCATCCACGCGCCGCGCCCGGTTCCCAAAGACGCCCGCTGCCCGGTGTGCGGCATGTACCCGGCGCGCGCCGAAGAATGGGCGGCCCAGACCATCTTCCAGAACGGCGACACCCAGTTTTTCGATTCGCCGCTGACCCTGTTCCTCTACCTGCAAGACGTAGGTCGCTACAGCCGCGGCCGCCAGGCTGGCGAGATCGCCGCCAGCTACGTGCGCGACGCGGACAGCGGGCGCTGGCTCAATGCGCAGACGGCGCTGTACGTGCACGGTTCGGACGCCGTCGGCCCTATGCGCGCCGGCAATTTGCCGGCATTTTCAGATACCGCCAGCGCGAAAAATTTTGCCGCCCGGCGCGGCGGGACGGTGCTGACCGCCGCGCAGATCGGCCCGCAGCTATTGCAAGAACTGAGCGGCGCGCGCCGGCACCAGCACTGAGCTGTGGTGCAGCTTTCATCTCGATTTCAGGCATGATGATGCTTTTGCAATTCCATGTCCGGGGAGATCGTGTAGGTACGATTAGCGTAGCGTAATCGTACGCATGCCCATTGCCGCCGGCTTCATCTTCGACATCATCACAGCAATCCATCGCATAAATTCCAGGTGTGAAAGCGTTGCGATTTTAGGCATGAGGCCGTCGGTATCAGATAATTATTTAGCCGTTAAACATGCGTACGATTACGTTGCACTAATCGTACCCACGCTTGCTACAGCTCTGTCTTGACCGATGGGGCCACTTCAGGCCAGTTGCTGGTACAGACCGGTGACTTTGTCCATCGCTTCCAGTATGCGTTCGCTGGTGGTGGCGACATTCGCGGCAAACTGGCGGCGGGTTTTGGCGTCGCCGGCCTGCCTTAGCGCGGCGTCGAAGAACGCCCATTGCGATTGCGCCAGGATCAGTTCGTCCTTGATCCTGGAGTTGGCGCCGCTGGCGGCGTTGAGCGTGCCCAGCGCCGTCACGAATTCCTTGCGCGCCGTATCGAGCATGGCGGCGGCGTTGGCGGGCGCGATGCCCCACTGCATGGCCTGGTAATACTTGGCCATGCGTTGCGACAGCATGCGTTCGCGGCCGGCCAGGTTGACCAGCTTGCCGGCAGTGCCGCCCGCATGTTTTTCCAGTTGCCGGGTGACATTGTCCGCCATGTGCAGGATCTCATCGCTGAGATTCAGCACGGTTTTGCCGTCGTGTGGATTGGATGCTTTGCCGACCAGCAGTTGCTTGTAATCTAGCCAGACCTTTTCCATGTCCGACAGCACGGCACGGCTATCACCGGTGGGGGCAAAGGCGCGCAACTCCACCAGTTGACGATCGAAGGTGGCGAGCGACTGATCGAGGATTTTTCTGGAATGGTCGGCATCGATATCCATGCCTATTTGTATGTAGGCTTTGGCCAGGCGCTGCGACAACATGCGCTGCCGGCCGGATTTGTTGATGGCGTCGCTCAGGTTGAGGACTTGGGATGTTGCCAGCGTTGGCAGCATCAGTGCGCTGAGGCAGATGCCGCCGGTAATGAAGGTTCTGCGTTTCACGATATCTCCCGTATGTTGAAGCCCATGCTAACCGCTGGCCGGGCGGGTGGCCATTCGCCTTTGGAACTAGCTGGCGGCGGCGTAGGTATTAGGCGATTTTTTGCACGCAAAAAAAGTGCCAAAAAATATACTGCCATCCAGTATATGCAAGGAGTGCCTTTGAATACGTAGCCTATATCGTGAAATTTATATAAATGATGGGGAGTATGTGGGAGATATCTCCCGGCAGGGGCTGGTTGCGAAGTTTTATTGCAAGAACAAGCATATCTGCTTTAGCATGACCTTGATACAGATCATGAAAAATGGCGGACGTGTGCATCGCAAACGACACAGTTTGCGGGTAAAAAATAACGGAGACAGGCATGACACAGCAGGCAAATCAGGGCGACAGTGCGCCGCCCGATATCAAAACCGTCATCGACGCGGAATCGCCGTTTCCGCCTATACGCCGGGTGGGTGTGTTGCGGCCGTTTGCGTGGCTGTGGTTGGGCTGGCAGGATTTTCGCGCTTCCGGCGGCGCCAGCATTTTTTACGGCGTCTGTTTTGCGGCGATGGGGCTGGTGCTGAACCTGGTGCTGAAGAATGCGCCGGAATATCTGTCGGCGTTGACTTGCGGCTTTCTGCTGGTGGGGCCTTTGCTGGCGCTGGGCCTGTACGATATCAGCCGTCGCATCGAAGCCGAACGTTCCGGTTTGTTGCGCAGCGTGTTCTCGATGCGCGGGCGCTGGAGCAATATCGGCGTGCTGGCGCTGGTGCTGGCGGTGATACTGATGGTGTGGGCGCGCGCTTCGCTGGTGGTGTTTGCGCTGTTCTACAACAAGGGCATGCCGACCATGCACGGCTTCCTGGCGCAATTGTTTTCGCTGAATAATCTGGAATTCCTGGCGGTGTACGCCTGCATAGGCTTCGTGTTCGCCAGTATCGTGTTCGCCATCAGCTGGGTCTCGATCCCCCTGATGCTGGACCGCGATACCGACGCCATCACCTCCATGATTATCAGCTGCGTGGCGCTGTTCAACAATGTGGCGGCGGCCCTGGTCTGGGCCGGGCTGATCGTAGGCTTCGTGGTGCTCAGTTTCATGACCTGGAATCTCGGCTTCCTGCTCGCCATGCCCATCGTCGGCCATGCGACCTGGCATGCCTATCGTGAAGTGGTGGGGGAGGCCGGCGAAACGCTTGAGTGTTAAAAAAGCCTTTTGTGGACAAAAAATGGGTTTAAAAAAATCCCTGCGACCAGTGCGCAGGGATTTTTTTTCAGGCAGAGCGCTTACTTGAACGCTGGCAAAGCCTGCGCTTGCATAGGCGGAATCGGCTGCTCCTTGAGCTTTTTCTGCAGGATATCGAGCGCCGCTTCCAGTTGCTGATCCTGGCCGCTGAAGGTGGCGTGCGGCAGGTTGTCGACTGCTATATCCGGCGTCACGCCCACGCCTTCCACCAGCCAGCGGCCGTTCATGTCGAACTGGGCGAACTCGGCCACGCGCAGCATGCCGTTATCCGACAAGCGGTTGTTATCCGACAGCCAGACCCCGGCGCCGGCCGTGCGCTTGCCGACCAGCGGCGCGAGTTTCAGGGCCTGGATGCCGGCCGCGAAGGTTTCGCCGTCGGAGTAAGTCAGCTCGTCGATCAGCACCACCAGATGGCCGCGGAAAGTCTGCTGCATATTGGTGGCCGGCTGGCCATGCGGCTCGGACCAGAAGGCCCAGGCCTTGCGCAATAGTTTCTCTATGATCCAGCTGTCGATATTGCCGCCGTTATTGCGGCGCACGTCGATGATCAGACCGTCCCTGGCGATATTGCTGTAAAACTCGCGCGCAAAACTGGCGATATCGCGTTGCCCCATCGCGCGCAGATGCAGGTAGCCTATGCTGCCCTTGGATGCACGATGCACGCGTTCGCTGCGCTCCTGTTCCCAGTCGCTGTAACGCAGGTTATTTTGCTTGTCCATGCTGACCGGGGTCACGATCACGGCGCGCGCCGCCTGAGCGCCGCGCCTGACATGCAGCAGCACTTGCTGGTCGGCCTGGTTCAGCAACAGATCGGAAATATCGCGCGCCTCCAGCACGGGCTGGCCGTTGACGCTGGTGATCACGTCGCCTTCCCGCACATCCAGATCCGGCTGCGCCAGCGGGGCGCGTTCGGCCGGTTGCTCCGCTTCGCTGCGGTAGATGTGCTCGATTTTATAGCCGTCCGCCGTGCGCGCCAACACTGCGCCCAAGCCAGCCGGCTGGCCTTCAGAAGCGGCCTTGCGCAGATCGCCGGGCGCGACTTGCGAATGCAGGGTGCCGACTTCGCTGGCCAGCATCGCCAGCACGTCGTTCAGCTCGGCGCGGTCGGTCACGCGCTCCACCAACGGCGCATATTTGGCGCGCATCTTGTTCCAGTCCACGCCGCGCATCTTGTCGTCGAACAGGAAATCGCGGTGCATGCGCCAGGCATCGGCAAACATCTGTTGCCATTCCAGACGCGGATCGAGCGTGAAGCTCCAGTCATCCAGCCTGACCTTGGCCTTGCCGATATCGGCCGGCTGCTTGGCGCCGGCTTCCACGATCACAAACTCGCCGGGCGCAGCGGCTGCATGGCTGCGGTAGTAGACATGCTTCTTGTCGGTGGCCAGCGCGAACTGGCGCACGCCGCTGGCAAACACTTCCGGCTGCGGGCTGGTCTTGGCGATAGCCAGGGTCTTCAGGCTGAACTTGTCGTCGCCGCCATCCTGCTCCATGAAGTACAGGCGCTTGTCGTCCAGCGCCAGGTCGCGGTAATTGCCGGCCGCCAGCGGCACCTGGTACAGGCGCTGTGCCAGACCGGCGTATTGGATAGACGGCAGCGCGGGCTGGGCGATCTTATCCGTTTTTGCGGCCTCGTCCGCGGCGGGCTTTTTGATTTCGGCGGACTTGCTCAGCTCGTCGTCCGGCTTGAACGGGAAGCGGTTTTCCGCCTGCAAGGCCAGCGCATACACGCCGCCGCGCTTGTCGAACACCGGTCCCATGTTGCGGTCGCCCCAGGGCGCGCGGTTGCCGACCTGGAAGGTCCGGTTCGAGATGAAATACAGCCAGCGCCCATCGGGCGAAAACGTCGGGCTGCGCGATTCGTAACGGTCGCTGGTGACGAAGTGCAGTTGTTTGCTGGCCAGCGCATACAAGCCGATTTGCTCGCGTTGCAGCTTGCTGTCCGCCCGCACCAAGGCGATGCTCTTGCTGTCCGGCGACCAGGCGATATCCACCTGGCGGTTGATGCCGAATTTGCCGCCGTCGTCGATCAGCTGATTCGCTTTCGTGGCCAGATCGAGCAGCCACAGACGGCCGCGCTGGTCGCTATGCGCCAGCCATTTGCCGTCCGGCGAAGGCAGGATTTGCCAGCGGTGCACCTCGCCGCCACTGGTCAGCGCGACGCCCGGGCCTACGCCGTCGGCTGGGAATTTCCAGATTTCGTTTTCGCCGCTGCTGTCGACGATCGCATACACCGCCTTGTCGTCGTGCGAAAACACCGCGGCGCGCGCCCTGGCGTTGTCCGGCAGCGCCAGCGTGATGCGGCGTTGCGCGCCGGTTCCGGCCAGTGTGACGTGGCCGCGTGCGGTGACGAGCAGGCGCTCCTGCTGGCCTGCCAGGTTCACTTCGTTCAGGTTATCGAGCGGCGTCCGGATCAGACGCTTGCGTTGCTGGTCGAAATCGGACAGCAAGTCTATTTCCAGCTTGCGATCGCTATTTTTTGCCAGGTCGAATACGTGCAGATCGGCGCCGAGCTGATACACGATCTGGCCGTCGCCGAGCGCGGCGTTGCGCACTTCCCACTCGCGCTGCGCAGTCAGCGCGCGCTGATCGCCGCCGTCCGGCTGCATGCTGTACAGGTTGTAGGCGCCGTCGCGGTCGCTCAGGAAATACAGCCGTCCCTGCCACCACATAGGGCGTTTATTGTTGCTGCCGTCGTTCGCCAGCAGGCGCACGGCTTCGCCCTGGCCTTGCAAGTCGTAGCGCCACAGTTGCGCCAGCGCGCCGCCGCGGTAGCGCTTGGCATTGTCGTTCGTCATGTGTAGACCGTAGCGCGTGAAATATAAGGTCTTGCCGCTATCGTCCAGCACCGCCTCGTTCGCGTCGGCCACCGGGAATACGCGGCGCAGCATGCTTTGCGGCGCTATCGCGGCCACGATGCGGTGCGCCGAAGGGCCGCTGTTGTGCTGGCTGCTGACCAGCACCTCGCCCTGGGCGGTCCAGCCCAGCACGCTGACCGCGCCGTTTTCGAAGCTGATGCGCTTGGGCAGACCGCCGGCCAGCGGCATCACATAGGCTTCGGTCGCGCCTTCATAGGCGGCCGAAAACGCCAGCCACTTACCGTCGTGCGAAATGGCGGGCAGTGTTTCCGCGGCCGGATGCGTGGTCAGGCGCTGCGCCTGGCCGCCGCCGGCCGCGACTTTCCATAAATCGCCTTCGGCAGTGAACACCACGGCGTCGCCGCGGATGGCGGGGAAACGGTAATAGGCGGGCACGGCCCAGGCGGAAGCCAGCATGCCGGCCAAGCTGAGGGTAAGCGCGAGTCGGGAGAGTCTCATATCGTTATCGTTGGATGATGGAAGGGTTTAAATTCGCAAGCTTGTATATTTCACGTGATTTGCCGTCGAGTGGCAAAGCATAGTTGATTTTGGGAAGCTATCCCGGCAGAACTACTTTTGTTTGATGTTCTGCTCCAGGAATGTCTCTACTCTGCTCCAGAAATCGACTTTATTTTTCAGTAAATAGAATCCATGTCCTTCTTCCGGATATTCCACCCATTCGACCCTGGGATTGCCTGCTTTGACCGCGTCATAGAAATTGCTGCCATGCGGTAGCGGCACGCGCCGGTCGGCGCCGCCATAGGCCAGCAATAAGGGCTGCTTGATGCGCGCGACATTTTCTATCGGCGAAGTCGCTTTCAGTTGTGCCGCATCCTTGAGCGGATCGCCGACCAGAGCCGGCATGCCATATGTTTTCCATTCTTCGGAGACGTCGCTCCAGTGGATATCGTAGAGCAGATTGATGTCGGTGACCCCGACCCAGTCGATGCCGCAACGATAGAGATCGGGATCTTTGATGAGTCCCATCAGGGTAGCGTAGCCGCCATAGCTGGCGCCCGCGATGCAGATCCGCTTGGGGTCCGCATAGCCCTGAGTAATCGCCCAGCGCGTACCGTCGGCAATGTCATCTTGCATGGCCAGGCCCCACTGTTTTATACCGGCCTGGAAATGTTTCATCCCATAACCGGTACTTCCGCGAAACTCAGGTTCCAGCACGGCATATCCCCTGGATGCGAGAAATTGCACTTCCGGTTTCCAGTCCCAATGACCGCCGCGCACATAGGGGCCGCCATGCACCAATACCACCATGGGCAGATTTTTTTCTGTGCCTTGCTTGGGTAAAGTCAGGTAGGCCGGAATCTCCAGCCCATCCCTGGCCTTGAAGTGCACCAACTCTTTAAATGACATCTGCGCCGGATCGATGCCGGGCTGACTGTTGCCGAGACGCGTGAGTTTTCCGCTGACAAAATCGTACAACTGCCACAGGCCGGGTTCGGTATCGGAGTAAGAGTGCACCAGCAGCGTGCTTGCCCGATTTTCTTCGCCGACCGAAATACGATTCACCGTATTCGGCAGCAATTCATCCAGCTTTTTTTGACGCAGCGCCATGTCCTCGTCGAACCACAGGCTGGCTGCCGTGCCCATTTCATAGTGTATGCCCAGCACCTTTTTTTGCAGGGTGGCGTAAGCGAAGTCACCGTTAAAGTCATAGCCTTTCAGAGAAATGACGGGATCGTCTTCCAGCTGGTTTTTTTGCAGGTCGAAACGATACAGCGAACTGGTATCCTGGCCGTGATAGGCGCGCACATAAAGATCGCCTTCCGGGCTGAAAAATAGCGGATCGATATCGTGTTTTTTCGTCCAGTCAAATTCCGCCAATTTGCGCCATTGACCTGTTTTCGGGTCTTTGTAATGGATAGTCGCGATCGCGCCGGCTATCGTTCTGGCGATGCGCGGCACCCCCTGTTTGTCGATCAGCCATTTGCTGACTTTGCCGGGGCGTTCTATCAATTCGGTATTGCCGGTGAGGGTGTTGAGCCGGTACAGGTCGTAAGCGCTGTTGCTGCCGCCGTCGGGATCGACGCCCTGAATCACGAAAATATCGGCCGTATCGCCGTTGTGGGCCACGTCCAGGAAAAAGGTGTTCCAGGGCAGCAGGCGTTCGGTCAGGTGGCGCTGAGAATACGCGGTCGAATGATTGACGAAGCTGAGGCGTTTCGTGCCGTCTTTATTCACTGCATATAAACCGGGACCGTAAAAAGTCTCGCCTTGCGCCAGCTTGCGATTGCTCAGGTCATACACCAGCCGCTCATTGTTCACCCAATGAAAGTTGCGGATATCCCGTATGCCATAGTTGGCGATCACTTTGGGTTGCAGCTGTCCGATTTCCAGCACCGCCAATACCACCCGGTCGTCGTGTCCGCTCATTAACATCGCCAGCGACTTTCCATCCGGGGAGAGTTTGGCGTCGCTGAAGCGTGGGTTTTGGAAAAATTGCGAGACCGGTATCAGTTGCGCTTGCGCTGCCATACTGAGCGAGCAGAATCCGAGCAGGCAGAACTTGAGCAGGAATTTCGAGCATGCCCGCAGGTAAGAGTGACTCATAGAGTTTTGATTAAAATTTTTGGAAAATGCATTATACATATTCAAAAATGATAATTCGCGGCCTCCGCTGCGTTTTGCCTGCGCTACGCCGGAGGCGCGACAGATGATCGTTGCGCAGGAGGCCGCGCAACGATGCTCAAGTCATCGTTGCGCGCGGCGGGACTATTTCTTCACTTGCTGCAACACGGTGCGCAACATGGAGATCATCTGGTCGATCTCGTCTATGCTGACGTTCAGCGCCGGCATGAAGCGCAGCAAGTCGGGGCGCGGCGAATTCAGCAGCAAGCCGGCCGGTTCCAGATTGCGCGCGGCTTCCACGATGGCGCCGCCGATATCGCTGCCCAGCCTCAGCGCGCGCAGCAAGCCTTCGCCGCGCTCGCCTTGCAAGCCGAATTCTTCCGAGATATCCCACAGCGCCTGGCTCAGGTAATCGCTTTTTTCTTTGACGCTGGCCAGAAAGCCCGGCTGCAGCAATTCTTTCAGCACGGCGACGCCGACTGCGGTGATCAGCGGGTTGCCGTTATAGGTGCCGCCCTGGTCGCCGGGCACGAAGCAGGCCACCTCTTCGCGGCACAGCAAGGCGCCGAGCGGCACGCCGCCGCCTATACCCTTGGCCAGCGTCATGATGTCCGGTTCTATGCCCGATAACTGGTAGCCGAACAATTCGCCGGTGCGGCCCATGCCGGATTGCACTTCATCGACGATCAGCAACAGCTTGTGCTGTTTGGTCAGCGCGCGCAGCGCTTGCATGAATTCGCGGCTGGCCGGCAAGACGCCGCCTTCGCCTTGCACCGGCTCCAGCATAATGGCGACGGTGTTTTCGTTGATCAGATTTTCCACCGAGACGATATCGTTCAGCTCGGCCTTGGGGAAACCGCTGACTTGCGGCGCGAAGATGGTGTCCCAGCCCGGCTTGCCGGACGCCGACATGGTGGCCAGGGTGCGGCCGTGGAAGCCGTGGCCGAAGGTGATGATTTCAAACGCGCCGTTCTTGTGCAACTGGCCCCATTTGCGCGCCAGCTTGATCGCGCCTTCGTTCGCTTCGGCGCCGCTGTTGGCGAAAAACACGCGGTCGTAGCAGGAATTCTTGGTCAGCAGATCGGCCAGTTCTATCATCGGTTCGTTGTAAAACGCCGGGGAAGGGTTCAGCAGTTTTTTCGACTGGGCAACCAGCGCCTGCTGGATCGCCGGCGGGCAGTGACCGAGACAGTTGACGGCCCAGCCTTGCAGGTAATCGAGATAGCGCTTGCCCTTGTGGTCGGTCAGCCACATGCCGCTGCCTTCGGTGAACACGAGTTCCGGCCGCGGTGTGATGTACATCAGGGCATTGACGTTGTACTGGCTGAATTCCATGGTGAGACTCCCAAGATCGGTGCAGAAAATTGTGAATAGATATAAAAAAAGCCACAGGGCGAGACCTGTGGCTATTATTTGCGCTGACGCTCATGTTACGCGCACGCTCACATCGACCCAGGCTCGCACAGCGAGGCAGGACGTCGCGCAATATTCGGTGAAGACATGTCGGTAAAAAGCGTCATAAAACGGATAGTAGGACGTTTTGCGCACTGCGTCAAAAAAAATTCCGATATTTGTAAAGGTGATTATGGGTATCTATGGGTGTATATGGGTGTTGACGGGTGTTTTAAGTCAGTCTACAATTTGGTCAACACGGCCTCTCTCGGTTGAACCACTTCGGTGGGAATGCTGCTGAGGGGTTTTTTATTGTCTGTTCGTCGTGCCTCTACGCTACCATTGCGTATCCCATCCTGCCTGTGCACCCATGCCCGCGAGATTTAACCCCAGATGTGTTAAATCGGGGAAGGCTAGCAAGTGCGACTTCATCCGCGGAGGCCAGGTAGAGCGTGGGTTGACTACCTGCAATAAATGACGAGTCATGCATAACAGCAAATAGCAGCGGGCGCGGGCGTGTGAATTGGTTTCGAATGGTGCCACCCAAGGTAGTTCCGCTGCGGCTGGTAGCCGCGGCTGATCGACGATGTTGCGGTTCCACAGTCGGCTGTGGTGAGCGCATACATTGCGTAGGTAGTTCAGGCTACGCAACCAGGTAGCAAACACTCGGCCGTTGCTTATACCGTATTGGCTGGAAATAGTATCCTGCTCAGTTTCGCGCATGCCGTTGAAGAGCGTAGACAGCGTACCGAAGTCCCATACCTCGCAGGCCACCCAGATCGCTAGCGGTAGGCCGTACTTTGCCTTGTTGTGGCGTACGAATTCCTCCTTGGAGCGACTGATTAACTGCGCGTGCTTGCTTAGCCATTCGTGGTGCTGGCTCACTCCGCAATTCTGGTCGAGTTTGCGGCTGAAGTCGTCGTGAAACAGTTCGGGCTTGAGGTAGGCGAAAGTGCCCTGCTTGCCAAGGGTGTGGGAAACATCGACGCGCAGGGCGATCTCAATGCGTTCCAATGCATCCATTACCAGTAGGCGTAGTTGCTTGTCGAATACGTACAAATCGACTGCATTTTGGAAGGTGGCTCCAGCCTTGAATTGATCCAGTGCCAAAGTTTCGACTTTGAGCTTTTTGGGCTTTTTACCGTTTTCATCTAGCATTACCAGCTGCCCGGAGCGCTCGCGAAAGGCAAGCCAGTAACCACTAAGGCGGTAGTAACCAATACGCTCGAGATAGTCGAGCGCGCGTTCGTTGTCAGTGACCTGCATGCCACGCGTGATGAGCTGACCGAGTTGGGTCTCGTAGCTTTGCCAGGGTTTTGGGTATGCCATCAATTCTCCCCTCGTGTCCTAAGTGTCTTCATCAGACGAGTCATCTCATTACGGTAAGAAGCGTTCGCAAATTCGATAAGATCATAATTCATGCAGGTCTCAGTGTTCGCCTTTAATTCAAATCCGCTTCCGAAGTGAACGAGTCGGCGAAGAACTCTTCCGCCGGCAAGCGGCACTGCGCCACGAAATCGCGTTGCGCCGACGCGATCACGACCGGTGCCCCGCAGGCGTACACCTGGTAGCCGGACAGGTCGGGGTGATCCGCCATCACGGCCTGGTGCACGAAGCCGCTGCGGCCGCTCCAGCCGTCTTGCGGCAAGGCGTCCGACACCACCGGCACGTAGTTGAAATGCGGCAGGCTGGCGGCCCATTCCCGGCACAGCGCATCCATATACAGGTCGGCCGGGCGGCGGCCGCCCCAGTACAGGGTCACCGGGCGCGGCGATTTTTCGTAAATCAGGTGTTCCATCAAGGCCTTGATCGGGGCGAAGCCGGTGCCGGAAGCCAGCAGGATAATCGGCTTGTCGCTGTCTTCGCGCAGGAAGAAAGTGCCGTGCGGGCCTTCGAAGCGCAGGATGTCGCGCTCTTTCATGCTCGAGAACACATGGTCGGTGAACAGTCCGCCCGGCATGTGGCGCAGGTGCAGGGTGATGTAGTCGTCCAGGTGCGGCGCATTCGCCATGCTGTAGCTGCGGCGCTTGCCGTCGCGCAGCATGAATTCTATGTACTGGCCGGCGCGGTAAGCCAGGCGCTCGGCGGCCGGCAATTGCAGCGCGATCAGCATCACGTCGTCCGACAGCTTTTCCAGCCTGGCGATGCGGCTGGGCATTTTCTTGAGCGGAAATTCGCCCGAGGCCAGGATTTCGCGCACTTCTATGCTGAGGTCGGTATCGGGGCGGGCGCAGCAAAACAAGGCCAGTCC
>JACPWS010000104.1 GCA_016196925.1 Burkholderiales bacterium | reverse complement strand
GCACGTTATTCAAGCTCATGTTGCACTTTCTCAGAAAAAATCAAGAAGGAAGGAATCGGTTTTGGCAAGATTATATCGGCTTTCGCCGGCCAGTTGTGCATTGCAGCAGGGCAAACCCAGGCAATTACAACATCGTTGCCACGGCGCATAGGCGGTAATGCTTGGCCGCCTCTTCATCTTGGCTCAAGGCTTCGTGCAATTGCGCCAATTTGAGATTGGCTTCACGCACGGTGCGCGCATCGACGGCGTCCGACAAGGCTTGCTCCATATGCCTTTGCGCCTTACCCCATAATTTTTGCCGGAAGCATAGCGTGCCTAACGTCAAGGCCAGTTCAGGATCGGCAGGATGTACTTGCGACCATTTTTCGCAATGCTCGATCTGGGACAGCAGCGCGGCCGAGCCTTCGGCTGCCGCCGCATCGCGGTAGGCCCGCATCAGGCGTTCGTCCCACTGTTCGGCCAAAGCCTTTTCCACTATGCCCCTGGCGTCATCAAACAAGCCGCGCGCATTGAATGCCATGGCGGCACTGCAGGCGACGAAAGGCGCCCTACGATCGGCCGACGGGATGTCATACCAGACCCGGCGGATAGACTCAGCATCGTGTCCGTGATCTTTCAGCAGATCGTCGTAAGCGAGTTCGCGCAGACGGGTCGACAAGGCAGGGTGCAAGGCGCGATGTTTGTCGAGGGTACGCACCAGCTTCAACACTTCCTGCCAGTTTTGCGCTTGCTGATTCGCCTTCAGGGCCCAGCGCAACACCTGAATGTGACGCGTACCGCTGGCATTCAATTCACGCACGGCTTCCAGCGCCTGTTCCGGCTTATGCTGATCGACCAGCAATTCCGTCATACTGACCAGACGCGCGGTCTTATGCGACGCATCCTGCTCGATCCCTGCAAACCACGAATCGCGCCGTTCGAACTGACTCATGTGATGGGCGGCGCGCGCACCTATCAATGAGGCGACGCTGGCATTTTCAGCTAATTCTATCGCCCGCAATGCAGCTTTTTCGGCATGACCGAAACGCCCCTCGAACAGCGCCTTCAAAGCTTCGCGCAAAGACTTGTTGCCATCTCTTTCACGCTTATTCTGACGATATGCCGCCACCTTACGCGGCATTTTGCGGGTGGTGACGATGGCCCGTAGCACCAGGTACACCAAGACAAATAATACTAGCGTCAGGAACAGGAAAAAATTCAGTGACAAGTCTATCCTGTAGGGAGGATAAAACAGGACGACATTGCCGGGATTAAAGCGCGCGCCCACCGCCAGGCCCACCGCCAGCGCAAATAAGATTAAAAGCCGGATAAAAATTTTCATACTTACGGCTTCACTTTGTAGTTGCGCACTGCATTCAAGCTATCGGCCAGGGTCGGCATTTCTATAGAGAGATTGCTCCCCTGCACCTGCCGCAACAAAGCTAGTACCGTCTGGGTTTGTTTGGCGCGCGTATCGAAATACTTGGCGATCGCATCTTGCGCCGCAATCATATCGCTACGGAAAGTACCTTCATTCCGGGACAACAGCGCCAGGCGCGCATTCAATAAGCGCAACTTAAGATTTTCGCGTGCAAAATAGGATTGCGATGGCGTCAACAGCAAGACGTCCGGCGACTCTACGCTCCTGACGCGTATCAATTGCCGGACTTCATTCCACATTTCACTGGAAAAACTCTGCCAGCCATCCTGCAAACGCATTGCCCAGGTGTTTTCCAGCGCCTCTTCCGTGGCTTTTTTATCACCTTTAGCGCTCATGGTAGCTTTCGGCAATACGCGCAGAGGCGCCTTGGGCGGCGTCGCCGACTCTACCGATTTTTCGTCCGCCCACAAAGGAATATGATCGATTTGTGCAATCACGCTATCCAGACGCAATGCGACTCCTGGCAAATCGAGCGCGGGCAAGGACTTGAGCTTTTCCATGTCGCGCGCAATCGCACGCCGGATGGTGATGAATTGCGGCTTTTCCGACTTGGCCAAACGGCTGTCGGCATTCAGCAAGGCGATCAACGCGCCCTGCACGTTGCCTGCCAGTTGCAATTGCTGGCTGGCTGTTGCCAATACCTGTTCAATTTCCGCCAGCGCCCAATCGTCGCGATTTTTGGAAAGGTCTTGATACAGTTGCTCAAGCGCCAATTGCTGACTTTGCGCCTCGGCCTGCTTCCCTTCCAGCAAGATCACCTTGGCCTGAATTTCCTTGGCGCTTTCCTGTACATTCCTGGCCAGCACCTTGGTCTCGCTGCTGCTGGTATCGGCACTGAGCAGGCGACGCGCGACTTCTTCGCGCAAGTTGCTGATCTGATTTTGCGACGACCACCAGTTGGCGGCCAACAAAACCGCCAACACGCCGGACATGAGATAAGCCGGCGGTATCCGCGCCATGTCTGGCGTCGACGGCGTGGGGGGAGTGACCTGCGCCGCCGCTTGCGCGCCAGGAGTGGGGATCGGTGTGGAACCGGTATTAGTTTGCTGTTCGCTCATAAACGAGATTGTAACGCGACAAGCACATGTTCGTCGCCTGAACCTGTCAAGGTTATGAATGGAAATCCCAGCGTTTTCGCTGTTTCCGCAATACGAGTATGCGGCACGATTAAATGTTGACGTTGCATTTTTGCCACGCCACCCTCAAGCTGCAAGTCGCCGGCCCACTCGAGCAAGGTGCGCAAAGCCTCGGAACTGGTGACGACCCAATCGTTTTCCCGCTCCAGAAAATCGCGCAATTGCCGGCGGCGGCGGTCGTCGAACGTCGGTGCGGCGCGTCGGTAAGCGGCCAGCTGCACGACCTCAATGCCGCGCTCACGCAAGGCATCCGCCAGCAATTCGCGGCCGGTTTCGCCGCGCACGATCAACACTTTTTTATCGCGTAAAGCCGCCAGATCCAGCTCGTCCAGCAGAGTTTCGGAATCGGTTCTTTCTGTATTGCTCGGACTGATAATTTTGGCGTTGCTGTCGTCTATCCCATGCGCGGCTAACGCGGTCCGGCTGCCGGCCCCCATGACAGCGATCGGCAATTGTCGCGGCCAGCACGGGATGCGGCTGAACACGGCATCGATCGCGTTCGGGCTGACAAAGGCCACCAGGGCATAGTCGTGCAGACGTGCCAACTGGCTGTCCAGCCCGGCATAATCGGTCAGCGCGTGGATTTCCAGCAGGGGGAACAATTCCGCCCGACGCCCGATCGCCTGCACTTTACGTGCGAATTCGCCGGCTTGTGCCGCCGGCCGGGTAATGATGACCGCGGCTTGTTGCATTGATTTATTCAGCGGCCTGCGTCTTGCACACCGCCAGTATCGCTTCCGCGTCCTGATCCGCCAGCGCCTGCGCCAATTGCAAGCCCAGTTGTTGCGACAGGCTGGCATCGCCGGTCACTTCCGCCCTAGCCACGCGACTGCCGTCCGGCGTCGCCACCATGGCCCGCACATGCATACTGCCCTTATCCACAGTAGCAAACGCCGCCAACGGGATCTGACAACTGCCGCCAAACGCCTTGGAGACCGTGCGCTCGGCATTGACAGCCTGCGCTGTCGCCAGATGATTGAGCGGCGCCAGCCATTCCAGCAATTCCGGCCGGTGCTCGGGCACCTCTATCGCCATCGCGCCCTGCCCCGCCGCAGGCAAACTTTGCTCGGGCTCGAGAAAGGCACGTATGCGTTGCGGCAAACCCAACCGTTTCAAACCGGCCGCGGCAAGAATTATGGCGGCATATTCGCCGTTATCGAGTTTGCGCAAACGCGTATCCAGATTGCCGCGCAAGGGTTGTATCACCAGTTGCGGATAGCGCGCCGCAATTAAGGCCTGGCGGCGCAAACTGCTGGTGCCGACCACGGCGCCATGCGGCAAATTATCGAGCGATTCGTAGTCATTCGACACAAACGCGTCGCGCGGGTCTTCCCGCTCCAGAATCGCCGCCAGCGCAAAACCTTCCGGCAAATCCATGGGCACATCCTTCAGGGAATGCACCGCCAGATCGGCACGTCCTTCCGCCATGGCAACTTCCAATTCCTTGACGAACAAGCCTTTGCCGCCGACCTTGGATAAAGCGCGATCCAGAATCTGGTCGCCCCGCGTGGTCATTCCGAGAATTTCAATCTGGCAAGCGGGATAAAGCGCCGCCAGGCGATCCCGGACATGTTCAGCCTGCCACATGGCGAGACGGCTTTCGCGCGAAGCGATAATCAATTTATTGGGAGAAACGGCAGCCAAGATACATTTCTTTCTATTGGTTGGTGCATGAAGTTCTTACATTCTACGTATGGGATTCTAACATTCTGTCTGTCGCCCGCTCTACGAGATCATCGGCAAGCTTGATGATAATCAGGTGCAAAATCCGCGAACTTGACACAGAATCGCCTGTACCGGCATCATAGACACCTGAATATCCTCGCTACTCACTATGCCGCCACGATTGAGCGGCTATTTTTTTACGCATGCTTGCCGAGCAAGTAAACACGGATTCTTATGTCAGCCAGCACACCTGAAACAACTAAAAAAGCGCCAGAAACAAAAAACCATCTGATCCTGACCGGCGATCGTCCGACCGGTCCTTTGCATCTGGGCCACTTTGTCGGCAGCCTGCGCAACCGTGTCAAGTATCAGCATGAATACCAGCAATACATTATGGTGGCCGACGCCCAGGCGCTGACCGACAACATGGATAACCCGGCCAAAGTACACGACAACGTGATCGAAGTCGCACTCGACTATCTGGCGACCGGTATCGACCCGGCCAAATCGACCATTTTCATCCAGTCGCAAATTCCCGAGCTGACGGAACTGACTTTTTATTACCTGAATCTGGTTTCGGTCGCGCGACTGGAGCGCAATCCGACCATCAAGCAGGAAATCATCTTGCGTAACTTTGAACGCGACATTCCAGCCGGCTTCCTGACTTACCCGGTCAGCCAGGCCGCCGATATCACAGCCTTCAAGGCCAGCCTGGTACCGGTGGGGGACGATCAGATCCCGATGATAGAGCAGACCAATGAAATCGTGCGCCGCTTCAACCGCCTGGCCAATCGCGATATTCTGGTCGAGTGCCAGGCGCTGGTGCCGGAAATAGGCCGCTTGCCCGGCATAGACGGCAAGGCCAAGATGAGCAAATCGCTGGGCAATGCGATTAACCTCGGCGCATCGGCGGCGGAAATCAAAACCGCGGTGCGCAATGTGTACACCGACCCCTTGCATTTGCGCGTCAGCGATCCCGGCCATCTGGAAGGCAATGTCGCCTTTATATATCTGGACGCCTTCGACCAGGACAAAGAGGCTTTGCAGGCGATGAAAGAGCATTATGTCCGCGGCGGGCTTGGGGACAGCATAGTCAAGGCAAGACTGGAAGGCATACTGCAAGATATGCTGGCGCCAATACGCGCACGCCGCGAAGAGTTTGCCAAGGATCGCGGTCAGGTATTGCAAATCCTGAAGGAAGGTACGTATAAAGCGCGTGAAATTGCGGCAAAAACCACCGATGAAGTCAGGGCGGCAATCGGCCTCAAACATTTCTGATGTGAATTAACTTTTCAGGCAAGACGTGCGACATGACAGATACCGGTTACCACATCAGCCGCGCTGCCGCACGCGCCCTGCACCTGGCCGCGCAAGGCTTGCTCACTTCTGCGCGCCGCAAGGCCGGCAAGGAAGACGTGCTCTCCTGCATCCGCAGCATGGCGGCGCTGCAGATCGACACCATCAACGTCGTCGCGCGCAGCCCTTACCTGGTGCTGTGGAGCCGCCTCGGCCATTACCAACCGTCATGGCTGGATGAGCTGCTGGAAGAAGGTCACTTATTTGAATACTGGTCGCACGAAGCCTGTTTTCTGCCGATAGAGGATTATGGCCTGTACCGGCACCAGATGATCTCGCCGCATGGTTTGGGTTGGAAATACAATCATCGCTGGCTCAAGGAACATGGATCCCAAGTAGAAGAAATACGCCGGCATATCCGGCAGAATGGCGCCAGTCGCTCGGCGGATTTTGAGCGCAGCGACGGCAAGTCCGGCGGCTGGTGGGAATGGAAGCCGGAAAAACGTTCGCTGGAAGTGCTATTCACCACGGGCGAACTGATGGTGGCGCGCCGCCACAACTTCCAGCGCGTCTACGATTTGCGCGAGCGGGTACATCCTCAATGGGACGACCGACAGCAGCTGCAAGCGCAACTGGATTGCCGGCGTCAGCAGGTAATGCAGGCTGTGCGCGCACTCGGCGTTGCCAAGGCGAACTGGGTCAGCGACTACTTTCGCATGGGCAAGCTGGATGCCGCAATCCAACCGGCCACGCTTGCTAAACAGGGCCTGCTGCTGACCGCCCGGATAGAAGGCTGGGATCAGCCCGTTTATATCCACCCCGCACATGCACAACTGTTGACACAAGCGGCGGAAAATACGCTGAAAGCCACCGCCACCCGCGTGCTGTCGCCATTCGACCCTGTGGTCTGGGATAGAAAACGCGCGGTAGAACTATTCGATTTCGACTACAAACTGGAGTGCTACACACCGGAAGCAAAGCGGCGCTACGGTTACTTCACTCTTCCTATCCTGCGACGCGGCGCGCTGATCGGGCGCATGGACGCCAAGGCGCATCGCAAGACCGGCATATTCGAAATCAAAGCCCTGCATCTGGAGCCGGCATTGCGCATCAGTTTAAGTATGGCCGGCGATGTCGGCAAAGCGCTCAAGGATTTCGCTGCATGGCACAATTGCAGCGAAATCAAGATAAGCAAGGTCAGCTCCCCGGAGTTTTTTCAAATGTTGAAAACCGAACTTTAATTGAATTCATTGCGATGAATTCAGCAGAAAATTGCTGTCAAAATACCTATCACGTTTCGCTCAGATTCTTCGATGCAAATCGCATTGCATAACGACACGGCGTCCTCATCAAACTGATTGAAACATTGCTCATTCAAGACTAGCCTGTAACTATATGCTCACCCTTGAAAGGGATATACATCATGTATAACAAAATCCTGTTGCCTACCGATGGTTCCGAGCTATCCAATGCTTGTGTCAGCGCGGGTATAGAGTTTGCAAAGCAATTGAACGCCGGCATTGTCGCCGTTTTCGTGGCCAGCAATTACCAATACCCTATTTACGTCGACATCATCCCACCCAACACGCCTTCCGAAGCAGACTACCAGGCTGCGATGCGTACGCTTGGAGAAAACTATCTACAGCCCGTCAGGGTGGCGGCAGAGAAGTCCGGACTGAGTTTTCAAGCAGTCATCCAGTTTAACGATTCGCCGGCGAAAGAGATCGTTCACACCGCACAACAATATGCTTGCGATCTGATTTTCATGGGTTCCCACGGCCGTAGCGGTCTCGGGCAATTTTTGCTGGGCAGCGTAACGAGCAAAGTTTTGTCCTTGTGCCAGATCCCGGTACTGGTCCACAGGATCAAACATAGCTAAGGTCTGTTTAGCCTCAAGCTTCTAAGCAACATGACTTCGGCGTGGCCGGATGTACAGTACAATAGCGCCAAATTTGTTGCCCCACATCATATAGGCGACGTTCCCAACTATGGCATTGCACCGATACCGATGATACGCATACTGATCGCTGACGACCACACCATTATGCGCGAGGGTCTCAAACGCATACTGGATGGCATAGAAGATATCCAGGTCGTAGCCGAGGCGGTGGACGGACTGGACACCCTGGACAAAGTGCGCACCAAAGAATTCGATGTACTATTGCTAGACTTGTCCATGCCCGGCCGCAGCGGCGTCGATCTGATACGGCAAATCAAGGATGAGCTGCCGAAACTGCCAATTCTGGTTCTGACCATGCATGAAGAAGAACAGTATGCGGTGCGAGCAATACGCGCAGGCGCGCGCGGCTATCTGACCAAAGAAAGCGCCGGCACCCAACTGGTAACAGCCTTACGCAAAGTCGCCTCGGGCCGGCCCTATATCAGCATAGAAGTGGCAGAACAATTAGCGATGAATGCCATGCCTGCTGACGACAACGTGCCGCACACTTTATTGTCCGACAGGGAATTTGAAGTTTTCAGCCATCTGGTCAAAGGAAAATCAGTCACTGAAATCGGCGATTTACTGCATCTGAGCGTCAAGACAGTCAGCACACACAAGACCCGTATTATGCAGAAAATGAATATGAATACCTTATCCGACCTGGTGCAGTACGCGGTTGCGCATCATCTGTTGGTACCACAGGCATAGTTCGCGTTCACTTCAGGTTTTATCAAACACAGCCCTGACCGGGCATCTCGATTCCGACGAGAATCAACACTCGCTCTCGCCCCCCCCCAACTAAATACCCTACAAACTGATTCAATAATCAGTTTGTAGGAATACTCCTAGTTACCTCACAGTAAGTCTGACATTTCAAATCAGGATTACCTGATTTAAATCAAATCCGCTGTTCAGCATAATAGCCACATGCAAACAACGCGATGCCCATCACCTCCGTCCACCATGAATCTATTTATCGTTGAAGATTCTGCACTGATACAGAATCGCCTGATCCGATTCATTGAAGAGATACCGGGCATGCATGTGGTCGGTGTCGCTGGCGATATAGACAGCGCTTACCAGGGAATTCTTGGCAGCCACGCCGATGCGATGATACTCGACATACAACTGAGCGACGGCAACGGCTTACAACTGCTAAAAGACATAAAGCAAAGCAAACCCGAGATCAAGGTTGTCGTGCTCACCAACCACTCCACCGAAGCCAACCGGATACATGCATTGCGTGCCGGGGCGGATGGCTTTCTGGACAAGTCCACCGACTTCGAACTGATTCCAGGCATTCTGCATCGCTGGCAACGTCCACTACCTATTCATTAATTCCACTATTTTCTCTCATATTCAGGGGTTTACCATGACTTCAGCCGCGCTCTCTACCCGCCCATCCGGTCTGACATCTTCAGTGCAACAGACCACATTTCCAGCGGTTTCGAATGAAGCAGGATGGCGCTGCCATGGCAATCTTTGGTCAAATCTGCGTGAAGTATGCGAACTTTTGCACATTCCTGCGCCGGCCGCATCCGCAGATGAAGAAGCCCTATTCCAGCACGTGCGCTTCAAGGCCGGCCAACGCGTACATACGATAGGTCAGAATTTCGAAACCCTGTATATCGTCAATTCCGGTTTTTTGAAAACCGTACTGATAGACGAGTACGGCAATGAACAAGTATTGAGTTTCCCGATGAAAGGCGACTTGCTCGGCATTGATGGCATCCACAATCAACATCACGCATCGGAAGCGGTTGCACTGTCCGATTGCGACATTATCCTGATGCCTTATAAAACATTCTCCGCACTGGGCCGCACTTATGCGGAACTGGAACAAGCGATGTTCAGCGTCATGAGCCGCGAACTGGTACGGGAACAAATGATGATAGGCATGCTTAGCGCCCTCAGTGCGGAAGCTAAAGTCGCCCGCTTCCTGAGCAATCTGGGAGAGCGCTTCAGTCAGCTCGGATACTCTGGAAAATCCTTTAACTTGCGCATGACCCGTCATGAAATCGGCAGTTATCTTGGCCTCACATTAGAAACAGTCAGCCGCACCTTGTCTGCATTCAATGAAATGGGCTTAATCAGCGTAGACCAGCGCCAGATAGGTTTGCTCGACCCTATCTCCTTAAAAACCTTGCGTCGCCTGCCCCCCGCCAAGGCACGCAGCAAAGTAGGTGAAAAAGTCAGCGAAAAAGTTTCAGCCTTAGTCGGCAAAAATCTGTTGCCACAATGGAGCAAGGAAGTCGCTGTCGCGCTGAATTAGTGTAAGCTAGGCAAGTACCGGGCGCGCATTATGCTTGTGTTTGCATGAAAACGCCTGATCGGCAAGATAGGGCAATAAACTCTGGACTATGTAACGTTTTTCTCTGCATTAACAACCAGGAGCAAGACATGACTTACAAAACAGTCTTAGTGCACGTCGATGAGTCCAGTCGTTCCGATATGCGCATCCAGGTCGCGGCGGGAATTGCCAAGACCGATGACGCCCACCTGATCGGCACCGCGGTAACCGGGGTGTCGCGTTTCATTTACCAGGATGGCAACATCAGTGCCAGCGATCCGAATCTGACGATACATCTTAATTTTTTGCGCGAACGCGCCGAAAAAGCCGTTGCCAATTTCAATAAAAATGCAGCCGCTTTAGGCGTTCAATCCTATGAAAGCATGATCGCTAATGATGAAGCCGGCGGCGGCATAGGCTTACAGGCCCGCTATAGCGACCTGGTCGTCATCGGTCAGACAAATCGCGACGAACCATCTCCTTCGGTGCTCCCGGATTTCCCTGAATACATCATCATGAATTCAGGTCGCCCTGTATTGATTGTCCCCTACACCGGCGATTTTTCGACGGTAACGAAGCGTCCGTTAATTTCCTGGGATGCCAGTCGTGAAGCGACCCGGGCGGTAACTGATGCCATTCCTTTATTGAAACGCGCAGATTTGGTACAAGTGGCCATTTTCAATCCTAAAGCCTTCCCTGATGCGCATGGAGAACAGCCCGGCGGTGACATTGCCTTATTTTTGTCCCGACATGGCATTAAGGTCGAAGTATCCGTTCACAAAACCACGACCGACATCGGCAATGCCCTGCTATCCCTGTCACACGATTTAAATAGCGATATGATCGTGATGGGCGGCTATGGCCACTCCCGTTTCCGCGAAATGATCATAGGCGGCGTCACCAGGACTATTTTAGAAAGCATGACTATTCCCGTCTTGATGTCGCACTGAATAAAATACCGGATCAGGCACAATCCGCGTTGAAATGGCACCCGCAGCACAAGGGTGCCATTTGCTTTTTTATGAAATCCCACACTCTCGCGTTTCACTCTTAAAATACGGGCTTCATCAGGCAAACGCTTGCAATCAAATTACCCCGGAACGATGGATATTCCTCTGAAACTCACCAGAACGCGCCGGATAGCGTTCTTACTGCTGTTACTGTCCACTGTGCTGTGGCTTAGCCGGAATTTATTCTCTAAATTTCAGATCCCGGCGGCTCTGCCAGTACACACCGCGATAGAAACAGTCACGATCGTCATTTTCACTTCCGTTTTTATTGTCAGCTGGAATGCTTTTGGCGAGTCTCGCAAGAAGAGTAGCGTCATCCTGGCGGCATCCTTTCTATGCACCGCCATCCTCGGTTTTTTGCACGCAATCAGTTTTGAAGGCATGCCTGGCTTCACGACCGCCGAAGACATGCACAAATCGCTGAGCTTCTGGTTATTGTCACGTTCTTTTGTAGCCACGACCCTGCTAGGCCTGGCACTCGATCCGCAAGATTTTGAAGTCAGCCGGCCGCAGGCTTACGGTGTGTTAGGCACAGGTCTGGTATTAACCGCAGGCTGGGCTTACGCCATTTTCACCTTCCCGCACCTGATTCCTCTGATGTATATCGAGGGGCAAGGACAAACCTCATTCAAAATAGCGTGTGAAGTCGCTTTAGGTGCGATCAATCTTGTCACTGCGTTTCAATTGCATCGGCAAGCGATGCGCTTCAAATCCGACCAGGCGGCCGAACATTTGTATATAGAGCGCGCCCCCTTGTTTCTGGCAAGTGCGATGATGGCGATGTCTGAAGTCTATTTTTCACTATATGTAAAAACCACCGATATTTTCGTTGTTATCGGACACCTGTTTCAAATGATGGCAGCCGTTGCGATCTATCGCAGCATGGTCGCGGTGAACATTCATACACCCTACGCGACATTAGCGGCAACCAGCAGCAACCTGGCGCGCTCGGCGGAGGAATTGGCGCTGCAAAGACAGCGTCTGAGCCGCATGATAGAAACGGCGATAGACGGCATCATCACGATCGATGAAAAACAGAATATTGTATTGGCCAATCCGGCCGCTGCCGCCATATTCGGCTTCGAAGTCGACGCCTTGCTCGGCACCTCATTGAACGCGATTATCCCTCTGCGCCATCGGCATGTGCATGGCGCTCACGTCAAAGAATTTGGCGAGACCGGAGCAACCCGTCGCAAGATGGGCGCAAGCTTCGAAGATTTTTATGTGAACGGATTGCGCGCTAACGGCGAAGAATTCCCGATTGAAGCGTCGATTTCAAGTCAACTCGAAAATGGCCAGCGTTATTACACCGTTATCTTCCGCGACATCACAGAAAGAAAAGTCGCCAAAGAGCGCATGGCGCGGTACCACTTACAACTTAGTCAATTATCTACGGCCCTGCAAAGCATACGCGAAGAAGAACGCAAACATATCGCCCGCGAATTGCACGATGATCTCGGGCAATTGCTGGCGGCCTTGCGTATGGATTTGTCGCTACTGCAGCGAGATAGCGTACTCACAGGAAAAACCCAGCAAACGCTGAACAGCATGGATCAGTTAATCCTGACCGCGATCACTACCTTGCGACGCATCGCGACCGATTTGCGTCCGCGCGCGTTGGATGAGGGCGGATTATATTTTGCGCTGCAAACGCTGCAAAAAGATTTTTCCAGTCGGCACGGGATCGATTGCGAATTGGTGGCCAACGAAGAGCAACTGGCTCTGGACGACACACGCAGCACCGCCATCTTCCGAATTGTTCAGGAATCCTTAACCAATGTAGTGCGCCACGCCGAAGCGACCGAAGTGCAGATTGTCTTTAACCGCAGCCAGGACTGGCTGGCGTTCACCATCAGCGACAATGGCAGAGGGATAGACGAAGAAGACATGCGGAAGTCCCGCTCATTTGGCCTGGTCGGCATGCGGGAGAGGGTCAAAGCGATGCGTGGAGAATTCACAGTCACCAGCTCTCCCGGCGAAGGCACCAGGCTGGAAATAAAATTGCCTCTGACATACGAGACCTGATTTTCAAACAGCGCTGCAAATCGCTGCAATCAGGTGTAGACTCGAACCATATATTCCCCTGGAAATACGCCATGTCCATCTCTGCACTCAATAGCGGTTTATCTGGCATGTCAGCCTATCAACGCGCGCTGGATAGCTCTGCACATAATGTCGCCAACGCAAACACCGCCGGCTTCACACCACAGCAAGTGAATTTCCAAGAATCGCAGTCCGGGGGTGTCACGGTGACTATCAGCAAACAGGGAAACAGTATTGCGACGCAGGATGCCAGTGGCACGGACCTTACCAGCGAGTTAGTGTATGCTATTCAATACAAGGCGGATTTTGACTTATCCGCCAAGCTGGTCAAGACTTCGGATGATATTTTGGGAACCTTAATCGACATCAAGGCCTGAGCCGGTAATAACTGCTCAGGAATTAGGTATCACACATAAAAAATTCGGCATGTCTTTCATGTCGAAATGCCAAAGTCCAAACAAGCCGATTGCGATCAGAATGCAGGCCGAACCCGCGCTGGTGAGATAGGCAAATTTCCCGCTACTTGAATCGCGGAACAATCCCTGAGTCAGCAATACATGCGGCAAGGCACTGATGCCAAACATAAGCATCAGCAATGCGCCCGAAAATGCGTCTCCTGACAGCAATGCAAAGGGGGCAATACCATACAGCAAGCCGCATGGCAAACAGCCCCAACCCATACCGATTAAAAATGGATAGCGTGATCCTTGGCGTATCGCTGGCATCGCCGTGAAGGCGAATTGCAGCAAGCGGTCGGTGAAAGATTTTATTTTTTCGATCGCCAAACTCACGCCAAAAAGACGCAAACCTAAAACGATCAAGGACAGATTGCCGATCACAAATAAGATTTTTTGTATCGGCAGGTAGGGCCGGATCATCATACCGGCGCTACCTAAAGCACCGAATATTGCGCCGACCAGCATGTAAGTGAAAATGCGCCCACCTTGCAACTGCAACTGGTATCGAAAACCGGCTGCAAGACTTGTACTTGCCGATACAGAAGCGCCTTTGGAAACAGCAAGGTCGACGATAGGAATGACAGCACTCGCCTTTGCACGCCCTTCGCTGAAGCGGGCGCGGGTCAGGAGCGTCGATATCCCGCCACACATGCCGGCACAATGCACGCCACCGATGACGCCGGCAGATAAGGCGGCAAGTGCCAGCGGTAAAGTTAACATGGCTATTAAATTAAGCGGGAATACTTGGCCGTGCCCTGGCGCGACAAATACTGATCAAAGGCCATACCGACAGCTCGTACGAACAGGCGTCCTTTCGGCGTAATGCTGACCCGTTTATCATCCAATGCAATCAACCCTTCGTCTGCATAAAGCTGTATTTTCTGCAATTCTTCAGCAAAGTAATCGCCGAAACAGATATTGTATTGTTTTCCTATTTCCTCAAAATCAATAGGATTACTGCACATCAAATCCATGATTACCTGTCTGCGCAGCAAATCATCGGGATTCAGATGGTAGCCTTTTTCCACCGGCAGAACACCATGCTCGAGACTGCCATAATATTCATCCAAGGTGCGTAAATTCTGCACGTAGGAGTTCCCGATTTTTCCAATGGCAGACAAACCGAGTCCGATCAGATCGCAATCGGCACGGGTGGTATAACCCTGGAAATTTCTGTGCAAGCTGCCATCCATGGTCGCCTTTGCCAGGCTATCGTCAGGCTTGGCAAAGTGATCAAGGCCGATATACACATATCCTTCGGCCAACAGACGGCGCAAAGACATCAGGAAAATCTGCAAACGCTGCTCTGCAGACGGCAGATCCGCCT
>JACPWS010000013.1 GCA_016196925.1 Burkholderiales bacterium | reverse complement strand
TGGTATCGTTCTTCTTGGGTCAGGTGTGTGTATTTCGTCATCGGCAACTTTCGACTGGCAGGTCAAAAAGCCCATGCTATCGCATCTGGCCCTTCTTCCTACTGCTAGATTGCACTTCGTATCTGAATCTAGGGACGACAAGCAATATTTTATAAAAACAGGGGGGAGTATGCCTGAAACCGGTCGAATTCCGGCTTAAAATTCGAGCGGCAGGCGCCAGCCCGGCGGCAGCACATCGTGCCGCACGGCCGCCGGCGCATGCAGTCCTGCCAGGCTGGCCTCGCTCCAGGTCTGGCGCCAGCCGGGCGGATACGGCAGCGCCGGCCCGTTCCAGGGCGGCAGGCGCTGGCGCACCGCCATTACGGGCAATTGCGGCGGCAAAGGCGTGTCCGGCGTATCGGCCCCCAGGCTGTAGGCGTAATTTGGCAGCAAGGCTGCGCACACCGCGGCGAACCAGGCCGTGTGGTCTTCATCGCGCCCCAGCGCCTGCGCCAATCCGGCCGGGTCGAATTTGGCCAGGGCCGCGATCAGCTCGGCGCTACTGGCGCCCGGCGCATCGCCCCAGCCCAGCACAGGATTGAAATTGTAATCGGCGCCCGAACCATACCAGCCTTCGCGCCACGGCCTCTGCATCCAATGGCGCGGGCCGGCAAACAATTGCCAGCGCCAGTGCAGACCGGAAGGCTTGGGCCAGCTGTACAGATACAGGCGCTGGTAACCGGCCGCATGCAAGTCGCGCACCATCGCCATCAGACGCGCGTGCGGCATGCGTTCCGGCGGCGCGCGGCGGAACAGGATGGGCTCGCCGTCGGCATGCAGGATCTCGTCGGTGGACAGGTTCAGATCCAGCGTGCGCGCCTCATTGCCGAAACGCGCGGCCACCCAGCCGGTCAGTAAATTGACGGCGGTCAGCACACCATAACCGCGATGGCGATGAAAGATGACGGTACCGGGGGCGATGGGTTTCATGATCTGGGTTTTTGCTGCGTACTTCAGTGTAACAAATTTGCGCCGCTTTCAGTCGTGCCGGCGGCGCGCTACAATGACGGATACCCAATTCAGACAAGTAACCATCATGACCCTGCGTATCCTCGCCACCGGCGGCACCTTCGACAAACACTACGACGAACTGGCCGGCAAGCTGACGTTTGCCGACAGCCATCTGCCGGCCGTGCTGCAGCGTGCGCGCCTGACCGTGCCGGTGGCGCTGGAAGTTTGCATGCTGATCGATTCTCTGGACATGGACGACAGCCACAGACAGACGATTTTGCAAGCGTGTCAGAACGCAGAAGAAAAGGCGATCGTCATCATCCACGGCACCGACACCCTGCGTGAAACCGCCGAGCTTCTGGGTGCGGCCAATCTCGGCAAGACCATCGTGTTTACCGGCGCCATGATCCCCTACGAAATCGCTAATTCGGATGCCTTGTTCAATCTCGGCTTTGCCTGCGGCGTGGCGCAATTGCTGCCGGCCGGCGTACACGTGGCGATGAACGGCAAGATTTTCGCGTGGGACAATGTGCAGAAAAACCGCGCGGCCGGCGTGTTCGTCACTAACTGAGAAAACTAAATGAAACGCTTGCTGGCTACCCTGTTGCTGAGTTGCGCCGCGCTGGCGCAGGCGGCTGAAGTGCGCTTCGACAGCCATTATTTTTTCCAGTCAGAACAGGTCATGGCCGAGAAAAAAATCGACTTGCAACAACTGGTGCGCTATTCCAGAAAAGTGCAGTGGCAGGTCTGGAATACGATGAAGAAAGTCAAGCTGCCGCCCAGCGCCGGCTATCTGGTGCTGGCGGTGCGCGCCGACGGCGAAGTCGCGAGCTGGCTGGATATGGGCCCGGCCGTGCACGCCTATTACGAACACCAGATCCTGGCCGCCGCGCAAAAAGTGCAGGCGCTGGATGTGGCCCAGGGCGTGCTGGTGTATGCGATCAAGATGAGCATAGACACCCCGGTGCACACCCGCAAACCGCTGCCGGCGCCGCCCGATTGGGATGAGGCGAAAAAGAAGATGGGCGATCCCGACAATATCGAGGAGCTGGTGCTTTCGGTCTGGCCGGAATGATGGCACATCTATAAATCCTTACTCGGGCGCATAGCTGCGTTGCAAAGCCTCGCAATACCGACGTATTGCTGCGTCGTAGTTTTGCATTCTGCCTTGGTCTGCATCCCGATAAAGAATTTCTAGAAGCGCCATAAACCGTAAATAGAAATGCGATCGCGGATTAGTCGAGCAAGCCATCCTGCTTGAACATACTCTTCAAACCGCGCAGCGCCTGTTTGATGCGCGCCTCGTTTTCTATCAGCGCGAAACGCACATAGTCATCGCCGTATTCGCCGAAACCTATGCCGGGCGAGACGCACAGCCGGGCTTTTTCCAGTACCTGTTTAGCGAATTCCAGCGAGCCGAGCTGGCGATAGTGCTCAGGAATCTGGGCCCAGATATACATGGACGCTTTCGGTTTTTCCACCATCCAGCCCAGCTCGTGCAAGCCCTTCACCAGCACGTCGCGCCGCCGTTGGTATTGGTCGCGGATTTCGCGCACGCAAGTCTGGTCGCCTTCCAGCGCCGCGATCGCCGCCACCTGCACCGGCGTGAAGCTGCCGTAATCGTGGTAACTCTTGATGCGCGCCAGCGCCGCCACCAACTCCTTGTTGCCGACCATGAAACCGATGCGCCAGCCGGCCATGTTGTAGCTTTTCGAGAGCGTGAAAAATTCCACCGCCACCTCGCGCGCACCTTCCACTTGCATGATGGATGGTGCGGTCCAGCCGTCGTACACGATGTCGGCATAGGCCAGGTCGTGCACCACTAAAATATTGTGTTCTTTCGCCAGCCTGATCACGCGCTCGAAAAAATCCAGCTCCACGCATTGCGCGGTCGGATTCGACGGGAAACCGAAAATCATCATCTTCGGCTTAGGATAAGTTTCGCGTATGGCACGCTCCAGTTCCGCGAAAAAATCCACGCCCGGGCTCATGCGTATAGCGCGGATATCGGCGCCGGCGATCACCGCGCCGTAGATGTGTATCGGGTAGCTGGGATTCGGCACCAGCACCGTGTCGCCCTTGTCCAGCGTGGCCAGCATCAGGTGCGCCAAGCCTTCTTTGGAGCCTATGGTGACGATCGCTTCGCTGTCGGGATCGAGTTCCACCTGATAGCGATCGCGGTACCAACGGCTGATCGCGCGCCGCAGACGCGGTATGCCTTTCGAAGCCGAATAGCCGTGCGTATCGGGCCGCCTGGCAACCTCTACCAGCTTGTCGACGATGTGTTGCGGCGTGGCGCCATCCGGATTGCCCATCGACATATCGATGATGTCGACGCCGCGCCGGCGCGCCGCCATTTTCAGCTCGGCCGTGATGTTGAAAACGTAGGGAGGAAGGCGATTGATGCGGGCGAAGGAATAGTTGAGGCCGGACGTAGCAGTCCCTTCAACTGTACCCCGACCCGGCGGAGTAGATGTGTGTGTCATGTCAGATTTTTCGTAAGCGCCCGGATCCGTCCGAGCGACGTTGAAGCGCGTGCTTCGCGTTCGATTGTAGGGGCGAATCTCGTATCGGGCAAGAGCGCCGCTTCAGTGCCTGCGGCGGCGGCGCCACAGGAGCACACCGGAGATAAAAAACAACAAGGGCGCCACGCCGAATGCCGCGATGAAGATGCGCCCTGCCGTACCGAACGCCTCGCCGCTGTGCAGTGGAAACAGCCAGCCGAGAAACCGGTCGCCGCCGCGCGCCGTGAGCGGGTCTTGCACCCGCAACACCTGGCCGTCGGCGGCCGCGATGCTGAGGCGGGTGGCGCCGTCGCCTTGCCGCAATTCGCCGGGCTGGCGCAAGCGCACTTCGAAGGACGCCGGGACCGCCAGCGCCAGCCGCGTCAGGCGCGCCTGCGGATAGCGCGCTTGTGCAATATCCAGCGCTTGCGCGGGACTGATCTGCGCCGCCGTCGGAGTGGCTACTGGTGCGATTTTTTGGGCCGGAGTGACGCGGGCGAAGGCGTTCACCGCCGGCAGCACCCACGCCGGCAAATTGAAATACAGGCCGGAAAATCCCAGCATCAGCAAGACCGGCGCGACGAAAAATCCGGCGGCCCGGTGCAGGCGAAAATTGAAGCGCGGCCAGGAGCCGCCGTGGCTCACCGTGAGCGCTTGCCGGATCGCCTTAAGCGTCATCCGCGGCCACCAGAGCACCAGGCCGCTGAGCGCCACCAGGCACAGCATCAGGCCCGACAGGCCGACCAAGAATTTGCCGCTTTCGCCGCTCACCAGGCTGCGATGCAAGTGAAACACGGTGGGCATCAACAGGCGGCGCGACAGGCCGGGCTCGCCCCAGTTGCGTTCGCCGAGTATGCGCAGCGTGCCCGGTTCCAGCATCACCTGGCGGCTGATTTCTGCCGCCAACGCTGCGGCACCAGCTCCGGCGCCGGATTTCTTGCGGTACCAGGCGACGAAGACGCCGTCGTCCTGCAGCGGAAATTGCAGCAGGGTCGGCTGGCCGTAGCGCGGATCGGCGGCCAGCTTTGCCACGAGCGCCTGCATCGCGGCCGGGTAGTCGCGCTGCTCCGGCGGCGGCGCGGCGGCGCGCAGCAGATCGGGATTCAGCATGCGATCGAGTTCCGGCAGCCAGGCGATCACGCTGCCGCTCAGCCCCAGCAGCACAAACACGGCGCCGAAGGGCAGCGCTATCCATAAATGCAATTTGCGAAAAGCATGCGAAATTCTTTTTCCAGTCATGTCGGCTCAATTAAGGAGTTTTCAGATCGTCGAGTTCGCGCAGGCAGCGCACCAGGCTGCTGGCGCTGGGTTGCTCGACGAACACGCAGCGCTTGCCGGTGCGTTTGCAGTGATCCTTCACGCGCCAGTAAGCGCTGTGGCTGATGCAGCCGGTCTGGCAGATCACCAGGTCGGCCGCCGCCAGGCTCGCTTCCAGCTGGGCCGGGCTGTTCTGTTCGCCGCCGTCGTGGTGGGAAAATTTGCCGCCGGTTTCTTCTATCAATTGCCGGTACGAGGGCACGCTGGCGGTGCGGCCGCCCACGCACAACACCGCCTTGTCGCGCAGATCGGCCGGCGCGCAGGGACGCTGCGCGGCCTGTGCCGCATTCTGCTGGCGCGCGGTGGCGGCGCGCAAAGCCGCGACTTCCTGCGCCAGCGCTTGCGCCCGCTGCTGGTCCTGGCCCGCGCTTTGCTGCCATGCGCAGCGATTGCGCTCGAGTTCATGGATACGGTGCCTTTGCAGCTCGACGCGCCTTGCCAGATCGAGACGCGTTGCCAGTTCCGGCAATGTCGCTTTCAGTTGCGCCAGTTCCTCGCGCACGATTGCCAGTGCGGAATCGCGCTCGATCAGCTGCGCCCTGGCGCGCATCAGTTCGGCGTTCAGGTTTTCCAGCTGGGCCGCGCGCTGCGCCAGCGCGTGCGTGCGTCGCGCCTTCAGCGTGCTCAGTTCGCGGCTCAGCACGGCATGCTCGTCCTGCAATTGCTCGTGTCTTTGCAGGTCGGCGCGATTGCAGGCGCCGACCTGGTGCTGGAACATGTGGATTTCGCGGCATACCAGTTCGCGCAAGTCTTCTTCGCAACGCGCATGAGTCAGCGTGGCCCACAGTGCGCCCGCCACGTCCGGCCCCTGCAGCGCTTGCGACCACAGCGCGGCCAGCGCGGCGCCGCTCTTGGCCTGGGCGTAGCGGCGCAGGGTGGGCGCGTAACGGCGGTCGAGTTCGCGCTGCAAGCGCTCGGCGATGGCGCCGCGCCGGCCGCACTCGGCGACGGCGGCGACGTGGAACTCGTAATCGTCGTGCAGCATGCCGCCGGCGACGATCTTGCCGAGCAGGCGGCGCAGCGCAGGCATGGGCAGGCAGACGCCGATCACGGGGCAATGGGTGTGGCCGGGCATTTCCCACAAGCGGGTCCGGCGCGAACCCTGGGCCGGCGCCGTGCCAAATACGGGTTGCGCAGCGGGCCGGTGCGCTGACTCTGCATCAGGCGCGGCAGTGTCATGGCCGGCGTAGGGATAGCGCTCGCACATGGCTCGCCCCTGTCAGTGGAGAGTGCCGGCAGCCGCTGCCGGCATGGCCGTGTTGCGGGCGGCGGCGTCGATACGGCGCTGCGCCTGATGCAGCATGGCGCTCAGGGTGCGGAACTCGTCCGCCTGAAAACGCAGGGTCAGATATGGCAAGTTCAGTTGCACCTGGCCGCAATGTTGACAAGCGGCCACGTGACCGAGTTCGCTGCTGGCTAACTGTGCGCAATGGCAATCCTGATGTTTCATAGCGTCTCCCTTTAACGATGATGGTCATGCCCGGCTGCGGCTGTGGCCGCCAGCGCGGGCGCGACCGGCTGCTGCAATGCCTGCGCGACCTGTTGCTCTACCCAGACAGGAAACAGCGGATGCGGCGCGAAACCGCTGCCTAGGCGGAACTTGAGCCCTGCCAGCAGCTCCGCTTCCGGCCCGCTGCCGGTGGTGCGCGCCGGGATCACGATCGCTTCGCCGTCGCGGCCGGCTTGCGCCACCCAGCCGCGCACGCGTTCCACCCAGGGGGCGCGCTGCTCGGGCCAGTCTTCGCGCCAGGTCGCGACGCGAATGGCGCGGAAGGCGGCGCCGCCGTTGGCGCGCATCTGGCCGGCGATCGATTCCAGCCGCGCCAGCCATTGCGTGTTGTTGGCCTCGTCGCCGGTGCCGTGGGCGGTCAGGATCACGGTTTCACGTTTGGGGTCGCGCGACAAGGCTTGCGCCCGCGCCAGCAAGGCTTGCGCAAACAGAGGATGATCGTCCAGGCCGCCGGCGCTGCTCAGCACGGCCGCCGTACGCAGACGGGCGAGCGGGGCGCCGCCCTGCCCGCCATGCTGCATGCCATGGTCGCCAGCGGTATGCAGATGCGCGGCCGGCCCGGCTTCGACGTCGCGCCCTATCAGGTGCTCGATCTCGCGCTGGAAGCTGCTCTGCATGCCGAATACGCGCACGATCACGATCGCCCGCGCACCACGCTGGTCCAGGCGGCGCACCGCGCGTTCCAGCAGCGGCGCGTCCGCCATGGAAAACGCGTACTCCACCTTATACTTCTGTTCCAGCGAACTCAGGCTGTTGCGCATGGTTTCATTCCAGTGCCAGTCCGAACCGTGCGCGGCGATCACCACGCCGACCTGATCCGGCGTCAGCGGCAAGTGCCGGTTCGCTTCGCGCTGCATCCAGGTCAGGGCCAGCGGCGTCAGGCTTTGTTCGGCCAGCAACCGCTCCGGCGCCGGCAAGGCGCGCTTGAGCGTGTTCGAGAAAGCCATCATGCTGTCGAGTTTCTTGGCCAGATGCAGTTGCACCACCACGGCGTCGCCCGCCGCGCGCAAGCCGGCTTGCGCGCGCTCCTGCAAAGCTGCTGCGGCTTGCGATTCCGGCCAGACCACGCTGGTGATGCTGCGATAGCCGAGGCCGGCGGCGGCGTGCCCGGCGATGCGCTGCAAATCGGCGGCGATGCGCTCGCTGCCGGCCTGGTCCGCGGCGCCGCTGCCGGCCACGATCAGGCGTTGGCCCGGCTCAGTCGGCAAGGCGCGCAAGCGCTCGGCCAGCGCTTCCACCGCAAAATAGCTGGCGCCGAAAGGCTGCGCCCATTCCAGCGGCAAGGCCGGCGCGCCGGCCAGCGCGGTGCGCAGCGTGGCGTAGCGCGCTTCATGCTCGGAATAGAACAGGGGCAGCAGCACCACCCGTTGCGCGCCGCGTTTTTTCAGCGTGGCCAGCGCGGCCTGGGCATTGTCGCGGGTGCGCGCATCGGTCACGTACAACAGGGCGGCATTGTGTTGTTTAGCGAAGGCGTCGAACAAATCGCGGATTTCCTCGTTGCCCATGAAGCCGCGATCCGGTGCGGCGAGCAGGAAGCCGGTTTCCGGCCCGGCCGGCGTCTGAGTAGGCGGGCAGGCGGCGGCCGGCAAGATAACGACAAACAACAGCGCGGCGCACAGCCGGCGCAGGCTCAGAATGGAGAATAGTGACATGCTTGACCTCACAGGGAAATTTTGAGCGACAGCGCCAGATTGCGGCCGGCCTGGGTATAGAAATCGACGCCGGCCGGATTGGGGGCGTCGGCCTGGCGGATATCGCTCCAGAGCCAGTATTTTTTGTCGAACAGGTTGTTCACGGCGAGATTGACTTGCACGCGCGCGGCCGGCTGCCACCAGAGCGTGAGGTCGCTCACGCCATAACCGGCCGGGCGGAACCAGACGCCATTGCTGTCGTCCGTGCGGGTGACGGCGCGCGCCGCGCGCAGGCGTGCTTGTGCGCCCCAGTTGCCGGCGTCGCGGCTCAGGCCCAGGCTGATGCGCGCCGGTTCTATGCTGTTGAGCGGCTGGCCGCTGGCCCGGTTCTCGCCCTGGGCCCAGGCCAGTGCGCCATCGGCTTTCCAGCCGGGCGCGGCGTCCCAGGCGGCGCGCGCCTCGGCGCCGTGGATGCGGGCGCGCGACTGGTTCTGGTGCAGGTAAGTGGTCGCCAGTCCGGCGAGGCAACGCGGGTCGGATGGGCAATTCAGGCGTACGTTTTCGATGAAGTGGCGGTAGCGGTTATCGTAGTAAGACAGTTGCCCGCGCAGCTTGGCCAGTTGCGCCTTTACGCCCAGTTCGAGGCCGACGCTGGTTTCCGGTTTGAGATCAGGATTGGGGCTGGAGCCGTAGCGCTGCGCCGCATTGCGGAAGGCGCCGTTGACTTCTTCGTAATTGGGGGCGCGGAAGCCGCTCGCCAGCTGGCCGTACAGCGCATAGCTAGGCGTGATGCGCCACAGCGCGCCGAGTTTGGGCGAGACGGCGGCGGCGCTCTGTTCGATGGCGCTGCGCTGAATCGCGCTCAGCACTTGTTGCGCCAGCGCGTCCGTGTGCGGACTCAGGCGGCGCCAGTCGTAGCGCAAGCCGGGGCTTAGCGTCAGCGCCCCGCCCGCCAGCCCGGCGATCTCATCTTGCACAAAGATCCCCAGCGTGTCGCTGCGGCCCGGCGCGAAATCGCGCAGCGGGTAGCTGTCGCCGGCCAGGCTCTTACTGCTGGTGCCGCTGCTCAGGTTGCGCAGCAGCGCATCGCGCAATTCAGCGGTGTTAACCCGCGCCAGATCGACGCCGTAAGTCAGCAGGTGATCTGTGCCCGCGGCCGTGAACGCGGATTCGAACTGGGCAGTCGCGCCCAGGCTGGCCTGCGAAAACAGAAAGTCTTGCTCGACCACGCAACGATTGCCGCTGCCGGCGACGGCGGAACAGCTGGCGCCGGTATTGCTCCGGTCCTGACGGTTAAAGTTGTGAGTGTCCGATTCTTGGTGATAGACGCGCGCCGTCAGCCTGTCGTAAAAGGTCGCTCGCGGCCGATGTTCCCATTCGACGCTGGTGCGCAGGCGCTGCGTGTGGTCGCGGCCTTGCACAGACGTGACTTTGGGCAGCGCCGCCGCCAGACGCAGGACGCTCACTTCATTGTCTTGCGCACGGCCTTCCAGCGTCAGTGCCAGCCTGTGGCCGGCGGCCGGGTGCAGCGCGAGCTTGGCCAGCACGCCGTGATCTCGCAGGTCCTGGGGATTGGGTCGGCTGCGATTGGCGCCGACCACGTCGAGCTCGCCGCGGTTGTCGAATTCGCCGGCCGTGCTGCGCGTATAGCCGAGCAGCGCTTCCACGTCGGCGCCGCGCCAGGCGCCCAGCAAGCTATGGCTGAGGCCATGGTTGGCGCCGCTATAGCCCAGACTGTATTGCACGGCCATCGTTTCGCCTTGCGCCAGCAGATCGCCGGGAGCGAGCGTCAGGTAGCCGAGTACCCCGGCTAGCGCATCCGAGCCATACAGGCTGGAAGCCGGGCCGCGCAGGATTTCTACGCGCTTCAGAAAAGCCAGGGAGCTGAGCAGCGGCGCACTCATGGTGAAATTACTAGGCCCGCCGCTATTGTAAAAGTCCGGCAGGCGCACCCCGTCCACCATCTGCGTCACGCGCTGGTCTTCGACGCCGCGCAGATTGACGCGGGTGGAGCCGAAGCGGCGCAGATCGCGCGCGACGGCGACGTCGGGTTCGTCATTCAGCAAGTCGGCGAGGTCGGCCGGCAAGCGGCGCTGGATTTCGCGGCGCTCCAGGCTGGTGACGGTGGCCGCCACCTCTTCGCTGGCGGTAGCGATACGGGTCGCAACGACCGTTACCGGTCTGAGTATTTCATCCGCCTGCGCGGCAGCGCTGGCCGCCAGGGCCAGGGCAAGCACGTTTTTTTTTCTGGTAAACATACAGCCTCTTCTGAGTAAGTTCAGTCATGGCTGGCGAATATCGGCCGGAGTCGAGAGGCTGGCTGTGAATATGCAATAAAGTCTGACTCATTATAGATGCGAATGACTCTCATTTGCAATTGATGATGCAAATTCTTGCGCTGCATGCGCAAACGGCATGCCTTACGGCACGCCGTTTTCGGAAAATACCGCGCCCGGAAAAATCAGAAACGGTAACGCGCCGTCAGCGTCAGCGCACGCGGGTCGCCCGGCATGTTGTAATCGTTGGCGCCGCTGTGGGCCGCGACGAAGTATTTGCGGTTCAGCAAATTCTTCAGGCTCAGCGTCAGGTCGAACTTGTCCGCTTGGTAACCGGCGCCGAGATTGAGCACGCCGTAGCCGGGCAAGACGGTCAGGTTGTCGGGCGAGGCAAAGCGCGCCGATTCGGCGCGGCCGCCGGCGGCCAGATAGTAGCCGCCCGCGAATTTGCGCTTGAGCCAGAAATTCAAGCTATGGGCCGGGGTCAGGGCCGCGCGATTGCCCTGGAAAGGCGTGCCGGCCGCAGTGCGTTCGGTGGAGGCGACGATCTTGCCGTCCATGTAGGCATAGCCGGCGACGACTTCCCATTGTGGCGCGAGCTCGCCGCTGAAGTTGAGCTCCAGGCCGCGCGTGCGTTGCTTGCCTACCGCAAGCGAAAAGTTTTTATTGAGCGGATCGGCGACCTGGATATTGGTCTGCGACATGTCGAACACGGCGGCCGTCAGGCTGGCCCGCGCGGCGATGTCTAGCTTGACGCCGATTTCATGGTTGACGGTCTCGGTAGGCTTGAGCTGGTCGCTATTGGCGCGGAACACGAAGCTGTCGGCCAGCGGCTGGAACGACTCGCTGCGCGCCGCATACCAGGAAATCTGCTCGTCCGGCTGGTAAATCAGGCCGAGGCGCGGCGCCAGCGCGCGATCGGTGCGCTGCAAGTCGAGATTGCGTTTGCTGCGGTCATCCCTGTCCTGCTGCAGCTGGTCGTAGCGCAAGCCGCCCAAGACTTTCCAGTGCGGATTGAAGCTGACCAGGTCTTGCAGATAGACGGCGGCGATGTCGACCCGGTTGCGGTTGTCATTGCTCGCCACCAGACTGTCCGGCAGCGGCGCCAGCGTGGCCAGCACCGGCGCAAATAGATTGTAAGTGGCGATATTGGCGCGCGACCATAATTGCTCGCTCTTGTCTTGCCGGCCGAGTTCCAGCCCATATAACAGCTGATGGCGAGTGTCGCCCCAGGACCATTTCTGGTTCAGCTCGTTTTGCAGATAAGTGCCGCGCTCGTCGCGCAGGCGGCGCGTCTGGCCTATGCTGATGGTCGGCACGGCGCCGTCTTTCAGGTCGCCGATGCCGGTGTAGTTGCGGTTCAGCGCGAAATCATAGCTGCGCAAGGCGCTGTGCCAGCGCAAATCTTCGTTGAAACGATGATCGAGCGTGACGCTGGCGCTGCGCACGTCCGATTGCACATAGGCGCGTTCGCGCCCGTTGGCGGCGCCGAAATAGGTGTCGAGCGGCACGTCGACCGGACGCCCGTGATAACTGGGCACACCCTGGTCGGCCAGGCGTTTGTCTTTCAGGTAATCGGCTTGCAGCAGCAGCGTGGTGTCCGGCTGCAGTTGAAAGAAAACCGAGGGCGCCAGCGCCTGCCTTTGCAGAAAATACTGCTGGCGGAAATTATCCGAATCTTCCAGCGCGCCGTTCAGGCGCAATTGCAGGTTTTCGCCGCCGCTGCCGAGGTCGAATTCGGCGCGTTTTTGCCCGGCGCTGCCGAAGCTGGCCGCCAGTTCATTGAGCGGCGTGGCGCGCGGTTTCTTGCTGATGCGATTGACCAGGCCGCCGGCCGAGCCGCGTCCGTACAATACCGAAGCCGGCCCTTTCAGCACTTCTATGCGTTCGATATTCGAGAGGTCGCGGAAGTACATGGCATCGTCGCGCATGCCATCGATGAACTGATCGCTGATGGCGGTAAAGCCGCGTATCGCGACCTGATCGCGCTGACCGTCGCCCACGCTGAAACTGAGGCCGGCCACGTTTTGCAAGGCATCCTGCAGCGACAGCGCATTCTGATCGCGCAACAGCGCTTGCGGCACCACGTTGACGATCTGCGGCACATTGCGCAAAGGCGTAACGATTTTGGTGGCGCTGGTCGCTTCGGTAACTTCGTACTTGGCGGCCGGCTGGGTGCTATCCTTGACGACGATCTCGGGCAAGCTGGTCTGGGCTTGCGCGCCGTGTGCCAGCAAGGCGCCGCCTGCCAGGCAGGCGAATTGTTTCAGCTTCATTTTCATTATTTCTCGTTTTGCGTTTTAAAAATCGGGTGCGGCAGGCGGGCGACGGTGCCGCGTCATGCTTTGTGTTTCAGGCAAGGGATGGCGATCTTAACGCAAACGCGAATCATTCTCAATCAATTTGTAAATAGAAATTGATGCGTATCGCGATAGATCGGCGCGATTTTCCTGCGCCGGCCTGGTCCGCCATCGGCTATCCTATGCTGGTCCGTCATCGAGGAGTCGCGCCATGCCCGCGTTTCAGCAAGGAATAGTGCTCGCCATACCGGCGCATGCCAGCTACCTCAGCTTTACGCTCAAACCGGGTGCGGACCCGGCCCTTGCCCGCGCCGCCTTGCAGGCGCTGCAGCCGGATGGCCGGGCGCTGGTGCTGGGCGTGGGGGCGGCACTGGCGGCCTTGTTCGATAAAAAAATCGCGGGTTTGCGCGATTTCGGCGGCATCGCGGGCAGCCGCGTCCCCTTGCCGGCCACGCCGGCGGCGCTCTGGTGCTGGTTGCGCGCGGACGAACGCGGGGAACTGGTGCATCAGGCCAGGCCAGTGTTGCAGGCGCTGGCGCCGGCTTTCGACTTGCAGCGCCAGGTCTATGCCTTCAGCTATGCCGGCGGGCGCGACCTGAGCGGCTATCAAGACGGCACCGAAAATCCGCGGGACGAGGCCGCGCTGGCGACCGCCATCGTCGGCGCCGGCCGTATGGCGGGTTCGAGCTACGTCGCGGTACAGCAATGGCGGCATGATTTCGCGCGGCTGGAAGCCATGCCGCCGGTCGCGCAAGACGCGATGATAGGTCGCCGTAAGAGCGACAATGCCGAGCTGGAAGATGCACCGGAATCGGCGCATGTGAAGCGCACGGCGCAGGAAGAATTCGAGCCGCCGGCTTTCGTGCTGCGCCGTTCCATGCCGTGGGCCGGCGGCAGCGAGGCCGGTTTGTATTTCAGCGCGTTCGGCACTTCTTTCTATGCGTTCGAAGCGCAGCTGCGCCGCATGTCGGGCGCCGAAGACGGCGTCGTCGACGCCCTGTTCCAATTCACGCAGCCGCTGTCCGGCAGTTATTTCTGGTGTCCGCCGCTAAGGGATGACCTGGTTGATTTCAGCTTGCTGTTCCCGCGCTGAAGCCGGCTGCTGCAGCAATTCCAGGAAGCCGGCCAGCGGCAAGGGTCTGGAAAACAGATAGCCCTGGAACGCATAGCAATTGTGCTCTATCAGGAAGGCGCGCTGGGCGCTGGTTTCCACGCCTTCCGCGATCACGTTCAGGCCGAGGTTGACGCCCAGCGAAATGATGGCGCGCACGATGGTGGCGTCGTTTTCATCGTGGCTGAGGTCGCGCACGAAAGACTGGTCTATCTTCAGCTGATTCAGCGGCAGCCTTTGCAGATACGCGAGCGAAGAATAACCGGTGCCGAAATCGTCCATGGAAAACGCGATGCCGAGTTTTTTCAGTTGATGCATCTTTGCCGTGGTGGCGTCGACGTTATCGAGAATCGTGCTTTCGGTCAGCTCTATCTTCAGGCGGGTCGGGTCGATCGCATGGCGCTGCACGATCTCGCTCAGGGTCTCGACGAAATCGGTTTGCTGGAATTGCTTGGCGCTGACATTGACCGCCAGCGTCAGGTGGCGCGTGGCCGGGCTGGCTTCCCATTGCCTGATCTGGGCGCAGGCGGTTTCCAATACCCATAAACCGATGGGGATGATCAGGCCGGTCTCTTCCGCCAGCGGGATGAATTCGGCCGGCGAGATGAAGCCGCGATCGGGATGTTCCCAGCGCAGCAAGGCTTCGGCCCCGATCAGCTTGCCGTCGGCATTCACCTGCACCTGGTAATACAGCTGGAACTGATTGTTGGCCAGCGCCACGCGCAGATTCGATTCCAGCAACATGCGCACCACCAGGATCGCCTGCATGGCCGGGTCGAAGAAGCGCACCGCGTTGCGGCCGGAAGTCTTGGCTTCGTACATCGCGGTGTCGGCGCGCTTGAACAGATCCTTGACCGTGCTGTCGCCGCCGTGGAACAGGCAGACCCCTATGCTGCTCGATCCGTGGTGTTCGAAATCGGTGATTTGATACGGCTGGCTCAGCGCCAGGCGGATTTTTTCGGCGATGCGGTCGGCCTGCAGCAAGGCTTCGTCGCGCAGCGAACTCAGCTCTTCCAGCACCACCACGAATTCGTCGCCGCCCAGGCGCGCCACGGTGTCGCTGTCGCGCACGCAGGTGTGCAGGCGGGCCGCGGTTTCCACCAGCAAGAGGTCGCCGGCGTCGTGGCCGCGTGTGTCGTTCAGGGTCTTAAAATTGTCGAGGTCGATGAACAGGATAGCGCTGTGGCTGTCGTTGCGGTTGCTGAGCGAGATCAGGTGCTGCAGCCGGTCCATCAGCAGGCGCCGGTTCGGCAGCTGCGTCAGCGAATCGTAAAACGCCAGGTTGCGGATTTCCGCCTCATAGCCCTTGTGGCGGCTGATGTCGGTAAACGAGCCTATGTAATTGCTGACCTCGCCGCGCTGATCGGTGATCGCCGTCAGCGTAATCATCTGCGGATAGACTTCGCCGTTCTTGCGGCGGTTCCAGAGTTCCCCGTGCCAGAATTTCTGTTCCCTGAGCGTGCTGGCGATGTTTTCGAAGAAAGCCTTGTCCTGATGTTTGGTCTTGTGCATGGGCGGCCGCTGGCCCAGCAAGTCTGCGCCGCTATAGCCGGTGATGCGGGTGTAAGCCTGGTTCAGGCGCAGTATCTTCCAGTCGGCATCGGTGACGAAGATGCCTTCCTGCGATTCGAACGTGTAGGCGGCGATCCGTAAATCCTGCTCGGCCTGCTTGCGCTCGGTGATGTCGGTCACGAAGCAATGCCAGAGCATAGCGCCGTCCGCTTCGCGTTCGGGCAAGCCGTCGATGTAGAGCCAGCGCACGCTGCCGTCCAGGCGGCGCAGGCGAAACTCGCTTTGCCAGGCCGACATGCTGCGCATCGCCTGACGTATCGCCAGCGTGCCGCTTTCTATGTCGCGCGCATCGATGCGCTGGAACAGCTGCAGGGCGTCGTCTTTCACTTGTTCCTGGCTGACTTCAAACATCTGCACGATGGCGTCGCTGGCATACGGGATGCATGCCGTGCGATCGGGGCGTATCCGGTATTGCAGGATCAGGCCGGGCAGGCGCGACGCCACTTTATTGATGCGCTGATAGGCGGCCCGGATTTGTCGCGCGGCGTCTATGCTTTCCGCCTGCAAGGCCGTGATCGTCAGGGTGATCAAGACCATGGCGCTCATGTAGGCCCAGAGCAGCAGCAAATCGGTCTGATCCCCGCGCGAAAACTGGCCGTGGCCGTGCGAGGTGGCCCAGGCCGCAAACAGCGAACCGGCCAGCACCGCCAGCGAGGCGCCGGTAATGCCGAAACGCATGGCGGCCCAGATCATCACGCTGACCGCGACGAAAGCCAGATGGAACTGGCTGTAAGGCGAGACGAAAATCAGCCAGTTGGCGGCGATAAAGATCAGCAGGAAAATCGTTACTTCCTTACGCCTTTGCAGCAACTGGCTGAGGGCTTCCAGGGAAAAGGACAGGATCAGGGGGCCGGCCAGCAAGGCGCCGACCGTGTCGCCGGCCCACCAGGTCAGCCACACCGGCAAGGCGGCCGGGCTCAGTCCGCTCAGGCCCAGCGTCAGCGCGCCGCCGCTGGCGGAGATGCACATGCCGGCCATCGCCGCCAGGCCGTACGCGACCACATCGCGCCGGCGCGAAAAATTCCGGCGGAAGCCTTGTTTTTGCAACAGCCAGCCGCTCAGAAACGGCCCCAGCGTATTGCCTATCGCCAGGCTGGCCGCGACTAAAAAGCTGAAGCCGGCCGACATTTCCAGCGCCAGGGCCGCCAGATACACGGCGGCCAGCATCTTGCTCCCATAGTGCAGCATGCCGGCGATCGCGATGCCGGTCGGCAGCCAGATCAGGCTGACGCTGGGACTCACATACGGAATCGCCAGTCCTATGCGCCCGACGCAAAAATAAGCCAGCATGACCAACAAGAAATGTCCGGCCGTCTGCGCTGGCCTGGATGGCGCGGGTTGCGCCAACTGCTGTAACTTTGACATGAAAAATTACCGTGATGGAACTGAGGCAATTATGCTTCAAAGCGGGCAGGAAATTGAACCGGTTTTAAAAAAATGCCGCTCGTCGCACCGGGCGTGCCCGCTCAATGCAGCTTGAACACACCGACCGACTGCATCAGCACTTGCGATTGTTCGCGCAAGCCTTCGGCGGCGGCCGCCGCCTGTTCCACCAGGGCGGCGTTTTGCTGCGTCATTTCATCCATTTTTGAAATCGCCTGATCGATTTGTTGTATTCCCGCGCTTTGCTGTTCGTTGGCGGTGACGATTTCGGCCATCACGTCGGTGACCCGTTTCACGCTGGCGACGATCTCGTTCATGGCCTGGCCGGCCTGGCCAGCGAGCTTGTTGCCGGTCTCCACCTGTTCCACGCTGCCGCCTATCAATACCTTGATTTCCTTGGCGGCGGCCGCGCTGCGCTGCGCCAGGTTGCGCACTTCGGCGGCAACGACCGCGAAGCCGCGCCCCTGTTCGCCGGCGCGCGCCGCTTCCACCGCCGCATTCAGCGCCAGGATATTGGTCTGGAACGCGATGCCGTCGATCACGCCTATGATGTCGAAAATCTTGCGCGAGCTGTCGTTGATGGCGCCCATGGTCTGCACCACTTCGGTCACGATATCGCCGCCGTGGACGGCGACCCGGGTGGCGTCGTTCACCAATTGCTGCGCTTGCCGGGTGCTGTCGGCATTTTGCCTGACGGTCGCGCTCATTTCTTCCATGGAAGAGGCGGTTTCTTCCAGGCGGGAAGCCTGGTTCTCGGTGCGCGCGGACAAATCGACATTGCCGTTGGCGATGTCGTTGGCGCCGTTATCGATGTTTTCGATGCTGCTGCGGACGTCGCTGACGATGTTGACCAGGCTCAGGCGCATCGCTTGCAAGGCGCGCAGCAACTGGCCGGTTTCGTTATTGCTGTCGGCCTGCACTTGCATGCGCAAATCGCCGCCGGCTATCTGTTGCGCGACGGCGACCGCCTGTTCCAGCGGCTGGCTGACCGAGCGCGCGATGGCCCGGGCGAATACGCCGGCCGGCAAGATCAGCAGCAGCATGGAACCCAGCATCATCCATCTGAGCTTATAAAAATCGGCGATCCTGAGCTCCAGGATCAGATTCATCTCTTGCGTGGCGAGCGCATTCAGCTGGAATTGGGCGTCGATGGCTTCGGTGCACAGCCTGACGTATTCGACCGACGAGAATTCCATGGCCTCGGCCTTGGCAATTTTCTCGGTGGCAGTCTGCATCGCGCTCGCCGCCAGTTCGGCCGCGTTTTTCATGGCCGGCCCCAGTTTTTCCTGCAGCCCGGGATTCGCCAATACTGCCTTACCGAAGGCGCTGTCCATTTGCCGCGTCTTGTCGCGCGCGCGCGCGACAAGTTCCGACACCACCATCTTGTCTTCCTGGCTGGCTTCTTTTTTTGCCAGCAAACCGGCTCCCTTGGCGCGCATGCGTCCCAGTTCTTCGGTCAGATAGGGCTGGACATAATACATCGTCTGTATCAATTGATAACTGTCAACATTCGGATCGAGGCTGAGGCCGAAATAATCGCCGATCAGGTCGTTCACCACCAGCAATTCCGGCACCAGCGCACTGTGCGCCTGGTAACTTTGCGGGACGCTGATGCTCGCTTTGGCGACGTTGTCGCGCAGGCTGGCCCAATCGCGCGCCGCCTGGTCCCAGGCGGTCTGGAGCGCTTTGTTATCCAGGCCTTTGACTATCCCTTCCATCGCCGCATACGCCAGATCGGCTTCTTTTTGCTTGGCTTCGCGTTTTTCCTTGGCGCTGGCGATGCCGCCCAATACCAGGGCCGACAAGCCGCGGTGTTGTTGCGTCAGCTGCACGGTCTTCAGGATTTGCGTCATGGCCGGCAAACCCTGTCTCTCCAGCAGCGCGGCATCCAGATTTTTGGCGGCTTCGGCCATGTACATGCTCGAAGGAATGGCGGCCAGCACCAGCGCGACGATACTCAGGAGTATGAATTTTTGCCACAGCAAGAGCTTGCTGAGGGAGGAAGTTGCGCTCATTTTATTTTCCTGACATTCGAGATGCATCCGGCAGTGGGTAAAAGAGGAAAACCCATGACCGGAGTCTAGGTAAACATTGCTTAAATTACGATGGATTTATTGCAAAGTAAGTATGCGCAAGGCCGCATTCCGTTTCCTCGCGCGGCTCGATTGGTGGTACGATACTCAGTAGAGTATGAGCAACATCACCCCGTTTCACCACATAAATACTACGCAGGAGAACCATCATGGCAGATACTCCCCCACTTAAAATCGTTCAAGGCACGGCATTGAGCGAAGCCCAGAAAACCGATTTACTGCACCGCCTGGCGCGCGTCGAAGGCCAGTTGCGCGGCGTGCAAAAGCTGATCGCCAAGGCGGCCGTGCCGGAAGATTGCGACGGCATCGCCCAGCAAATGTCGGCCGCGCGCAAGGCGCTCGACCGTTGCTTCGTCACCTTGCTGACGAACGCCATGACCACCCATGCCGAAGGCGCCAGCAGCACCGAAGATGCGGTCGCGCGCGCCAGGCACTTGGCGACTTTCCTCGATAAATTCGTCTAAGGCTGAATCGCGGCCGCTTCAGGCCGCCAGATGGCGCGCCTGGCGTTGCGGTAGCGGCGCCGTCTTGCGCTGCTCTGCGCTTTTGGCCGCCTCGGCCAGCTGGCGCTGTTTGCGGCCGTTTTGCTTGTGCTGCTCTTGCCCGGCGTAATCGCTGGCCAGCAGCGCTTCCACTGCAGCGGTCTCCAAGCCCCTTTCCTGCACCAGCCAGCGCGTCACCAGCGCCGCCAGGCGGTCCAGTGCGATCTTGTGGGTGGCGTCGGTATTTGCGTACAGCCAGTCCGACAGCGCCATGAAGTTTGCAAACGGCGACTCCGCCAGCAGCACCGGCAGGGTATGCGCGAAGCGGCCGGAATTCGCCACCATGTCCCAGTAACGCGCGAAGCGCACCAGGCGCTGCATATAGTCAAACGGCACATCCTTGTTGGCCAGGATGGTGTACGGCGGCTGCGGGTCGAACGCCAGGCCATACGCCTCGGTATGGCGGATGATAGGCGTGCCGCGCAGGCGTTTCAGGATGCCGAACTGGATTTCATGCGGCCCCAGCGCATACAGCTGGTCGAAGCCGGCGGCGAAGCTGTCCAGCGTTTCGCCCGGCAGTCCGGCGATCAGGTCTACGTGCAGATGGGCCTGCGAATGCTGGCATAGCCAGCGTATATTTTCGGCCGCTTTCTCGTTGTTTTGCTTGCGGCTGATCAGGGTCTGCACTGCGGGGTTGAAGCTTTGGATGCCGATCTCGAATTGCAGGGTGCCGGCCGGGAATTTTTGTATGCCGGCCTTCAGCGCTTCCGGCAAATGATCGGGCACCACCTCGAAATGCGCGAACACCGGATCGTGCGGCGCGGCCTCCAGCTTGTCGAGGAAGAATTGCATGATCTTCAGGCTGGTCTTCACGTTCAGGTTGAAGGTGCGGTCGACGAACTTGTACAGGCGCGCGCCGCGCTGGTACAGGCTTTCCATTTCGGCCAGAAAGGCGTCGATGGCGAACGGCCAGGCGGTCTTGTCCAGCGAAGACAGGCAGAATTCGCACTTGAACGGACAACCGCGCGAAGCCTCGACATACAGGGTGCGCTGGCGGATATCCGTGTCGCTGTACAGCTGATACGGCGACTGCAGTTCGTCCAGTCTGGCTTGCACTCCGGCGTGGATTTTCATCAGCGGCTGCGGGCCGTGCAGGATCTGGCGGCACAGCGCGGCGAAACTGACATCACCCCAGCCGGTGATGGTGTAATCGGCCAGCCTGACGATCTCTTGCTCGCCGCTTTCATAGGAGACTTCCGGCCCGCCCAGCACCACCACTACTTCAGGCGCCACGCGCTTCAGTACCGCTACCACTTGGGTAATCTCGACCACGTTCCAGATATACACGCCGAAGCCGACGATGAGTTTTTCGCCGGGCTGGCGCTGCGCCAGGATTTTTTCGACGATATCGGTGCTGCGCTGCCCGATCACGAATTCCTGCAGGCTGGTTTGCTCCCGCAAATCCCCCATATTGGCGAGCAGGTAACGCAAACCCAGCGAGGCATGGGCGTAGCGGGCATTCAGGGTGGTCAGCAGGATGGTCATGGAACGGCAAAATACGCGGAAAACCGTATTGTACGCTGTCGCCCCGGCACAGCTCCGGCATGGCGAATACGACATTCGATCCCGCTTTTGCGCACTTCGTCGCATGGCGCTCGCGGCTTGATCTGCGCTGTTCTACAGTGCACACATCCAACCACCGCTGAAGAGGAAAACGAAATGAAAACCGCACTGAAGACCACCCTGAAAAACAGCCTGATTTTGTCCGGCGCTTTATTGATGGCAGTGGGCGCCATGAGCGAGGCTTACCAGCAGCAACCGGCCCTGCAGCACAGCGCGACGCAAACCGTCACCATCGCCGCCAGCCGCATGAGCGACGCGCAAAAACTGGCCTACGACCAAGCCCGGTTGCCGGTGCAAACCGTGCTGATCAGCGCCAAACGCCTGAGCGCGGAACAGAAGCTGGCGCTGGACAAAGAAGATTTTCAGCAGCAACAAAAATTGGCCAAGGGCAACGCCGGCGCAGTACAGTTTCGCGGTTGAGACGGCGCGTGACGATGCAAAGACAAGGCGTATTCGCCCGTCCGGCGCGAGGCCCAGTGCGCTAGCCGCGGTACGCCCTCCGTTTTCAAATCGAAGCGGTCCGCCGTATGGTGCGGAAAATTTCGATTTGAAAATGAATGTTCAGGCGCAGCGCTGACGAGAGCATCAGGCAACGATAAGCCGCACCGGGGAAATAGCCGGCAGCCGCTTTCGTTTGCTGCCAACACCGGCTAATATGAATTTGGATAGTGTCCGGTAGTGCCTGCATCTGGTGAGCAACATGGCTGACTTCGCCCTCGTTTCCCCGTCAAGGAATGACGTCGCCTGGAATAGGAGGGAGGGGGGAACCGTTAGCGCCGGGGCTGAGCAACCGGCCGCGAGCGCAGACGGGCGGCAACAAGCGGGCAGCGCGGTCACCTTGAGCGAGCAGGCGCAAGCCATCGTGGACCAGCTCAAGGCGCGCGACAGCCAGGTGCGCGCGCATGAACAAGCGCATCTGGCCGCCAGCGGCGGCCTGGCCGGCGGCGCCAGCTATGTGTATCAGAAAGGGCCGGACGGCGTCAGTTACGCGATAGGCGGCGAAGTCAGCATCGATGTTTCCGCCGGACGCAATCCCGCCGATACCATCCGCCGCGCCCAGATCATACAGGCGGCGGCGCTGGCGCCGGCCGATCCTTCCGGCCAGGATTTCGCCGTGGCAGCGCAGGCGCGCCAGATGGAACAGCAAGCGCGCACTGCATTGTTGCTGGAGCGGCTCAAGGCTAGCTACGGGACGGCCGGCACTGCGGCGCCAGCTGCCGGCGGCGCCCGCATCGACAGTTACGCCTGAGGCGCAGCGCCAGGCAGCCGGTATGGCATACTGTGCGCCCGATTTCAGAGAAAGCTTGCAGCATGAACACCGAAGAACGCCTGATCGACATGGAAATTCGCGTTGCGCGCCAGGACGATCTGGTGGAAACCCTGAATACCCTGGTGTATCGCCAGCAAAAGAAGATCGACGAGCTGGAAGCCTTGTGCGCGGCGATGGCCGGTCGCATCCGCGAACTGGCCTTGAATGCCAGCCAGCGCAGCGTCGCGGTCGACGAGCGGCCGCCGCATTATTAACTGATGTTACGCACCTCTAAAGCCTAAGCCTTCACCGCAGAGACACGGAGGAAAAACAGCGAGAGTTTAAGATTTTCTCTGTGAATCTCTGTGCCTCGGTGTCTCTGTGTTGAGAGGTTTCAATGTTTTTTTATGGGGGGGCTGAATAGTCGCAATTTTTCGTGCTTTTCGTGACTTTCGTGGACAGGGTTTTGTTGCAGACGGGCGTAAGCCTAGTTCAATAAGGCCCCGCTCAGCGATTCGACTTCTTCTATCGATTCCTCGAGTATGCTGTTGAGGGTACCCTCGCCGACGCTGAAATCGATTTCCGAGGCCGCTTGCTGTATCGTGGCGGGCGAGCGCGGATCGAGCGGCGAAGGCACGGCCGCCAGATCGTTGGCCAGCAGCAAGGTGTCGCCCAGGGTTTCCGGCGGCATCACGCGCATGCCGTACCAGAGCGCTTCGACCGCAGTCACGACGCGCTTAGGCACCATCAGTTTGTTCAGCACGGCGCGGCCGATAAAGGTTTCGGGCGGCTCGGCCAGCTCGTCGGCGCCGGCAATTTCATGGTCGCTGTCGAGCAAGGTGGGAAATTCCTGGGCGCGCGACAGCAGGTAAAAGCCGCCGACTTCATGCACGATGCCGGCAAACAGGGCGGTTTCCGGATCGACGTGGCTGACGCGCCGGGCCAGCAGATGGGCCACCGCGGCGACGTGGGCCGAGTGCTGCCACAACAAGTCCATTTTGGCGCGGATCGCCGCGTCGGTGACGGCATGGCCCAACTGGCGCATGACCACGGCCGCCACCACCGAACGCAAGGTGCTGAAGCCGAGGATGGTGATCGCGGTGCGGATATTGGTGACGCCGCCGCCGAAGCGGCTGTAGGCGACCGAGTTGGCGATGGCGACCACGCGCGCCGCCATCAGCGGCTCGCTCATGATCAGCTTGGCGGCCGTCTCTATGCCGCAATCGGGATCGTCGAGCGCTTCCTGAATTTTGAGCGAAGCATTCACATTGGTCGGGAAAATCAATTCGCCCCGGCTCGCTTGTGCGGCTATGTATCTGAGTGCTTCCGACTTGTTCATATCCTGCATTCTATTGCGGCCCGCCTGTAGCGGGTCCGTCCAGATATTTTTTTAGCCCTGCTGCAAACCGAGCGCCTTGACCAGCTTGCCGGCGGTGGCCGCCAGCAGCGAGGGCGTCGCCTGCTGTCCGGACGCGGACGCCGGCTGGACCCGGCGCAGGTTCAAGACTTCCTTGCTGAGTTTAAAGGCGGAAACGGTCTGCGCCAGGTTGCCGGCCTGCTCTTCCATGCTTTCCGCCGCGGCGGCCGCCTGTTCCACCAGCGCCGCGTTTTGTTGCGTCATTTCATCCATCTGGTTGATCGCGCGATTCACTTCCTCGATGCCGGCGCTTTGCTCTATGCCGGCAGCGGTGATTTCCGCCATGATGTCGGCCACGTGCTTCACCGAGCTGACGATATCGTCCATGGTCTTGCCGGCCGCATCGACCAGCTTGCCGCCGGCATCGACTTTTTCCACCGAGTCGCCGATCAGGGTCTTGATTTCCTTGGCTGCGCTGGCGCTGCGTTGCGCCAGGTTGCGCACTTCCGAGGCCACCACCGCAAAGCCGCGCCCCTGTTCGCCGGCGCGCGCCGCTTCCACCGCGGCGTTCAGGGCCAGGATATTGGTCTGGAACGCGATGCCGTCGATCACGCTGATGATGTCGACGATCTTGCGCGAACTGTCTTTGATGGAATTCATGGTGTGCACCACCTTGCCGACTTCTTCCCCGCCCTTGAGTGCGAAATTCGAGGCCGCGGTCACCAGGGTATTCGCCTGGCGCGCATTGTCGGCATTGTGCTTGACGGTGGCCGTGATTTGCTCCATGGAGCTGGCGGTTTCTTCGAGCGCGCCGGCCTGGGTTTCGGTGCGGGAAGAGAGATCGGCGTTGCCGCTGGAAATCTCGCCGGAAGCGATCGCAATCGCATCGGTGCCCTGACGCACTTCGCTGACGATGTGATGCAGGTTGTCGTTCATTTCTTTCAGCGCGTTCAGCAATTCGCTGATTTCATCGCCGCCATGCGCCGCTTCGCGGAACGACAATTCGCCGGCGGCGACATGCTTGGCGATGTCGACCGCGTCGCGCAAGGGCGTGGTAATGCTGCGCGTGGTCAGCACGGAAAACGCGGCGCCTATCAATAAGATGACGAGGCCGATCGCGAACAGCGTGAACGATAGCTGCTTGCCCTTCGTTTCGGTGATGCTGGACAATTCCTGCGCACCCTTGTTTTGCAAATCGACCAGTTTATTGATTTCGAGCAAGGCTTTCTGTTGCAAGGGATCGACCTTGGTGGCGATCACCTTGACCGCTTCTTCGCCGTTGAATTCCATGATCATCTTCAGCGCTTCCTTGTTCGGCGCTTCGACCTGGGTGTCGAGATCGGAAATGGCGTCGATGATTTTTTTTTCATTTTCATCCATGCCGAGCGCGATCAGTTTTTCCCTGGCGTCGACGAAGCGGGCGCGCTGGGTCTTGACGATCGCCTTTTGCTTGTCGATTTCGCCGACATCGCTTTGCAGGCCGATATTGCGTATCGCCAGCCCGCCTTCCAGCATGGCGCTCTTCATGTTGGCCGCCAGCGCGGTCTTGCTATTGGATAATTCCAAGCCGGCGATCATTTGATGACGGTTGCGTGCACTGAAAACGCTGTCGATGATCAACATCAGGATCAAGGACGCGAGTATCACACCGAAGCCAACGGCGAGGCGGGTTCCTATGCGCAGATTACGCAAATTCATGGTGGCTCCTTATCAGGTGTAGCGGATAGCGATAATATAAAAAGATAATTCTTTTCTGCAACAAACATAGCAGACATTGCGGCAGAGAAAATACTGTATGTGCGCCCGAGTGAGGAACAAGCTACGGTTTTTTTTCGCAACCGGCGCATAGCGTGGCCCATAGGCTGTTTCCATACTATGCCAAAATTGCTTGCACGCAAAGCCGGTTCTGCGCCGGCACAGGCTGGCTTGCCATCTGAAAACATGTGCCGCGGCGCCAGCGGCCGGGCGCCGCCGCGGTTTGCCGTTTCAGCTCGGCATGATGCGGTTCTTGCCGTGCTTGCGCTGGCGCGACAAGGTCTTGGTGGCGACGAAAATTTCGCGCATGAAATAGATAAAGCTGCCTATCAGCGACAAGATGCCGCCGACGAACAGGGCGGCGATCAGCTTGTCGAGATTGAGTCCCATGGCGTCGCCCATGAATAGCGCGGCGATCACCAGGCAGATCAGCAAGCCGCAAGAAGTGCTGAGCGTGATCGCGCGGTTGATCAGATGCGAGCGTTCGTACAATTCGTGCAACTCTTCCTGCAAACCGGGCCGGTGCGACGGTCCGCTTTCCGTTTGCAGCAATTCTTCCACCACCCGCGAACGGTCTATGATGCGCGCCAGGCGGCTGGTCAGCACGGCCAGCTTGGTGCCGACGCCGGTCAGCAAGAATACCGGCGCAATCGCCAACTGAATAATGTGGCTGACATCGCCGAGTTGCAGGTTGATCATGTATGTTTCCTTTTCTTTTAGCGGATTTTACCGCGGCCGTCGGCGCTGCGCAGCCCCCGCGTAACGGGCGCGTTTCAGAGTATGCTGTCGTGAGCAAATTATCCCGGAGAATACATGTCCGCCATTGCACGTATGCCTGCCGTTTTCCTCGGTCACGGCAGCCCGATGAACGCACTCGAAGAGAATGCCTATACCCGGGCCTGGGCCGCTCTGGGCCAGCGCTTTCCGCGGCCGAAGGCGATCCTGATGGTGTCGGCGCACTGGATGACGCGCGGGCTGGCGGTGACGGCCATGGCGCAACCGCGCACCATCCACGATTTCGGCGGTTTCCCGCCCGCCTTATACGCCGTGCGCTATCCGGCCCCCGGCGACCCTGCGCTGGCGGCGCGCGTGGCGGCATTGCTGGCGCCGCTGGCGGTGGCGCAAGACCAGGAATGGGGTCTCGATCACGGCGCCTGGTCGTTGCTGGTCCACATGTATCCGCAAGCGGATGTGCCGGTGGTGCAGCTGAGCCTGGATCTGAGCCAGCCGGCCGCCTGGCATTTTGAACTGGGGCAGAAACTGGCGGGCTTGCGCGAAGAGGGCGTGCTGTTGATGGGCAGCGGCAACGTCGTGCACAACCTGCGCCGCATGGACGCGCGTGCCGGCGCTTACGACTGGGCGCTGCGCTTCAACGACGCCATGCGCACCGCCCTGTTGCAGGGCGAGTCCGACCAGCTGGTCGACTATCGGCAATACGGCCAGGATGCGGCCCTGGCCGTGCCTACGCCCGAGCATTTTCTGCCTTTGCTGACTGTGCTGGGAAGCCGGCAAGCGCAAGACCGCCTGGAAATCCTGTGCGACGGCCTGGAGCTGGGAGCTATCGGCATGCTGTCGGTGCTGCTCAACTGAGGCGCGTATTTCAGGCGGCGCGCAGCGGCAAGCTGAGCCGCACTTCCAGCCCGCCTTCGCGCAGATTGCTCAGTTGCAGCCTGCCGCCATGCTGTTGCGCGATATTTTGCGCGATCGTCAAGCCGAGGCCGGTACCGCCCGATTCGCGCGAGCGCGAGCCTTCCATGCGGTAAAACGGTTCGAACACCTTGCCGTGCAGCTCGGGCGGGATGCCGGGGCCGCCGTCGCGTACCAGTATCTGCACGGCATTCTGGCCGACGTCCAGGCTGAGCCTGGCGTGCCGCCCGTACTTGACGGCATTGTCGATCAGGTTATTCAGGCAACGGCGCAAGGCTTGCGGGCGCGCCATCACGGTCAGGCCGGACTGGCCCTCGAACTGCACATCTTGCCCGGCGTCGGCGGCGTCGGCGCATACGCTGTCCAGCAGGGAATCGAGATCGAGCGGCTGCAACGCTTCCTTGCTATCCATGCTGCGCGCCAGCTCCAGACCTTCCCTGATCATGCTTTGCATGGCCGACAAATCGGCTATCAGTTTATCGCGCAACTCGGCATCGCCGACTTTTTCCAGGCGCAGGCGCAGGCGCGTCAGCGGGGTTTGCAGATCGTGGGTGATGGCGGCCAGCATCTGGGTGCGCTGGGCGATATGCTGGCGTATGCGCGCCTGCATCGCATTGAAGGCGCGCGTGGCTTGCCGGATTTCGCTGGCGCCCTGTTCCGTCAAGGGCGGGCGGTTGATGTCCTGGCCGAGGTCGGCGGCGGCCTGCGCCATTTGTTGCAGCGGCCGCATGCTCATGCGCGCCACCAGATACGCCAGCACTGCGATGCTGCTCAGGAACAGCAATAAATACCGCAGGAACTCGGGCCGCAAAGGCGGCGGGCTGCGCGGCGGCAACACGGTCAGGCGCAGGGCCGTGCCGTCATGCAGGGTGATGCCCAGCGCTTCGCACGGGCCGCGCAGCGCGCGCGCCGGCGGCGGCAGGCGCGGGCAGTGATCCGGGTCTTGCGGCAAGGATAGTACGCGGAAGGTCTTGCCGAGGCGCTCGCTGACGGCGGCCGCGTAGTCGGAGCGCGGCGCCTGGGCGGTCGTTGCGGCGGGCAGGGTGGTTACTTGCAAGCCCAGGCGCGGCGCGGTGGCCAGGAAGGCGGCGCGGTTCGCGGCCGGCAGCGCATCGAGCGCCAGCACCAGTTGCTCGGCCCGCTCCACCGCATGCGAGTCGCGGAACTGGGTGATGGTTCTTTGCCGCTCGCCGAAGGCCAGCCACCAGGTCAGCGCGGCCGAGCCGAGCACGCCCAGCAGCAAAATGGCAAACACCCGCCCCCACATCGACGACAGGTTTTTCATGCGCCCGGCTCCGTCGTGACGCCGACCGCCAGCACATAGCCGCCGTTGCGCACGGTCTTGATGATTTGCGGCGAGCGCGCATCTTCACGCAATTTTTGGCGCAGGCGGCTGATCTGGATATCGATGGAACGGTCGAAAGGGTCGGCGTCGCGCCCGTGCGTCATGTTCAGCAACTGGTCGCGGTTCAGGATGCGATTCGGGTGTTCGAGAAAGATGTTCAGCATGCGGAATTCTGCGCCCGAGAGCGCCACCACCATGCCGTCCGGGCTGAGCAAATGGCGTGCCGTCAGGTCCAGCGTCCAGCCGGCGAATTTCAGTTTTTGCACCGGTTCGCTGTGCATGCCGTTGGCATTGGGCTGGCTGCGCCGCAACACGCTGCGTATGCGCGCCAGCAATTCGCGCGGCTCGAAAGGTTTGGGCAGATAATCGTCGGCGCCCATTTCCAGCCCGAGGATGCGATCGAGCGGTTCGCTCCTGGCGGTCAGCATGATGACCGGCAAGGACGACTTGCTGCGCAGCTTGCGGCACAGCGTCAGGCCGTCGTCGCCGGGCAGGTTCAGGTCCAGCACCAGCAAGGCTATCCGCTGTTCGTTCAGTGCGGTCCACATCGCCTTGCCGTCGGCCGCCGTCACGGCCGCATAGCCGTTGTTGTCGAGATAATCGGCCAGCAGGCTGCGTATCTCTCTATCGTCGTCGACGATCAGTATCTTAGTCGGTGTATCCATGTGTCGCATTATGAGCCTGACCTCGGGGTAAAAAACAGTGGTTTTGTATCGGCTTGTTAGGATAAATCTATGCGGCAACAGTGCGTAACATGCGCCGCGTCGTTACTATAGGATTGTTACACAGCGATACAAAGCCGGCACGTAAGGACACTTGCCGCTTACAACTATGGGCCAAGATACCTAACATGTCTGACACGGCTTGCATGCGATGCAAGCTGTTTTGGTCACTCCACCCGTGCCAGGCATGGGTCTGTTCCATACATCCGCGAAGAGGAAAAATAATGAAATCGATCAAGCAGAAATTATTGCCGGCTTTGCTGGCTGTCGGCATGAGCCTGGGCGGCAGCGCCTATGCGCAAAGCACCGCGCCGGCCGGCCCTCAGGCCGAGCCTATGCACGCCTCTGCCGACCCGGCGAAACGGGCCGAAAAAATGCAGCAGCGCATGGCCAGGCATCAGGCCGCACTGCACGATAAGCTGAAACTCACGGCCGCGCAGGAACCGGCCTGGAAGACGTTTACCGAGGCGCTAACGCTTGGCGCCATGCCGGTCATGCCCGATCGCAAGGAAACGGATAAGCTGAGCACGCCTGAACGGATGGAACAGGCGCTGGCCAGGATGCAAGAGCATCAGGCCAAAATGCAGGCACACTTGAGCGCCTTGAAAACTTTCTATGCAGTGTTGACGCTGGAACAGCAGAAAATTTTCGACGACAGCCACCGCCGCATGGCCAGGCATATGCGGGAACGCATGGCTGAGCATATGGGCGGGCACCGACCTATGTCCGACCATCCGCCGATGATGGATAAGAAGCCGTAATATCTAGCTTGCTGTGAAAACCCCTTCCCCTCACGGGTCGGAATGCTGTCAAGTTAAACCGTAAATGGAAAGTCGTCATCCCTGCGCAGGGTGTAACAGGGAATTCGGGCAGCATGCTGCCCGCCTGTGAAACGACTTGAGCATGTAAGCTCAAGTGCGCCCTGCAAGGGGGGATCCAGCGTCTTTAGGCTGTTACGCCACTAGATTCCGGCGTTGCTTTTGGAATCTTCGCTTGCAAGCGAAGATCGTTTTGCAGGCATGGGGCGTGCCCCATGAAACCCCTGCGACACCCTGCGCCGGAATGACGAAGCGAAGTATACGGCTTAATTGAAATGTATTACTTCGCAGGGGAAGCTTGGGATGGGGGGGAGCGGCGGTCGCATACGGTAGCGTATGCATCATGCTTACAGGTTCAAGCAAAACGGCGCGCCGCATCGAGCGCCAGGCCGCTGCCTATACTGCCGAACAAGTCGCCCTCGACCTGCTTCGCCTGCGGGACGACGGCGGCGATTTGCCGGCGCAAGCCGCGCACACCGCTGGCGCCGCCGGTGAAAAATACGGTGTCGACTTGCCCTGGTTGAATCTGCGCGTCTTGCAAGACCTGTGCCACGGTTTGCGCGATGGTCGCGGTCAGCTGCGCGATCGCTTGCTGCAAGCCGGCCTGATCGAGCGTCAGCGTGCAGCTTAGCGCATCGGATCGGCTGCGCAGCCTTTCCAGCGGCAAGGCGATGCTGTCCTGATCCGACAGCAGTATCTTCGCTTCTTCCGACTTGATCGCCAGCCAGTGGCCGTCGCGCTGTTCGACCAGATTCAACAGGCGTTCGAAACGCAGCCTGGTTGCGCCGTCGCCGATGTCGCGATACACATCCTGCAATTCGCGCCAGACTTTCTGGGTATAAGCGAGGTTGATCGTGTGCCAGGTCGCCAGGTTGAAATAATAGCTGGAAGGAATGTCGGTCTGGCTGGCCAGCCGCCCGCCCAAGCCGAGCAAGGGCATGACCTGGCTCAGGCTCAGGTATTTATCGAAATCGGTGCCGCCTAGGTGGACGCCGCCGTTGGCCAGGATGTCGGCGTGACGGTCGAGCTGTTTCGAACGTTCAGGCGACAAGCGCACCAGCGAGAAATCCGAGGTGCCGCCGCCGATATCGGCGATCAAGACCAGCTCTTCCCGGTTGATGCGCGATTCGTAATCGAAGGCGGCGGCGATAGGCTCGTACTGGAATTCGATTTCCGCGAAGCCGGCGGCGCGCGCGATCTGTTCCAGCGTATCTTGCGCCAGCCGGTCGGCCTTGCGGTTGTCGTCGATGAAATGCACCGGGCGCCCCAGCACCGCGCGGCTGAAGCTTTGCCCGGCCGCCGCTTCGGCGCGGCTTTTCAGCTCGCCGATGAATTGCGCCAGCAAATGGCGAAACGGCAGCGCCCGCCCGTGCACTTCGGTCTGGCCTTCCATCAGGCTGGTGCCGAGCAGGCTCTTCATGGAGCGCATCAGGCGGCCTTCGTAACCGGCCAGATACGTGGCCAGCGCGGCGCGACCGTAACTGACTTCCTCGTCTTCGGCATTGAAAAACACGACCGAAGGCAGGGTAGTCTTATCTTGTTCCAGCGCCAGCAGCGCCGGCGAGCCGGCCCGGTGCCAGCCTACCGTCGAGTTCGAGGTGCCGAAATCTACTCCACAAGCTAGCGACATGATGTTCCTGATGAAAAAGCGGGCAGCGATTATAGACGATTTCCATCCGACTGCCGGATCGTAAAACGCGAATGCAAGCTGAACGTCGGCAAAAGAGAGCGTTTTGTCCACGAAAAATACGAAAAACACAAAAAAAATCTCAAAAACCTGTTTAAACACGGCGAACACGGTGCGCACGCAGGGCAATCGCATGAAGCGAAAAACTTACGCAGGGGCCAAGCGAGCATCAAACCCCTCACCACAGAGACACAGAGACACAGAGACACAGAGAAAAAGCAGGAGGAAACCCTGATCTTCCTGTTTTTCTCTGTGGTGGAGCAGGGGGTTGTTAAGGTTTTCTCTGTGCATCTCAGTGCCTCTGTGTTGAGAGGTTTTAATGTTTCCCATGAGAGCTGAATATTGCAATCGGCGTAAAGAAAAACGGACCCGCGGGTCCGTTTTTCTTTAGCGCAGCGCCATATGCGGATGGGTTTTATCGAGTACTTGTTCCGGCTCGTCGGCTTCTTCCACCGTTTCATTGTTCAGCCGTTTTTGCATTTTCACGATATCGACATCGTTGCCCCATTGGCCGACCACGATGGTGGCCACGCCGTTGCCGACCAGGTTGGTCAGGGCGCGCGCTTCCGACATGAAGCGGTCGATCCCGAGTATCAGCGCCAGGCCTTCGACCGGCACGCCCTTGACCGCCGACAGCGTGGCGGCCAGCACGATGAAACCGCTGCCGGTGATGCCGGCCGCGCCTTTTGAGGTCAGCAACAAGACCGCCAGCAAGGTGACTTGCTGCATCAGCGTCATCGGCGTGTCGGTCGCTTGCGCGATGAACACCGCCGCCATGGTCAGGTAGATCGAAGTGCCGTCCAGGTTGAACGAGTAGCCGGTAGGGATCACCAGGCCCACCACCGATTTTTTCACGCCCAGGTTTTCCAGCTTGGCCATCATGCGCGGCAGCACCGATTCGGACGAGGAAGTGCCGAGCACAATCAGCAATTCTTCCTTGATGTATTTGATGAATTTCCAGATGCTGAAACCATGGACTCTGGCGATAGTGCCGAGCACCACGAAGATGAAGATCAGGCAAGTCAGGTAGAACGAACCCATCAATTCAACAAGTGACAGTAGCGAATGCAGGCCGAATTTGCCGATAGTGAAAGCCATCGCGCCGAATGCGCCGACCGGGGCCGCCTTCATGATATAGCCGACGATCACGAACAAGACGTGCGAGAATTTTTCGATGAAATCGAAAATCATGGTGCCGCGTCCGCCGAAGCGGTGCAGCGCAAAACCGAAGAATACCGAGATCAGCAAGACTTGCAGAATCTCGCCCTTGGCAAACGCGTCGACGACCGTGGAGGGAATGATAGACATCAGGAATTCGGTGGTGCTTTGCATCTTGCCGGGGCCGGCGAAAGCGGCGACCGCCTTGGTGTCGAGCGTATGCACGTCGATGTGCATGCCGCCGCCCGGTTGCCATACATTCACCACGATCAGGCCGATGATCAGGGCCAGCGTGCTGACCACTTCAAAATACAAGAGCGCCAGGCCGCCGGTCTTGCCGACTTTTTTCATGTCTTCCATGCCGGCGATGCCGACCACCACCGTGCAAAAGATAATCGGCGCGATCATCATCTTGATCAGCTTGATGAAGCCGTCGCCTAGCGGCTTCATGGCGGCGCCCGATTCCGGGTAAAAGTGGCCCAGAACAACGCCGAGAGCGATGGCCGTGATGACCTGAAAATACAGGGATTTGTAGAGTGGCTGCTGGTTCATCCTTAGTCTCCGTTGGATGGGTGATAAGCGCCGGCTGGTGTGCGCCGGCAAAGCGGAATGGATTTCCGTCAGTGGCGCCATTATTGAAAATTGCGTTAAGCGCGGCAATTGTGGCTTTCCACACTCCGGCGCGCGACCCGAGGCGATGCCGGGCTAATGGATGCGAAAGGAGACAGACTGGAGCAAGGCAGAGCAACTGCGTGGGCACGTCTTGGCCAGGATGGCGAAGATTAAACATTTGTTCGAGGACAAGCAATTCTTCAGGTTTCTTTTTAATTTAGTTGACGACACGTACCGAATGACGTACGCTTAGGCAAAAGGAGTTCCTCATGCAAACACTGACTGCCAGCGAAGCACGCGCCAACCTGTACCGCCTCATGGACGAGGCGGCCGAGTCGCATCAAGCGATTACCATCTCGGGCAAGCGTAACAACGCGGTCCTGCTGTCGGCCGAAGACTGGCAAGCGATTCAGGAAACCTTGTATCTGCTCTCGGTGCCGGGCATGCGTGAGTCCATCAAGGAAGGGATGGCCGAGCCTGTCGACACCTGCGCCAAGGAGTTGGATTGGTGAGTAACTGGCAACTGGTCTACACTAAACACGCTCAGAAAGATGCTCAAAAACTGGCCGCCAGTGGACTGAAGCTCAAAGCGCAAGAGCTATTAGCCCTCATCCAGGAAAATCCATTTCAAAATCCGCCGCCGTATGAAAAGCTGGTCGGCGACTTAAGCGGCGCCTACTCAAGACGCATCAATATTCAGCACCGCCTGGTCTATGCCGTCTTGCCAGAAGAGAAAATCATCAAGGTACTGCGCATGTGGTCGCACTACGAATGAGCGCATGGGAGCGCCCTTGAATTTCCGCTGGCATCCATATACCCCCCAGAATCTTTTAAAAAGCAAGTCTGTGGTGAGGATGGACTAAGCGGTTCCTGCATATACTGGATTGGGGTATGTCCCGTTACGATACGCCTGCCGGGCGCCTGCTTGTTTGAGCGCACGGCCTGGCAGAATTCCGGCAGCCCGTTGGCGCGCCGTCGCCGCCGGCCGGCAGCGTCAAAAGGCTTAAAAACTTTCCTGTAAGAATAGACAAATTGGTAAAATATCGGGCGTTTTACCTGAGTACCTAGTGCTCAGTTGCACCCGGCCGGCAATATTGACTATCAAGTCTAGAAAAAACTCACCGTTGTCTCGTGCAAAAATCTTGCAGAACTACCGAGTTCAAGCGCTACAAAAATCAGAATAGAGCATCCGTATGCAAACCACTGCCGCCCACCCTATTCAGCCGCCGCCTGCACCGCTCGCGCATTCCGAGGAGCATTTCGGCGCACATCGCGACTATTGGTGGAACCCCGACTTCCTCGATCTGATGGCGCAACGCTGGCAGTTATCGGGCTACCGGCAATTGCTGGATGTCGGCTGCGGCCGTTGCCACTGGAGTCTGCAGTTGGCGCAAAGAATGGCGGCCGGCACCCATGTGGTCGCCATGGACTACGATCCCAAATGGGCGGCCGGCGACGCCGGCATACCAGCGGCGTTTGCGACGCATGGCGCGACGCTGGAGTTCCGGCAAGGCGACGCCCATCGCCTGCCGTATGCGGATGACAGTTTCGATGTCGTTAGCTGTCAAACCGTGCTGATGCATCTGGCCGATCCGCTCGCAGCGCTCAAGGAAATGCGGCGGGTCGTTCGCCCCGGCGGTATCGTGATCTGTGTCGAGCCCTGCAACCTGGCGCAAGCTGCGATCGCCAATTCTCTGAACGCCGAGAATTCCGTCGACGAATTATGCGACGCGTTTCGCTATGCGCTGCTGTGCGAACGGGGCAAGCAAGCCGCCGGGGAAGGCGTGCTCTCGCTCGGCGACCGGCTGCCGCAGCTGTTCCGGCTTGCGGGATTCGACAACGTCGTCGGCCATTTATCCGACAAGGCCAGACCCAATTTGCCGCCCTATGCGGACCGTGAAACGCAGGCAAAACTCGCCGAAAGACTGTCCATGCAAGAAGAGGCGCGCGGCGCGCTGTGGGAGGGACAAGTCAATCGCTGGATCGCTGCGCTTGCCGACCCGCAGGCGCAGGCTTTCGTGGCGCGCTACCATGCGCGCAGGCCGGCGCGCTTGCAACAAATGACAGAGCAGCTTGCCGCAGGCGCTTACTGGGATAGCGGCTCGGCGCTGTCTTATCTGGTTTCGGCCAAAAAATAAACCCCCGGCGCTCGCTGACGGCGCATCCTTGCAGCAGCGCCAGGCGTATGCAGGCAAAGCGTGGCTACGCTCAGCTAAAAAACTCCTTCATCAAAAACGCCTCCAGCCCGGCCTGATCTTGCGGCCGTGCCGATAGGTTGATCACGCGCCCGAGGCGGCGCGAATCCCAGCTGAAGTCGCCCTGATAATGGCTGCGTATCAGCTCTATCATGCGCCGCACCAGCGCCAGTTCGACATCGCCGCCGAGGCCGGCGTCGACTTCGACGACTTGTCTCCAGTTGCTGTTGCCATTCGGGCGCCAGCCATTGAAGGCAAAGCTGCCCATGCGCGTGCTCTTGCTCAGAATCTGGAATACGCCGTTGGTGCCTTCGCGCCCGGCCGCCTGTTGCATGCTGCGCCGCACATTGGCTTCCGCCACCTGTTGCGGCGTCAGGCCGCGTCCGGCCTGGCTGGCGGCTTCGTTTTCCTGGGCGGCGGCTTCGTTCGCGGCGCGCCGCCGTTCGCGCGCGGCGTTCAGCATGGCCATCATGTCTGGCGCTTCGGCTTGCGGCGGTGGCGGCACTAGCGGGGCTTGCTCCGCCACGGCCGTGGCGACGGCGGGCGGGGTGATGGCTTTTCTGTGTGGCGTGATGGGCGGTGCTTTGGTTTTGCTTTTCTTGGTTTCGGCGGCGGCCATTTTCGCCAGCGCGGCCTGGTCCAGCAGCAGCAGCAGGGGGTTGCCGCCGTTATCGCCCTGCTTCTTGATGGTATGCATGCTCAACAGGAAATACAGCAGCAAGCCATGAGTCAGCAGCACCAGCACAACGCCGAACAGATTCACCGGGCGAAAGCGGATATGCAGATGCACTTCGCCGGGCAGGGCGACTTCATTTTCGGGCGCTTCTATGCTCAACTTCATGGACGGAGGACGGATAAGCTGACTCAAGCCGGCAAGCATACCTCAAACCGCCGCGACTTCCTGTAACAAAGATTGTATCCGGGCGTGCAATTCCGGCCGCTGCGCGCGCGATGAATGTGTAACAAACGATGTTGCCGTCGGCGACGGTTGGCACTGCGGCCCCGGTTTTTAGTGGTAATTTGTTGACACAATTGACAACTGCTTACAAATTCCGCGTGTGCAACAGGCAAGCTATCATCTATTGTGCAGTGGCAAGCAGGTGAGCGGATAATTTTAAAACAAACGGGAACCAGACCATGAGCGAGCCAAGCGCAGACGCCGTGCCGGCCACAGCGGCCACCACAAAAAAGATTCTGGAGCCAGCGGCCGCCCTCGCCGCCACGGCGGCGCTGGCCGCGTGCGGCGGCGGCGCTTCCGGCAGCCAGGGCGGGGGCGGTACGGCGAGTGCGCCGCCGCCAATTTCGGCCAGCGCGGCCGCGCGCTTCCTGGCGCAAGCCAGCATGGGCGCCGACCGCGCCCAGATCGCGCGGGTGCAGGCGCTAGGCTATGCCGGCTGGCTGGACGAGCAAATCGCCCTGCCGGCCTCGGGTAGCCGCTGGGATAGTCTGGTGTCCAAGGGCTACAACGCGCTCAGCTACAGAAATTCGGAAACCGGCTTCGACGCCGGCGTCTGGCGCAAGCTGATCAGTGCGCCGGATACCCTGCGCCAGCGCGTCACGCTGGCTTTATCGGAAATCCTGGTGGTGGCGATCGACGGCCTGGTCGGCGCCGGCTGGAAAGCGTTCGCGGCCGCCGCCTACCTCGATCTGCTGGAAGCCAATTGCTTCGGCAATTACCGCAACTTGCTGCAACAGGTATCGACCAGCCCGGCCATGGGCATGTACCTGACTTTCCGCGGCAACACCAAGTACAACGCGGCGACCGGCGCCCTGCCCGATGAAAACTATGCGCGCGAAGTGATGCAGCTGTTCAGCATAGGCTTGCTGCAACTGAACCCGGACGGCACCCCGCAACTGCAGAATGGCGCTCACCAAGAAACCTATGGCCTGGACGACATCAGCGGCCTGGCGCGCGTGTTTACCGGCTGGGAAATGGACTGGGATGCGGCCAAGGCCGACACGCCCGATTTCCTGCGCCGCCCGATGGTGCAAGTCGCCAGCCGGCATGAAACCGGCGCCGCCAGCTTCCTCGGTTCTACGGTGCCGGCCGGCCTGAGCGGCGAAGACAGCCTGAAGGCGGCGCTCGACATCCTCTTCGCCCATGCCAACGTGGCGCCCTTCATCAGCCGCCAGTTGATCCAGCGCCTGGTCACCAGCAACCCGGCACCGGCATATGTGGCGCGCGTGGCGGCGGTGTTCGGCAACGACGGCGGCGGCGTGAAAGGCAATCTGCAAGCGGTGATCAAGGCGATCTTGCTGGACGACGAGGCGCGCAACAGCGCCAACCTCACTAATCCGCAATTCGGCAAATTGCGCGAACCGATCTTGCGCTTGCTGGCCTGGGCGCGCGCCTACCATGCCAATTCCGCCAGCGACGCCTGGGGCCTGGGCAACACCAGCGACCCCGCCAGCCGGCTCGGGCAAAGTCCGACCCGCTCGCCCTCGGTCTTCAATTTTTTCCGGCCCGGCTACGTGCCGCCCAACAGCGCGATTGCGACGGCGGCCCTGGTCGCGCCCGAGTTCCAGATCGCCAACGAATCCTCGGTGGTCGGTTACGTGAATTTCATGCAGCGCGCCGTCAGCACCGGGATCGGCGACGTGCTGGCCGATTACAGCAGCCTGCTGCCGCTGGCCGACAACGCGCCGGCCCTGCTCGACGAAATCAACCTGGTGCTGGCGGCCGGCCAGCTGAGTTCAGCTACCCTGAACAATCTGAGCAACGCCGTGGCCGGCATCGCCGGCGGCAGCGACGCCAACCGCTACCGCCGCATCTACGCCGCCTTGACTCTCGTACTCGCAGCGCCCGAATTCATCGTACTCAAATAAGGAGAACACCATGAAACAGACGATGAACGCCGCGCGCCGCGCCTTCCTGCAACGCGCCTCCGCCCTCTCGCTGGCCGGCGTCGCCGCGCCCTGGGCTCTGAACCTGGCTGCCATGGCGGAAGCGGCCGCCGCCACGGCCGACGATTACAAGGCCATCGTCTGCGTATTCCTGTACGGGGGCAACGATTACGCCAATACCCTGGCGCCTTACGACCGCGATAATTACAACGCTTACTACCAGTTGCGCCCCACCCTCGCCTATGCGCGCGATGCGTTGACGGCGACCGCCCTCAATCCGCTCAGCGCACCGCTCGACAGCGCCGGTTTCAGCCATCAGTACGCGCTGGCGCCCGAGCTGGCGCCGCTGCTGCCGATTTTTAATAGCGGCCAGATGGGCGTGCTGCTGAATGTCGGCACCCTGCTGCAGCCGACTTCCAAGCTGCAATACGCGAACAAGAGCGTGCCCTTGCCGCCGAAACTGTTTTCGCATAACGATCAGCAATCGGTATGGCAATCCTCGGCCGCAGAAGGCGCGACTTCCGGTTGGGGTGGTCGCCTCGGCGACCTGTTCGCGGCCGGCAATGGCAACGCCAGCTTCACTTGCGTGAATGTGTCCGGCAACGCGGTCTACCTGTCCGGCCAGAGCGCGGTGCAATACCAGGTCTCGACCAACGGCCCGGTGCCGCTGGCCGGCCTGCAGGCGCCGCTGTTCGGCTCGGCCGCCTGCTCCGCTGCCTTGCAGGCGCTGGTGACCCAGCCGCGCAGCCATCTGTTTGAAAACGAATACAGCCGCGTCAGCCAGCGCGCGATTGCCGCGAACGGCGTGTTGAGCACGGCGCTGGCCGGCGCGACGCCTATCGCCACCCCTTTCCCCGCCAACAATAACCTGGGCGACCAGCTGAAGATGGTGGCGCGCATGATTTCCTGCGCCGCTGCGGTCGGCGCCAAGCGCCAGGTATTTTTCGTCTCGCTGGGCGGCTTCGACACCCACGACGGCCTGCTCTCCAAGCACCCCGGCTTGCTGAAAAGCGTGGCCGACGCGCTGGCCGCGTTTTACCAAGCCACCGTGGAACTCGGCGTCGCCAACAAGGTGACCAGCTTCACCGCCTCCGATTTCGGCCGCGCCCTCTCCGGCAACAACGACGGCTCCGATCACGGTTGGGGCAGCATGCACTTCATGCTGGGCGGCGCCGTCAACGGCCAGCGCTACTACGGCAGCGCGCCTATAGTCGCCAGCAACGGCCCCGACGACGTCGGCCAGGGCCGCCTGCTGCCGACCACCTCGGTCGACCAGTACGCCGCTACCCTAGGCAAATGGCTGGGCGTGTCCGACAGCGATTTGCTGACGCTGTTGCCGAACCTGGCCAACTACAATACTGCCGCGCGTAATCTGGGCTTTGTGTGAGGGGCGAAAAACTGTAGACACGACGCAAAAGCAGGCGTAGGGCGGAAAAGCGCAGCGCCTTCCGCCGCACGGGAACGCGTGTGGGCGAACCTGGCTTGACTAAAAAATGAGCGGCATGTACAGTATCACGTACATAAACATTTGCAAGGCAAGGCTATGGACGCCATCACTTACACTTCCGCCAGGGCGCAACTGGCGAACACTATGGACCGGGTCTGTGCAGATCACGAACCCGTGATTATTACGCGCGGCAAGCAACAATCCGTGGTGATGCTATCGCTGGAAGATTACCAGTCGCTGCAAGAGACCTCGCAATTACTGCGCAGCCCGAAAAACGCCAGACGCCTGCTGTCCGCCATCGAGCAATTGGAACGCGGCCAGGGTAAGGAGCGGGAGCTGCTCGATTGAAGCTGATCTTCGCCGAAGAAGCCTGGGAAGACTACCTGCACTGGCAGCAAACCGACCGCAAAATGCTAACCCGCATCAACACCCTGATCCGCGATATCCAGCGCGATCCTTTCCAGGGCATAGGCAAACCGGAACCGCTGAAACACGCCCTATCCGGCTACTGGTCGCGCCGCATCAACGACGAACACCGCATCGTCTACCAGCTGCAGGGCGATGCATTGCTGATTGCTCAGTTGCGTTACCACTACTGAGCGATGGTGAGTAGGGCGGAAAAGCGCAGCGCCTTCCGCCGCACGGGATGCGACAAATGGTGGATGACCGCTGCGCCTGATCCACCCTACAAGTCTGCGTGAACCTGGAATAAGTCAGCTGCGTCACACCACCCCCAACCACCCGAGCAGCGCCCCCACCCCCAGCAGCCACAGCAAATGCAGCCGCGTGCGCCACACGATCACGGCGCAGGCGGCGCTCAGCAGCCACAGCGGCCAGTCGTGGCGGGTGTGGGCGGCGGCCATGATCCAGCCGGTGGCGATCAGCAGGCCGATCACGATCGGCGCCATGCCGAGTTTGAAGGCGCGCACGGCGCGCAGTTCGCGGTTTTGGTGGCCCCAGCGGGCGGCGACGTAGGTCAGGGTGGTGCTGGGCAGCAGGATGCCGCCCATGGTGATGGCGACGCCGAGCAGGCCGGCCCAGGCGCTGCCGGTATTGATGCCGACATTCCAGCCCATCAGGGCGATGAACAGCACGTTCGGGCCCGGTGCGGCTTGCGCGATGGCGACCGAGGCGTTGAATTGCACATCGGAGAGCCAGTGCTGCTGGTCGACCAGGTAGCGGTGCATGTCGGGCAGAGTGGAAATCGCGCCGCCGATAGACAGCAGCGACAGCATCAGGTAATGCGTGAGCAGGCTGAGCCAGTCTTGCCAGTGCAGGGTCAGCGTCATGCCTTCAGCCTGCGGTAAGTCCAGTAGCAGGCGGCGCCGCCCAGCGCCAGCAAGACCCACAGCAGCGGCAGCCGCAGCAGCGCGATCGCGATGAAGCACAGCACCGCCAGCAGCAGCGCGCTGCGCCAGCCCAGCGGGTGGCTTTTCAGGGCCGGCATCAGCTTCAGGCCGGTGGCCACGATCAGGCCGGCGGTGACCGCGCTCATGCCGCGCAGCGCGCCGGCTACGCCAGTATGCTGCGCCACTTGCGCATACAGCACGGCCAGCAGCAAGACGATCAGCAGCGGCAGCGACAGCATGCCGGCCAGCGCCGCCAGCGCGCCGCGCAAGCCGAAATAACGGCTGCCTATCATCAGCGACAGGTTGACCACGTTCGGCCCCGGCATGATTTGCGCGACCGCCCATTCTTCCACGAACTCTTCGCGCGTCAGCCAGCGCTTGCGCTCCACCAGCTCACGCTGGACTACCGCCAGCACGCCGCCGAAACCTTGCAGCGCCAACAGGGTGAATGAAAAATACAGATCGGCCAGCGATTGCGGGCGTTGAAACGGTTGGTGAGCGGATTCGGGCATGGGGCGGCGGGCGGTGAGGGAAGGCCCATTTTAATGCAGGGTGGGAAAAGCTGTTGTCCACGAAAAACACGAAAGGCACGAAAAAGAACACTGATGCTGTCATCCCCGCGCAGGCGGGGATCCAGAGGCTTTGGCTCAACTAGCACAACACTGGATTCCCCCTTGCAGGGCGCGCTTGAGCATGCATGCTCAAGCCGTTACGCAGGCGAGTAGCATGCTACTCGAATTCCCTGCTGCACCCTGCGCGGGAATGACGAAGCGAAAGATGTTGATTTTCTTATCGTGCTTTTCGTGTTTTTCGTGGGCAGGATAGTCTTGGTGTCTGCCTATTCGCCCTGCCGGTGATGGGCGCGGATGCGGGCGCGCCATTCGCCGAGCACGGTCAGCGCGCTCTGGAATTCGCGCTCTATCAGGTCGGCTTCGGCATCGGTGATTTTGCCGTCCAGCAGCGCGGTGGAGACCGCTTCCGCCACGTCGCCGACCCGGCTCATGACGCGGCACACGGTTTGCGACAGGTCGTCTTCGCTGACGCTGTCCGGCTCCGGCACCACGAACGCGGCCATGCCGTGCCGCCCCAGCAGCGCATGCAGCGGCAGCTGCGCATCCTTGACGCCGGCCGCTGCGCACAGTTCGACGATTTGCGACAGTTCCTCGAACGAGGGGTAGTGCGTTTCTATGCCGGGCGCCAGCTTGTTGCGCAGCACGTTCACCGAGACCTCCATGCGCAGCGCCAGCGCCTCCAGCCCGCCGGGATAGGCGCGCGCCACTTTGTACAGCGCGTCGTGCTGGTTCATGTCCGAGTATTTGCGTGTCATGGTGAATTTCCCGATGTATTACCGATGATGTTTGTGTTTTTGATCACTATCATTGCCTTCACTGAGCTAGCGCGGATTGTACAGAGGCCTTGGTAATTCATCTACAGATAGCAATCATGAAACTACACAAAAAAATAGGAATGATCGTGGTACTGGCTGCCTTGTTGCCTGGCTTGGCGGGGGCGGCCAGCGTGCGCGGCGGCGGCTCGGCGCACGGCTTCCGCAGCGGTTTCTCTTCGCAAAAAAGCCAGCCGGCCGCGCCGCTGCGCCCGGCCCCGACTTCCTTTGGCAGTTTCAACGCCAGCCGCGACGCCGCCCCGGCCAAATCCGGCTCGGCCCTGAACCGCGATCTGGAAAAATCCCAGGCTCAGAGCAAGGCCTTGAAGAATCTGGACGCGCGCCAGCAGGCCAATAGCGCCAGCGCCGCCACCAGCGTGACGGGCCGCCCTCTGCCGCCGGCCGGTGCAGTACCGACCCAGACGGCCCAGGCGACACCCGCCGCGCCGGCGCCGGCACCTGTCTATCAAGCGCCCGTGATCGTGCAAAGGGAAAGTAGTTCGATGAACGGCGCATTCTGGGGCTTCATGCTCGGCAACGCCATCAGCCGTCCGCAGCACACCACCGTGTATGAGAACCGGCCCGCGCCGCTGGAAGCTATCGCCGCCGGCGCATCGGTCGCCGCACCAGTCGCCGCAGTTGCCCCGGCCCCCGTTGCCGAAGCCGCCGGCTGGTCGCTGCTGCGGCTGCTGCTGTGGAGCCTGATCCTGGGAACTATCGGCTGGCTGCTGTGGAAAGCCTGGCGCGCCATGCTGCTGCGCCGCCAGCAAAACGAGACGCAACATTATAGTTTAGGAAAGGTGTAATCATGGCTTGGCAAGACGTGTATCGCTACGCAGGAAAAATGCTGGGCAAGGCTGAACCAGCGCCACAGGATGCCGGCCTCCCGCTCGGTGCGCGCATCGGCAGCCTGGTGCATCTGCAGATGACGCCGCTGATCCGCGCCCAGAGCGCCGGTTCGCTGATCGCCATGCCGGGTGAAGCTGAGTTGCGCGTGCTTGCCATCAGCCGCGTGCAACTGCAGATGAGCGGCAGCCTGTACCGCTATTACCTGAATTGCGACGAGGACGGCACCGAAAAATTCCTGCAGCTGTATTGCGATGCCAACGGTGAAGTCAGCGAACTGCTGTACTGCAGCCGCCTGACGCGCCTGATCCCGGAAACCAGCGAAGACCAGCAAGCCTATCTCGGCGAAGACGGCTACGGCCTGGGCGACCGCAGCTATACCTTGTGGCGCGCCCAGCTGGCGGAACTCGGCATGAGCGCGACGGCATTGGACAGCGCCTTCGCCGCCGCCAGCCTGGAATATTTTCGCGACGCCGGCGATGCCGCCTGCGAATTTGTCGCGCCGTTTCGCGGCAGCGAGACCCGCATCGACGACGCCGGCGGCCGCCACGGCTTGCAGCAAGACATCGTGTTTATGCCATATAGCCGCCAGCTTGGTGACGAAGCTGGCAATAGCATGCAGCGCGAACTGCTGCTGATCAGCACCGAGATCGTGCGCAGCCGCGACGGCGACCGCAGCCGGCGCGAGATCCATGTCGATTTCATGATTGCCATTCCGCTGGAAATGGAAAGGCTGACGCTGCAATAGCAGCCCGGCCGCAACGTAGTGAACCGTGCAGTACCAACAACAACCGAAAGGAAGCATGATGAGCAATATGAATGGCTGGGGCCTGACCGCAAGACTGATTTCCAAACACTTTGGCGCGCTCGGCGACAAGGTGTCGGAAGCGATCGCCAACTTTGACCCCGAAACCGCCACCGAAGCCGACCGCGACCGCCTGGCCGCCACCCTGCGCGACACCGCGCAAAAGCTGGCCGCAGCGCGCGCCGCCTTCGACCAGGAGCAGGGCGACGTCACCCGTCTGCGCGCTCTGATCGCGAATGATGAAAAAGCTTCCAGCACCCTGGCCGAACGCCTGGCGGCCGGCAAGATTTCCGAAGCCACCGTCAGCCTGTTTTGCGACGAGCTGGAAGCCAACAAGGCGCGCCTGCCGCTGGAAGTGCAGGAAGAAGCCGATGCGCGCGAATACATGGACGAGCTGCAAAAAATCGTCGACGCCTTGTCCGCTCAACTGGCCGCCTTCGACGCCGCCGCCAAAAAAGCCTTGCAAAACCTGGCCACCGCCAGGGCGCAAAAAGACTTGCAGCAATTGCGGGTGGAAAGGCAGGAACAACTGGCGAATCTGTCCAGCGTGCATAGCCATAGCACTGCGCTGAATGCACTCACCAGGCGCGCCGAGAACGTCAGCAACGAAGCGGCCGGTTTGCGTATCGTGGCCGACATCGCCCAGAAACCGCTCGATCAGGCGGCCGAGATCGAGGCGATCCGGGCTTCGGTGGCGCAGGCTGATACGGCGGGTGAAAGCACGCTGCAAAGGTTGCAGCGCTTGTCGGGGCAAAACAAGCAGGTGGATGCGGCTTGAGTTAAGCTCCTTCCCCCAGTCAGGGGGAAGGTTGGGATGGGGGTCGAACGGTCAAACTGCCGCTACCGATATT
>JACPWS010000098.1 GCA_016196925.1 Burkholderiales bacterium | reverse complement strand
CGTTGACAAGTCAGGGATCGGCGCATATAATCTTTGTCTCTGTTCCCTGATAGCTCAGTCGGTAGAGCGACGGACTGTTAATCCGCAGGTCCCTGGTTCGAGTCCAGGTCGGGGAGCCACAGAATTCGAAGTAAGCAGTGAACTTAATAAAAAATCACTGCAAGAAAAAGTTTATCGAAGATCATCATTTCTTCTATTCCCTGATAGCTCAGTCGGTAGAGCGACGGACTGTTAATCCGCAGGTCCCTGGTTCGAGTCCAGGTCGGGGAGCCACACAGCAGCAACATCGAAGAGTTACATGCCAAGGCTTGTAACTCTTTTTTTTCTGGTCCCGTTCTGGTCCATATCAAAAAACAGATTCCTTGTATTTTTTGCAGACCTCAGACTCAAGCGGCGAGTTTGAATGCGAATTGCCGGTATGGGTACTGCACCGGATCCAGAACAACGTACGCACCGCCTTCCAACCTCTCCCCTCCCATTTCGCACGAAATAGTCGGCGCTCGAAAAGCATAGTGCCGACCATGATTTCCCAGACCAGCACATCAATTTAGTTCAGCGATACGTGAAATTCATTTCAAGCCAGCCGCCTGAATCGCAACGTAATATTTACGCACTGCAAGCGATCTGATTTGCACGTCATCAAAATTAAAAGGGGACATTATTATGGTTTGGAGTCAGGTCTATGACCCGCTCGGCAACATCTGGTTGTCGGCACTAATGGCAGCGATCCCGGTAGTAGTCATGCTGGGCTGTATCGCGTTTGGACACATGAAGGCCCACTATGCAGCCGGGCTGGGTTTGGGCAGCGCATTGCTGGTCGCGATCTTCGGCTTCGGCATGCCGGCCGGATTGGCCTGGAACGCCGCCGGATTCGGCGCCGCCTTCGGCTTGCTGCCGATAGGATGGATCGTCCTCAACATCATCTTCCTGCATCAGCTCACGGTCGAGGATGGCTCGTTCTCGGTTTTGCAAGACAGCCTGACCGGCATCACCGATGACAGGCGGATACAATTGCTGCTGATCGCATTTTGCTTTGGCGCCTTCTTCGAGGGTGCCGCCGGCTTTGGCACCCCGGTCGCGGTGACGGCTGCAATCATGATAGGGCTGGGCTTTTCGCCGCTGGCCGCTTCGGGACTATGCCTGATCGCCAATACCGCACCGGTCGCCTACGGTGCTCTGGGCACGCCGGTGATCGCGCTGGCCGCCGTGACCGGTATCGACCTGATGCAGCTGTCCGGCATGATAGGGCGCCAGCTGCCGCTGTTCTCGTTGATGGTACCGTTCTGGCTGATCTGGGCGTTCGCCGGCTTCCGCGGCATGTTGCAGATCTGGCCCGCGATCCTGGTCGCCGGGCTGAGCTTCGCCATTCCCCAATACCTGGTGTCGAATTTCCACGGGCCGTGGCTGGTAGACGTGGTGGCCGCGATCGTGTCCATGGTCAGTCTGGTGTTGTTCCTGAAAGTCTGGAAACCGAAAAAAATCTGGCGCTCGGCTTCGCTCAAGGGGCATGAAGCCGATTCCGGCACCCCCGATCTGGACAGCGCAAAACCGCACAGCCATGAAGCCGATGCCGCTGCAGCGATATTCAAAAAACACGACCGGCGCGCGTTCATCATGGCGTGGATGCCGTGGGTCATCCTGACCGTCTTTGTTTTTATCTGGGGCATACCGGATTTAAAAAAATGGCTGGACAGCATTTCCGTTTTCAAAATCCCCTTCGCCGGCCTGCATAACCTGGTCGAAAAAGTCGCTCCGGTCGTCGCCAAGCCGCACAAGGAAGTCGCCGTTTATACGCTCAACTGGCTGTCCGCCACCGGTACAGGTATCTTCCTGGCGGCCATGCTGGGCGGCCTGATGATGAAGTACTCGCTGCGCGACCTGATACGCATCTATGGCCGCACCATCTGGCTGGTACGTTATTCTTTACTGACCATCGTCTTGATGCTGGCGCTCGGCTATCTGACGCGTTATTCGGGGACCGACGCAACGCTGGGACTGGTATTCGCGCATACCGGCATGATGTATCCCATCTTCGGCACGCTGCTGGGCTGGCTCGGCGTCGCGCTGACCGGCTCCGATACCGCCGCCAACGTCTTGTTTGGCGGACTGCAAAAAACCACCGCGGAACAACTCGGTTTAAGCCCGGTCCTGATGGCGGCCGCCAACAGCTCAGGCGGCGTGATGGGAAAAATGGTCGACGCCCAGAGCATCGTCGTCGCCAGCACCGCGACCCGCTGGTATGGACATGAGGGCGACATCTTGCGCTTCGTGTTTTTCCACAGCCTGGCGCTGGCCGTCTTGGTCGGACTCTTGGTGTTCCTGCAGGCTTATGTAGCGCCGTTTACCGCCTTGGTGCATTAACCTGCAGCGTCAAAAATTAACAGCCTCGCCGCAGTGCGAGGCTTTTTTTACTTTCTAAACCTTGTCACCACCGCGTCACATAGCAAGCTTACCCTTGCATCAGAAAAGCAAATTTTGTAGTCGTCTCTCTGAAAAGAAGCTTGCATGTCCCCTCTCATCTCTCCCGCTGCTCACCTGATACGGCATTGGCGCATTGCCCATCAATTTTCACTGGCAGCAAGCCTGTTTGCGATACCGATGCTCGTAGTGATGACGCTGTTGTTTCAAGAGTTGCGTTCGGAAACCGCCGGCGCCCAGGAAAAACGTGACGCAATTCAAAAAATTCAGGCATATCAAGAATTGCGGCATATGCTGCAAACACATCGTTCGCTGCAGCATATGCGCCTGATGGGCAACGGGCAGGAACGCGAAACGACTAAAGCGCTACAGGAAAAAATTGCTCGCATCAGCGAACAACTTACTGACAATCAGGCATTCAGAAAAAATTGGCGATCTTTACTGGCCAGCGGGTCTTCCATCAAAGTTCCGACCAATATCCTGGAGCATGGCAAGCTGCTGGACGCTATCAATGCAGGCATTTACCAAATCGCAAACACATCCAAGTTGACACTGGACAGCGATCTGAGCACCCATCAACTGGCCGGTATTTACATTGCGGCGCTGCCGCAGATAGAGGAAAAAATTTCCATATTGGCCGGACGGGGCGCCGCCTATATAGACAGCGGCTTGTTGGAAGCCGGCGAAGACATGATGTTAAATTCCTTGCACATGTTATCCACGCACGAGCTGAATTTACTCGACCAGCAAATACTGCCATTGCAGGAAGCGCATCCTGAATACCGCCAGACATTTTCCGATTTGAGATCCGCGGCCAGCGGTACGCGGAAATTTCTGGAGCGGGCTCAAGACGAAGTTCTGGGTGCACTCAATCAGAGTTCAGGCAAGGCATTTTTTGAAGCGGGGCAAAGCGATCTAGAGAAATTATATAGCGTCAATCTCGCCGTCGCGACGCTGATAGATGACCGCCTACAAGAATATATACATCAGACAAATCGAAAAATATGGCGCATGTTGGCGGGCATCGTTTTACTGCTGGCGATTGCCGGTTATTTTTTGTACGGTATCTACAGCGCCTTGTCTGCCAATTTGCACTCCCTGACCCGCATCATAGGACGAACTGCCGCCGGCGATTTACAACACTGCGCCCACAGCGGCAGTAAAAATGAATTGAGCCGACTAAGCAATGCTGTGGCCAGGATGAATGTCTCGCTGAGTGAATTGGTGACGGATATCCGCAGCAGCGCCGATACGGTCAATCTGATCGCCAGAGAAATTCACGATGAAAATGCCGACCTGTCCAGCCGCACCGGACATCAGGCGGAATTTTTGCGGCAAACTGCAGGATCGATAGAAGAATTGACGAGCAGCGTCAACAAAAATACGGAAAACCTGGGACAGGCCGACGCTTTGCTCGACGCCTCGGCCGAAAAGCTGCAACATGGCTTAGATGTCATGGAAAAGACTATATTTTCCATGCAAACCGTGAGTTGCAGTTCGGGCAAAATTGCCGAAATTATCGGCATCATGGACAGCATCGCTTTTCAGACCAATATTCTGGCGTTAAACGCCGCGGTAGAAGCTGCGAGAGCGGGTCAAGAAGGAAAAGGTTTTGCCGTAGTAGCCAGCGAAGTCAGAAACCTTGCGCAACGCAGTGCTGAAGCGGCCAAAGAAATCAAAACCTTGATCGCCGCATCCGGTGCAGCGGTGCAACACGGAAGCGCCATGCTCAATACGGCCGGCAGCACGATGAGCGATATTGCCCGGAATGTAGAGCAAGTCGCCGGCCTGATACGGAACATTGTGAATGCGAGTCAGGAGCAAAGTACGGGGATAGTGACTGTGAACCAGGCTATCGGCGAAATCGATCAGCTCACCCGGCACAATGCTGCACTGGTCGGGCAAGCGACGGTTTCAACTTCAACGCTGGAAGATCAGGCCGCCTCGCTAAGCATGGCGGTCAGCGTATTCAAAGTCGCAGAAGCGCCGTCGCGTGCGGACAAGCTGCAGCTGGCATTTAGCGCGCCAGTAAACTCGGTAAAAAAATCGACGCCGCCGGATAACCGCTTGAAAAATTCGGCTTCATGAAAGCAACGCTCATTGCGGCTTCAACAAGGCCAGAACCGAAGTCAGTTCAGCTCTGATCTGACACAGATTCAAGGGCAGACGCGGGCTCTCTTCGACGGGCACGGCCGACACTCCGCCGTGCACATTCAATTTATTGCGCGCGCCATTGATAGTGAAGCCTTGTTCGTACAATAATTCACGAATGCGGCGTATCAACAGCACTTCATGATGCTGGTAGTAGCGCCGGTTACCGCGACGTTTCACCGGCTTCAATTGAGTGAACTCCTGCTCCCAATACCGCAACACATGCGGTTTAACCCCGCATAATTCACTCACCTCACCGATAGTGAAGTAGCGTTTGGCCGGTATCGCGGGCAACACAAAAGGCGCAATCTTGAATTCAGTCATAGCAAGTGTCAGGCGGCATGTCCGATAGGTTGACTACTGACATCATCGACCATGCCTTTGAGTTTCTGACTGGCGTGGAAAGTAACGACACGACGTGCAGTAATAGGGATTTCTTCGCCCGTTTTTGGATTGCGTCCGGGTCGCTGGGGCTTATCGCGCAACTGGAAATTGCCAAAGCCGGATAATTTGACGGCCTCGCCTCTTTCCAGCGCATCGCGGATTTCGTCGAAAAAAGTTTCCACCATGTCCTTCGCTTCGCGCTTATTCAAGCCGACCTGTTCAAACAACAGCTCGGCCAACTCGGCCTTGGTCAGGGTGGGCAACTCTTTTTCCGCCTGAGAGCGAGCCTTAGCTTCTAGCATCGCCCGATTCAGATCGGCATCCAGCACCGACTGAAATTCAGCGGAAGTCACATCATTCATTATCAAATTCATCTCATCAAAACCGGACATATGCAAGCAATCTCAACGCAACTTGGCAGCAAATTTTGCGCTCGCAGCATCCACGAAAGCAGCCATTGCCGCGTCCACTTTGTCATCTTGCAAGGTGCTTTGAGTATCTTGCAAGCTAAAACGGAAAGCAAGACTTTTCTCGTCGCTTTCCAAACCTTTACCGCGATATTCATCAAATAAAACAACGGCTTGCATGATTTTACACGCTTCACTGGCTTCCGCTTGCGCAGCAAAAACATCCAACAAATCCTGCACCGAAATTTCTTGTTTAACAACCAATGCCAGGTCGCGCGTTACCGCCTGGAACTTGGAAATTTCCTGGTAGAGCGGCACCGCGACGGACTGCAATGCGGCAACCTCGACTTCAAACACCACCGGCGCCAAAGGCAGGTCGTATTTCTGCTGCAGACGCGGATGCAATTCACCGATAAAACCAATTACCTGAGCTTCGCATTCTATGCGTGCGCTACGACCCGGATGAAGCGCAACGTGCTCATGTTTGACGAAACGCAAAACCTTGGGCGCGAACAAGACTTCCAGGTCGGCCTTGACGTCGAAGAAATCGACATTGCGCGTTGCCTGCCCCCACTGCTCTTCAGCAACAGGACCATAGGCGAGTGCCGCCAATCGTTTGGGCTGATGATAACCGGCGACAGACAGCGGCCCGTCTTGCACACCAGCATCCGGCAAATACACGGCGCCTATCTCAAAAATCCGCACGCGGTTAAGCTTGCGATTCAAGTTGTAACGGGTATTGGCGACCAGGCTGGCAATCAGGCTGGAACGCATGACGCTCATTTGGCTGGCGATAGGATTCAACAAACGCACGGCTTGCGCGTTACCCGCGAAGTCCGCCTCCCACGCTTCTTCAACGAAGCTGTAGTTCAGCACTTCCTGATAATCCTGGTCGGCGATCTGACGGCGTAGCGTAAACAGGGAGCGCTGGTTTTCCGGCGCGATACGCATCGCGCTGGCGGCGACCGGCGGCAGCGCCGGAATATTTTCAAAACCATAAACCCGTGCAACTTCTTCGATCAGGTCTTCTTCTATCTCTATATCGAAACGATATGAGGGCGGCGTTACCAGGAACTCACCCGCTTGCTGAGTGAACGTCAGGCCCAGGCGCGCGAAAATATCGGCAATCTGCGCATCTGTCAGCGGCACACCGATGACTTTGACGGCGCGCGCCGTGCGCATCTTCACCGCCGCGCGTTGCGGCAAATTGACGATATGGTCATCGACCGGACCCAGCTTAACCTGCGCGCTGCCGCCGCAAATTTCAACGATCAAGGCACTGATGCGCTCGATATGTTCGACCGTGGTCGCGAAGTCGACGCCGCGCTCGAAGCGGTGCGCCGCGTCAGTAGAAAAATTGTAACGACGTGCACGACCTTGTATGGCTTGCGGCCACCAGAACGCCGCTTCAAGATAAATATTTTGCGTATCCAGGGAAACAGCGGTCGAATCCCCGCCCATGATGCCTGCCAGCGACTCGATTTCACGCTCGTCGGCGATCACCCCCACCCACTCATCGACGGCGACCGTATTGCCGTTCAAGAGCTTCAAAGACTCTCCGGCCTTGCCCCAGCGCACATCCAGGCCGCCGTGAATTTTATCGAGGTCAAATACGTGCGTAGGACGGCCAAGCTCCAGCATCACATAGTTAGAAATGTCGACCAGCACCGAAACCGAGCGTTGACCGCTACGTTCTATCCTTTGTTTCATCCATTCCGGAGTCGCAGCCCTGGCATTGACGCCGCGGATGACGCGGCCGCTGAAACGGCCGCACAGGTCCGGCGCCGATATCTTGACCGGCAATTTTTCATCCAGGGAAACCGGCATGGCCTGCACTTCCGGCACATGCAATGCGGTTCCTGTCAGCGCAGACACTTCTCTGGCGACGCCCAGTACCGACAAGCAATCGGCTTTATTCGGCGTCAACTTGATCGTGAATTTCAGGTCATTCAATTCATAATAATCGCGGAAATTCTGGCCGACCGGCGCATCGACCGGCAAATCCATTAAGCCGCCATGGTCTTCGGATAATTTCAACTCGCGCGCCGAGCACAACATCCCTTGCGACTCGACACCGCGCAGCTTGCCGACCTTGATCTCGAACGGCTTGCCATCGGCACCGGGCGGCAACACCGCGCCCGCCATGGCGCACGGCACCTTCATTCCGACCCGCACATTCGGTGCGCCGCAAACGATATTCAGCAAGGCACCGGTGCCGACATCCACCTGGCAGACGTTTAAACGATCTGCATCAGGATGTTTGTTGATTTCGCGGATCTCAGCGACCACGACATTATTAAATGGTGGCGCAACAGGTTCTACTTCTTCGACTTCCAGTCCGGACATGGTCAACAAATGAGCCAGCTCGTCCGAAGTCATGCTCGGATCGACCATGGTGCGTAGCCAGTTTTCAGAAAATTGCATAATTCAGCCGTCTAATGTTGGATGCGGGAAGCGCGTCGCGCTTCACAGAAATTTAGTTGAATTGCTTCAGGAAGCGCAGATCGCCTTCGTAAAACAAGCGCAGGTCATTCACCCCGTAGCGCAACATCGTCAGGCGCTCGAGGCCGGAGCCGAACGCGAAGCCGATGTATTTTTCAGGGTCGAGACCCATGTTGCGAATAACGTTAGGATGCACCTGGCCCGAACCGGACACTTCCAGCCAGCGTCCTTTCAAAGGCCCGCTGCCGAACGCGATATCGATCTCAGCCGACGGTTCCGTGAAAGGAAAATACGAAGGGCGGAAACGCACCTGCAAATCGTCCGTTTCAAAGAAGGCTTTGACAAAATTCAGATACACGCCCTTGAGGTCGGCGAAGCTGATATCTTCGGCGATCCACAAACCCTCGACCTGATGGAACATCGGCGAATGCGTGGCGTCGCTGTCGACGCGATAAGTCCGCCCCGGAGCGATGACTTTAATCGGCGGCTTATTCATACGCGCATAGCGCACCTGCATCGGGCTGGTATGGGTGCGCAACAAAAGTTGCTTGCCCTGACTGTCCTTGCCATCGATGTAAAATGTGTCCTGCATAGAACGCGCCGGGTGATTTTCCGGGCTGTTCAATGCGGTAAAGTTGGTCCAGTCGGTTTCGATTTCGGGGCCGTCCGCCACATCGAAACCGATAGAACGGAAAATTTCCTCTACCCGTTGCCAGGTGCGCATCACCGGATGGATGCCCCCCATCCCGCGGCCCCGTCCCGGCAAACTGACGTCGATCGCTTCGGCGTTCAGGCGCGCCTGCATTTGCGCATTGGCCAATGCCTCGCGACGCTCATTCAGCGCTGCTTCTATCTGTCCCTTGGCGATATTGATGACTGCGCCTTGCGTCTTACGCTCATCGGGCGACAATCTGCCCAAGCTCTTCATCTGTTCGGTAATTTGGCCACTCTTGCCCAGATATTGGGCCTTGGCATTTTCCAGCGCGGCGGCATCTGCGGCCGCCAGAAAATCGGCACGTGCCTGGCTGACGATTTGATCTAAAGGGTTCATGCGTTGTTCCCGCTTCCATTGAAGCTGAAATAATGAGCTGAAAACAAAACGGGGCATAGGAATCAACCTCTGCCCCGCTTGATGTTTGCGACTTGCCGAGGCAAGTCGCAGACGACTATATACTACTGGAATTAAGCAGCCAGGTTGGCTTTGACTTGATTCACAATCGCAGCAAATGCTGGTTTGTCAGTCACTGCCATGTCAGCCAGTACTTTACGGTCGAGTTCAATTGCGGCTTTTTTCAGGCCGTTCATGAATACGCTGTAAGTCATACCATGCTGGCGTGTCGCTGCATTGATACGGGTAATCCACAGTGCGCGGAATACGCGTTTTTTGTTGCGGCGATCGCGGTATGCGTATTGACCAGCGCGCATAACTGCTTGCTTGGCGATACGGAATACTTTGCTGCGGCGACCACGGTAACCTTTTGCAAGGTTCAGAACTTTTTTATGACGGGCACGAGCTGTAACCCCACGTTTTACTCTAGGCATAATAACTCCTTAAATAATGAGTATGAGGTTAAGCGGTAGGCATCATGCGCATGACTGATACCACGTCAGCTGCATTAACGTTCGTAATACCGCGCAATTGGCGTTTATTCTTTGTGGTCTTCTTAGTCAAAATATGACGTTTAAAAGCGTGACCGCATTTCACGGTTCCACCCGGACGTACACGAAAGCGCTTCTTGGCAGAGCTCTTTGTTTTCATTTTTGGCATAACACTATCTGTCTTACGACAGCTCCAGTTTTATATGATGGTAGGTGGTAGCAACATGCGCTACTCTTGGATGCCTACTTCTCACTTATTGTGACCCGGACATTCATCCAGATCCATCGCAATGCCCGCACCAGCGGGTTTCGCAAAACTTATTTCTTTTTCTTAGGTGCCAGTATCATGATCATCTGGCGGCCTTCCATCTTAGGAAACTGCTCAACCTGACCATACTGTTCCAGATCCAACTTCAAGCGCTCCAGCATGCGCATACCGATCTCCTGGTGCGCCATTTCACGACCGCGGAAACGCAAAGTGATCTTGGTTTTATCGCCGTCTTCCAGGAACTTGGTTAAATTGCGCAATTTGATGTTGTAGTCGCCGTCATCGGTACCAGGACGGAACTTCACTTCTTTCACCAAAATGACTTTTTGCTTCAATTTGGCTTCGTGCGCTTTTTTCTGTTCCTGATATTTGAATTTGCCGTAATCCATCAAGCGGCAAACCGGCGGCTGCGCAGTTGGCGCAATCTCCACCAAATCCACATTGGCCTCTTCGGCTAAGCGAAAAGCCTCACCAAGTTTGACGATCCCCAGGGGTTCGTTCTCAACGCCGGACAAGCGCACTTCAGGCGCTGTAACTTCACCGTTGATGCGATGTGTTCTTTCGGTAGCTATTGCAGTTTCCTTTAAAAAATATAATGAAGACTATGCTATTTTGCTTAAGCAAAATCGCCGCACAAATCTGTTAAACCTTGGTTGCAACCTCGTTTTTCAAACGAGAAATAAAGGCGTCCAGGGGCATTACCCCCAGATCCAGATTGCCACGCGTACGCACAGCCACTGTATTGGCATCCCGCTCCTTGTCGCCGATTACCACGATGTAAGGAAGCTTTTGAATTGAATGCTCGCGTATTTTATAGGTAATTTTCTCATTACGCAAATCGGCTTGAACTCTAAACCCTTGTTTTTTCAGGTTTTCTGCAACAGATTTAGCGTACTCGGCCTGCGCCTCGGAGATATTCAAGACTGAAACTTGCACCGGCGCCAACCACAACGGCAAGGCGCCCGCATGATTTTCTATCAAGATACCGATGAAACGCTCAAGCGAACCGACGATCGCGCGATGCAACATGACCGGGGTCTTTCGGCTGCTGTCCTCGCCGATATAAGTACCGCCCAAGCGCTCGGCGGTATTCCAGTCCACCTGCATGGTGCCAACCTGCCATGGACGACCGAGGCTGTCGTGCAGGTGATACTCGATTTTCGGGCCATAGAATGCACCTTCGCCCGGCAACTCGGTCCAGCTCACACCACAAGATCTCAGGGCGACGCGCAGCGCTTCTTCGGATTTATCCCAGACTTCGTCACTACCTACACGGTTTTCGGGACGCAAAGCCAGCTTGACGTGAATATCGGAAAAACCAAAATCGGCATACACCTTCATCGCCTGCGTATGAAAATCGATCACCTCGCCCTGAATCTGATCTTCAGTGCAAAATACGTGACCGTCGTCCTGGGTAAAACCGCGCACCCGCATGATGCCGTGCAGCGCGCCGGACGGCTCATTGCGGTGGCATTGACCAAATTCGCCGTAACGCAACGGCAAGTCGCGATAGCTGCGCAAGTCGGATTTGAAAATCTGCACGTGACCGGGGCAATTCATCGGTTTCAGCGCATAGGCGCGGCTTTCCGACTCGGTCACGAACATATTTTCGCGATAATTTTGCCAGTGCCCAGTCTTTTCCCACAATGCGCGATCGAGAATCTGCGGCGCTTTTACTTCCTGATAACCGCCATCCTGATAAACGCGGCGCATGTATTGCTCAACCTGCTGCCAGATAGTCCAGCCTTTTGGATGCCAGAACACCAGACCCGGCGCCTCGTCCTGAAAATGGAACAGGTCGAGCGCCTTGCCGAGTTTGCGATGATCGCGCTTCTCCGCCTCTTCCAGCATGTGCAGATACGCTTCCTGATCTTCTTTTTTTGCGAAGGCGGTGCCGTACACGCGCTGCAGCATCTCGTTCCTGGAGTCGCCGCGCCAGTAAGCGCCGGCCAGCTTCATCAGCTTGAAAACCTTGAGCTTGCCGGTCGACGGCACGTGCGGGCCGCGGCACAGGTCGGTAAAACTGCCTTCGGTGTACAGCGAGACATCCTGATCGGCCGGAATCGACTCTATGATTTCGGCCTTGTACGCTTCGCCTATGGATTTGAAATAAGCGACCGCTTCATCGCGCGGCAATACCTTGCGCGTAACGACCTCGTCTTTTTTGGCAAGCTCCTGCATTTTCTTTTCCATCGCCAGCAAATCTTCCGGCGTGAATGGGCGCTTATAGGAAAAATCGTAGTAAAAACCGTTTTCTATCACCGGGCCTATCGTGACCTGCGCCTCGGGAAATAATTCCTTCACGGCATACGCCAGCAAGTGCGCAGTGGAATGACGGATCACTTCCAGGCCGTCGGCATCCTTATCGGTCACGATCGCCAATTCGGCATCGGCGTCGATCAGATGCGAAGTATCGACCAGCTTGCCATCGACCCGTCCGGCCAGGGCCGCTTTCGCCAGGCCGGCGCCGATACTGGCGGCGACCTGAGCCACAGTCACGGGCGCATCAAATTGTCGCTGCGAACCATCAGGAAGTTTTACTGAGACCATGTCACACTCCAAAACGGCAAATCTGCCAAAGATGTTTAATTCAAAAATTCAAGACGAAAAAAAAGCGCGGACTAGCCGCGCTTTTTCAATTTTGATGCAGACGAAAAAGATCCCCGACTATAGTCGCTCACAAACCATTTGCGTGGTAGTTCGCGGTGTCATAACCAGGATGCCTTTCTCGCTCTTAACTAAGATGTTTTAATTTTTATAAATCCGTTGGTAGGCACGATTGGACTCGAACCAACGACCCCTACCATGTCAAGGTAGTGCTCT
>JACPWS010000096.1 GCA_016196925.1 Burkholderiales bacterium | reverse complement strand
CCACCCGCAACACCTTCCCCCAGGACGGGAAACATGTTGAATTCCGGAACGTCAAAAACCGCTACCCAACCCATGTTCACTCCCTGATCACGATCCAATCAACCCGATTGAATTACACGACAAGTAGTCTGACACGGGGGGTGGTTGTGCAGTGCTTTCAGTTGATTGAGTGCTAGAGAAACTTGGTTGGAAAGGGTGATGATGGCAATGCTATTACTTGATGTTAACGGTAATCGCCATGACCATTGAATTTGGTTGACGTAATGAGTAAAACCGACGGCCAGCAAGATGCCGCTCATGAAAACGAGGGAAAACGCCGCCAGACTTTCGAGTGGGGAATTGGTGGATAGCATGTGGCCTCCATTATTTTGGTAGGTGAGGAAAGATGTGAGGATTGGATGGAATCGTGCATGGGATTGCTCGATTCCATAAAAGTGATATGTGGCTGAGATTTTTTGGGATCTAGAAAAACGGAAAATGACGACATAAAAGGCTGCAGGAAAATGTGTTCGGTTGGCCCGAAACCGCATCACCCAGCAGTCCATATTCGTCGTTAACGATGAAGTGTGTAGTAGCTCGGGCTTGATATGACAACGTGTGTTCGATGGTGTGTAGCTGCTATCACCCCACAGCGGTCAGTCTGACTTGAAAGTCGACTGACCGCATTGCAACGTAAGCTGGATCGGAATAAATCCGTCTTAAGTGACGTTTAATAGAAGTGTATCGGTACATGCAGACAATACGCACGATACCAAAGCTGCGCCAGCCGTATTCGAGCGCGTAGCAGATAAATAGGCAAGCGGTCGTAAGATTCCACACGCTGACGCGTTGCCCCTTTTATGTACCTTTTCTCGATGATTTCGATCTTGAAACCGGCCAGCTTAATTTTGTCGCCATGACATGTATATTTCGATGCCAGGTGTGAACGACCACTCTTGTCAACTCATCAGGCCAGGTGTTGTCATTCATGCCGATCTTCAAGCTTCGCTACCACGAACTCGATTAAGGCACTAACTGCTAAGGAAAGTTGGCGCCGGTTCGGATAAACCGCATAGACTCCGCCCACATTGCGCCGATATTTCGGCAAGACACTCACCAAATGGCCGTCGCGCAAATCCTGTTCCACCAGCGTGAGCGGCACCAACGCGATGCCCATCCCCGTGCGCACCGCCCGAAGCAGACCCTGTGCGGTGTTTACATAGAGTCGCCCCGTGACCCGAATCTCTTCAACCCCATCGGGGCCATCGAAACCCCACAGCGTGCCGTTTGGTTGGCTCGGCGGCGAGAGGCACTCGTGGGATGTAAGATCTTGCAGCGTCCGGGGAGTGCCATGCACCGCCAGGTAATTCGGGCTGGCGATTAGACCGAGATAGTTGTCCATCAGTTTGCGCGCGACCAGGGACGAATCGTCCATCTGCGCGGCCCGAAAGGCCACGTCGATACCTTCTCCTATCAGGTCCACTTTCGTGTCACTGAGTAGAAATTCAAGCTGCACCCGCGGATTCCGTTCCATAAATTCCGCGACCCACTCCATCGGGAAATGATCGAAGAAATCGGCGGGAGCAGTGGCGCGTACCGTCCCGTTTGGCACTTGGCTAGCGTCGAAGAGGTCTTGGTGTGCCTGCTCGATGTCATCAATGCCAATCGCGCACTGCTCGAAAAAACGACGCCCGGCGACCGTCAGGCTGAGTTTGCGCGTGGAGCGATGCAGCAAACGCGTCTTCAGAAGGGCTTCGAGCTCCTGCACCCGCCGGCTGATCGTGTTGGAGGGTATTCCCAGCCGTCGTCCGGCAGCGACGAAACTGCCGTCGCGGGCTACCCGAACAAAGATTGCCACGTCGTTAAGGTCGAACATGATTACTCGCATGAATGGATGAAAGTAATCATGTTACCCCATCTAATCAAATCAATTGGGGTGGTTTAGAGTTATCCCCTAAGCCAATCCTCCTAACTACCAGAGTACACACCATGACCCAGACTTCCAAAACTTCGCAACGTCTCCTTTTGGGGGCACGAATTCTGCTGGCCCTTGCTTTCGGTGCCGCTGGCGCCTCTAAGCTCGCCGGTGTTGAACAAATGGTCGTTCTCTTCGAGCATGTCGGATTCGGTCAATGGTTCCGTATTTTCACCGGTGCTACCGAGATCGTGGCCGTAATCCTCGTTCTGTTACCTGCAACTAGTTTCTTCGGGGCTCTGTTAATGGCCGTGACGATGGTGGGCGCAATCGCTACCCATTTGTTCCTGGTTGGTGGCTCTCCGGCCCCCGCGATTGTGCTGGGCGTCTTGTCGGCTTTCGTCGCTTACCGGCTGCGTTTGCAGGTGCGGCAGGCGAATATTGCATGAGCGCGCAGGCTCAAATGGATCCAGCCGTGGTAGTAGTGCGCGAAGTTGCGCGGACGACAATCGCGCAGTCCGGTCACGAGTTGGCTGGTGCCAGCGTGCTTCGTGGACTGCCGAATACCGACGTGGAGTCCATAGGCCCATTCGTGTTTCTCGATCATCTGCGGCTGGTCAAGCCCAGCTCCGGTCTAGCGGCGCATCCGCACGCCGGTATCGAGGTGATCTCCTATCTGATGGAGGGTGGTGCACGCCACTCTGATTCTTTAGGTAATGCTAGCGAGGTGGGTGCAGGCGGCATGCAGTTCATCAGTGCCGGTGGTGGTATCTTGCATGAGGAGATGCCTATATTGTCTGCGGCCGGACGTGCTCATGCAATCCAGCTTTGGACGCGGCTGCCACTGAGCGCTCAGTACGGCGTGCCTTGCTATGAACTGATTTCACCTGCCGAGGTGCCGGTGTTGCGCCTGGAGCAGGGCGAGTTGCGGCTGCTTGGCGGGGAGTGGTGGGGCGATGTGCTGGGTCAGGGGACGTCCGTGCGACGCGGCCCTCTGCCCGTTGCGCGCGGTTGCCGCTTGGCTCACCTGAGCCTGCATGCTGGACAGAAGATCGTATTGCCGGTTCCCGAGCACGAAGAACTGGGCGTCTATGTCATCGAGGGCAGCCTCGCCTTGGGCGACTTTGGTACGCACTTGGGTTTGCATAGCCTCACCGTGCTAACCAGTGGTACCGCGCTGCAGTTTGCGAACGTAAGTGATCAGCTTGCTGAAATTCTGATCTTGGGTGGTTCGCCTATTGAGGAACCACTCGTCTTCGGCGGACCTTTTGTCTACGACACGTCGCGCGCCGTTCAGCAAGCCTACGAGAACTTCCGGCAAGGGCGTATGGGGCGTCTGAGCGGCGTTCCTTTCTGACGCAACTACAACTTCTTTCGCAAGGAACGTTATCCGTGGAAACTCTGCTGCATATCGACACCAGCCCGCGCATCGCCGGTTCTGTATCACGTCAACTCACGGCGTCATTCGTCGCTCGGTGGCGCGGCGAGCACCCTGGTGGCCGAGTCATCGTACGTGACCTAGCCGCCACCGTGCTACCGCATGTGAGCGAAGCGCTGATTGGCGCTTACTACACCCCGGCCGATCAGCGTAGCGCTGAACAAGGGGCGACTATTGCGTTATCCGATCAACTGGTCGACGAGGTTCTCGCCGCCGATGTGATCGTCATCGGCGCGCCGATGCACAACTTTGGGGTGACTTCGTCGCTGAAAGCGTGGGTTGACCACGTGGCTCGCGTCGGCAGAACCTTCAAGTACACAGAGCTAGGCCCGGTTGGTTTGGTCAATGGAAAGCGTGCCGTGGTCGTCATCGCGCGTGGCGGAATATTCTCCGAAGGCCCATACCAGGCCTTCGATTTTCAGACTCCTTACATCAAGGGTGTGCTCGGTTTCATTGGTATCACCGATGTGGAACTGGTCTTGGCCGAAGGCCTTTCCCTGAGCGAGGAGGGCGCGAATCAGGCAATTGCCAGGTGCGAGGACTTGATAACGGCCAGTGCTGGAAAATGAACCGCCGAAACGCGTTTGACGGTAAGCGCCCGTTGGTCGTGTTTCATCAGCGTTTCGAGTGAACAGCAGAATGTCTTCTTCGAGAGATCAGTCCTTGCCGACGTCGCCTGCCGGCACCGCGACCCGAATTTTCGCCACCAAGTTTACACCCCCGGTCGGTTCATCGAATCAAGTGATAAGGGCGCAGATCGACGAAAAAATACGTGACGCGAAATCTGCCACACTTATTTTGATCAGGGCACCAGCCGGGTTCGGAAAGACGACTACGATGCTGCAATACCATGCGCGCTTGCAGTCTGGGGGTGTCGCGAAGTGCTGGCTAAACTTGAGTAGCGCCGATAACGATGTGGGGCATTTTTTTGTCTGTCTCGAGGCTGCATTAAACGGCGTGACTGGTGAGACACGCGTGCCAGTACATCGCTCCGGGAGCGTCAATGTGCCAGTGGAGGGAGACGGGCTGGATGTACTCTATCGCATCAGTGCGCTGTCGATCCCATTCGTGCTGTTCATGGACGATTTCGAAGTCATTCAGAATCCAGTCGTACTTGACGTGATACGCAAGATGATTGACTGCTTATCGCCACATGGGCGATTGGTTATTGGGTCGCGCCATGTTCCGGATATCGGTTTGGGCCGCCTGCGTGCGCATGGGCGCCTGCTTGAGATCGGCTTTCAGAATCTCCGTTTTTCCATGGATGAGACTGCGGACCTCATGACGAGCAAGCACAGTCTGGGACTAAGTGGTAGCGATATTGTCAACCTGCAACGATCTACCGAGGGGTGGGCGGCAGCGCTCCATCTTGCGACGCTCGCGCTGGCGTCGCGCGAGAATCGCTCGGGGCTGGTTGCAGGATTGTCGGGGTCAAACTCGGACATCGCCGATTACTTGGTGGAGGACGTCCTCGCCAGACAGCCTGACGACGTTCGCCGTTTTCTCTTGAAGACTAGCGTTTTGAGTGAGTTGTGCGCATCCTTATGCAGCGCTGTTACTGGTCTGGCGGATTGCAGCGGCATGCTTGAATACTTGGAGCGCGCCAATCTCTTTCTGGAACCCATCGATAGCGAAGGCAACTGGTACCGCTATCACAGTCTTTTTGCCGGGTTCTTGCGCACCCAGCTGACCCGTGAATTTCCCTTGGATGTGGCGGAGCTGCACCTCGCTGCGTCGAATTGGTACCTGATGCAGGATCGACCGGTTCCGGCAATCGAGCATGCGCTTGCTTCTGGGAATGTGGCGCGCAGTCTGCCATTGTTGGCGGAATATGCGGATCGCCTGTTGCTGGAAGGGCGCTTCAGGCTGTTGGCAAGATGGTTGGATGTGATACCGTCGCAAACCCTTGAGTCCTACCCAAATCTGGGGCATGTTTACGTGTGGGCGCTGTGCTCGATTCACCGGTACAAAGAAGCCATGGTGCTGTTGGAAAACACGGCATTGGCCGATACGCCTGGGGTCGATGTGCAGACATGGGCATCGACTGTCGCCTTGCGCGGGTTTTCTTTGGCGATGATGGACCGTATCGAAGAATATTACGAAACGTGCACCAGAGATCTGCCAAAGATGCCGCTTGAACCAAGCTTCGCTTCCGGTGTGATGGCGAATGCCACCGCTTATTGCTATGTGATGGCTAACAAGTATGACGATGCCCGCCGGATTTTCGATATGGCCAATAGATTGCATGCGCAGGCTGGCAATACATTCAACATGGCCATCACCGAATGTGTTCAAGGTGTCATGGAGATGGCGCAAGGCCGCTTGCGCGACGCTACCGTTCGTCTTCGCGGTGCGTTTTCGAGCGTATCCAGGAACCGTTTGCGCGTGGTCGGGGGTGGTCCGATCGTTGCTGTCTTTCTGGCCGCAGCGTTGTATGAGGGCGACGAATTGGCGGAAGCGGAACAATTGCTCGGCGAGTGCATGCCTCTGATCAAGGAAATCGGGACCCCGGATGCACTCATTCTTTCGCATGTCACGCTTGCGCGCATCGCTTGCGCTGATGGTAATCAAAATCGCGCATTGCAGTTGCTGGTGGAGTTGGAGCATCTTGGGCACAGGGCTGCGCTGCCTCGACTCGTCGCCAACGCTTGGCTTGAACGTGCCCGCTTGGCAGTTCTGGCGAGCGATCTGGATGCCGCGCAAACCTATCTGCGGCAAGCTGACAATGAGGACGTCTGGAACATCTCCGAGCGGTTCTCGACCAGTGCCAACGACGTCGATACCCTGCATGTCGGTCGCTTGAGAGTGATGGTCGCATCCGGTCGGGAGGCAGAGGCGCTGCCATTGCTTAAGGATCAATTGAGACGGGCAGTGAACGACCAGCGCTATCGCCGCGCTTTGAAATTGAGGATACTCTTGGCGCAAGCCCTTCATGGCGCGGGGCAGCAAAGGGCTGGTATGCGGACGCTCGCAGACGCTTTAAAATTCGCGCATAAGGAAGGGTTTGTTCGAACTATGCTTGATGAGGGTGCGTCGATCGCGCGCCTTCTCCATGAATATCGTGGGGTAATGGACGATGGCACAGCTGCTCCCTTGGAGGTGCCAGCTGCGTTCCTCGATCGTCTCCTGCTCGCCAGCGGGGAAGCCGTCGTTCAGATGAACTTATCTTCTTCGGCTGCCGATAGCGTTGCAATGGAAGAACTCTCGGACCGCGAGATCCAAGTCTTGAAAATGCTGGCACAAGGCTACTCAAACAGGTCGATTGCCGAAAGGTTGTTCATTTCCGAGAACACCATCAAGACACACTTGCGCAAGATCAATGCCAAACTGGACGTGCACAATCGCATGCAAGCCATCACCGTTGCACGACGACCCATGCTGATTCAATGAGGTCACGCGAGTCGGATTGCGGTGCCGTCGTAGTTCGACCATTCATCACCCGCAGATGTCCCATCCCATAATATCAATGAGCGAGTCTTTTCATGTATCCCACGCAAAACCGTCGCGTCATATTGAAGTCCCGTCCGCTCGGCATTCCTGAAGCCGAACATTTCGAACTCGTCAGCGCAGCGGTGCCCGCGTTGCGCGCCGGCGAGCTGCTGGTGCGCAACGATTTTCTATCGATCGATCCGGCCATGCGCGGCTGGGTCAATGCGGCGGCAAATTACGCCAATCCAGTCGCAATCGGCGAAGTCATGCGCGCATTTACCGCAGGCGTGGTGATCGCTTCGCGCCATCCACGCTATGCGGAAGGCGATCGGGTCATGGGATTGCTTGGCTGGCAGGAATATGCGATCACCGATGGCAGTGCGGTTAGGCGCAAGGTGACGGAAGCGGATTTGCCCTTGTCGCTAGCGCTGGGCATCCTGGGGCTCAACGGTGTCACGGCGTATCTTGCCTTCACCGAGATAGGCGAGCCACGTCCCGGTGACACGGTTGTCGTGTCCACTGCAGCCGGTGCAGTCGGCTCTGCGGTCGGCCAGATCGCTCGGATTGCCGGATGTCGCACGGTCGGCATTACGGGCGGCCCGCAAAAGGTCCGTTGCTGTCTTGACGAATTTGGGTTTGACACTGCCATCGACTACAAGTCGGCTGACTTTGAACAGGTACTCGCCGCGGCTTGTCCGCAGGGTGTAAATATCTATTTCGACAACACCGCAGGGGCGGTCTCCGACGCCGTGCTGCCCCACATTGCAAGGGGCGCGCGCATCATCGTCTGTGGCACGGCCTCGGTCGCCAGTTGGGATCCGCCGCCAGTCGGTCCGCGCGTCGAGCGGCACCTGCTGGTCAAGGCCGCGCGCATGCAAGGCTTCCTCGGTCTGGATTACGAACATCGGTTGGATGAGGTGGTCGCGCGGCTGGCCGCTTGGGTGCGTGCGGGACAACTGCGCTACCGGGAAGAAATTCTCGATGGCATCGAGCAAGCACCCGCATCGATTGCCGGTCTTTATCGCGGCGAAAACACCGGCAAGCGTCTGATCAGAATGCGTCACGCCGATTCCACCTGCTAGGGTTGCTGCCGAAGGTCCCTGCACCTTCGATTCAGTACCTGCAAATCACCCGTTCGGGCGACGACGTCGAAAATCAACAATGCAATAGTGATGACAGTCCAAGGGAATGCGCGCGTCAATGCACAGATTTAAAGTCATGTGAGACAGCATCTGTTGTTGTCATGGGCGGCGACACATGGCGGCCATCATCTTTGCGTGATTGACGAGTTCGATCTTGACCAAGGAGCCATGTTAAGAGTGTCTCCACATCCAGAATTAATTTTGTACAAAAAAGGAGGCTGTTTGTGGGAAACCTGTATGGAAAAGTTGCCATCATCACCGGCGCCGCCCGGGGGCAAGGTGCTGCTGCGGCGCACTTATTCGCCGCAGAAGGCGCGAAGGTGTTCCTGACCGACATGAATGGCGAAGGCGCTGCAGTTGCGGAAGAGATCGGCAGCGACGCATTCTTCATGCAGCACGACATTTCGGATGAGTCAGGCTGGAGTCGGGTCGTCGCGGCGGCATTGGAGCGCTTCGGCAAGATCGATATTCTCGTCAACAACGCGGGCATCTATCGCCCGGCAACGCTACAGAATACCGACAGGAACTTGTTTGATCTGCACTACCGGGTGAATCAGCTCGGCATTTTTCTAGGCATGAGTGCGGTGGTCGATGTCATGGCAAAAACCGGAAAAGGGTCGATCATCAACGTGGCATCCGGCGCAGCGATGCGCGGAATGCCCGGCACGTTCGCCTATTCGGCGACGAAATGGGCAGTGCGCGGCATGAGCAAATGTGCGGCTGTCGATCTTGCGCCGCTCGGGATTCGCGTCAATTCGATTCATCCAGGGGTAATCGACACGCCGATGATCGAAGTCAATGGGCAGGAACTCAACGCAGTGTTCACGACACTGATTCCTTTTCGTCGTTTGGGTACTGCAGACGAAGTTGCCGCACTAGTTGTCTTTCTCGCGTCTGACGCTGCGAGCTATATCACCGGCGCAGAAATCGCCGTCGATGGTGGCGCCATACTCTGAATTCGGCAAACACGCTCTGCACCTTGCTCAGACTGTCCTTGTCGCGCTGCACTACCTGCAATGCCCACTATGCGATCGGTTACCTCGGCTGTCGTCACGGCAATGGCGTGAGGCAGACCCAGCGTATCTACGCCGATGTGGCGTTTAATGGCCGAGGACTTTTTTCCCGCTTCGTAACTCTCACTACCTGCGGTATCTGAGTTCTTCACGTTCTGCTCGTCCACAATCAAAAGCGTCGGCTTGGCGCCGCGCCCCAATCTCTCGCGAGCAGCGCCATCCTGATTTTTTTTATGTATGGTCCAGCACGTTTATGCCGTCCTGATTAGGTTCACTCCATTTGGCGAAATGCGAATGCACCGTTCTCCATTTGGGAAAATCCCTCGGAAGCATCCGCCCCTGGCAGCCGCTACGCAGCGGATACAGCGCGGCGCAGAATACCTCGTGCAAATCTACCTTGGGTGACCTTGTGCGCTTTCTCACGCTTTGCAGCAGGGGACAGATATCTTCAAACTTCTCTCGACTGATGTCGCTGGCGTAGGGCTGTCTCATCCCAGCATTGCCCAACTTATTGGCGAAATTGTGAACACGCGCTGAGTGTTTAACATGAAACCGCACGTCAGGATAAGGATGCAATAGCCCATTCCCGCAATCACAGCTAAATCACCCTTTCGGGCGACGACACCGTGCAACCACGATGTCATAGTGATTCTAAGCACGAAGAGTGTGTTGGCCGAGTCGGAGCAACACAGGCACATATTCAGTGGCGAGCAACAGAACGCTCGTCGGTCAACAGGCCACCATGAAAAGGAGTGTATTTTGAATCGTTGCACAATCTGTGGAGCGCAATGCCAAGAGCATGGCGCCGCATCTGGAAATGTTCAGGTAGTGAACGGCCTGGTCCGGCATGTAGGAGCGAGCTATCCGGAGAAAGAGCTGGCGTTACTCGGTTCGAAGCCGTTGCAGCGCCCCCAGCCTATCATCAAAGTCGATCGGACTGCCTACATCATGTTCGAAAAGCCGGATCTGATGGAGCAGCATCGCTTCCTGCGCGATTTCGGCATGACTGAAGCGGCCAGCACCGACGATGCGATCTATATGCGCGGGGCTGGCACCGACCCCTACTTCTATGTTGCAAAAAAAGGTAAGTCATCAAAATATGTGGGGGTCGGATTCGCCGTCAATACCCGGGCCGAACTGCTGGAATTGCAGCGCACCGTGCCCGGCACCGCAATTGAGGCAGTCGACGGCCCCGGTGGTGGGGAACGCGTTCGTCTGGTTGATCCCGACGGGTTTTTGGTTGATGTGGTTTACGGACGAAAAGAAGTGGAGCCATTGCCACTACCGCCGCGCGTGCACACGTTTAACTCGCCGCTCAAGAAGGAACGTATCAACGTTACGCTTCGTCCGCCGCTCGCGCCGACACCGGTCTATCGCTTTGCTCACGTTGTGCTTGGCGCAGTCAGCTTCGAAATCTCTGCGCAGTGGTATATGCGCCACCTGGGACTGATTCCAAGTGACGTGCAATGTCTGGCCGATGGCACTCCCGCACTTGCATTCATGCGCCTTGATCGCGGCGTCCAGCCCGCGGACCATCATAGTGTGGTCGTGGCGGGAATCATGCAATCGAAGTATCTGCACAGCGCCTATGAAACAAGCGACATTGATGCGATCGGGCAGGGCCATCAGATCCTGAAGGCTGCCGGATGGAAGCACTTCTGGGGTATCGGGCGCCATGCGCTAGGCAGTCAACTGTTTGACTACTGGCTAGATCCTTATGGGCATGAGCTCGAGCACTATGCCGACGGTGACGTTTTTGACGTATTTTCTCCCGCCGGCTATCACTTTCTCGATCTCGGAGGGATGTGGATGTGGGGTGATGATATTCCGCAATCGTTGCGAAAAGGGCCGTCGTTGAGCGAGAAACTGAGGGCGCTTGCTGGCGTGATGACGGGCAAGTTGTCCGGTGAGAAGCTGAAGTTGACTGCAAAGGCTTTGGGGCGCAAGGCAAGGCCCTGGTTGCGCTGATTCTGTGAGTAATGTTACGGCGATGAACAAGGAAAACGAAATGAATGCGCCAATTGGGCAACATGGTGTGAGATCGATCCAAGACGTGATTGCGATCGAGCAGGTGCCGTACCGCAGCCGCGGTTTTGCGGAAACGTCGTACGAAATCATTCGGCGCAGTGCGGATAAATATAGCGACCGCGTCGCGGTACGGTATCTAGTTACCGGAAAACCGGATGAAGAGCCGCTGACCTGGACCTATCGCGAACTGCTGGCCGGAATACATCGCGCGGCGAATGCATTCACGGGTCTGGGACTCGTACGTGAAAGCGTACTTTCCTACATTCTCCCTAATTTGCCGCAGACGCATCTGACACTGTTCGGCGGCGAAGCAGCGGCTATCGTCAATCCGATCAACCCGCTGCTTGAGGGTGATGTCATCGGGAAAATTGCCGAGGAAGCCGGCGCGGAATTGCTGGTCGTTCTCGGTCCATCGATGGGAGGCGGATCGTGGGAGAAAATCGAGCCGCAGATTTCGCGGCTGCGCAAGCTTAAGGCTGTGCTTCAAGTCAATCGGGCCGGTTCGGTCGACAGCACCGATGGCAAACTGTCGGTATCCGCATCGGGCGTGCCTATCTACGATTTCGATATCTTGCTCGCATTGCAAGCGGCAGATGCCCTGGCCGTGTCGCCGCCGCAGCCGGGGGATGTCGCTGCCTACTTTCATACGGGTGGTACGACGGGTGTTCCGAAGATCGCAATACATACCCATGCCAACCAGGCATTCCTCGCCAGCAGCACTGAACTTGTAACGGATAACGGTGTTGAAGATGTCGCTTTCGGCGGGCTTCCGCTGTTTCACGTTAATGCGCTTTTCTCTGCCGGTCTGATGGTGTTCGGCAATGGAGGATCAGTTGTGATGGCGACGCCGACCGGATTTCGTAATCCCGAGGTCATTCCAAATTTTTGGAAAATTGTCAGCCGCTACAAGATCACCTGGTTTTCCGCAGTTCCGACGATATACGCAGCGCTTCTTGCAGTGCCGTTCGACGATGCCGATGTCAGCTCACTGCGCTACGGCATTTGCGGCGCTGCGCCGATGCCGCCGGAGATTTTCCGGAACTTTCAGGATCGTACCGGAATTCGCCTCATCGAGGGATATGGCCTTACCGAAGCAACCTGCATGAGTTCGCTGAATCCAATTTTTGGCGAAAAGCGTATCGGCTCGGTCGGTCTGCGTATTCCCTATCAGGAAATGAAGACGGTGGTGTTGGACGAACACGGAACCTACGTGCGCGACTGCGCGGTCGATGAGTCCGGCATCGTGGTCGTGCGGGGAGCGAATGTATTCGGCGGCTACAAACAGGCGGGGGCGAACGTAGGGGTATTCATTGCGGATGGCTGGCTCAACACCGGTGACCTTGGTCGTTGCGATGCCGAGGGTTACTTCTGGCTGACAGGGCGAGAGAAGGATCTGATCATCCGAGGCGGTCACAACATCGATCCGTCCATGATCGAGAACGCGGTCATGCTCCATCCGGCTGTCTCCGTCGCGGCGGCGATCGGGCAACCAGATGCCTATTCCGGCGAACTCGCATGCGTCTACGTAACGCTCAAGCCGGGAAGCGAATCGACAGCCGAGGAATTGCGTGCGTTCGCGGCATCGAACATTGGCGAGCGCGCGGCCGCACCGGTCCATGTCGAGATCCTGGATGCATTGCCGTTGACGGCCGTCGGAAAAATTTTCAAACCGGAACTGCGTCGCCTGGCAACGGAAAGAGTGTTGTCGAAAGCGCTGGCTGACGCCGGTATCGGCGCCAGGGTATCGGCAGTGATCGATGTGAAGCATGGCCTTATCGCGACCATCGATTCAAAGGCCGACGCTGCTCAGGTGAAAACGGTTGTCGACATGTTTGCGGTCAGGACGCAAATTAAGACGAAGTAATTCTATTCAAGCAAAACTGAAGGAAACGCGATGGGAAAAAGTATTGTTCGCTTTAGCGAAGACGGAAATGCGGTGTGGGGGCTGCTGGAGAATGGACAGGTATTTTCGCTGACGGAGAGCTATCCGACCACCGCTAAATTGATGAGCGGATTTTTGCCGAATCAGGTAGATCGCTCCGCGCCGCGCGACTATGCGTCACTCCGTTTGTTGAGTCCGATCGTCGGCTCGTCACGCCTGGTGTGCCAGGGGATGAACTACGCCACGCATCGCGCCGAAACGCAGGCCACAGCACATTCGGATCATAACCTGATTTTCTTGAAGGACGTTGCTTCGCTTTGCGGCCCACTGGACGACATTGTCCGGCCGACTGATTGCAAGCTGCTGGATTATGAGATTGAACTGGGTCTGGTGATGCGTCAAAAAATCAGTGGCCCAGTGACCGTCACCGAGGCCAATCTGGGCGACTACGTTGCCGGTCTGGTGCTCGTCAATGACGTGTCGGCGCGCGACTTCATGTTCGGCGCCAGCATGCTCCAGTGGTTCCGCGGCAAGAGCCAGCGCAGCTTCTGCCCGGCCGGTCCGATCCTGTATTTGATCGATCGAAACGAGGCTTCGGTGATTCATGATCTGGAACTGAAGTTGTGGCTGAATGAAGAGCTGAAACAAGACGCCAATACCGCGCAATTGATCCACAAGCCGGCGGCAACCCTGACAGAAATCTCTCGATTCATGGATATCGATGAAGGTGATGTGCTGCTGACGGGGACGCCGGGTGGTGTCTTGTTGCAGGGCAGTCCTGAAGGCGCAAAGCTGCTGGCCTCGCTATTGTTCGACGACGCGAAACGGCTGGCATCCCTGATCACGTATTTCAATGACGGGGAGAAATTCCTGAAACCGGGCGATAAGTTGCGTCTCGAAATAAAGAGCCCCGACGGGCAAATTGACCTGGGTAGCCAGCACGCTACTGTCGTCGAGCAAGCGACAAATTTCGACCGCTAGCCAAGTGAGAAGAAAATGACAATTGCCGCAACCGGACCACTGTCCGCTATTCGTATCATCGAGATTGCCGGCCTTGGGCCAGGGCCGTTTTGCGGCCAGCTGTTCGCCGACCTTGGCGCCGATGTGATCTGTGTCGAGAGAACGGATGGCGGGTCACCGCTCCGGCCTCCAATATCGGTGGAACAGCGCAACAAACGTTCCATTGCCATTAATCTGAAATCGCCAGAGGGGGTAGCGCTGCTTCTCTCTCTGGTCCAGAGTGCCGATGGATTGATCGAAGGCTTTCGGCCCGGTGTTGCCGAGCGTCTGGGAGTCGGCCCGGACGTCTGTCTGGGGCTCAATCCGAAGCTCGTCTATGGACGCATGACAGGATGGGGGCAGACGGGTCCGCTGGCGCACTGCGCCGGGCATGATATCAACTATATCGGACTGACCGGCGCGTTGCAGGCCATGGGGCAGCGCGGTATGCCGCCGCTACCGCCGTTGAATCTCGTCGGTGATTATGGCGGTGGCGCGCTGTTCCTCGCATTTGGTATGGTGTGTGCGCTGCTTGAAGCAAAGAAATCCGGCATGGGGCAAGTGGTCGATGCGGCAATCATCGACGGCACCAATGCTCTCATGGGCATCATCCAGACGCTCCATCATGCAAATCGATGGTCCACAGAGCGCGAAACCAATTTCCTCGACGGCGCTGCCCCGTTCTATCGGACTTATGAAACCAGCGACAACAAGTTCATCGCAGTGGGCGCGATCGAACCCGTGTTCTTTGCGGCTTTGCTGGAAGGCCTTGTTGTGGACGCCAATGCTTTCGGTCCGCAATGGGATACGGACGCATGGTCCAGGCAGAGCGCGCTGTTGGCCGAAATTTTTCGGATGAAGAGTCGGGAGGCATGGGCGTCGATGTTCGAGGGTAGTGATGCCTGCGTGACACCCGTACTCGACTATCGGGAAGCGACCCAACATTCCCACCAGATCGCAAGGGATGGCTTCGTCACGGTTGCTGACATGGAGCAGCCAGCGCCCGCGCCAAGATTCAGTCGCACTCCTGGGGCGGTCAGATGGGGAGCGCCGCAAGCCGGAACACACAGCGTCCAGATACTGAACGAACTGTCGATTCCGAATGCCGAAATTGAAAGCTTGCTTTCGTCCGGCGTGGTTGTCGGCGTACCTGTCAAACAAACGAGCGAAAGATGACTCAAATGACTGAATACAAAACCGTTCTATACGAAAAGGCAGATGGGGTCGCCATTATAACGATGAATCGACCTGACGCTCTGAACGCATTTAATGCATTGCTGCGGCAGGATCTGCTGGCTGCAATTCAACGCGCGGATGCAGATCACGAGACGCGCGCGATTCTGTTGACCGGCGCCGGCCGCGCATTTTGTGTCGGTGCCGACTTGAAGGAATCATACAATCCGCCGCACGAGACGATTGAAGAACAGATCATGCTGGAATACAAGCCGATTCTCGACTTGATCAGCGGCTCGAACAAACCTGTGATCGCAGCAGTGCGGGGCCCCGCCGCCGGTATCGGCGCGGCGTTCGCGATGGCATGCGACCTCACGATCATGTCCAGTGATGCCTATATCTACCTGGCATTTTCTGCAATCGGACTGATTCCTGATGGCGGAGCGACATGGCATCTGGTGCGCGCGCTAGGGTACAAGAGAGCATTCGAAGCGATCGTGGACGGACATAAGATCCCAGCCGCACGCTGTGTGGAATTGGGCCTCGCTAACCGAGTCATCCCAGCGGATTTCTTTGAGACGGACGCACGTGCGTTCGCACGTTCGGTTGCGACACGCGCGCCGCTAGCGGTGAGGTATTCCAAGGAAATCGCTCGAGCGGCCACCAGTATCTCGTTGGAGCAAGTTATCGCGCTGGAAGCGAAGCGCCAGCATCTCACCATCACCAGCGCGGATGCCAAGGAAGGTGCGCAAGCATTTTTCGAGAAAAGAGCACCTCGCTTTACCGGGACTTGATTTGGATAGCGTAAAAAATGCGATTCAGTCGCCCACGCTCTCTTTGAGCGCCTGAGAGCGGAATCGAGAATACTGAACTGTTAGTCACACACTAGATTGGAAAGGAAGCAACATGGCGAACGCAGCATTTGTATATGAGGCAATACGCACGCCCCGCGGCAAGGGAAAAAAGGACGGGTCTCTGCATGAGGTCAAACCGATTCGACTGTTGTCAGGTCTGCTGCGCGACCTCGCACAACGCACACAATTGGATACATCGAGAGTCGATGACGCCATCATAGGCTGCGTTACCCCGGTCGGCGATCAAGGCGCAAACATCGCAAAAACGGCCTTGTTAATGGCCGATTGGGATGTAGCCGTTCCCGGTTTTCAGCTCAACCGATTTTGTGCCTCTGCACTGGAAGCGGTCAACATTGCCGCGCAAAAAGTTGCGTCTGGTTGGGAAGATTTGATCGTCGCTGGCGGTATCGAAAGCATGTCGCGGGTGCCTATGATGTCGGACGGCGGTGCGTGGGCGATGGATCCGGAAACAAGCATGCGTACTGCATTTGTGCCGCAAGGCATCGGTGCCGATCTGATAGCGACTCTTGCCGGATTCACACGCGAGGATGTCGACGGCTTCGCACTGCGCTCGCAAAAGAAGGCGGCGAAGGCGCAAGCCGATGGCCTGTTCACGCGATCCGTGGTTCCAGTGCGGGATGACATCGGCCAGATCATTCTCGGCCAGGATGAGTTCATCAAGCCGAATACCGAAATGAATGGCCTGGCCCAACTCAAGCCATCCTTTGAACAGCTCGGCGCGATGGGATTCGACGTCATCGCTCTTTCCAAGTACCCGCAAATTTCGAAGATCAATCACGTTCACACCGCTGGCAATTCCAGCGGTGTGGTGGACGGCGCTTCGGCAGTCTTGATTGGGAGCGAAAAGGCAGGGAGGGAGTTGAATCTGCAAGCGCGTGCGCGGATTGTGTCGGTTGCCATCACGTCGACTGAACCGACCATCATGCTGGCTGGTCCAGGGCCCGCTAGCCGTCTGGCATTGCGCAAGGCGGGACTGACCCCTGAGGACATCGATCTCTATGAGGTCAATGAAGCATTCGCTTCTGTCGTCATGCGATTCATGCGCGAACTCAATGTGCCTGAAGAAAAAGTGAATGTCACCGGCGGCTCGATCGCGCTGGGTCATCCGCTTGGCGCAACCGGCGCGATGATCATCGGCATGTTGATTGATGAACTGGAGCGGCGCAAGCTCAAGCGCGGACTCGCGACCATGTGCGTTGGCGGTGGTATTGGCATCGCTACCATTATCGAACGTGTTTAAAGCAGTGCCGGAACAGGAGATAACGAAATGACATTGGGAATCAACTATACAACTGGCGATGACGGCATCATGATCGCCTCCATCGACATGCCGGGCCAACCGGTGAATACGATGAACGAGGCGTTCGACTCGCTCCTCTCAGACCTTGTCAAGGCGGTGGAGTCCGGCAAAGGCAGCCTCAAGGGCGTCATCATCACGTCCGGCAAAGAAACATTTTTTGCCGGCGGCGACCTGAAGCGAATACTTGCAATAGCCAAGGGCGACGCGAAAACTGCTTTTGACATGGTGGAAAGCATCAAGGAGGCTTTCCGCAAATTGGAAACGAGTGGCGTTCCGCTGGTGGCTGCGATCAACGGCTCGGCGCTCGGCGGTGGCTATGAACTGGCGCTGGCCTGTCACCACCGCATCGCACTCAGGAATCCAAAAACGGAAATTGGTTTACCTGAGGTGACCCTCGGTCTGTTGCCAGGGGCCGGAGGTGTTACCCGCTTGGTTCGCATGCTCGGTCTGGAAAAAGCCCTTGGCTTTCTGATGGAAGGAAAGCGCGTCGGTGTGGGCCAAGCACTTGACGCAGGCTTGATCGATGCCATCGCGGACACGCCTGATGCAATGCTGGCGGCAGCGAAAGCCTGGATTATCGCGAACGAGGCTCCCACCAAACTTTGGGATGGCAAGGGTTACCAGCTGCCAGGCGGCGATCCTTCTCATCCGAAGATCATGCAGATGCTGATGGCGGCGCCCGCCGTGTTGTACCAGAAAACACGCGGTTTGCTTCCTGCGCCAGAAGCGATCCTTGCGGCCGCAACTGAAGGCGCGCAGGTCGATTTCGACACCGCCTGCCGAATCGAGAGCCGCGCGTTTGCAAATTTGGCTACTAGTTCCGTCGCTAAGAATCTGATCTCGACATTCTTTTTCGGTATCAATGCCGTCAATGGCGGCGCGAGTCGTCCGCAAGGACATGAAAAGCGGCGCTTCTCAAAAATCGGCGTGCTCGGCGCCGGCATGATGGGAGCGGGTATCGCCTACGTGGCGGCGAAGGAAGGGATCGAGGTCGTGCTCAAGGATGTCTCAGTCGAAAAGGCCGAGGCGGGCAAGGATTATGCGCGCAAGCTGCTCGATCAGGCAGTCGCAAAAGGCCGTACCACCGCGGAGAAGAAAGAGGCGGTTTTGAGTCGGATTCTGGCAACCGGAAACGCCGCCGATCTGGCGGGTTGCGAACTGGTGATCGAAGCGGTCTTTGAGAATCAGGGCTTGAAGGCGAAGGTCACGCGCGAAGCGGAAGAAGCCCTGCCACACGACGTAATTTTCGGTTCCAACACGTCGACTTTGCCTATCACCCGCCTCGCCAATGCTTCGCGCGCGCCGCAAAGCTTTATCGGCATTCACTTCTTCTCGCCGGTAGACAAGATGCAACTGGTCGAAATCATTCGCGGCGATGAAACCAGCGAGGCAACGGTTGCCGCCGCCTTCGACTTTGTGCGTCAGATCAAGAAGACGCCGATGGTCGCGAACGATGTGCTTGGCTTCTTCACTTCCCGGGTGTTCGGATCCTATATTGACGAGGGGCTGGAAATGGTGCGCGAAGGCGTCGATCCGGAATTGATCGACAACGTGTCACGACTGGCCGGCATGCCGGTGGGGCCGCTTACCGTGATGGACGAAGTCAGCACCAAACTGCTATTCGACGTTCGTCAGGCCAACCTCCAAATGCTGGACGCCAAGGGCTCCGGCTGGGTCATGAAACGTGAGGCCACCGCTGAAGTAGTGCAATTCTTGGTGGCAGGCGAGGAACGTCTTGGGAAAGCTTACAACGGCGGCCTCTACGAATATTCCGGCAAGGAAAAGAAGGTATGGCCAAAGGTGGGCGAACGCTTCAATAGCGGATCGGCGACGATCCCGTATCAGGACATCAAGGACCGCGTACTGTTCCGTCAGGTGCTTGAATCCTTTCATTGTCTGGATGACGGCGTGCTCGCAAGCGAATTGGATGCCAACATTGGTTCGGTGATGGGTATTGGATTCCCGCAACACACCGGCGGCGTGTTCCAGTACGTGGATACCTATGGCTCCACCGAATTTATCCAGCGGGCGCGTGAACTGGCAAGCAAATATGGGTCCCGATTCGCGCCGCCGCAGGTATTGCTGAATCGAGCCGAGGCAGCAAAAAAGGGGGGGCGGTGAGCGCTTTCGAAATGACTTCGAGTGAAAACGCGCTGCGCAGCGGGTTCACGCACGACCACCAGATCTTCCGTGACTCGGCCCGCCGCTTCTTCGAGCGAGAAGTGGCGCCGATGCGGGAGCGCTGGTGCGAGCAAGGCATGGTCGACCGCGAAATCTTCCTCAAGGCGGGCGCTCAGGGTTATCT
>JACPWS010000095.1 GCA_016196925.1 Burkholderiales bacterium | reverse complement strand
TACACTTCGGACGTGGATGGGAATACCAGATGCTTGCCGTATTTGGCGGCGGAACGCACGATGGGCAGGTTTGCTTCGAAATCGAGTTCAAACACGCGCAGCGGCTGCTTGACGTAGGTGGATGGCGTAGCGATCGCGACCAGCGGCAAGATCACGTCGCATTTCTTGACGTGGTATTCGACCCATTCCTTGTTGATGGTGATGTCGCCTTCAAAGAAGTGCATGCGCGGATGATCGAGCAAGTCGCCCAGACGCTCGGTTTGCATGTCCATGCCATACACTTCCCAATCGGTAGTTTCCAGGATGCGCTTGGACAGGTGGTGACCGATAAAACCGTTCACGCCGAGGATGAGGACTTTTTTCATGATGAGTTCTTTAATTTAAAATTGATGCTGCTGAATGAGGTTGTTGAATGAGGCTGCCGGCCGGGCAATTTTTATTGCGCAAGCAGTTGCTGCAATGTTGATGCCGTAAGGGCTTGACCATCCAATAATAATTCGGTAATGCGTAATGCGCGACCGTCGCCGCATACGCCGAGGACGACATTATCCACCACATGCAAGCCTGTCGGCAAATTTGCGAGATTTGCATGATAAAGTCTTGCTTTTCCAATAACAAAACGTCGGCCAGCCTGTTCGGTAAACGCGCCCGGATACGGTGGTGCCACCGCTCTGTGCAGGTTATACACTTGCTGCGCCGTCTGCTCCCAGTGGATGCGGCCGTCTTCCGGCTTGCGTCCACCGAAATAGCTGCCTTGCGACAAGTCATTCGGCAAGGCGCTGAAGTCGCCGCGTATCAGGCCGGGCAGGGCTCGCCACAAGGTTTGCTCGGCGGCCACGGTCAGCTTGCCGAATACTTCATAGGCGGTATCGTCCGGCAAGATAGGCACAGAAGTTTGCGCGATGATGGCGCCGGCATCCGGCTTGGCGGCCATTTCGTGCAGGGTGGCGCCGGTTTCTGTTTCGCCATGCAATACCGCCCAGTTGACCGGCACCCGGCCGCGGTATTTCGGCAGCAGCGAGCCATGCAGGTTGTAGGCGCCGCGCCTGGACAGCGCCAGCAGCGCTAGCGGCAACATGTGGCGGTAATAGAAGCTGAAGATGAAATCGGGGGCGAGGGCGGCGATGCGCTGCTTCAGTTCGGGCGTGTCCGGATCGGCCGGGGTGATGCAGGGGATACCGTGTTCGCGGCACAGTTCAGCCACCGATTCGAACCAGATGGTTTCGGCCGGATTGTCTTCATGCGTGACGACCAGCGCGATACGTACGCCGCGCGCCAGCAAGGTCTTGATGCTGCGCACGCCGACATTGTGATAGGCGAACACGACGGCGCTCGTTGTTTGCGTAGTGTGCATCTCAATCGCCTCCGGTCTGGTCGGTTTCTTGCTCGAGCACGGCTTGCACCACGTAACGCGGCCGGCCGCGCACTTGCTGGTAGATGCGGCCGACGTATTCGCCGAGCAAGCCGATGCCGAACAGGATCACGCCCATCATGAAGAAGGCGATCGCGAACAGCGTGAACAGGCCTTCCGCTTCGGCGCCGAGCAGGAAGCGCCGTATCAGCAGCAACACCACCAGCGCGCCCGACAAGCCGGACAAGCCTATGCCCAGCATGGAAAACCATTGCAGCGGCATGATGGAAAAGCCGGTCATCAAGTCGAAATTCAGGCGTATCAGACTGTACAGCGAGTATTTCGATTCGCCGGCCGCGCGCTCTTCGTGCTCGACGATGATTTCGGTCGGCTTGCGCGCAAAGGTATACGCCAGCGCCGGCACGAAGGTATTCACTTCGCTGCACTGGTTGATCAGGGCTATTACGTTGCGGCCGTAGGCGCGCAGCATATTGCCCTGGTCCGTGATCTTGATGCGGGTGATCTTTTCGCGCAGGCGGTTCATCGCCTTCGAGGCGTAAGTGCGCCAGGCGCTATCCTGGCGCTTGCGGCGTATCGAGCCTACGTAATCGTAGCCCTCGCGCATCTTGTCGACCAGGGCGCCGATTTCTTCGGGCGGATTTTGCAAGTCGGCGTCCAGCGTCACCACGATATCGCCGCGGCTGGCCTGAAAGCCGGCCAGGATAGCCATGTGCTGGCCGTAATTGCCGTTGAACAGCACCACGCGCGTGACGTCGGGCCGCAGGCGATACTGGTCGGCCAGCAGGGCGGCGGTGTTGTCGCGGCTGCCGTCATTGACGAACACGATTTCGTAGCGGACGCCGCGCGCCGCCAGCGCATCGAGCGCCGGGTACAGGCGCGCATGCAGCTGGGCCAGGCCGGCTTCTTCATTGTAAACAGGGATGACGACGGACAGTTCGGGTTTCATTGTTGTTATGCCGATTTCAAAGAAGGCAGGATTTTACCGCAGTCACGACTCTTTCGACATCCGTCATTGCCATGGTCGGGAATAAGGGCAGGGTGACGATCTGTTTGCCAACCCGTTCCGCCACCGGGAACATGCCGTCGGTGTAGCCGCGTGCGCGGTAATAGCTGAACAAATGGATCGCGCGGTAGTGGTAGCCGAGGCCTATCTTCTGATCCAGCATCTGCTGCATGAAGGCGGCGCGGTTCACGCTTTCCGGCAGCACCAGGTGGAACATATGCCAGTTGCAATTCTCGAAATCGGCCAGCGGCAGTTCGGCGCCGCTGTGCGCTTCGAAATCCGCGCCGAAGCAGTCGAAATAGTGCTGCGCCAGCGCGGCGCGCTTGGCGTTGAATTCGGCCAGGTGCTTCATCTGACCCAGGCCGATGGCGGCGGCGATGTCGGTCATATTGTATTTGCCGCCCAGTACATCGACGTCGATGCCGTCCAGCCCGCTGCGGCTCACGCCTTGCAGACGATATTTTTCGGCCAGGCGCGCTTCTTCGGCATTGTTCAGCACCAGGCAGCCGCCTTCGCCGGTCATGATGTTCTTGTTCACCTGGAAGCTGAACGAGGCGAAATCGCCGAAAGAACCGATGCGACGGCCTTGCCAGGTCGAACCTATCGCTTGCGCGGCGTCTTCCACCACGCGCAGCTGATATTTCTCGGCCAGCGCATACAATTTATCCATGTCGCACGGCAAGCCGCACATGTGGACCGGAATGATGGCCCTGGTACGCGGCGTGATCGCGGCTTCGACTTTATCGAGGTCGATGTTATGCGTCCTGGCGTCGATGTCGACGAAGACCGGGGTGGCGCCGGTTTCTATGATGACGTTGGCGGTGGCGACCCAGGAATTCGGGGTGGTGATGACTTCGTCGCCGGCGCCTATGCCGGCGATGCGCAGGGCGATTTCCATGGTGCAGGTGCCGGAATTGAAGGTGCGCACCGGACGGCCGCCGAAGTATTCCGAGAGTTGCGCTTCAAATTTTTGCACATTCGGGCCGGAAGTCAGCCAGCCCGAGCGCAGTACATCGGCCACGGCCGCGATGGTTTCCTCATCGATGGTCGGTTTGGTGAAGGGCAGGAAGGCTGAAGAGTCGCTCATGGATATCCTTTACAGTCGATTTTCGATAAAAATACTAGAGGGGAGTATATTTTAAAGCGCTTTAAATACACTGACGGCGGATTCAACTACGAAGCGCAATTTTTTTTGGTTTTTAGGGGGAGTATGTCCAAGCCGAAGAATACCTCATGTGGTGTTTTGTAACCGAGACATTTTCGCGGTCGATGGTTTAGTTTGTGCAACATCTGATCG
>JACPWS010000099.1 GCA_016196925.1 Burkholderiales bacterium | reverse complement strand
GCCCGGATTGGCGAAGCTGATGCTCTGGCTGGCTTGCGGGGTGACCGAATTCGAGGCGGCTGAGGCGCTGCCGGTGCCGGCCGAGTTGGTGGCGGTGACGCTGAAGGTATAGGCGGTGCCGTTAGTGAGGCCGGTCACGGTAATGCTGCAAGCAGCCGGGCCGGCGCAAGTGCCGGTGGCGCCGCCAAGGCTGGCGGTGGCGGTATAGGTAGTAATCGCCGCGCCGCCGTTGGAAGCCGGTGCGGTGAATGTCACCGTAGCCTGGGCGTTGCCGGCCGTGGCACTGGCGCTGGTCGGGGCGCCGGGCACGCTGACGCCGCCGCTGACATTGATGACGACCGGAATCGGGGTTCCATACAAGTCATACACAGTCGAGCTATCCGTTCCGGTAAAACCTGCCGACGGTAAGGTATACGATAAGACATAAGGGGTAGGAGCATAATCTGGAACGATAGTGCCGCCTTGGCTCGTGGTCACATTGGTTATGTTGCCCATGGCGTCTGAATATATTCCGAAACCGTCCGTGTCGCAGGCGGAGAAATTGGTGCTCGATAAAGTATAGGTAGTCGCTCCGGTTTTCGTCAGGTTCCAGGTGATGGTGCATGCAAAAGTTGGCGCCGCTGCAAACAAGGCGGCGCATGTCAGCGTCAAAACCAGGCAAAGTTTCCTGGTAAAAAACCCTCTGCAAGTCGCCGCGCACAGCGGCAACAAAGCGCGCACAGCAGCCGGCGCAAACAGCCGCTGTCTTGACTTCATCCCACCACCGGCCCCGGCAAGCTCCCTCGAACGGGAATAGCGCCTGGCAAGCGCTTGCATAAGGCCAAAATTCAAAAAATAGAAGAATAATTTTTTGAACTGAGTCAAAAAAATACGCAGCGCGCAAGGTGATAGAGCCAGCGTATGCATTACACCCTCCAAATAAATTTGTTGGTGATTTTTGACAAACTCTGCTGCAGATGGCCGGAAAGGGAAGCGCCGTTTTTTGCACGTCACGCGCTAGCGCGCTGAACAAAAAAACTGAATACTGGCCAATCGGATACCGATGCTTAGGGCTATGTTCAGACTTCGTGTTGATAGGCGGTTTTGTGAAGAGTCCAGACCTTATTAACGTCATTCCGGCATGGTGTTAGCCGGAATCCAATGTCTTTGTCAACATAACGAAATCGCCACTTTCAAAATATGCACGTCAACGCAACAAAAGTCGCTGGATTCCGGCTTAAAGCACGCCGGAATGACGTCCCCAATTTTTTTAAACATCAACGTAACGGCATCAACACGAAATCTGAACGTAGCCATGCTTAGTACTGACACTTGCAAGCGTGCTCTTGTTTTCTAGGGAAGCACGGATTTAATCGGATTTCGTCATCCCCGCGAAAACGGGGATCCACCTAAGTGTTTGATTTACATGGATCCCCGCTTTCACGGGGATGACGCTTTTGAATTAATCTGCGTTTCCCCTAGTGTTTCTGTTCGAACCAAACTAATCGGACAGCAACAACTCTTAAAGATGCAAAACGTATTTGACAAGATAGAACAAATTATTAGATACACAACCACTTTTTTTCGTTTCAATATAAAAATAATCTTCGTTCAATGGCATTGACTACGCTGCAAGAATCATGAATGATTTGCCGTGCAGTACATGATGAAATTGAAAACTTAATTTTTGTTGTAGCAACGAGTATCTTTTATAAGGAGAGAAGTTGTGGAACCATTTTTAGGTGAAATTAAGATCTGTGCTTTTCAATTCGCGCCTGGCGGCTGGGCGTTTTGCGATGGGGCCCTGTTGCAAATAAATCAAAATCAAGCCTTGTATGCCTTGTTGGGCGTTCAATATGGCGGCGATGGCATCAAAAACTTTGGCTTGCCCGATTTACGCGGCCGCACCCCGGTACACCGCGAGCTCCCAAGCTATCCCATGGGCGCCAAGGCCGGTGCGGAAGGCGTGGCGCTGACGGCGAGTACGCTGCCGGCGCATAGTCATACGGTGGTCGTCTCCACCAGCCGCGCCAAATTTATCAATGTCGGCCCCGGCGCGGATCGCTTGCTGGCCACCAGCTATCTATATAACGCGACCAATCCCTCAATCGAGGGTCCCGGCAAAAACCTGTATGCGGCGGCCAGCAATCTGACCCCGCTGGATACCACGACCTGCAGCGCCACCGGCGCCGGCGCAGCGCATGACAATATGCAAGCTTCGCTGGTGGTCAATTACATCATCGCTGTACGCGGCATATTCCCGCCAAGAGACTAAGGAGAGCACGATGGCCGATCCATTTTTAGGTGAAATTCGTCTGTTTGCCGGCAACTACGCGCCGGTCGGCTGGTTGCTTTGTGCCGGTCAGACAGTGAGCATTTCGCAGTATGAAGCGCTGTATGCCTTGCTCGGCACCACTTACGGCGGCAATGGCACGACCAGCTTTGGCCTGCCCAATTTAAGTGAAAAACTAGCGATAGGACAAGGCAGCGGTCCCGGCTTGACGAGCCGCGTGTTGGGACAAACTTGCGGCGCAGCCGCGGTCACCCTGACGCCGACGCAATTACCGCTGCATACCCACGTGATCCAGGCCAGCACCGACGTCGCCAGCACGATCACCCCAGGGGCTACGCTGAGCCTGGGGGCGGTCAGCCCGCCGTCCAAGTTCTACGATAACGGCGAGGCGACTGCTGCCGCCACCAAAGCCTTCAGCAGCCTGGCCTTCTCCACCGAAGGGGGGAATGTGCCGCATGACAATCTGATGCCGTCGCTATCGCTGTCCTACATCATTGCGACCGCCGGAATTTTCCCTCAACAATCTTGATGACCGGGAGCTAACATGGCTGATCAATTTATCGGTGAAATCCGCGCATTTGCCTTCAATTATGCGCCTTATGAATGGGCATACTGCGACGGGCAACAGTTGCCGGTTCAGCAAAACCCGGCCCTGTATGCCATCCTCGGCCAGACCTACGGCGGAAATGGCGCCAGCGTTTTCAACTTGCCCGATCTGAGACACAGGGCGGTCATGGGCCAGACCGGTGGCGCACTCAATAAGCCTCAGGGCAGCGCCACCGTCACCCTCAGCAATGCCACGATGGCGGCACATACCCACACGCTGAATGGCAACATCGCCTCATCCGTCCAGTCCGAGCCTAACCGGCACTTGCCGGCCCGCTTCATGGAAGCTAACAACAATGCTTACGTGGCGGCCAATCCGCCTTCTAACCTGAGCACGCTGGCGCCGGCCACGGCATTAGCGGTCGGGCTAGGTCAGCCGCATGAGAATCAACAACCTTACCAGGTGTTAAATTTCTGTATTGCACTCAATGGGGCATGGCCGGAACGTCCTTAACCGCCGTCTATCCTCGCGTGTTTTCGTCGCGTTCAACCCAGGGCTGGCGTCGCCAGCCCGCTCTCGATACTGCTATCCATGAGCTATTCCGCCGAACTGTTTCGCCCCCATCTGCACACCGTCTTTTTTATTCAAGCGCCGGAGGGCCGGCAGATAGAATTATTGCTGGATGAAATCAAAACCTGCGCCACGGACAATTCGCCTTTTCAGCATTTTTCTCTGCTGTTCAGCTGCAGCGGCGCGCTCCAGTTAAGGCAAGGCACGTTTAACCTGCGCCATCAAAGCCTGCCGGAACTGGCCCTGTTCCTGGTCCCGGTCGCCAAAAACGATCAGGTTTATCGCTACCAGGCGAGCTTCAGCGTTGCCAGATAAACGGAGTCTGTATGCACTTACCCGACTCCAGTATTTCCTTGCGCGGCATACAGGATAGCGATCGCGCGTTTTTGATTTCCTTGTATGCCTCAGTGCGGGAAGAAGAACTCAGGCCGACCGGCTGGAGCGATGCGCAAAAAAACGCTTTTATCGCATCGCAATTTCAGGCGCAACACCAGGCTTATGCTCAATACCCGAACACCGAGTTCTTTTTAGTGTTGCAGCACGCGGCGCCGGTCGGGCGCATTTACCTGCAACATCGGGAGCAAGCGATCCTGATCGTCGACGTCTCGCTGATTGCAGCAGCGCGCGGCCAGGGCATAGGCAGCGCGCTGTTGCAGGCGGTGTCCGGACTGGCCACGACCCGGCAAAAATCGGTGCAAATCCATGTGGAAAAATTCAATCCCGCGCTGCGCCTGTACCAGCGTTTAGGTTTTCAACTGCTGGCCGACAAGGGCGTTTACCTGTTTCTCGAATGGCGCCCGCAGGCAAACGGCGCCGGCGATAGCCCGCCGGCTTGAAATCGGCCGCGGCGCAACCAGATACGCTGCACATTTCAGGAGGAAACAATGTCGCCGCAAGAAATTCAGGTATTGCAAAATTTTCTGGAGCAACTGATCCAGGCACCAGCCGTCGGCAAAGACGCCCAGGCCCAAGGCATGATCAATGCCGCCTTCAGCCGTCAGGCCGACGCCGGCTACCTGCTGGTGCAGCGCGCGCTGTTGCAAGAACAGGCGCTGGCCAGCGCGCACGGCCAGATCGCCGCACTGCAAGAGCAGTTGCGCGCATTGCAGGCGCAGCGCAGCGCCCCGTCCGGTTTCCTGGATGCGGCCGCGGGCGCCTGGGGCAACAGCAGCCGCGTCGCGTCTCCGCCAGCCGCTCCGGTTTATGCGCCGCCCGCGGTGGCGGCCACATCCGGCTGGCCAGGCACGCACGCCCATCTGCTCGGCACGGTCGCCGCCACCGCCGCCGGCGTGGCGGCCGGCGCCTTCCTGTTTCAAGGAATGGAACGCTGGCTGGAACACGACGCGCCGCAGCAAGCGGCTTCCAACGGGTCGGCGCAGCTGGACGGCGGCGAAGGCGGCTTATTGCCCGGCTATTTCGAGCGGGAAGCGGAAGCCGGAGCCGCCAGCGACGCAGCCGGCGACAGCCCGCCAGCGCCTCTTGAATTTGATTAATATAGGGGAGTATCAGTAAAAATCACGCTATTGTCAGCGCATTTAAAGGGCCGTGAAAAATACTCCCCCCTAGTATTTTTCAGCAAAAAAGACCGGTCGCGCTCGGCGGATTCAACTACGAAGCGCAATTTTTTTTGGTTTTTAGGGGGAGTATGTCCAAGCCGAAGAATACCTCATGTGGTGTTTTGTAACCGAG
>JACPWS010000097.1 GCA_016196925.1 Burkholderiales bacterium | reverse complement strand
TATTGCGTAGGCTTTGCGGCAGAATCGGAAAACCTGTTGCAATACGCGGCCGAGAAACGCCAAAAGAAAAACATCCCGCTGCTGGTCGGTAACATCGGCCACGCCACTTTCGGCCAGGATGAAAACGAACTGGTCTTGTTCGACACCCACGGCCATACCGCCCTGCCGCGCGCCGACAAACAGACGCTGGCGACCCAACTGGTGCAGGAAATCGCCCGCCGCTTGAAGAATTAACTCCGGCTTTGCCGATCGCAGATGAAGGCAAAGCGTCCCCCAATTTTTTACCAAGTATCCGCATGAAAAACGTAGACCTCAAAATCATCGACGCCCGCATGAAAGATTTCTTGCCGGCCTACGCCACCCCGGGCAGCGCCGGCCTCGACCTGCGCGCCTGCATCAATGAAGCGATCAGCATCAAACCCGGCGCAACCGTGCTGATCCCTACCGGCTTGGCGATCCACCTCGACAACCCGGGCTACGCCGCCATGATCTTGCCGCGCAGCGGCATGGGCCACAAACACGGCATCGTGCTCGGCAATCTGGTCGGCCTGATCGATTCCGATTACCAGGGCCAGTTAATGGTTTCCACCTGGAACCGCGGCCAGACCGAATTCGTCTTGCAGCCGATGGAAAGGCTGGCGCAACTGGTGATCGTGCCGGTACTGCAAGTCGGCTTCAACGTGGTCGAAGAATTCGGCGACAGCGAACGCGGCGAAGGTGGGTTCGGGAGTACCGGCAAGCATTGATTGGCGACCGCCATCAAAAAAAAGCCCGGACTCGCATCCGGGCTTTTTCTTCTGTTGAGCAATTACTCGACTTCGACCACTTCCTGCGAAGCCTCCGGCGGCGTGGTATCGCCTTCGGAGAATTCCAGTTTGATCTGTTCTTTCTCGTCCAGATCGACGATCACGCGGCCGCCGCTGACCAGCTTGCCGAACAGCAGTTCGTCGGCCAGCGCCTTGCGTATCATGTCCTGGATCAGGCGCGCCATAGGGCGAGCGCCCATCAACGGGTCGAAACCTTTCTTCGCCAGGAATTGGCGCAGATGATCGGTGAACGTCGCTTCGACTTTTTTCTCGTGCAATTGCTCTTCCAGCTGCATCAGGAACTTGTCGACCACGCGCAAGATGATTTCTTCGTCGAGCGAACGGAAGCTGATGATGGCATCGAGGCGATTGCGGAATTCTGGCGTAAACATGCGCTTGATGTCGGCCATTTCATCGCCGGCTTGCTTATTGTCGCTGAAACCTATCGAGCGTTTTTGCAAGCTTTCGGCGCCGGCATTGGTGGTCATGATGACGATCACGTTGCGGAAATCGGCCTTGCGTCCATTGTTGTCGGTCAGCGTGCCGTGGTCCATCACTTGCAACAGGATGTTGAACACGTCCGGATGCGCCTTTTCTATCTCGTCCAGCAATAATACGGCATGCGGCTTCTTGGTGATCGCCTCGGTCAGCAAACCGCCCTGGTCGAAACCGACATAGCCCGGCGGCGCGCCGATCAGGCGGCTGACGGCATGCCGCTCCATGTATTCGGACATATCGAAGCGGATCAGCTCGATGCCGAGCGTGAAGGCCAGTTGTTTCGCGACTTCGGTCTTGCCGACGCCGGTAGGCCCGGAGAACAGGAAAGCGCCGATAGGCTTGTCGGTCTTGCCGAGGCCGGCACGCGACATCTTGATCGAGGCGGCCAGCGCCTCGATCGCAGGCTCTTGCCCGAACACGACGTTTTTCAGGTCGCGCTCTATCGTTTGCAGCTTGCTGCGGTCGTCCTGGTTCACCGTTTGCGGCGGGATGCGGGCGATCTTGGCGATGATGTCTTCGATATCGGCCTTGCCTATGGTTTTCTTTTGCTTGGACTTAGGCAGGATGCGCTGTGCCGCACCGGCTTCGTCGATCACGTCGATCGCCTTGTCGGGCAAATGCCGGTCGTTGATGAAGCGCGCCGACAATTCTGCCGCCGTGGTCAGGGCCGAGGCAGAATACTTGACATTGTGATGCTCTTCGAACTTCGATTTCAAGCCGCGCAAAATCTGCACGGTTTGCTCGACGGTAGGCTCATTGACGTCGATTTTCTGGAAACGACGCGACAAGGCATGGTCTTTTTCAAACACGCCGCGATACTCGGTATAAGTGGTCGCGCCTATGCATTTCAGCTGGCCGCTGGACAAGGCCGGCTTCAGCAGGTTAGACGCATCCAGCGTGCCGCCGGAAGCCGAGCCGGCGCCGATGATGGTATGAATTTCGTCGATAAACAGGATACCGTTCGGCATATCTTTCAATTGCTTGAGCACACCCTTCAGGCGCAACTCAAAGTCGCCGCGATACTTGGTGCCGGCCAGCAAAGCGCCCATGTCGAGCGAATACACGACCGCGCTGTTCAGTATATCGGGCACATCGCCCTGGGTGATGCGCCACGCCAGGCCTTCGGCGATGGCAGTCTTGCCGACGCCGGCCTCGCCTACCAGCAAAGGGTTATTCTTGCGGCGGCGGCACAAAATCTGTATCACCCGCTCGACTTCGCTATCGCGACCGATTAAGGGGTCGATCCGGCCCTCGGCCGCAGCCTTATTCAGGTTCTGGGTGAATTGTTCCAGCGGATTTTCTTTGCCCTGCCCTTCAGACTGGGAATCTTCCGAAGCTTCCGGCGATTTTTGCGGCTCATTGGGACTGTCTTTGCGCACGCCATGCGAAATAAAATTAACCACATCGAGCCGCGTCACGCCTTGCTGGTGCAGGTAATACACCGCATGCGAATCCTTTTCGCCGAAAATGGCGACCAGGACATTCGCCCCCGTCACCTCTTTCTTTCCATTGGAGGCGGATTGCACATGCATGATGGCGCGCTGTATCACGCGCTGGAATCCCAGTGTCGGCTGGGTATCGACTTCGCTGGTGCCAGGTACGGTAGGTGTGTTATCGGTAATAAAATTGCTCAGGGTTTTGCGCAAATCCTCAATATTGACGGCGCAAGCACGCAAGACTTCCGCTGCGGAAGGATTATCGAGCAGCGCCAGCAATAAATGTTCGACCGTAATGAATTCATAACGAGCCTGCCTGGCCTCTACAAAAGCCATATGCAAGCTGACTTCCAGTTCTTGCGCAATCATACTTCCTCCATCACACATTGCAGGGGGTGCCCTGCCTTACGAGCGTGCGTTAAAACGAGTTCCACCTTAGTCAGCGCAATATCCTTGGAATAAACACCACAAACTGCCTTGCCATCCCTGTGGACTCTGAGCATGATTTGCATCGCAGTCTCACGATCTTTATTAAAATATTCCTGCACAATCGCCACCACGAATTCCATCGGGGTGTAATCATCGTTCAGTAAAATCACCTGGTACATAGGTGGAGGCTTCAGCTTCTGCGCTTGTCGCTCAAGTATCGTACCGTTTTCATGCTTGTTTCCCATACGTATATTCTAGTACGTTGATTCATCCCGAAGGCAAATAATAAACGAATAAAAAGGGGGCTAATTTGCGCTCTGGTGAAATGTTACGCTTTTTCCATTTATCCCGCAGATGGAGATCAAATTCCATAGATCAAGTTCCATCTGAAAAGCAGATGTTGCGATTAGTTATTCTTTGGGAATTTATTAGCATTAAATAAAAATACAACAGTAATACAAGTACAAGAAAAATATCTTGACTTTAGCTTTTTTTCCGCCAAGAATGACATTTATTGACAAAAAGTTTCGTCAATATGAAGTGGGCATTCAGGGAAGAAGCAGCATTTCGCTAGTTTTCTTGCTTTTACGGCTCGTGTGATTAGTTTCTATATGAAAGATGCATTATGGCAACAGGTACCGTCAAGTGGTTCAATGATTCCAAAGGCTTCGGCTTTATCACTCCGGATGACGGCGGTGAGGATTTGTTCGCCCACTTTTCCGCAATCCAGATGAACGGCTTCAAGACCCTGAAAGAAGGTCAAAAAGTATCGTTCGAAGTCACGCAAGGCCCTAAAGGCAAGCAAGCTTCCAACATTCAGAATCCTTAATTTCATCGTTAAGGATTTTCTGTAAAAAACCCCGCAGCTGCGGGGTTTTTTTTCGTCATATAATTTCTGTTTGCCGAAACCCGGAACACGCGTACAACGCGCGTATCGATCGCCTGCCTCCCCGACACCAATAAATGACACTACGTTACAAAATTATTATGTTTGCCATTACGCCTTTGCTGCTGTCCTTTACCGGCATTGCGATCGCGGTCTTTTATCAGGCGACCATATTGGCGCAGCAGCAACGTAATACGATGGAACAAGCTTATCTTGCCAGTAAAGAAGCCGAGTTGAAGCATTACGTAAATTTGGGAACGGCGGCAATTTCTCACCTGTATGAGGCCGAGCTTCAGGATGCCACGACGCAGGCCGAAGCGCAGAAAATTCTGTCGGCATTGAATTACGGCGATGACGGTTATTTCTATATTTACGATATGCATGGAAAAAACCTGATGCATCCACGCCGGCCCGACCTGGTAGGAAAAAACTTATGGGACTTGACCGACCCGGAAGGCAATCCGACCATACAAACCTTAATCGGCAAAGCCAAAGAAGGTGGCGGCGTCGTCCGTTATTTATGGGAAAAGCCGTCCAGCCATAAAGTCGTTCCCAAACTCGGTTATGTCGTCCCGCTGGAGCGCTGGGGTTGGATGCTAGGCACCGGCATCTATCTCGACGACGTCGACACTGCGCTGAACAAGATTGACGTTCAAGTCGCCCGCAATATCCGATCTACCATGTTCTGGATCGCCGGCATCGCCATTACCAGCGCACTGCTGATAGGTTTATCGGGACTGGCCCTGAATATCAGCGAATCGCGGGTAGCGGAAGCTAAACTGAAAACGCTGGCGCAGAGCGTGGTGCGCTCGCAGGAAGATGAGCGAGCGCGTTTGTCGCGCGATCTGCACGACGGCCTCAGCCAGTTGTTGGTCTCCGTCAAATTGCAGATAGAGTCCGGCCTCGCAAAACTTGGGCCGCAAGTGCAGCCATCCGATCCGGTCCGCCTGCCATTCTCCCGCGCCACCCATCAACTGAACGAGGCGCTAAACGAAGTTCGCAGGATCTCTCACGATTTGCGCCCGGCGATGCTCGATGATCTCGGATTGGCCGCAGCGCTCGAACATCTGGCCGGAGAATTTGAAAATGCCACAGGCTTACCGGTACGGTTTGCGTCCGAAGGCGACTGCAATCATTTGTCGGATGCGGGCAATACCGTCCTGTATCGGGTAGCGCAAGAAGCGTTGACCAATATCCATAAACACGCGCGCGAAGTGAGCAACGTTGATATGCGCCTGAGCAAGTATGCGCACCAGCATAGTTTGTATATCTCCGATAACGGCAGCGGTTTCGATGTCGAGCGCATCGCCAGCCACCCGAAACGCGGCATAGGTTTAAGCAATATGCGCGAACGACTGGCGGCCGTAAATGGAAAACTGGAGCTGCATTCAGGTGCAGGCGGCACGCAGGTGATTGCGTGCATACCGAATGGAGAAGCAGTATGAACGAACAGAATGTCGTCAATTTATTACTGGTCGACGATCATCCGCTGGTCAGGGACGGCTTGCGGGCCAGACTGGAAACCATTCCGCATTTCAAGATCGTCGGCGAGGCCGGAACTGCGGAAGATGCGCTACGCATGGCTGCCATGCTTCCCATCAGCCTGATACTGATGGATATCAATCTGGGCGCCACCAGCGGCATCAACCTGACTGCGCGCTTTGGCAAGGAATACCCGCAAATCGCCGTCATCATGCTGTCCATGCATAACAAAACCGAATATGTGACGCTGGCGATTCAGGCCGG
>JACPWS010000100.1 GCA_016196925.1 Burkholderiales bacterium | reverse complement strand
GGCCGCTGCCCGAAGTGCTCGATTACATCAAGGCCAGGCGCGCCACCCAATTCGACCCCGAAGTGGTCGACGCCCTGCTGCATTACATAGAGACAGAAAAACCGGACTGGATCGCCGGCGACGAACATTAGACCGTAGCGCCGTTCGCGGGCGCCGGCGCCACAAAAAAAAACCGTCAACGCAGGGGCGACGGTTTTTTTCTGGTTCGACGAATCTCCGGCATCCGCGGTCGGGATGGTCAACACCGGCACGCGCCTGACGATGAGGTCAATCGCGATGCGCGCTATTTCTTTTTACTGCCCAGGCGGCTTTCCTTGCCCTGTATCAGCTTGCCGATATTCTGGCGATGGCGATATACCAGCAAGCCGCTCATGACGAATACCGCGAGCAATTTGACGTCGGAGCCGAACAAGAGCCCATAGTACATCGGTGCGAAAATCGCCGCGATCAGGGCCGCCAGCGAAGAATAGCGGAAGGCGAACGCCACCAGCAGCCAGGTCGCCAGCGTGCCGGCGCCGAGCCAGACGTTCAGGCCGAGCAGCACGCCGGCCGCCGTCGCCACCCCTTTGCCGCCGACGAATTTAAAAAACACCGGCCACAAATGGCCGATAAACACCGCCAGCGCCACCATCGCCACGCTGCCGTCGTCCAGCCCGAATTGCGCTGCGTAGTTCATCGCCAGCCACACCGCCAACCAGCCCTTGAAGCCATCGCCGAGCAGCGTCAGCACCGCCGCCGCCTTGTTGCCGCTGCGCAGCACATTGGTGGCGCCGGGATTCTTGGAGCCATAAGTGCGCGGATCGGACAAGCCGAACAACTTGCTGACCACCACCGCAAACGACAAAGAACCGATCAGATAAGCGGCCAGCACGGCCAAAATAGTATTCATTATTTTCCTAAATATGCTGCAAAGAGCTTCCGGGCGCTTAAATATACTACCCCCAGTATATTTACAGGCCGTTTGTTTTCAATGACGACAGACGCATTTTACAACATACCCCCTATTATTCTTCCAAAGCGCAATCGACAGCACGCGCCTGCAATAGCGCCTCCAGCAAGCCCGGCGCGATTCCGACCAGGTAACCGCGGCGGCCGCCGTTGATATAAATTTTTTCCAGCGCCAGGATGCTGCGCTCCACATACACAGGCATGGGCTTGCGGGTGCCGAACGGCGAGGTGCCGCCGACCAGGAAGCCGGAATGCTTGTTGGCGACTTCCGGCTTGCACGGCTCTACCGATTTGCAGCCGATCTGGCGCGCCAGATTCTTGGTCGACACCTTGCGGTCGCCATGCATCAGCACGATCAGCGGCCTGGCCGCCTCGTCCTGCATCACCAGCGTCTTCACCACGCAATGCTCGTCCACCCCCAGCTCGCGCGCCGACACCGCCGTGCCGCCGTGTTCTTCATAGGCATACGGATGCTCGGAAAACGCCGCCTTATGCTGGCGCAGGAACTGCGTCGCCTGCGTCACGGATACGTGTTCTTTTTTGGCCAAAATACCCTCTTACTGCAAATAAAAACAGGGCAAATTATATGCGGATCGCCGGTCCTTGAAGACAAAAAAATAGTAACTATCCAGCCGCCTATGGGAAATGAAAAAAACCTTAAACCTCTCACAGGAGGCACGGAGCCCCAGAGGAAAAACAGAGAGCTGCTAAGGTTTTCTCTGTGCCTCTGCGTCTCTGTGTTGAGAGGTTTTCATGTTTTCCATGAGAGCTCGATAGCTGCAAAAATAGCAACCAGTCAGCCTGCGATAAAAATCCCTAGCCGCGCAGAGGGCGCAGAGGATACAAAAAGCTTTTCTCTGCGCCCTCTGCGCGGTTAGCGTTTTTGCGCCATCAACGGCAGTGCTTCCAGGATGGGTGAACGGTTACAAAAAATAAAGGAGAGCGGCTTGCGCCTGCCCTCCTTCGTTCGATGCCAGACTATTCAGTAACGCATGGTCAGACCGCGCTGCGCACTAGCGAAGCTTTCAGCACTTCGGCGCTCATGGGCTTGCCTATCGCACCGCGCATCGCCACCGGCAATTTTCTTCTTCCGCGTCCAGCGGCTCGTAGGCAAATTCTATCCCCCGGCAATCGTAAGGACCGAGTGCCGACATCAGGTATTCGCCCTGGATTTCGCCCAAGGCAAGCACGTTGATCGGACATGCCGATATCCGCCCGCTGCGCGCATCCATGGTGTCAAAGCTGTCGTTCTAAGCTTGCCGCCTGGCCTGCACCGCGTTTTTAAAGCCCATTTTCTCGAAAGCCTTGCTCCGTTCCAGCACGACTTCCAAAATCGATTTGCGGTATTTCTCCGGAATATTCTTATCCAGCCAATACACGAGAGACAGCTCAGGCTCCGACAGCGTGGCTGCCGGATCTTGCCTCTCCAGAAGCCGGCGGTTGACGAAATAGCACGAAGTCCTGGGCCTGATATCGTCGGCACGCCGATCCAAATTCAAGATGGCGAAGCCCTCCGGCATGTCCCCTCTTAAGTAAAAAAATGTACAACGATGCGCCAGAAAAATTGGCGTTTCATCCGATTCATGTGTGGCACATTCAAAATATTTAATAAATTGTTCTTCTCAAAATTAATTAAGACAATTCGTCGCTTTCCTGCAACATTAGAGCGCATAAATGTAAAAACTAGCCACATAATATTTTTTTTACAAAACAAAATATTTTTTGAGTCATTTCCTTTCAAAAGTTTTTTCCATATTTTTGTTCTGCGTAAAAAAACAACTCGCAAATTATTGCTGAGAAATGTTGGGAAAACGACAAACTTCCGGATTCCCTATATAAGCAAGTTTTTGTATTAATGACACATTCAGTTTTCAAACAGGGAGTAAGTCGATGTTTTTTAAAGAAAAAATAGGTGTGCAATCCGTACGCCTGGCAATCAGCGTGTTCGCTGGTTCATTAATTGCCAGCACTTATGTGCATGCTGAAACCGCAGCCGTACCTGCTAAGATTCAAAAAATCGAGATCACCGGCTCGAACATTAAGCGCATAGATAAAGAAACGGCGTCCCCAGTACAAGTGATTAGCCGCGCAGAACTGGAAAAATCCGGTGCGACCAGTTTATCCGCCGTTATTCAAAATCTGTCTTCCAACAATGCAGGCTCTTTGTCTGGCGTCGATTACAATGGCTTTTCCCCTGGTGCGACCACTGCTTCCCTGCGCGGCTTGGGTAGTGGCGCAACATTGGTTTTGGTCAATGGTCGTCGTATCGCCCAATATGGCATCACCGGTTTCCAATCGCAGTTCGCCAATCTCGACAGCATTCCGGTCGGTGCGGTTGATCACATCGATATTTTGCTGGACGGTGCGTCGGCGATCTATGGTTCTGAAGCGATTGCCGGCGTTATCAACGTCTGGCTGCGTAAGGACTATACCGGCGGCGACGTGAAAGTTAGTGGCGGCGCCACCTCGAAAGGCAAGGGTCAGACCAAGGATTTCAACCTGTCGTATGGACAGGGCGAAATCGCGGCAGACAAATACAATGTCATGGCCACCTATGAACACCACGACAGCGATGCATTGTCGATGCGCGACATCAACGCGTATAACAGCCAGGACTACCGTGGCTTCGGCATCACTAAAGGTGACCGCCGCAGTGCTTACTCGGTACCGGGAAATGTCTTCGGTGCGACGGGCTGGAAAGCATTGCCAGGTTGTACAGCCGCGAATTTGGCACCTAATGGCCGCTGCCTGATAGATCGTTTCGACTGGATCGATGCAACGCCCAAAAATACGCGTGATTCGGCATTTGCCCGCGCCGTATACGAAATCAATGCGAACCACAGTGCATTTCTGGAAGCCGGTGTCACTCAGATCAAAACCAATCTGCGTTACGAACCTCAGTTCTATTACAACACCCCTACAGGCGTCACTAATGCCGGCGGCAAAAGTTATCTATTCCGTGCCGGTGATATCGGTGCGCGTGGCTTTGACGTAAAAGATACTGAAACCCGCATCATCGCAGGCCTGAAAGGCGGCTTGGGTAACTGGGATTACGACAGTGCTGTAGGTTTTCTGCAAAGTAAGGTAACCGTCGACTCCCGCGGCCTGATCCTGGTCGACAAGATGGAGGCGGCACTTGCCAATGGCAGCTACGTTCCAGGCTTGACCAACGCGGGCTCGGTGATTGCCAGAATCTCTCCGGCCCTGCAACGTGCGGGTACAAATAAATCGACCTTCGCCGATTTCAAGGCCAGTAACTCTGAGTTATTTGAATTGCCTGGAGGTTCAGCAGGGATGGCTGTTGGTTTGGAATATCGTAGAGAATCCACCAGCGATATCGACGATGGCAACTTCGGTGCCGAAAACGTGTTCGGCTTCGGCGGCCTGCCAAAATTGCCAATGACCACTCGCAATACCAGCTCAGCCTATGCCGAACTGACTATGCCTGTGCTGAAATCCCTGGAGTTGTCCGCCGCTGCGCGCGCTGACCGCTACAGCGTAGGCGGCAACTCGGTGACGCCAAAAATCGGTGCAAAATGGAACGCGCTGCCGACGCTGGTATTGCGCGGCACCATCGCAAAAGGTTTCCGTGCTCCAAACTTCCGCGAAATTTCCCCCACAGTTTCTGTCGGTTTCTACAACGGTCTGCAAGATCCGCTGTTGTGCAAAACCGGCGACGAGCCGGATTGCAACTTGTCGATTCAAGCAAATATCTCCGGAAACAGTGATCTGAAACCAGAGAAGTCCACCAGCAACACGGTCGGCCTGGTTTGGGAGCCGGTCAAAGATTACAGCGTCTCTCTCGATTACTACAAAATCGAGCGCCGCGACGAGATCAGCTCACTGGATGTTACTTATCTGTTATCCAACCAAAGAGATCCGAATTTCTCCAAGTTTATTACCCGCGACTCCGGCGGCCATATTACCCAGATTAGCCTGCCATACATCAATATTGGCAAAACTGCCGTTAGCGGTTTCGATCTTGATTTCAAGGGCAAACAAAATCTGGGCGAAAACGGCAAGCTGAACTTCCGCTCGAAACTGTCGCTTACCAGGGAGTACTTGGTCACTCCATTCCCGGACAGCCCGACGGTCGATTACAACAAGACCTACAGCCAACCCGAATTCCGTGGTTCGCTCGCGGTGGGTTGGGAAAAAGGAGCTTGGTCTCACGAAGTATCGACCAGCTACATTTCCGGCTACGATTACGTAGGCACACCAGCTGAAACTTGCAATATCAAAGCAATTTATGGTGCGCCTACCGACTATTGCCGCGTAGCTGCAACCAACACCTGGGGTTGGTTCACTGGTTACAAGGGTTTCAAGAACGTGGAATTGTCTTTGAACATCTCCAATTTGCTGGACGCAAGGCCTCCGTTTGACGCAAGAAGTGCGTTGGCCAATGTATCCTTCCCATACAACACCACGTATAACAACCCATTTGGACGTCGCTTCCAATTGACAGCAAAATATACATTCAAGTAACAATAAGCAAGAAAACTGTATCAATTAATTGGGGGCCTAGCGCCCCAATTTTTAGGAGAATCCATGAAATTACGTTTTACTCTGCAACAAGCTGTCGCTGCAGTCTTTGTTGCATGCCCACTGCTGGTTATGGCGGCACCGACACCGGCAAGCACACCGGCTGCACCCTACAAGTCCGCAGCGGACATCCCTGTAGAAGTTTTTTTTAAACTTTCCGATTATCGCGACATATCGATATCGCCAGATGGCAAAACGCTGGCGGCAATTGCGCCTATTAACGGTCGCGGCAATCTGGTCTTGATAGACATAGCTAGCCGCAAGGCAAAAGTGATTACTTCGTCCAGCCGCTTTGATGTGGCTGAAAGCCGCTGGGTGGGCAACAAATATATTTTCTACAGAACTGCAGATGGCCAAGAGGCACGAGGACGGTTCGTCTTTAAAGGAACTTACTATTTTGATGTCGATAACGAAAAGACCTGGGAATTAGAAAATACCAATGAACGCAAGAAGGGGGACATCCATATAGACAACATCTTGAGCGCAGTGGGTGGCGATTCACCTGAAGCGTATGTAAATATGCGTGATCGCAGCAAGGATTACGCCGATGTCTATAAATTCAACTTCAAGACCCGTAAAGCCAAACTGCTGACCTTCGAGTCCCCAGGGAGAACCGGCGGCTGGGAATTGGATACAAAGGACAGGCCAAGAATAGCGCAGAGAGACGAACGGCGCCCTGGGAAGGGTCAGCCACAAATGACCACGTATTGGCATTTGCCCATCGATGGCGACAAGTGGGAAAAAATCTTTGAACAATCGAGCTACAAAGACGGCGTGATGTATGAAATACTCGGTTTTGATAATGATGATCGCACTCTGTATGTTTCGACCAACAAGGATGGCCGTGACAAAATGGCCGTGTACAAGTATGACACCACGACCAAGCAATTTGGCGAATTAGTCCATGAAGATCCGATTTTCGATTTGAACGAAAATGCGCATGTTCGCCTGATCCGCGACCCGGACCCGAAAAATCGTAAGGTCTATGGCCTTGCCTATGAAGCTGCACGACCAACCCGGATTTGGTTTGGGGAAAATCCGGTAAAGAAAATCATCGATACCATCGATGCGACACTACCGACGACACATAATGGTATCGTCTTTTCGGAAGATGGTAGCAAAGTACTGGTCGCTTCCACATCCGACGTAGATTCAGGCTCTTACGCTCTGTTTGATACCGAAAAGAAAACGCTGGAACCGATAGTCCGTAACCGCGAGTGGGCTGACCCCAAAAACATGGCGGAGCGCAAATATATCGGCTTCAAAGCACGGGACGGTTTGCCGATTTACGGTTATCTCACCCTGCCACGCGGCTCCGACGGTAAAAATCTCCCGTTGATAGTGAATATTCACGGTGGCCCTATGGTACGTGGCTTCACATTCTCCTCATGGGGACGCTGGCCTGAAGCGCAGTTCTTCGCATCGCGCGGCTATGCAGTGTTGGAGCTGGAGCCGCGCGGCTCCGAAGGTTATGGGCGAAATCACTATACCAAAGCCTGGAAACAATGGGGCGGCACCATGCAAGACGATATCAACGATGGCGCGCTATTCCTGGTGCAGGAAGGCATCGTCGATAAAAATCGCATGGCATTGTTGGGTGGCAGCTACGGCGGCTATGCTTCCTTACAAGGTATGACGAGGGATCCCGACATGTGGAAGTGTGCCAACTCGCTGGTCGCTGTAAGCGATCTCGGCCTGTTGCAAAACGTCGCTTGGTCCGACACTTCTGAAGGAGGCGATCCCGCAACCGGTGGCTACCTGGAAAACGAGTTCAAACTATGGGTAGGCGACTCGAACGCCGACGCCGCGCTGTTTGAATTACGTTCACCTGCGCGCAATGCTCAAAATGTCAAAGGCCCTATCATGCTGACCATGGGCTCCGATGATCGCCGGGTACCGATGATACATGGTGAGAAAATGCGTGATGCCATGTTAAAAGCCGGCAAGCAAATTGACTACAAAGTCTATGCCGAAGAAGGGCACGGCTTTAATAAAGACGTCAACGTATTCGATTTCTACCATCGTTCTGAAGACTTTTTTGCTAAGTGTCTGAAGAAATAATCGTTAGTAGCTTTTAGTTGTGTCGAATGGCTGCTTCGGGAGAAACAGCCATTTTTTCACCCGCGTGGGTGATGTTCCTTATGCAACTGCTTCAGCCGCTCCCTGGCCACATGCGTATAAATCTGGGTAGTCGAGATATCGGCATGCCCCAGCAGCAACTGCACCACGCGCAGGTCGGCGCCGTGGTTCAGCAAATGGGTGGCGAAGGCGTGCCGCAAGGTGTGCGGCGACAGGGGGGTGTGAATGCCGGCTTGCGCCGCATATTTCTTGATCAGTATCCAGAACATCTGGCGCGTCATGGCGCCGCCGCGGGCGGTGACGAACAGGGCGTCGTCCAGCTGTCCATGCAGGATCGCCGCCCTGCCCTCGCTCAGATAACGCTCCAGCCAGTGCCGCGCCGGTATGCCGAACGGCACCAGGCGGGTCTTGTCGCCCTTGCCGGTAATCCGCAGCACACCCTCGTTCAGACCGACCTCGATCGCCCGCAGCGTCACCAGTTCGCTGACGCGCAAACCGCAGGCATACAACAGTTCCAGCATGCTGCGGTCGCGCAGACCGAGCGGGCTGCTGTCGTCGGGCGCCTGCAATAAAGCCTCGACCTGGGCTTCGCTCAGGGTCTTGGGCAGGCGCGGCGCGGGTCCGGCCGATTTGAGTTTGATGCAGGGGTTATTGGCTATCAGGTTCTGACGATGCGCCAGCAGGTAAAAGCGTTTCAGCACGCTCATGCGGCGGTTGGCGGAACTGGGCTTGGAGGCGGCGTGTTTTTCTGAAATATAGGCACTGATTTCTGCCTCCGTGACCTGGTACAGATCGATGCCGTGCTGTTGCTGCAGCCATGTCGCGAACAAGCGCAGATCGCGTCTGTACGCTTCCAGCGTATTCCTGGCCAGGCCGTCCTCCAGCCAGACCGTATCGCAAAACTGGTCGATCTGCGCCAGCGCTACGGCCGGCAATGCCGTTGCGGCCGGTTTTATTTTTGTTTCCACAAGTCTTCCCCGGTGTAGCCGGGCACGCCTTCGTGCGTCAGCAACCAGCGCTTGATGCCGACATAGAAGCCGGTTTCATCGTCGTGATGGGCAAAGCCGCCGAGGCCGCCAGCGGCGGTCACCCGGTGGCAAGGGATCACCAGCGGATACCAGTTGCAACCGCAAGCCTGGCCGACCGCGCGCGGGGCCGACCGCAGATGTTTGGCGATCTGCCCGTAAGTCAGCACTTCGCCACGCGGAATGGCGGAAATCGCGGCCCACACCCGGCGCTGAAACTCGGTGCCGACCGGCTTTAACGGCAAGTCGAAACGGAAATCAGGCTGTTCCAGGTAACGCCCTAACTGCAGCGCCGCTAATTCGCTCAATTTATCGGTAGGCGATTTTTCCGGGAAACGCGGCGGCAGATACACCAGTTCGCCGACCCACTCTTGCTCGGTGCGGATGCCGATGGCGCCGAAAGGGGCATGGACGATGGCGGAAAAGACAGCCGTTTCGGTATTTAACATAGTGAACTCCAGGTAAGTACGCGCTGCCGGGCACACCCAAGAAAAAAGGCGCATCATCCGATGCGCCTTTAAAACATCTTTCGCGTTTCTGGCTGTTTAGCTTCAGGTGGTTGCTCCACTTTAACTCAGCTTGTAATAAAAACGCGCGTCTCCTCTGTGTTACGGTTGAATACCGTTTCTTTTGCACTACCGCCTTTTAATTCTGCGCCTGCCGCCAAAAAACTGAACTGGCAAGAATATAGCATGGTGCGAAATGGCATACCACAGGGAAACACATAAAAATATCGAGCTTGTTGCATATATGTATAAGGCGGCAAAAACTGTAGAAAATATGCTAGGCATTGCCGCGTTTCATTTCGTCAAACCGGTAAACGCCATATTTCCTTACGGAAAATACGGCGTTTGCCTCGCATTATTTGTAGAGCAGATTCGGCAACCAGATAGAAATCTGCGGCACATAGGTCACCAGCAACAGGAAAGCCAGCATGGTCAGCAACCACGGCATGACCGCGATCGTCAGCTCGCTGATGCCCATCTTGGTGATGCCGGAGGCCACATACAGGTTCAGCCCCACCGGCGGATGGCACATGCCGACTTCCATATTCACCACCATGATGATGCCGAAATGCACGGGATCGATGCCCAGCTTCATGGCGACCGGGAACAGGATGGGCGCCATGATCAGCACGATGGAGGATGGCTCCATCACATTCCCGGCCAGCAGCAGCAAGACATTCACCACCAACAAGAAGCTGATCATGCCGAAGCCCTTGTCCATGATCCAGCCGGCCATCGCCTGCGGGATGTTTTCGCTGGTCATCAGGAAAGAAAACAAGACCGCGTTGGTGATGATGTATAACAGCATGGCGGACATGGCGGCCGAATCGAGCAAGACTTTCGGCAGCTTTTTCAGCGTCATGTCTTTGTAGACGAACACGGCGATGACGAAGGCATACACGGCGGCCACCGCGGCTGCTTCGGTCGGCGTGAACAAGCCGCTGTAGATGCCGCCCATCACGATCACGATCAACAGCAAACCCCAGGCGCTCTTGCGGAAGGCGGCGAGACGTTCGCCCCAACTGGCTTTCGGCAAACGCGGATAATCGTGTTTGCGCGCCAGGAACCAGGTGGTAACGCCGAGAAAAGTCGCCAGCAGCAAGCCAGGCACCACGCCCGCCATGAACAACTGGCCGACCGAAGTATTGGTAGAGACCGAATACATCACCATCACGATGGAAGGCGGAATCAGGATGCCGAGCGCGCCGGAGGTGGTGATCACGCCCGCGCCGAAACCCTTGGGATAACCCTGGCGCACCATGGCCGGCATGATGATGGAACCGATCGCCACCACCGTCGCCGGCGAAGAACCCGACACCGCCGCGAACAGCGCGCAAGCCATCACGCCGGCCAGCGCCAGGCCGCCGTGCCAGTGACCGACCATGGAGGCGGCGAACTTGATCATGCGCCGCGCCACCCCGCCATGTGTGAGAAAATTGCCGGCCAGGATAAAGAACGGGATCGCCATGATCTCGAATTTTTCTATGCCGGTGAACAGTTTCAGCGCCACCGATTCTATCGGCACCTGGGTCATGCTGAACAGGAAAGTCAGCACGGTCAGGCCGAGCGAGATCGAGATCGGCATGCCGGTCAGCATCAGCGCCAGCAGCAAGATGAAAATGATGGCGGCATTCATGCTTGCACCTCGTCTTCCAAGCCTTCGACATGGGCCACATCATGCTTAGGCAATTCGCCGGTCTGGACGAAGGTCCAGCAGACTTGCAGGAAGCGAAAACACATCAGGTAAGAGCCTAATGGCACCGCCAGATAGACTATCCACATCGGCACTTCCATATCGGCCGAAGTCTGGTCGGTATGCGACATTTCCCACACGAAGCCGGCGCCGAGCGTGCCTATGGTGCCGGTGAACAGGGCGCCGGCCAGCAAGCCGAACACGACGAAAACCTTGCGCTTGCGCTCGTTGAGCCGGTTAATCAGCACGTCGACCCCGACGTGGATGCCGGTGCGCACGCCGTAGGCGGCGCCGAACTTGGCCATCCAGACGAACATATAGATGGTCAGCTCCTGCGCCCAGCTGGTATTCATTTTCAATAAGGCGTCCTGCAAGCCGGGGATGGCAAAGCCGGACAGATAGCGGTGCAATACCGCGAGGAAGGTAATCACGGTGGCCGCCCCCATCAGGGAGGCGATCAGCCATTCTTCCAGATGATCGAGAAATTTCATGGTGTCCAAGCTAGAGTGAAAGCGGGCGTAATGCCAGGCCTGGCCGGCGCCGCGCAGCAGGCGGAGCGCGGCCGGCGCTGCGTCAGGAACAGGCGGGCGCTTATTTGCCCGATGCGCTGGACAATTTGCGGATGGAAGCGATCAAGTCCTTGCCTATGCGGCCTTCCATGTCGGTCTGCACCGGCAACAAGGCCTTGCGCCATTCGGCTTGCTCTGGCGCCGTCAACTGATAGATGGTGGTCTTGCCCGACTTGCGGATGGCGTCCATCGCCCTGCTGTTTTCCTGGTCGGCAATCGCGTTGGCGTACGAGGTCGAGGTCTTCATCGCGGCTTCCAGCTGCTTGCGTATGTCGGCCGGCAAGTTATCCCAGAATTTTTTGTTGACGATCACCGCATAGCCGAGATAGCCGTGATTCGACACCGTCACATGCTTTTGCACTTCATGCATTTTCTGGGTGTACATATTGGAAGGCGGGTTTTCGGTGCCGTCCACCACCCCGGTCTGCAAGGCCTGATACACCTCGGAGAAAGCCAGCACTTGCGGGTTGGCGCCGAGCGCGCGCATCTGGGCGTCGAGCACTTTGGACGACTGGATGCGCATCTTCATGCCCCTGAAATCGGCCGGTTTATGCAGCGGCTTATTGGCCGACATCACCTTGAAACCATTGTCCCAGTACGCCAGGCCGATAATGCCTTTAGGCTCCAGTTTTTGCAGCAGACTCTTGCCGACAGGCCCTTCGGTCACCTGATACAGGACTTCTTTGGACGGGAAAATGAAAGGCAGGTCGAATACTTCGAATTCCTTGACGCCAAGCGGGCCGAACTTGGCCAGCGAAGGCGCCAGCATCTGCACCGCGCCCAGTTGCAGCGCTTCCAGTTCTTCCTTGTCCTTGTACAAGGTGCTGTTCGGATACAGTTCCACCTTGACGCGGCCGTTGGTATTTTTTTCCGCCAGCTCCTTGAAGCGTTCGGCCGCCTTGCCCTTGGGCGTGTCGCTGGCGACCACATGGCTGAACTTGATGACGATAGGCGCTTGCGCGCAAGCGGCGCCGCCGACGAGGGATGCGGCCAGCGCAGAAAACAGCAGGTTTTTGAGGTTCATCGTTGTCTCCGTTTTTGGAATGGAATTTTTTCCCCGATTATTCCCAAGCCGCTCCCGGAGCGCAACTGTGGTTAACCACAAGCGCGACGGCGGGCCGGACTGTGCAGTAGACTAACTGCATGAAGACTTTCTACAAATCGCAGGCATGGCCGGCCCAGAGATGGCGCTGGATCATCCCTATCCTGCTGGTCTTGCTGTTTCTGGCGACCCTGATCTGGCTGCCGTGGCAAGCGCAAAGGATGGAAGCCAACGAAAGACAAGAGCAGTTGATTGCCGATACCCTGTGGGTGGAACAGGCGATACAGTTCCAGCTCAACCGCAATGAAGAAATGCTGCGCCAAGTCGGCGCCGAAATCATGACATCCAGGCTGCCGGCCAACGCCGTGCTGGAACGTTTTCGCACCATACTCAAAAACAACCACGAAATTCAGCGCATCGTCTGGTTCGACAATCGCGACACGGCGATCGCCTCCACCGCGGACTCGGCCGCGCCGGCCAGGGAAACGCCGCCACCGCAGGCGGTTTCCGGCGGCATGGACGGCAAACTGCGCTGCCTGACGCCTACGCCCGAAACCAACACGAAAAATTCTTACCTGCTCAGTTGCCAGATCCCGCTGCTACAGGAGAACCGGCATTTCGGCCGCATCCTCATCAGCTACCGCCTGTCCGGCATCCTCGAAGAACTGGTGCCCTGGTGGTTTGCGCAAGACAACCAGATTTCCCTGGTCGACGTCGATGACAAGGTGGTTGCCAGCCGCGCCGCCGGCGGCCCGGGCAAGAATGTGTACACGCATAACCGCGCGCTCGATTTGCCCGGCGTGGCGCTGACGCTGCGCACCAACAGCAACAAGAGCGAGCCCAGGCTGCTCTCGAATTTGCTGGTGCTGGCCATCATCCTGCTGTCGCTCGGCTTGCTGTGGAGCCTGGCCGCCTTGTGGCGCGACATCAACCGCCGGCTGGCGGCCGAAGGCGCGCTGCGCCAGCAGATGGCGTTCCGCACCGCCATGGAAAACTCGCTGATCACCGGCTTGCGCGCGCGCGACATGGAGGGCCGCCTGACCTATGTCAATCCGGCGTTTTGCCGCATGGTCGGCTACCCGGCCGCGCAACTGGTCGGGCGCCTGCCGCCCATGCCTTACTGGGCGCCGGAAGCGCTGGAAGAATACCAGCAGCGCTTCACCCAGATCCTGGCCGGCACCGTGCCGGCAGAAGGCTTCGAGACGATCTACCAGCACGCCAACGGCGAGCGCATCCCGGTCTTGATTTACGAATCGCCGCTGGTCAATGAACGCGGCCAGCAAACCGGCTGGATGAGCTCCATCCTCGACGTTTCCGAACTGAAGCGCGCCCAGGAACTGAGCCGGCAACAGGAAGAAAAACTGCACGCCAGCGCCCGTCTCGCCACCATGGGCGAAATCGCCTCGATGCTGGCGCACGAACTGAACCAGCCGCTGGCGGCGATCTCGAGCTATACCACCGGCGCCATCAATTTATTGCAGGCCGGCCAGGTCGAACCGGCCATGCTGCAAAGCGCGCTCGAGAAAGCCAACGCCCAGGCCCAGCGCGCCGGCCAGATCATCCGCAGCGTGCATGAATTCGTCAAAAAACGCGAGCCGACGCGCGAAGCGGTCAGCATCGCGGACCTGATCCAGAGCGCCATGCCGCTGATCGAATTGCAAGCCCAGGGCGCCCATGTCAGCCTGCAATGGCAGCTGGAGCCTGATCTGCCGCCGGTGCTGGCCGACCGCGTCTTGCTGGAACAGGTGCTGCTGAACCTGACCCGCAACGCCATCGAAGCGATGCAAAAAATCGCGCCGGCGCAGCGCGTGCTGCGCATACTGGCCAGCTTCGACGCCGCCGGCGACCGCATCGCGGTGGAAGTCATAGACCGCGGCCACGGCATACCGGCCAACGTCGCCGGGCTATTGTTCTCACCGTTTTTTTCGACCAAGGCCAGCGGCATGGGCATGGGCCTGAACATCTGCCGCACCGCGCTCGAATTCCACGGCGGCAGCCTGTCGCACCGAGACAATCCGGGCGGTGGTACCATCTTCCGCTTCGCTTTGCCGGCGCTGCATGCGACCACCTGAAAAAGAGAGACGACATGTTACACATCATCGACGATGAAGACGTCATCCGCGACGCACTGTCCTGGCTGGCGCGCTCGCGCCAGATTGCCTCGCAGAGCTACGACAGCGCCGAAAAATTCCTCGGCGCGCTGGCCCAGCCGCTGGTCTTCGACGCCGGCGGCGATTGCCTGTTGCTCGATGTGCGCATGCCCGGCCTGTCCGGCACCGCCTTGTTCGATGTATTGTCGGCCAAAAACCTGACCAAACGCTTGCCGGTGATTTTCCTGACCGGCCACGGCGACGTGCCGATGGCGGTCGACACGCTCAAACGCGGCGCCTTCGATTTTTTCGAAAAACCGTTCAACGACAACAAGCTGATGGACAGGGTGCAGGAAGCGCTGGCGCAATCGCGCCAGGCCGGCAGCGCGGCCGCCGTCCACGAACGCCTGGCCACGCTGTCGGCGCGCGAACGCGAAGTGCTGGACTTGATCTTGCTCGGCAAGATGAACAAGGTCATCGCCGACCAGCTCGGCATCAGCATGCGCACGGTGGAAGTGCATCGCGCGCATATCTTCGACAAGATGCAGGTGAAAACGGCGGTGGAGTTGGCGGGGATTTTGAAGTAAGGCTGCCGCCCGCCAGACGCGTCTCGCCTATTTGCGAGAGAGTCATTCGCAGCAAGTAGGGCGGATCAGGCGCAGCCGTCATCCGCCGCATGGGTTGACGGCCTTGCACGGCGATTTGCCGTGTAATTAATAAACACCTGCATCAGGTTTTTACGATTGCCGGCCGGTGGTAGACCCTGTGTCCCTATAGGGAGGGAATGTTCGCTTGCAAGCGAACACCGTTACGCAGGCGAAGTGCATGCACTTCGAAACCCCTGCTCCACCGGCGGCTACCTTCTTTTCTTGTCTCGCTAAGAAAAGAAGGCAAAAGAAGGCGACCGCGGAGTCGCGTCCACTGCGCCGCAGGCAGGCGGCTTAGATGTCGGTGGCGCAAAGCATGCTTTGCGAAACCCCACCAACATCCCCTGCGGGGTTCCCGTTTGTGCAAGACAAAAAATGGGAAGTGTCCGAAACTCGGCTTCGGCCTTGCTCTAGGAATCTGCGCTTGCAAGCGCAGATCGTTACGCAGGCGAGGTGCATGCACCTCGAAACCCCTGCTACACCTCAGGCAGCGGACACTTCTTTTTCCATTTTCTGTCCCGCACAAACCGCTGCGCCAATGCGGAGAAGGTCAACAGCAACTGCAACACCAAATCCGTTGATCGACTGCCTGCAAAATTTATTTGCGCATCGGCTGCTTGTCGTTGCTGTTGACGTTGTTTTTGACCTGCCACCCGCTGGGACGTAGCAATTTGTGCGTCACAGAAAATGGATCAGAAAGCTTCGTTGTCTGAGCGCAGCGAGTTTCGAAGCTTTCCCATTTTTTGTGACGCACAAATTGTGCTGACACGCAGTGACAGCACCCGGAGGGCAAGTCTGCGGTCGCCTTTTTTGGCACACCTTTTTTGGCGAAGCAAAAAAGGTGTGTAGCTGCCGGGCTACCCCCGGCCTGCGATCGCAAAGCACGTATCCGTGATTCGAAAGCGCAACACGATAAAACCCGGTGCGCATGGCGCACCCTACGCACGGCTACATCCCCAGATGCTGCTGCAACGCCCACGCCACATGCTCCCGCACCAACTCAGAAGTATCATCCAACCGCCCCCGCAAGGCCGCCACAATCGCAGCATCGCCGCGCATGCCGACGGCCGTATTGCCGAGACCGACCGCCAGATTGCGCAGCCAGCGCTCGTGGCCGATGCGGCGTATCGGGCTGCCTTCCAGCCGGCGCAGGAATTCATCCTCGCTCCAGGCGAACAGACTCAGCATGCTGGCGTGATCGAGGCCGTTCCTGACCTCGAAATCCGGCACGGCGGCGACCTGGGCGAATTTATTCCAGGGGCAGCACAACTGGCAATCGTCGCAGCCGTACACGCGATTGCCGATCAGCGGCCGCAACTCCAGCGGTATGCTGCCGTGCAATTCTATGGTCAGGTAAGAAATGCAGCGGCGCGCGTCGACCTGGTAAGGCGCGACGATGGCCTTAGTCGGGCACACAGCTATGCAAGCGCTGCACTGGCCGCAATGATTGCCGACCGGCGCATCGACCGGCAACGGAATATCGACCAGGATTTCGCCGAGGAAAAACATGGATCCGGCTTCGCGGCTGATCAGCAGCGTATGCTTGCCGCGCCAGCCGAGACCGGCTTTTTCGGCCAGCGCCACTTCCAGCAGCGGCGCCGAATCGGTGAACACGCGGTAACCGAACTCACCCGCCTGCCCTGCGATGCGCTCGGCCAGTTGTTGCAGCCGGTTGCGTAAGACTTTGTGATAATCGCGGCCGCGCGCATACAGGGAAATCACCGCGCTGTCCGGCGCATGCCCGGCTTCGGCGGCGCGCCAGTCGGGATTCTCCGGCAAGTAATTCATGCGCGCCGAAATCACGCGCACCGCGCCCGGCACCAGCTCATCCGGCCGGGTGCGCTTGCTGCCGTGCGCCGCCATATACGCCATCTCGCCGTGATAACCGGCGTCCAGCCAAGCCTGGAATTCGGCTTCGCGTTGCGACAAGTCGACATCGGCAATCAGCACTTCGGCAAAACCGAGTTCGCGGCCCCAGCTTTTGATGCGCGATGCCAGCGCCGCCAGCTCTTGCGGCGTTAGGCTCATACGCGCCCCCCGGCGCAAGCGCAGACGGGCGCGTCAGGACGTGAATAAATTGTCAATCGAACTCGTAAAAAAACAGTCATGCCGCCATCTTAGGGAAAATTTATAGCGGTATTTTGCGCCAGAATAAGGCCCGCCGGAAAGAATTTTATGGCCGTGCTACGCGGGCCTGCATGCGGCTTACAGCGTTGCGCAAAGCGCCGGCGCGTGCTGCACTAAACTGGCGAACGCCTCCAGCGGCAGCGGTTTTCCGAACAGATACCCCTGATAAGCGTGGCAGCCATGCAGCGCCAGAAATTCGCATTGCGCTTCGCTTTCCACCCCTTCCGCCAGCACCGACAAGCCCAGACTATGCGCCAGCGCCACCACCGAGCGGGCAATCGCGGCCGCATTCTGGTCGGTCAGCACGTCCATCACAAAGGAGCGGTCTATCTTCAACTTTTCCAGCGGCAAGCGTTTCAGGTAAGTCAGGGAAGAATAACCGGTGCCGAAATCATCGAGGGCGAAACCGACGCCGCGCGCTTGCAATGCACTCATCTTGGCGATGGTGTCCGGCATATTTTCCATCAGCAAACCCTCGGTAATCTCCAGTTTCAGGCGGCAGGGATCGGCGCCGCTGCGCTCGAGCACGGTCAGCACCTGTTCGACGAAATCGGGCTGGCGCATTTGCTGCACGCTGACATTGAGCGCCAGACTGAGCGCGGCCGTAGCGGGTTGCTCGCCCCAGTTGGCCAGCGTGCCGCACGCGGTTTCCAGCACCCATAAGCCGAGCGGCACGATCAGGCCGGTCTCTTCGGCCAGCGCAATAAACTGCTCGGCCGGCACCATGCCGCGCTGCGGGTGCTGCCAGCGCAGCAGCGCTTCGGCGCCGGTCAGACCACGCTTGCCCTCCACCTGCGCCTGGTAATGGAGGATGAATTTCCCTTCGCGGATGGCATTGCGCAAATCGGCTTCCAGGCAGGCGCGCCGGTTGAGCGCCACCTGCATCTCGGGATCGAAGAAACGCAGGGTATTGCGCCCGGCGGCCTTGGCCTGGTACATGGCCAGATCGGCCTGCTTCAGCAAATCCTCCAGGCTCTGGGCGGTATTGCCGAACAGGGTAACGCCTATGCTGGGCGTGCTGTAGTACTCGCTGCCGCTCAGCAGGTATACGTGATTGATCGCCAGCATGATTTTTTCGGCTACCGCCTTGGCTTGCGCCGCGGCTTCGGTCATGTCCGGGCTCAGCTCTTCCAGCATGACGACGAATTCATCGCCGCCCAGGCGCGCCACCGTATCACCCTCGCGCACGGCAAGCAGCAGACGTTGCGCCATCTGTTGCAACAGCATGTCGCCCTTGTCGTGTCCGAGCGTGTCGTTGAGCATCTTGAAATGGTCGAGGTCGATAAACAACAGCGCCCCCTGTTTCCGGTTGCGGTTACCTGCCACCAGCGCCTGATACAGCCGGTCTTGCAACAACCGCCGGTTCGGCAAACGGGTCAGCGTGTCGTAAAAAGCGAGGTTCCTGATCTCGTCCTCGGCCGCCTTACGGTCGGTGATGTCGACCTGGGTGCTGACGTAATTGGTCGTGACGCCGTCCGCTCCCTTGACGGCGGTAATCGTCATCCAGACCGGACGAATTTCACCGTCCTTGCGCTTATCCCAGATCTCGCCTTGCCACAGCCCTTGCTGTAAAAGATGCTCCCACATCGCCGCATAGAACGCGGCGTCGTGGTGCCCGGATCGAAATAAACGCGGCGTCTGTCCGACGATTTCCTCAGCGCTGTAACCGGTCATTTCGGTCACCGCCTGGTTGACGCGCAAGATCACGCCACTGGCATCGGTGATCATCACGGCTTCCCGGGTTTCTAAGGCAACCGCAGAAATTTGCAGCTCTTGCTTGCTCTGCCTGATTTGTTCCAGCAAGCCGGCGGCGGCGACGTAATTGCTGCGCTGGCGATACATGGCTTCGATCACCAGCATCACGATCGTTTCTTCGACAGCGTAGATCAGGTTCGACCACAACGCTTCGGCATTGAAGCTGTAGGTCCAGGTTCCGAACGGCGCGATGAAAAAATAGGTCGCCAGTAAAGAACCAGCGGACAGGGCCAGCGCCCCCGCCCTGAAACCGCCCAATACCGCCACCAGCGTCACGGCCGGAAAAAAGGTCAGGAAGGGCAAGCCGGCTTCCGGCGGTGCGATGGCCAGACGCAGCAATAAGGCCAGCAACACCACGCACATCGCCAGCAGATAACTGCTGACGCCGCCACGCGGCAGCGCATTGAGCAGGTTCAAGACCAGGTCGGTCTTCATTTTCAGTATTTTGCACATCGCACGAACCCGCTATCAGAAATAGTATGTGCCTGAGCCTAGACTGGCAGGCACGGGGCTTCTGACCATCGTTTTTTATTGTCGTCGGCGCACGATGCCGATTGCGCGGCGACGGGATTACAATTCCATCTTGCTGGCACAATTTAGCGGACTTTAGCATGTCTGCTGAAATAATTGCATCACATTTACACAAATACGCGGAAATGCCGGCTCACCGCATTTATTCCGGGAAACAATTGCTCATTAAAGGATGATCGTGCATTATAAAACCACACTGACCGACGAAGCCGCCACCCAGGCGCTCGGCAAATGCCTGGCGCTGGCACTGGAACCGGGCCTGCGCATCTATTTGCACGGCGACCTCGGCGCCGGCAAGACTGCCCTGACCCGCTCGCTGATCCACGCGGCCGGCCACACCGGCCACGTCAAAAGCCCGACTTACACCCTGGCCGAACCTTACCCTATCCGGCTCGCTCAGCACGAGGTCTTCATCATGCATTTCGACCTGTACCGCATGGGCAGCGCCGAAGAGTTTCTCGATGCCGGCTTCCGCGAAGAATTCAACGAGCGCAATATCTGCATCGTCGAATGGCCGGAAAAGGCCGCCGGTGTATTGCCGGCGCCCGATCTGCATATCTTTTTAAGCATCGCCGGCGAGGGGCGTGAGGTAGAATTGCAGGCCTTGTCCGACAAAGGTAACGCATGTCTCGCATTACTCCGCTTTGCCCCGAATCTTTGAGCCCCCGCGCGCCGCGCAGCCGGCGCCGGCGCGTCCTGTTGCAAGCCGGCGGCAGCCTGCTGCTGTCGGTGCTGACGCCGTCGGTGGCGCAAGCCGCCCAGATACTGGCGGTGCGCGTCTGGCCGGCCGAAGACTACACGCGCGTCACGCTGGAAAACGATAGCGAGCTGAAAACCAGCCATTTCATCGTCAAGAACCCGGAACGGCTGGTGGTCGATATCGAAGGCGTGGAACTGAATTCCACGCTGAAGGAACTGGTCGCCAAAATCCAGGCCAACGACCCCTACATCAAACAAGTACGGGTAGGCCAGAACCGGCCGAACGTGGTGCGTCTGGTATTCGACCTGAAAGAAGAAGTCAATCCGCAAGTATTCACCCTGCCGCCGGTCGGCCACTACAAGCACAGGCTGGTGTTCGACCTGTACCCGGTCAACGCTGCCGACCCGTTGGCGGCCCTGATAGAAAAAGGCGACTGGTCGAAGACCGCGGCGCCGCAACAAGTCGCGCCGACCACGCCGCAATTGAACGCCGAGGCAAAGCCGGAAAACAAAGCCGAAAGCAAGGCCGAAGTCCCGACCGCCAGTGCGGAAAAAGAACGCGACAAAGCGGCCGGCCTCGAGCGCATGATCACGATCGCGATCGACCCCGGCCACGGCGGCGAAGACCCCGGCGCGATAGGACGCGGCGGCAGCCGCGAAAAAGACGTGGTGCTGGCGATCGCCAAACGCCTGAAAGCGAAAATAGAACAGCAGCCGAATATGCGCGTGCTGCTGACGCGCGACGCCGATTATTTTGTGCCGCTGAACATGCGCGTGCAAAAGGCGCGCAATGTGCAGGCCGACTTGTTCATGTCGGTGCACGCCGACGCCTTCGTGAATTCCAGCGCACGCGGCTCTTCGGTGTTTGCCCTGTCCGAAAAAGGCGCCAGCTCGACCGCTGCGCGCTGGCTGGCCGACAAGGAAAACGCGGCCGACCTGATCGGCGGTATCAATATCCAGAGCCACGACAAGCAACTGGCCAGCGTCTTGCTCGACCTCTCCACCACCGCGCAAATCAACGACAGCCTGAAGCTGGCCAAGGTGGTGCTGGGCGAAATCAGCGGCATCAACAAGCTGCATAAAGGCGCGGTCGAGCAAGCCGGTTTCGCCGTGCTGAAGGCGCCCGACATCCCCAGCATCCTGATAGAAACCGCGTTTATCTCAAATCCGGAAGAAGAAGCCAGGCTGAGCGATGACGCCTATCAGGAGCAGATGGCCGATGCGGTGCTGAAGGGCGTTAAACGCTATTTCGCGAAGAATCCGCCGCTGGCGAAGAATCGTTTGACGTGAAGGGCCCTTGGTCCACGAAAAACACGAAAAACACGAAAAACTCTCCTTAATTGTCGTCCCCGCGCAGGCGGGGACCCAGTGACTTTAACCGAGTTCCGACGCCACTGGATTCCCGCCTGCGCGGGAATGACGAATTTGAAGGTTTAGCTATTTTTCGTGCATTTCGTGTCTTTCGTGGACAAGATTTTTTCAAACCTCGCCCACTTCCGCCGCGGAATCGCAAGCCGTCCCGGCCGCAATCCAGCGCGCCTGGCTCACGATAGCTGGCGCTTCCCTCTCAGCAATTTCCACAAGCCGCCCAGAACTATCGGCAACACGGCCGCCGCCACGCCTATCAGCACGATGGCGTTCAGGTGATTCTTGATGAAGGGGATATTGCCGAAGTAGTAACCGGCCAGCACTACCGTCAAGACCCAGACCAGGGCGCCGACCACGTTAAACAGCTGGAAGGTTCTGTGCGTCATATCCGAGAAGCCGGCCACGAACGGCGCGAAGGTGCGCACCAGCGGCACGAAACGCGCCAGCACGACAGTCTTGCCGCCGTGCCGCTCATAGAATTCATGGGTCTTTTGCAGCGCGTGCCGGTCTATCCATTTGTAGTGGTGCGCCATGACCTTGTGCCCGATCAGGCTGCCCAGCCAGTAATTCACCGAATTGCCGCTGACGGAAGCGGTGATCAGCAAGGCGACCAGCAGCCAGACGTTCATGTCGCCGGTGGCGCTGAAGGTGCCGGCGATAAACAGCAGCGAATCGCCGGGCAAAAACGGGAAAATCACAAACGCGCATTCGCAAAACACGATGGCAAATAACACAGCGTAAATCAGGGTGCCGTACTGAGCGATCATCAGGCCCAGCATTTTGTCGACATGCAAAAGCATATCGATGAGTTGCATCAAATTCATCTTTGTCCCAGAGACGATTAAACCGCCGCAATCATACACCAAGCACCAACCGTGTCAGGACTTACGCAAAATCGTTCCAGCAAGGCATGGCGACGAAGGCAGTACAAATTGTACGACTAGGAGCCATAACGCAGCTGGAGCGGTTTTGTGTAAGTCCTAGGTATAATCGCGGGATGAACGCTAGCCCACCCATCATACGCCCTATCCTGGCCCTGCCCGATCACCTGATTTCCCAGATCGCCGCCGGCGAAGTTGTCGAAAGACCATCCGCCGTCGTCAAAGAATTGCTGGAAAACGCGCTGGACGCCGGCGCCACCAGCATCAGCGTGCGCCTGGAAGAAGGCGGCGTGAAGCGCATCGCGATCAACGACAATGGCCGCGGCATCCCGCACCAGCAATTGCCGCTGGCGCTGGCGCGTCATGCCACCTCCAAGATCGCCTCGCTAACCGAACTGGAAAACGTCGCCACGCTAGGCTTCCGCGGCGAAGCGCTGGCCTCGATCGCCTCGGTCTCGCTGCTGACCCTGACCACGCGCAGCGCCGACGCGGCCCATGCCTGGCAGATAGAAAACGGCAAGGTCAGCCCGGCTTCCGGCGCGCAAGGCACCACGGTCGACGTGCAAGACCTGTATTACAACACCCCGGCCCGGCGTAAATTCTTGAAATCCGAACAAACCGAATTCGGCCATTGCGCCGAAGTCGTGCGCCGCATCGCATTGGCGCGCCCCGATGTGGCGTTTTCGCTTACGCATAACGGCAAGGCGGTCGACCACTGGAACGTCAGCGCGATCGCCAAGCGCAGCGCGCAAATCCTCGGTGACGCCTTTTCCGGTGCGCGTCTGCCGCTGGATGAGAGCGCCGGCCCCTTGCGTCTGCACGGCTACGCCGGCTTGCCGACCGCCTCCAAGGCGCGCGCCGACGCCCAGTACTTTTATGTGAATGGCCGCTTCGTGCGCGACAAGCTGCTGACCCATGCGGTACGCGCCGCTTACCAGGATGTGTTGCACGGCGACCGCTATCCTTCGTATGTGCTGGCGCTCGATCTCGATCCGGCCCTGGTCGATGTGAATGTGCACCCATCCAAGATAGAAGTGCGTTTCCGCGACAGCCGCGCGGTGCACCAGTTCGTGTTCCACGCGGTCAGTCGCGCGCTGGCACAGACATCCGCCACCGCTTTCGGCACCGTGCCGGCGCCGGCCACCGCAGCTTCCGCATCCTCGGTGTTGGCCAGCCTGCCCTGGATAGGCGGCGAGCAAACCACGTTTGCCGCGCAATTCGCCGCGCCCGCCCCGGCCGGCGGCAGCGGCTTTAACAGCTACCAGCCCTACAGCGCTAATTCCGGCGGCGTGGCGCAAACGCTGCAAAGCTACGGCGCCCTGTTCCGCGACGAGCAAGCTGCCCCCGCCCCGACTCCGCTGCCGACCGCCTTGCCTACGGATGAACACCCGCTAGGTTTCGCGCTGGCGCAATTGCACGGCGTATACGTGCTGGCGCAAAACAGCCGTGGCCTGGTGCTGGTCGACATGCACGCCGCGCATGAGCGCATCCTGTACGAGCAACTCAAGAATGCGCTCGATGAAAACAGCATGCCGGTGCAACCGCTGCTGATCCCGGTCACCTTCTATGCCGACGCGGTGGAAGTCGGCACCGTAGAAGAACACCAGGCCGTATTGCAATCGCTCGGTTTCGACATGGCCGCGATTTCGCCGACCACACTGGCGGTGCGCGCCGTGCCGGCCCTGCTGAAAAACGCCGACGCCCAGTCGCTGGCGCGCGACGTGCTGCGCGAAGTGCGCGAATTCGGCGGCTCGCGCGTGCTGATCGACCGCCGCAACGAATTGCTCGGCACGCTGGCCTGCCACACCGCCGTACGCGCCAATCGCAGCCTGACCGTGCCGGAAATGAACGCCCTGCTGCGCCAGATGGAAGCCACAGCAAGAGCCGACCAATGCAACCACGGCCGCCCGACCTGGGTGCAACTCGGCTTGAACGATCTGGACAAGATGTTTTTGCGCGGGCAGTGATGTGACATCCCCTCCCCTTCAAGGGGAGGGTCAGGGTGGGGATGGGCTTCCGTAGCAAAAGTGCAACACCCCATCCCCCTCCCAGCCGTCCACTGCGCCGCTTGTAAGCGGCTTAGATATTTGTGGCACAAAGCATGCTTTGCGAAACACCACAAATATCCCCCTTGAAAGGGGAGGAGTCCAAAGTCCCGGCAGCACGAAAGCCCGCACTGCTTCATACTCTTAGCCTTCCAGAGAATTACGAACTCTTTTCGTGCTTTTCCTGTCTTTCGTGGACAAAAAAATGATTTTTAATTGAAGCAACCCTCCATGACCCAACAAGTCCACCCTATCCCCGCCTTCCGCGCCGCGCCGCTGTTCATCCTGATCACGGCCTTCCTGATGCTGCAGCCGCTGTCCACCGACCTGTACCTGGCCTCATTGCCCAGCCTGGCCACCGTCTTCAGCGTGCCGGCCTCCACCGTGCAATTGACCCTGTCGCTGTTCGTGCTCGGCTTCGGCGGCGCGCAACTGGTGGTCGGGCCTTTGTCGGATCGCTACGGCCGCCGCCCGGTGGTGCTGGCGGGCTTGGCGCTGTATATGCTGGCCAGCCTGCTGTGCGCGGCTTCGCAAAGCATGACCATGCTGATCGTCGCGCGCTTTTTGCAGGCGCTCGGTTGCTGCTCGGCGGTGATCATCGCGCGCGCGATTGTGCGCGACGCCTACGAGCCGCAAGACAGCGTCAGACTGATCGCCAAGGCCAGCAGCTGGCTGTCGCTGGCGCCCTTGCTCGGCCCTATCCTCGGTTCGTATATGCAAGTCGCGTTCGGCTGGCGCGCCGCGTTTATGGTGCATGCGCTGCTGGCGCTGGCCTTGCTGATCCTGGTCTGGCTGCGCCTGCCGGAAACCAATCTGCATAAAGACCAGCAAGCCACCGAAGTGGCCGGCTTGCTGCGCAATTACCGCATCGTGCTCGGCTCGCGCCAGTTCTGGGCGTTTGCCCTGCCCGGCGCCTTGTCTTACGGCTCCATCTTCACGTTTATCTCGGGCGCGTCGGTGGTGCTGATCAAGGTGCTGGATTTGCCTACCGCCTGGTTCGGTTATTGCTTCGCGTTCGGCGTTTCGGGCTACCTGAGCGGCACCGTGCTTTGCCGCCGCCTGCATGCACGTTTCGGCACCGGCACTACGCTGCGCATAGGCACCAGCCTGTCGCTGGCCGCCGGCGCGTTTTTCCTGTGCATGGTGCTGGCCGGACTCAAACACTGGGCCATGATCCCGGCCGTGATGTTCCTGACCATGGGCGCGCACGGCATCAATTTCCCGGTGTCGCAATCGAATTCCGTCACACCGTTCCCGCAACAGGCAGGCACCGCCGCCGGCCTGATGGGCGCCTTGTATATGCTGGTGGCCTTCGTAGTCGGCACCGTGGTCGGCGCCACCCATAACGGCACGCTGTACCCGCTGGCCATCATCGCCTGCAGCATGGGTCTGCTGATTTTTATTTCGACCAGGCTGCTGCAAGCCACTATCCGCGCGGAGTTGCCGGCATGAGCGCCATGCACAAGGTCGTCGCCATCATGGGGCCTACCGCCTGCGGCAAGACCGCCGCCGCGCTGGAAATCGCGCGCCACATCCCGGCCGAAATCATCTCGGTCGATTCCGCCCTGGTGTATCGCGGCATGGATATCGGCACCGCCAAACCCAGTGCCACCGAACTGGCCGCCGTGCCGCACCACCTGATCGACATTATCGACCCGGCCGAGTCCTACTCGGTCGCCCAGTTCCGCCACGACACCATACGGCTGGTGGCCGAAATCCAGGCGCGCGGCAAACTGCCGCTGCTGGTGGGCGGCACCATGATGTATTTCAACGCCCTGCAGCGCGGCCTGGACGATTTACCGGGCGCCGACCCTGCCCTGCGCGCCGAACTGGATGCCGAAGCCGCCCGCATAGGCGTACCTGGCCTGCACGCGCGTCTGGCTACGCTCGACCCGGTCACGGCGGCGCGCCTGCAACCGAACGACAGCCAGCGCATCCAGCGCGCGCTGGAAATCATCCAGCTGACCGGCCAGCCGATGTCCGCCCTGCTGGCGCAACAGACGAAAACGGTCGCGCCGTTCGATATGCTAGCCATTTCGCTGGAACCGTCCGAACGCAGCGTGCTGCACCAGCGCATCGCGCAACGCTTCGACCTGATGCTGGAACAGGGCTTCATCGCCGAAGTGCAAACCCTGCGCCGGCGCAGCGATCTGCACCCGAATCTGCCATCTATACGCTGCGTCGGTTATCGCCAGGCCTGGGAGTATCTGGATGGCCAGTACGACTACGCCGAAATGCGCGAACGCGGCATCATCGCCACCCGCCAGCTGGCCAAACGCCAGATCACCTGGCTGCGCGCCATGCCGCAACGCGTCGTCATTGATTGCCTGAGCGACAATCCACCGACGCAAATCTTGCAGTTGGTCGAACAGTATTTAGCCGAAACCTGAGTGGAAATTTTAATTTTTATATCAAAACCGCTTGCGTTTTGGATAAAATCAGCGCCGAGTATTGACAGTCACCGCACCAGCTGACATAATCTAAGGCTTCTTGGTGATATAGCTCAGTTGGTTAGAGCACAGCACTCATAATGCTGGGGTCGGTGGTTCAAGTCCACCTATCACCACCAGATTCGAAAATCCCCGCAAATTCCGGTTTGCGGGGATTTTTTTATTCCCGCAACGCCTTGCTGCCGAGCACCAGCGCGATGCCGCCCAGGATGGCGACGGAGGCAAAAAGCAGGCGCGCGCTGATCGCTTCCGACAACAGCAAGGCGCCGCCGAATGCGGCGATCACCGGCACCGACAGTTGCACGGTGGCGGCGTGCATGGCGCTCAGCCTGGCGAGGGCGGCGTACCAGATGACATAACCGAGGCCCGAGGTGAGCGCGCCGGAAGCGACGGCCAGCGCGACGCCGCTGGCGCTGGCGTGGGTAGATCCGGAGAACGGCAGGCTCAGCAAGCTCAGCAGCAGCGCGAACGGCAGCGCGCGCAAAAAGTTGGAAGCGGTGGCGGCCAGAGGATAGGCCACGCCGCGCCCGCGCAGCGAATACACGCCCCAGGCGACGCCGGCCAGCGCCATCAGGGCCGCGCCGGCTAGCGGCGGCGCCGTCACGCCCGGCAACACCAGATAGACCAGGCCGGCCACGGCCAGTATCAGCCCAGCCCAGGCGCGCGGCACAAAGCGCTCGCCGGCGCGCAAGCCGGCGCTGAACATCGTCAGTTGCACCGCGCCGAACAAGATCAGGGCGCCGCTGCCGGCCGGCAAGCTGAGATAGGCGAAGGAAAACAGGGCGACATAGGCGAACAACATGGCGGCGGCCAGCCAGTCGGCGCGGACGGCGGACGGCGGCCGCTGCCGGCTGCGCACGATGACGGCCAGCGTCAGCGCCCCGCACAGCAACCGGATGCCGGCGAAGCTGGCCGGATCGATGCCGCCTTGCTGCAGGGCGAGCCGGCACAGCAGGGAATTGGCGGCGAAAGCGAGCATCGCCGCTGCGGTCAGGACGATCGTTTGCGCCGCGGGCGATTCAGTGCGCATGGGCCAGCACCATGCCCAGCGCCGACGCCAGCAGCGCCCAGCCCAGCGGCGCACTGAGACGCCGGCCCCAGGGCAGGTTCTTTTCTAGCGCCATCGCGGCCGCCAGCAACAGCATCCAGCCCAGGCTGCCCATGCCGAGCGCGAACATCAGCAGCATCAGCGCCCAGCAACAGCCGACGCAAAACAAGCCGTGGTGCGCGCCGAGCAGGAAGGCCTGGCGCGCCTGCCCCTGCCCGCGCCAGTGCTCGATCACGAAGCTGAGCGGCGTGCGGCATTTTTCCAGACAGCGGTACTTGAGCCGGCTGAACTGGAAGGCGCCGGCCAGGGCGACGCTCGCCGCGCCGATCAGCCAGCCATGCCAGGCCAGCGCCGGCGCCCGCGCCAGCAGGGCCAGCACGGCGCTGTGCAGCGCATGCGCCAGCAAGCCGAAGGCGCCCCATGCCGCCATGTAACCGAGGCCCAGCAACAGCATGAGGCGAGCGTGATCGGGGCGAGCGGCCGTCAGCCGGTCGAACACGTTAAACAAGGGCAAGGTGGTCGGCAACATCATGGCCGCCGTCATCAATATCCAGGCGGCGGCATACAGCAGCATCGGCAGCAGCACGTCGCCGGCCGGCAACGCGCGGCACAGCGCCGCCGCCGGCCCCGAGGCCGTCCAGTCGCCGTGGTCGAGATAGCGTCCGTAAGGGCTGCGCGTCCACAGCCACAGCGTCAGCCAGGCGAGCGCCACCAGCGCGCCCAGGATAGGCAAGAACACGCGCCGGTGGCGGACGGCGGCGGACGGCGGCACAGCGGCCGACCGGCCGCTCATGCGTCGAACACGAAGGTGCTCTGCAGGGCGTTGTGGTTTTTAATGTCGAGATTGATGCCCAGCACGTCGTTGCGGGAGCGGTAGGTCGGCGCCTTGCCGACGAACACCGGCGCCCCCGGCACGGTAGAGAACACGGTGTCGGACAGCGTGGTCGGGCCGGTGGCGCCCGTATACGGTTCGAGTTCGGCGTAATAATCGGTGCCGATCTCGAGTTCGCCCTTGCCGGCGACCACGGTAAAGCGTATCGGCGCGCGCTCGACCGACACCACCTGGCCTATCAGTTTGGCCAGTTCGGCGACCGGCCCGCCGGCCTGGCCGGTGTAGACCTTCAGCAAGGCGGCTTCCTGTTCCTTGGAGGCGTGCTCGTCGATGTAGATCGCGACGCTCCAGTTGCCTTGCAGAATATTGCCGGGCACATGGGCCACGGCCGCGATGGTGTTGCCGCCGACGTCAACGCCGTCCACCGTACCCTGATCGATGCGCCAGGCGACGATGGTGTCGCAGGTGCCGTTGTCGGGGTCTTCGCCTATCCAGCAGGGGCACAAGACCTTGCAATTGCAGACCTCGAGCAGACGGCCTTCCAGGTGATAGCTCATCTCAACCTCCTAAATATCCTAGCTTACGCATGTATCGCAGGCAGCCACACAAACACGGACTCGCCGTCGTGACCGGGGCGGCAAGTACTTAACAAGTCTAGGCGGGCCGGCACACATGTCAATGTTGATTAAGATCACGACAAGTGCAAGCTCCGCTTATTCCGGGGCGCCGTCCGTGCGCCGCGACGCGCTGACCGGGGCTATGATGGTCATTCAGACCGTCAGTACAATTCTTACTCCTATGGGCATCTTTTATACGCCGCTGAGCAGCGGCATGAGCATACTCAGCACCCTGCTCGCCGTCGCCTTGCTGATCCGCTCCGCCGCCGGCATCCCCTGGCAAAAGCTGCAGGCGCCGACCGTCTTTTCCACCTGGTGCGCCGGCATCATCGTGCTGGTCTTGCTGTGGCGCATGCGCGTGCAAGTGAATGCCGACCTGCATCTGCACCTGATGGGCGTGGCCTTGTTTGCGCTGATGTTCGGGCGGCCGCTGGCGACGCTCGGTATCGGTTTGGCGATCTTTGCCTATACTGCTGAATACGACGGCCAGTGGGGCAATCTGGGCGTCAATGTACTGCTGCTGGCGATCGTGCCGGCCTGGATCAGCGAACGGGTCTTGCGCCTGACGCAAACATACCTGCCGCATCACATGTTCGTGTATTTGTTCGGCAACGGCTTCTTCGGTTCGCTGCTGGTGAATGGCGGCGCCGGTTTGCTGGCGCTGGCAAGCCATGCCCTGCTGTCGCCGCAGCGCGCGATACCCGGCGACGCGATCGCTTACATGCTGTTGCTGGCCTGGGGCGAGGCGTTTCTGGTCGGGTTTCTGGTGACGATATTCGCGGTTTACCGGCCGGCCTGGCTGTTCACTTTCGACGATGCGTTTTATCTGCAGGGAAAATAAGCGCGGCAAACTTTCATCCACTAGAGAAGGAGTCAGCATGAATAGCTATGCAAGCGTACCCGGTCTGCTGGCTGCAGCCCTGGTTTCCGGTGCCGTACTGGCCGACGAGGCGGCGGCCAGCAAAGCCGGCGAGATCCTGGTCAGCCAGGCCGGCATGACGCTCTACCAGTTCGACAAGGACATGGCCGGCAACGGCAAGAGCGTCTGCATGGAAACCTGCGCCGAACTGTGGCCGCCCTTACAAGCTGCTGCCGGCGCCAGCGTCGGCGGCGATTATGCCGTCATCGTGCGCGACGACGGCCGCCGGCAATGGACGTATAAAGGCAAACCCTTATACCTGTACAGCAAGGACAAGCAAGCGGGCGAGCGCAACGGCGACAATTTCAAAGAAATCTGGCACGTCATCAAGAATTAAGCGTGCGCCCTTTGCATTTAAGGGGAGTATGCCTAAAAATCGCGCTGGCGTCCGTGAATTTAAACGGCTTTGAAATATACTACCCCCCAGTATTTTAAGCCTCAAAAACGGCGCTGCGGCGGCCTTCAGGCCGCCACGCGGCCGAATCAGGCGCCGTGGGCCGGCAAGCGGACGATGCCGCCGCCGGCGCTGCCGGGCAAGCCGTGGCCGTTTAAGGGCTGGGCGGCCGCGCTCTCCGGCCACGCGAATTGCACGGGCCGCCCGCCCAGGTTGAACGCGGCCAGTACGCCAGCCGCGCCGGCCAGATCGCGCCGCAAGGCCAGCACCGGTTCCGGAGCGTCGAAGAAGGCGATCTCGCCGCGCCGCAATTGCGGGTTTTGCTTGCGCCAGGCCAGCAGGCCGCGGGTGAAATTCAGCATGGAGCCGGCCTCCGCCTGCTGCACGGAAACCGCCAAGGCAGCATGTTCCGGCGCCGGCGGCAGGCACGGTCTGGCGCTGCTGAAACCGGCTTGCGGCGCCTTAGCATCCCACGGCAGCGGCGTGCGGCAACCGTCGCGCCCCTTGAACTCGGGCCAGAACGCGATGCCGTACGGATCTTGCAGGTCTTCGAAGGCGATCTCGGCTTCGCTCAGCGCCAGCTCTTCGCCCTGATACAGGCAGGGCGTGCCTTTCAGCGCCAGTTGCATGGCCAGCAGCAGCGCGGCGAATTGCGCCGGCGCATCTTTTCCGCCCCAGCGGCTCCGCACGCGCGGCACGTCGTGGTTGCCGAGCGACCACGAGACCCAGCAGGCGCAGTTGGATTGTTAAAGCCTTATCCTAACCGAGCTAATGTCCGATTTTCAGGTTTTATCAACATCTAGCATTATCTATTTACCTAGCCATTTATTCAACATTAGATGGTTTCATGTTAGCCTGTTGATAGTTTGATACTTCCCAAGAGTCATTATTTCTTGCAAGTCATTAAGTTGAAATGTTTTATCTGGTAGTGAGATACGAATTCGCATTTGCGTAAATGTTAAATTGACAAATTCCATTCATAAATGAGGAATAAAACATGAATTTTTTTAGAAAATCTTTGTTGGCGTTGGCTGTTCTTTGTCTGGTGGCTGACGCTTCTTATGCCGAGAATGGAGGAAAGCCGCCGCTTAAAAGTATTGTGGATATGGGTACTGTCCCCGCCAAACTGGACGCTAAGCTTCAAAAAAATTTCCCACCACCTTCTCGCGATGAGGTACAAACTTTAGCTGCACCCGCATTAACTTTTCTTCAAGTTGATTATGTCTATTCACAAAAGTGGGGCAGTTACGAGCCGGTAAGTGGGCATCAAACTTCTACGGTAAACGATCATGGCGGCTCCTGGTTGTGGATAATTACTGACGAGCTTGGATATGGCGATAATCCAGTCGCGACGTGGAACGGCGGTCAGGTTTCCTTGGCGAAGAATTTTGTAACCCAAAGCATCTGCGTCAATTGGGCGCGCACTGGCTATGACATTCCATGCCAGGCCGGGCAAACAGTTGTTGGATTCCGCAAATATTGGGATTTCACTGGTAATGAAAGCGGCGTCTTCACCTATCAAAACCAATCGACTAATTCGCCTTGGAATACCATGTTTGATTCGATGTCGATTAAATAAGTAACGCAATAGCGGCGCCTCGCTTGAGGCGCCTTCTTTTCAACAGCCTCAACCGGGAGAATTACATGCAAATCGACTCTGTTATCTCATCAATCCAAGTAAGCCAGGCCAGCAGGCAAGTCGCACCGGAAACAGTCGCCGTCACAGCGCAAAAAATCGCTGAAGCCGTGAATCTGGAGACAGCGGATCATGCAACGCAGATAATGCAAAATTACGATTTGCACAACATGGCTTATCCTGAGATTGTTAAAATGGCGGGTGAATTACGTGATGCCGGCATTATCACAATTGTACAGGCGGGTCTTTTGAGTGCGCCCGGTGGAGAACGCTTAAAACTGGTTAGCGGCCAAACCGTTTTTGACAATCGTGACGAAAAAGATATAGTTTATGAAAAAAAAGACTATATCGAAAATTTTGAACTTCACCTTGCCTCTGCCGAAAAATCTCAAGATATAAGCACAATTAATCATATGAAAAGTATTGTTAATATTCTTCACAATCTAGATGCCTTAAGCGCTAAAGCATAAGGACGGCTGCTGGCGAAGCACTAAGCACAAACGCCTCAGGGCACATTCACGGTCTACGTTGATGAATGCGTGGGGCGCTTTAGCCTCAACCGGAAGAATCACATACAAATCGCTTCTTTATCTCATCATTTGAAGTAAGCCTGACCCGCAGACACGCCACCCGTACAACACCAGCTCAGCCAAGGTCATGCAAAAGCTGGGCATGCAATACCGCGACGTGGAGCGCTGGTGTGACATGGATACGGCGGTGTACGCCATGACGCGCGCGGATTGGGAAGCTGCTAGGCCGGGGCCACGACGCCGAACCAGGCGCCGTAAGCCGGCAGCATGACCGTGCCGCCGCTGGCGCTGCCCGGCAAGCCATGGCCGTCCAGGCTGCGCGCGCCGGCTGCGGCCGGCCACGCGAATTCCAGCGCCTGATCGCCGAGGTTGAAGGCGCACAGGATGGCGGGGGCGCCGGCCAGATCGCGGCGCAAGGCCAGCACCGGTTCCGGAGCGTCGAAGAAGACGATCTCGCCGCGCCGCAATTGCGGGTTTTGCTTGCGCCAGGCCAGCAGGCGGCGGGTGAAATTCAGCATGGAGCCGGCCTCCGCCTGCTGCACGGAAACCGCCAAGGTAGCATGTTCCGGCGCGGGCGGCAGCCACGGCTTAGCTGTGCTAAAGCCGGCTTGCGGCGCCTTAGCATCCCACGGCAGCGGCGTGCGGCAGCCGTCGCGGCCCTTGAATTCGGGCCAGAACGCGATGCCGTACGGGTCTTGCAGGTCTTCGAAGGCGATCTCGGCTTCGCTCAGCGCCAGCTCTTCGCCCTGATACAGGCAAGGCGTGCCTTTCAGCGCCAGTTGCATGGCCAGCAACAGCTTGGCGCAGGCCGGCGTCGCCTGCGCCCCGCCCCAGCGGCTCAGCACGCGCGGCACGTCGTGATTGCCGAGCGACCACGAGAGCCAGCCGCCGCCGGCCCCGGCCAGACGCGCCTCGGCTTGCTCGACCTGGTCGCGGATGTAGCGCGCAGAAAATTCCGGGGTCAGCAGATTGAAGCTGTACGCCATGTGTAGCTTGTCGCCGCCGGCGGTGTAAGCGGCCATCACCGCCAGCGCATCGTCGGCGCCGACTTCGCCGACGGCGATCGCGCCGTAGTCGTTCAGCAGGCGGCGCGTTTTTTCGAGGAAGGCCAGGTTTTCCGGCCGGGTCTTGTCGTAGCGGTGCAGCTGCATGCCGTAAGGGTTGTTGTCTTGCACCGCATTATCCTGGCGCCGGCCGGCCGGCGGGTTATTGCGCAGCGCCCTATCGTGGAAATGGAAATTGCAGGCATCGAGGCGGAAGCCGTCCACCCCGCGCTTGAGCCAGAAGCGCATATTCTCTAGCTGCGCCTGTTGCACTTCAGGATGATGGAAGTTCAGGTCGGGCTGGCTGGCCAGGAAGTTATGCATGAAATACTGGCGCCGCCGCGCATCCCATTGCCAGGCCGAGCCGCCGAACACCGCCAGCCAGTTGTTGGGCGGCGTGCCGTCCGCTTGCGGGTCGGCCCAGACGAACCAGTCGGCGCGCGGATTGTCGCGGCTGCTGCGGCTCTCGACGAACCACGGATGCTGCTCGGAGCAATGCGACAGCACCTGATCGATGATGATTTTCAAACCCAGTTCATGCGCGCGTTGCAGCAAGCGGTCGAAATCGGCCAGCGTGCCGAACAGCGGGTCGACATCGCAGTAATCGGCGACGTCGTAGCCGAAATCCTTCATCGGCGAGGTGAAGAAAGGCGAAATCCAGACGATATCGACGCCGAGCGCGGCGATGTAATCGAGCTTGGCGTGAATCCCCGGCAAGTCGCCGACGCCGTCGCCGTCGCTGTCGAAAAAACTGCGCGGATAGACTTGGTAGATGACGGCATCCTTCCACCAGTCTTGAAATTTAGTCATGGCGTGCTATCGGTAAATCGGGGTCAGGCGCCGGCTGCCAGCCTTTCCGCCAGTAGCGCGGAGACCCCGAGGAAGGCCGGATATTCTTCGGTAATCAGGTAAGTCGGGATCTGCGCCAGGTAATCGGCGAAGCGGCCCTTGGCTTCGAAACGCTGGCGGAAGGCCGACTCGCCAAACAAGCGGCCGAGGCGCGGCGCTATGCCGCCGCCGATATACATGCCGCCGGTGGCGCCCAGCGTCATCGCCAGGTTGCCGGCCACGGTACCCAGCATGGCGCAGAAATACTCGACCGTCCTGAGGCAGATCGCGCACGAGCGCTGCTGGGCGCGGCCGCTGATCTCGGCCGCGCTCAGCGCTTCCATATTGTTAAGGCCGGCCAGACGGCAAAACGCGCGGTACAGCAATTCCAGCCCCATGCCCGAGATCAGCCTTTCGGCCGAGACATGCGGATATTCTTGCCAGACCAGGCGCAGGATATCGATTTCAGTCTCGTCGGCCGGCGAAAACGTGACATGGCCGCCTTCGCTGCGCAGCGGTATCCAGCGCTCGCCGGCCGGGATGATGCCGGATACGCCGAGGCCGGTGCCGGCGCCGATCAAGCCGATCGCACGCTCAGGCTGCGGCCATCCGCCGCCTATCTTGACGCGCTGGTTTTCCGTCAGAAGCGGCAAGGCCATGGCCAGTGCGGTGAAATCGTTGACCACCACTAAAGTCTGCAGCCCTAGCGAGCGCCGCAGCGCCTCGATAGAAAACGTCCAGTGATGATTGGTCATGCTGACGGTGTCGCCCTCGACCGGGTTGGCGATCGCCAGCGCCGCATGCAGTAGCTTCCCCTGGCAAAGCCGTTGCACGGCAGGGCTGGCGAGATAAGCGGCAATCGCGCTCTGCAAATCGGCGTAGGCATGGCAGGCCAGCACCGCCACCGCCTCGAATTGTTGCGGGCCGGTCTCCAGCGCAAACCGCGCATTGGTGCCGCCGATGTCGGCCAGCAAACGCGGGGCGGCAGTGCCGGGTATTTTCATCTCTTGCGTCAACATCTCACCATTCTTGTTTTTAAGCGGCAATATCCGGGACCGGCTACGCCGGCATTAACCGAGGTCAATCTATGTAACAATACTACATAACTCAAGTGGCGATGTCTAACAAATTCACATGGAATGCGGTAAAATTTTCGAAAGCTGCGCCTGCGCTGCAGAATGCGTCGCGAAAAATCAGGATAATTAATAATAATTTTATGTAGTCGCACTACTTTTTTCCATTGAGGAGACCATGGTGGCAACTGATTTGCAACACACGCCGGCCCCGAGCGCGGCGCACAAATACCGCTTGCCGTCGTTGCTGCTGGGGATGGGCGTCGCCCTGCTCGCTGCCGGCGCCATGGCCGCCCCGGCGACGCTGGACAGCTGCAACCCGGGCAGCTTCCAAACCGTGCTGGAAGCCGGCGATACCGCCTCCGATGCGCGCGCCTACTGGCTGAACCGGCAATTGCTGCAGTGGCCGGGCAAGCCGGCGAACGGCAATTACCGCCTGTATTACCCGCACAACGGGACGCTGCAATTCAAGCCGGGCAGTAAGATCGGCGGCGACTATGGCGTGCTGACGCTGCACCCGGCTGCCGCCGACGCCGCCGCGCGCGCACGTTTCGGCTTTATTGCGCCGGGCGCCGTGCTCCGGCTGGAGGCCGCCGATGGCCAGCAACTAAGCAGCCTGCTGCGCCGGCAAGTCTTGCTGGTGCAGGAAAATGCCGCCGGCGAGGTGCAAGATGCCACCAACCTCCAGCTGGCCGGCGCGCTCGACGACCTGTATGCAAGCGCCGCCGCCGTCAAGGACCTCGGCGTGAATATCGACAGCGCCGGCCAGCCGGCTACCGGGTTCAAGCTATGGGCGCCGACCGCGCAAAACGTCGCCGTCTGCAGCTATGCAAGCAGCACCGGCCGCGCCGGCGCGATCGCCGCCATGCAATTCATGCCCGACACCGGAGTCTGGCAACTGCAACTGCCGCAACGCCAGTCCGGCCGCTATTACAACTACGTGGTGGACGTCTATGTTCCGGGCCGCGGGCTGGTGCGCAATCTGGTGAGCGACCCGTATTCCGTCAGCCTGAGCGCCGATTCGCGGCGCAGCTATATTGCCAGCCTCGATGCGCCTGCGCTGAAGCCGGCCGGCTGGGACGCCCAGGCGCTCCCGTCCAGCGTCAAACACCAGACCGACATGGCTGTGTATGAATTGCATGTGCGCGACTTTTCCATCAACGACGCCAGCGTGCGCCCGGCGCATCGCGGCAAATACCTGGCCTTTACCGAGCGCGCTTCGCGCGGCATGCGGCATTTGCGCGCCTTGCGCCAGGCCGGCCTGACCGACATCCATTTATTGCCGGTATTCGATATCGCCTCGGTGCCGGAAACCGGCTGCCGCACGCCGAAAATCAGCGGCGGCGCCGTCAGCGGACGGCAGCAAGCGCTCGCCATGGCGCATGCGGCCGACGATTGCTTTAACTGGGGTTACGACCCGTATCACTACAATGCGCCCGAGGGCAGCTATGCCAGCGACGCGGCCGACGGCGCGCGCCGCATCCTCGAATTCCGCCAGATGGTGCTGGCCTTGCACAAGGCCGGGCTGCGGGTAGGCATGGATGTGGTGTACAACCACACCATGTATGCCGGTCAGCATGAAAAATCGGTGCTCGATCGCATCGTGCCCGGCTATTACCACCGCCTGAACGCCGCCGGCGCGGTCGAGCAATCGACTTGTCAGGACTGCGGCAATACCGCCACCGAAAACCGGATGATGGCCAAGCTGATGACGGATTCGGTCGCGCTCTGGGCCCAGGCTTACAAGATAGATTCTTTCCGCTTCGACTTGATGGGGCACCAGCCGCGCGCCGCCATGGAGCAGGTGCAGGCGCGCCTGAAGGCGGAAAGCGGACGCGACATCCAGCTGATAGGCGAAGGCTGGGACTTCGGTGAAGTCGCGCATGGCGCGCGTTTCGTGCAAGCATCGCAACTCGCGCTGAACGGCAGCCACATCGGCACTTTCAGCGACCGCGGCCGCGACGCCGTGCGCGGCGGCGGCCAGGGCGACAGCGCCGAAGGCATCGTCAAGAACCAGGGCTATATCAATGGCCTGGTCTATGCGCCGAACGCGCTGGCCGATAAAAATCGCCCGCCTTCCGACTTGCTGCGCGCGGCCGACATGGTGCGCGTCGGCCTGGCCGGTTCCATCCGCGATTACCCGCTACAAACCTGGCAAGACAAGATACAGACGCTGCAAGAGATCGATTACGGCGGCCAGCCGGCCGGCTACGCCAGCCAGCCGTCGGAAGTCGTCAATTATGTGGAAAATCACGATAACCAGACCCTGTTCGACATCAATGCCTACCGCTTGCCGGCCGACACCGGCAAAGCGGACCGCGTGCGCGTACAGGCGCTCGGGCTGGCGATCACCGCGCTCAGCCAGGGCGTCGCGTATTTCCACGCCGGCTCCGACATCCTGCGTTCCAAATCGCTGGACAGCAACAGCTACAATTCGGGCGACTGGTTCAACCGCCTCGATTGGAGTTATAACGACAATTATTTCGCGACCGGACTGCCGCAAAAGCCGGACAATGCCCAGTTTTATCCGTATATCAAGCCCTTGCTGGCCAACCCGGACATCAAGCCTGGCCGGCGCGAAATCCTGATGAGCCGCGACATGTTCCGCGACTTACTGCGGATACGCGCCAGCTCCAGCCTGTTCCGCCTGAACAGCGCCGCCGAGATCAGACAGCGCTTGCATTTTTACAATACCGGCGCCCGGCAAAATCCGCTGCTGATCGCCGCCGCACTGGACGGCGCCGGCTATCCGGGCGCCGGCTTCCGCTCGCTGATCTATTTCATCAATGTCGGTACTACAGCGCAGCAATTGCTTATTCCCGAACAAAGCGAGCGCGCCTACGTGCTGCACCCGGTGCACTTGCGCGCCGGTGCCGGCGACCGCCGCATTGCCGGCGCCGCGCGCTACGACCGCGCATCGGGCCGCTTCGTGATTCCGGCGCGCAGCAGCGTGGTGTTTGTAGAGCGTTAATAAGACTAAGCAAGACTAAGCAGTATCTAACTGAAGCACGGCCCGCGGCCGGCGGCGCCCAGGGAAATTTATGGAAATTTTCAAAAAAGTAGGACGGATTTTTCCCCAACAGCGGTTATGATTACCGCCTTCACATTCTAAGATCGAGGAGACAATCGGAATGGATTTTTCAGATCGCCAGCAAGAGCCGGGCAAGAAGTTTCTCGGCATAGGGCTGGTCATTTTATTTCACGTCGCGCTGATCTATGCGCTGATCAACGGCCTCGGCCACAAGATCGTCGAGATCATCCAGAAACCG